>NZ_JBWKOU010000009.1:0-240658 GCF_059416245.1 Curvibacter sp. GW821-FHT09D12 | reverse complement strand
TTGAGCCAGGCCGCGCAGTCACCTGCGGCTGAGCAGGGCCATGACACCGTGACTTTGGCATCGCCCCGATGCCACTCGACGCGGATGTCTTGGTCTGGCGAAGCTGTATCGGAACGCCCACTGCCCGACTCGGCCGCCATGTGTAATGCCACGAACTGCTGGGCACCAACCGCCACCGGGCGGGGGCTGACATCGGTGGCCATATCAGTAACACCGTGGGGCTGCGCGAGGCGATCTTTAGCCTGCCGCAGCCAAATGCTGACCAGATTGGCGTTGAGTTGATGAATCCTGGCCACGCCCGCCACCGAGGCCCCAGGTTGACGGCACGCCGCCATCACATGGGCCTTGAATTCGTCGCTGTGTTTACGACGTGTACCGCCTTTGATTGCACCCATGAGAATGTCCATTTAGAAGTGAAATGGGCATCTTCGGGAGCTCTGAAATGGGGGGCAAGATGGGAGGACTGGCCGCTTACCCATGGACTGCCTGTCCGCCTTCGTTGTGGTGTTCGCCCTGGGCGCACTCACGGCAATGGCCGTTCAACGCATGTCGCAAGCCAGCACCCGTTGCTCCACCAATCCTCATTGCCCCCACGCCGGCCATGCGAGCTGAATGCCCTCGCTGCCAAAGCGAACAAACCACCGAACTCGCCTGGGGTCGCAAGACCGGTTGCGCCGTTGGCCTCATGGCCGGTGTCGCAGCCGGCTCTGTCGGTCTGGGTGCAGTCGCCTCAGGTGGTTCTGGTTGGGATGTGCCGGCCCTGGCAGATTCCAACTCGCCCTCCAGCCCTCTGGGTCAATTGATCCTGGGCGCACTGGTCGGTGCCACCACCGGCTGTGCCGTGGGCGCCCGTCTGGGTGAAGCCATCGACGAGCACCTGCTGCACAACCGCCGCTGCCTGGACTGCGGTCACCGCTTCAGCATCAGCCGAAGTTACTGACACGCGTTCGCTGCCCTGCCCCCTACCAGCTCCGCCTTTCAGGCGGCGGGCTTCCCTCCCACTCCTCTCTGCTGTTGGCCCCGCGTACCTCTGGGTACCCGGGGCCTTATGCCGTCTGGGGTGGGGACAGCTTGGGGCGTCTTCCCTTTCTTTGTCTCGCACTGCTTCGGCCCTGGGCCAAGGAGGTTTTCATGACTTGTTTGTGTTCTTCAGGTGGCTCCGCTGCTGCCCCCCGTTCTGCCTCGGACTCGACGGTGGTCTGCTCTGGCCTGGCCGGCTATTGCCGAGCCCCTGTGGTTCAGGAAGCACTGGCCCATCTGGAGCGTTCGGTGCGGCAAAGCTACTTCCTGAGCGGCCCCTGTGCCGTTCGGGATTTTCTGCAGGTGCTGCTGGCTGACCGGCCGCACGAGGTGTTCACGGTCGTGTTCCTGGATGCCCAGAACCAGGTCATTGATGCCCTGGAGATGTTCCGGGGTTCCTTGACCCAGACCTCGGTTTACCCCCGAGAGGTGGTGATCGAAGCCCTGGCCCGTCAGGCCAACGCCGTGATCCTGGCTCACAACCACCCAAGCGGCTCACCGGATCCGTCTACCGCCGACATCACCCTCACCAAGACATTGCAGTCCGCCCTGTCCTTGGTGGATGTACGTGTCCTGGATCACTTCATCGTCACCCGCAGCGGCCTGGTCAGCTTGGCCGAGCGCGGGCTGATTTGAGTTTCTTCCGGTTTCCTCATTTCTTCGTTTTTCAGGAGATTTCTCATGGCTCATTTGATGCAATCCATGGCCTATGGGGGCGAGACGCCCTGGCATTCCCTGGGCAACGCCCTGCCCGCTCGCCAATCCATCGATGTCTGGGCCCAGCAAGCGGGCATGGACTGGAAGATCTGCGAGACCCCGGTTCGCTTCATGGCCGGTGAAGCCGGTGGTCTGGGTGCCATCCAGACCTTCGAGGATCAGAAGGTGCTGTACCGCAGTGACACCAAGACGGCTTTGTCTGTCGTGGGTGGCCGCTACCAGGTGGTTCAACCCAAGGAGGTGCTGGAGTTCTACCGGGACCTGACCGAGGTGTCCGGGTTCGAGCTGGAGACAGCCGGTGTTCTGAAGGAGGGCCGCAAGTTCTGGGCTCTGGCCAAGACGGGCAAGACCACGGCCTTGAAGGGCACCGATGTGGTCAATGGCTACCTACTGTTGGCAACGTCGTGCGACGGGACCTTGGCCACCACGGCCACGCCGACCACGATCCGGGTGGTGTGTCATAACACCCTGACGATTGCCCTGAACGGTGCAACCAGTGCCATCCGGGTGCCGCACTCGACTGCCTTCGATGCCCAAGCGGTGAAGAAGCAGTTGGGCATTGCCGTGTCCAACTGGGACAGCTTCATGTACCGCATGAAGACCCTGGCCGAGAGGAAGGTGAAGACCCACGAAGCGATGAATTACTTCCTCAAGGTGATTTGCCTGCCTTCGGGCATGGACGGCCATCACGGCTATCCGGGACATCAGGGCCACCTCGATCCTGCGGCCAAGCTGGTCAATGAGCGGGCCTTGAAGAAGGTGCAAGCGCTGTATGACGGGCAAGGCCGCGGGGCGGAACTGTCGTCAGCACAAGGCACGGCCTGGGGCCTGCTGAATGCCGTGACCGAGTTCGTGGACCACGAGCGCCGGGCCCGGTCTCAGGAGTACCGGCTCGACAGTGCCTGGTTCGGCCAGGGGGCCAACCTCAAGCAGCGCGCATTGGATCAGGCGCTGCAGTTGGTCGCTTGACCCCTGCGCCTAGGCATACGTCTATGCGTAGGAATGGTCTTACGCCTGTTCCTTGTTTCTTACCACTTCGGTTTCCTGTCCTCCCTCCCAGCCATCGCTCTTCACCCCCACCCTACGGCATAAGCCCCGCCCACCCTGGATGGATGGCGCGGGGCTTTTGCTTTGGTGGGTGAGAGCTTTGTTGGGGTCAGGTTTCTTGTTCAACCCATTCGAAAGGATTTCTCATGGCACACGCCATTTCTTCGGCAGGCGCTTCGCCGGCTTCTTCCGCCTCTGTTTCGACTTCCGTTTCTGGTTCCTCGCGCCCCCGCCCTGCCCTGCGCCTGGTCAAGACCCAAGGCCTGACCCGTGAGCAATGGCTGGAGGTTCGTCGGGGTGGGATCGGCAGTTCCGATGCTGCTGCGGCGGTGGGGCTCAACCCCTACCAATCTCAGCTTGAGCTCTGGATGATCAAGACCGGTCGCGGGCACTTGCTGCCGGCGGTCGATGAGTCGGAAACCTCTCCGCTGTACTGGGGCACCTTGCTGGAGCCCATTGTGGCGGCCCACTACACCAAGCGCACCGGCAACCGGGTTCGCAAGGTGAATGCGGTTCTGCAGCATGCCGATCACCCCTGGATGTTGGCCAACATCGACCGGGAGGTGGTTGGTTGTCCTGATGTGCAGATCCTGGAGTGCAAGACGGCTGGGTACCACGGGGAGCGCCTTTGGCGTGACGGGGTGCCGGAGTACGTTCAATTGCAGGTGATGCACCAGCTCGCGGTCACAGGCAAGCAGGCCGTCGATGTGGCGGTGCTCATTTGTGGCCAGGAGCTTCAGGTGCATCGGGTGGCGCGTGACGAGGCCATGATCCGCCAGCTGGTGGAGTTGGAGCACGCATTCAAACGCTTCGTCGACACAGACACCGCACCAGCGGCTGACGGATCTGAGTCATCCAACGAGGCGTTGCGTGCTCTGTACCCAAGGGATGCGGGTCAGACGCTCGATCTTCGCGGGGACCTGGTGATGGAGTCGGTGTTCTCCGACCTGGTCGCTGTGCGCGCTGCCCTGAAGGCCCAAGGCGAGCGCGAAGCCCAGTTGAAGCAAGCCATTGTTCAACGCATGGGGGATGCGTCCAAGGTCTTGTTCGAGTCTGGGGTGGTGAGTTTCAAGCGGTCCAAGGACGGCTTGGCTTTGGATGAAGAGCGTCTGGGTGCTGCTCATCCTGAACTGCTGGCCCAGTACCAGGTGTCCAAACCGGGAAGCCGTCGCTTCCTGGTCAGTTCCAACACCTGAATCACTTCCAACCCACGCGAGGTCTGCCTGATCAACGGCGGTCTCGCTTCAATTCATAGGATAGGGAAAAAATCATGCTCAAAGGTTTGGCTTTGACGCCCCCGGTGCTGGGGCGGATCTCCATCGGGCGCGTGGTGGAGAAGTCGGGCAAGCGCGTGCCCGAGAAGGATGACGAGTTCACCATCACCTCCCAGGTGCAGACCCGGGGGAGCTGGGTGAACCATCCGGTGGATGCGGAACTGCGCAAATCAGTTGAACCGGCGAACGGAAACGCCAGTTCCAACGCTCACGCCAAGTTGCGCAGCATTCCGGTGCGGCTGCTGTTTGACGATCCGGACCTGAGCCTGCGCGCCAACTACAGCCTGTTCGATCGCAAGACCGGAAGGCCGCTGTGTGTGGGCAATGGAGAGACCTGCCGGCGGTCCACCTCGACAGGGATCCAGACGCTGGAATGCGCATCACCGGAGGGGTGCCAGTTGGGAGTCGACCAGGGGTGCAAGCCCTATGGGCGTCTCAATGTGCGCATCGACGTGGACTGCGACGACCAGACCGATGAACTGGGCAGCTTTGTGTTCCGGACCACGGGGTTCAACAGCATCCGGGCACTGGCGGCTCGGCTTCAGTACTTCCAGGCGATCACGGGAGGCAAGTTGTCGGCCATGCCCCTGGAGCTTCGGCTTCGGGGCAAGTCGACGACGCAATCTCACCGGGCTGCGATCTTTTACGTGGACCTCACGGTCCGGGGTGGGATGACGCTGCTGGAGGCCATTGCCCAAACCAAGGCGACTTGGGCTGAGCGGGAGGACGCCGGGTTTGACCAGGCGGCGCTCGATGCGGCAGCCAAGGCTGGACTGGCTCTGGGGGCGTTTGAGGAGTCGGCTGAAGACGGGACCGCGCTGGTGGAAGAGTTTTACCCAGTGACAGGGGGTGACGCGACTTCACCGACGGAGTCTGATCAGGTCGACCCAGCCAATCAGGAAAGGCAAACACGGCCCACGCTGGGCAGCAAGCTGGAAGCGAAGGCAGCGCTGCTGCGGCACTGAGCCAGAGCGGCCAACGACGGCAGGTGCAAGGCCTGCGTCAAACCACAGGGGGCGCTTCGCGGTTGCGAGGGCGCCCTTCTCCTTTTTTACGTCCCCACATTTGTTCGACCACCGGTATGGCTGGCATCGCTCTTGGCGAGGCGTAGCCGTGTCCGGACGGCAGATCTGTGGGGGATCAACCTTCAAATCACTGAATGGGAATGAACATGGATATTGAGATCAACGACACGGTCACGCGGAAGGCCGCGGGCACGACAAACCATCAGCAAGGGCGCTCCAATGAGGCGCCCTTGTTTGCTTTGGGGAGGATTGTTGCGACACCAGCGGCCATGGACATGCTGCAGGTGTTTCGGTTCTCACCGCTGCGACTGCTGGCCCGGCACGTGCGCGGGGATTGGGGGGATGTCGATGGGGATGATGCTGAGATGAATCGACGCGCGCTGATCCTCCAAATGCGCATCCTGTCGGTCTACACGCTCAAGCGGGTGGTGGACGGGCAGCCAAGATCCGAGAAGGTGTGGGTGATCACGGAGGCAGACCGGTCGGTGACGACGGTGCTGGTGCCTGATGACTACTGACACCTACCCCAAGCCACCTCAGATCGAGCAACTGTTTGTTCGGGGGCTGCGGTTTGAGGGGGAGTTGCAGTACCTGGCCCGGCCTTCGGGCCGATGCGGCCCAGGGTTCAGGGAGGTCCGGGCGCCGAAGGCTCGCCGGGATGGAGGTCTGGCCTGGTGCTCGGCGGTAGCCGGGGGGATTTTGGGGGTTTGGCCGCTGGCAGGACATGCACAGCCACACGATGGCTGGCGGGCTTCCGATGCGGGGCTGATCGAGCGCCTGATTCTGAGTGGAGGCCTGGCCCTGGTTCAACTGGGAGATGGGTATTTCAGCTGGTGGGCTCTGGTGACGGGGGTGGAGCGGGACCGCACCCGGCCCCAAGGGGTGGTCACCGCGCTGTTGCTGTTGGATGTCTCGCAGGGCTTGCCTTGGGGGAGTGCTTACAGCGCCAGGGTGGATGGCCTCGATAGGGAGGGTCCGGGGGCACTGGAATGGCGCTGTATCGATGGCGCTCAGGTGGCTGTGGGGATCTTGCGGTGGGTTGGAGTCCACAGCCCAGCGACTGCTTGATGGCATCACTCCCGACCTGGCTGAGGCTGGGTCGGGGTCGAGGGATCAAGTTTTTTTGCGTTCGTTTTGTAAGCGCGCGGCAGAATGACGGGGTGGTTGAAGCACCCTCGAGCTCACCAGCATCGACGATGCATCGCCACATGAGGGCGGTCTTTCTTCATCAGTTGAGCGGCCTACTCTGTGGACGGCAAACGTTCTTCTGGCGCGTTTGAAAGGCCGTAGGTCGAGCGTTCGTTGACCTCGAAAATATGCAATCAAATTTGGCGTCGAGGAGATCGCCCCTTGTCGTCACGAGCGTCTAACACTTCTTGCAAAACCCGCGACAACGCATGCTTGTCCACACTGCATGCGGGAATTTTCTCGGCGATGAGTTCGGCCACCTGGCTCAGTCTGTCAATGCGGTCAGTGCTGGTGCGGGTAGGCCTTGCATTTGCAAGGGTGGTCATGGCGAGAACGGCAATGAGTGCTCAGTTTGTGCAAGCATCCCGCCAGTTGTCGGATCACGATCGCAAGTGGTCACAAGGCCAGGGCCCCCCGCACCCCTCACCCCCCTGCCACAGGCCCAAACTCGCCCTCCACCCAGGCGCTGGCGCTGCGCTGATTCAGCTTGAAGTCGGGGCGCACGCGGCGCTGGGCCACGGGCTCGCTGTAGGGGGGCAGATCGGGGTGGGCGTAGGCGGCCAGGGTGGCGTAGGGCTCGAACTCGTCGGGCACGATGTCGAGGGTGACCTGCCAGCGGGCGTCGCCCAGGTTCAGGTCCACACTTTTGTGCAGTTGGGCGCGCAGCTGCTGTTCGTGGCGGCGCAGCACCTCGCTGGCGGTCTTGACCAGGGTGTTGAAGGCGTTGGTGTCGAGCGGCTTGGGGTTTTTCTTGTCGCGCCCCATGGTCCAGGGGCCAACCAGGGCGGGCTCGGGTTCGCGGTCTTTGTACATCGCGACGGCCCAGCCGTCGTCGTCGTCGTTTTTGATGACGCGGGCCGTCCAGCCGTTGTCAGCCCACAGACGGGGCTCTTTTACCACCGGAGTGTCATCGGGGGCGTCGGGGTCTTGGAGGTCGGGGTCGTGCGGGTCAGAGAGGGACAAAACAAAAGCCAGGGCAAACAGGGAAAGCGCTGCATCTTACGCGCTGCACCGCCCCCTGCCCCGGCAAGCCGGTGTCGCACGACCGGTGTCGCGCAACGGGTGTCGCCCCACCGGTATCGCCCAACGGGTCTAGCCCAGCAGGCTGGCCACCCGCTCGCCGATGGCCAGGGAGCTGGTCAGGCCGGGTGACTCGATGCCGAACAGGTTGACCAGGCCAGGCACCCCATGCACGGCAGGCCCCTGGATGACGAAGTCGGGTGCGGGCTGGCCCGGGGGCGCGATCTTGGGGCGCATGCCGGCATAGCCCGGTTGCAGGGCGCCGTCGGGCAGCTCGGGCCAGTACTGGCGCACCTCGGCATAAAAGGCGTCGCCCCGGGCGGGGTCGACCACCAGGTCGTCGGGTGAATCGACCCACTGCACATCGGGGCCGAACTTGGCCTGCCCACCCAGGTCGAGCGTGAGGTGCACCCCCAGGCCGGCGGCCTGGGGCACGGGGTAGATCAGGCGGCTGAAGGGCGCGCGCCCGGCCAAGGTGAAATAGTTGCCCTTGGCGTAATAGGCCTGGGGCACATGGGCCGCGTCAAGCCCGGCAAAGCGGCGCGCCAGATCGGGGGCGGCCAGGCCGGCGGCATTGACCACGCTGCGGGCACACAGGGTGGTGCCGTCGGCCGCCTGCAGCAGCAGCCCTTGCGGCGTGACCTGGGCACTTTGCAGGGCCGACTGCACGGCCAGGGTGCCGCCTGCGTTTTCAAGATCACCCAGCAGGGCCAGCATCAGGCCGTGGCTGTCGATGATGCCGGTGCTGGGCGAGTGCAGTGCCGCCAGGCACTGCAGGCGCGGCTCCAGGGCCTGGGCCTGCTCACGGCTGAGCCAGGCCAGGTCGGTGACGCCATTGGCGGCCGCCTTGTCGACAATGCCCTGCAACTGACCGAGTTGTTCGGGCTGGGTGGCTACCAGCAGCTTGCCGCAGCGTTGGTGGGCGATGCCGCGCTGCTGGCAATAGGCGTACAGCAGCTCACGCCCGCGCACGCAAAGTTGGGCCTTGAGCGAGCCCTGCGGGTAATAGATGCCGGCGTGGATGACCTCGCTGTTGCGTGCGCTGGTGCCGGTGCCAAAGGTTTCGGCGCTTTCCAGCACCAGCACCTCGCGCCCTTGCAGGGCCAGGGCACGCGCCACGGCCAGCCCCACCACACCGGCCCCGATCACAACGCAGTCGACGGCCTCCATCACAGGGCCCGGGGGTCGACCGTCAACAGGCGCTGCACCAGGCCTTGCAGATGGCCGCGCAACTCGCCAAAGCCCGCGGTCGGGGCCAGGGTGGTCTCGTCCATGTAGAGCTTGCGGTTGATCTCCAGTTGAAGGCTGTGGCGATGGCTGCTGGGGTGGCTGTAGCGGCGCACCAGCTCCACGCCCTTGTAGGGGTGGTTCAGGGCCACGCTGTAGCCCAGCGCACGCAGGTGTTCGCAGATCAGTTCGGCCAGCGCGGGGCTGCTGGTGCTGTGGTCGCGGTTGCCCACCACGAAGTCGGCGTGGGCCTCGCCCGGGAACTCGGTGGCGTGGCTGGAGGCCACGGCGGGCATGGAGTGGCAATTGATGTGAAGGCTGTAGCCATGGCGCGCGTGGGCGGCGTCGATGGCCTGGGCCACGGCCGCGTGGTAGGGCACCCAGCAGCGCTCGATGCGGTCTTGCACCTCGCCCACGCTCAGGCGGCGTTGGTAGATGGGCTCGCCGCCATCGGTGCTGCGCCAGATCAGGCCTTTGCCCAGGCGCACCTTGCTGAGCACCTTGGGGTCGGTGGCCACCGGGCCGGGCCAAGGCGTGTCGAACAGGGTGGTGTCGATCTCGGTGGTGTCACGGTTGGCATCGAGGTAGCTGCGCGGAAACAGGGCCTCGACCCAGGCCACGCCGAGGCCCGGAGCGAAGTCGTACAGCTTCTCGACATGGGTGTCTTCGGCCTGCCGCAGGATGGGCAGAGGCACGGCGTGCTGAAAGTCGTCCGGGTAGAAAGTGCCGCTGTGAGGCGAATCGAGCACCAATGCGGTGGTGCCCTCCAGGGTACGGATCAGGTCTGCAGTCATGCCTGGATTGTCTCGCAGGCTGAAGGCCTTGCCCATTGGGGGAGATACAGAGGCAGCGGGCCGCGGCCAGGGGCTACTGCTCACTATTTAAGCAGCGTAACAATTGCCTTTGCAAATCAAGCACTTGACGCAGTGCTCCTGCCTCGGCACACGGCTTGTCCACAGGCTTGTCCAGAAAAGGCGGGGATATCCAGCAGCCCGCACGGCGGGGTCAGGCCGCGTCAGGCCGCGTGAGGCCCTTGCGCCAGGTAGCGCAAAAAGTCATCGAGCGTCATGGGCCGGGCAAAGTGGTAGCCCTGCCCATAGCGTGCCCCCATCTCCAGCAGTTGCCGGGCCTGCAGGTCGGTTTCAATGCCCTCGGCGATCACCTCGCTGCCGATGGCTTTGGCGATGGCAATGATCTCGGGGATCAGGGTGGACCGGATGGTGGCGTCGGCCATCTCGAAGACAAAGGACTTGTCGATCTTCAGGTAGTCAGGCGCCACGCGCTTGACGATGCCCAGATTGGAGTAGCCGGTGCCGAAGTCGTCGATCGAGATGGCAAAGCCATCGGCCTTGAGGCGAGCCAGCTCGGGCACCAGGGCGCTGGAGAAGTCGTACTCGGTGACCTCCAGTTCGATGCGCAGGTCGGTGCGCCCGCTGTCGTGCTGCGCCGCCTTCAGGTGGGGCAGGATCAGGTCGCGGCGCAGGTTTTGCGGAAAGAAATTGAGCGCCACCGAAAAGTGGGTCTGGGGCGGCAGTGCCGCGCCCAACTCAAGCAAGGCGTGGCGGCTGACGGCCGCATCAAAGCGCCAGCCCAGTTGCTGCTGGGTGAGCGCCGGGATGAATTGATCAGGGTACAGCAGATTCTGGCCGTCTTGCAGCCGGGCCAGCACCTCGCAGCCCATCACGCGGCCCGTGCCCAGCTCAAGAATCGGCTGGTAGTGACATACCACGTTGGCCGGCTGGCAAAGGTGGCGAATGAGGAACTGCATCGAGCTGAGGTAACGGCCCATTCGAACCAGCGCCGCGCCGGCCAACCAGCCCAGCACGATGCAAAGCACCACATAGCCGGCCGCCATCCAGGGGTGTCGCTGCAGCAGGTCCCCCAGGCCCAGCACGGATTGCACCGAGACCGGACTGACCCCGGGCACGGAGTTGGTCACCCGCCACACCCGTTGTGGCCAATCGAAGCTGAGGTGCGGGGTGTCCAGCGAAGCCATGGCGTCGGTCTGAGTGCCGCGCGCCCCCACATAGGCCCGGCGCCGCTGGTGGATGTTGCCGGCCCACACGCCGTCGGCGTACTGGGCGAACACCTCCTGAGTGGGGTTGTCGTCGATCACCACTTGAAAACGCCCCCGCTCGATCACGGTGCCACACAACTCGGCCGGCGCCAGGGGCGAGTACGCCCGCAGCGGCGTGTTCAACAGGTAACGCCCCACCGACCCATCGATCCCTTGGGTGCTGCGCGGCCAGGGCTGGGGCAGCAGACCCGAGACCGTGCTGCAGTACAGGCGGCCCTGGTCGTCCAGCAGGCCGATCTGGCGCACGTCGCGGTTCTTGAGCAGCAGCACCCGCAACAGGCTGAGGTTGTCGGGCGTGCATTCAGCACTGTGTGACGCGTTGAGCACGTCCAGCATGTGCCGCACGTTGTCTTGCAGGACGTGCATGCGTTGCAGCACTTTGGCGTGGCCCTGGTCAATGGTCTGCACCCGAACCTGCAAGGCACCCCAGGCGATCAGAGCGGCCACGGCACAGGCCAGCAGGCCGCCCCCCAACCAGCCGACCAGGGCCGCATGGCGCCCCAACCATCGGCACACGGGGACAAGCAGGCTGCGCCTGGCAGGGGAGAGGGTCATGTTGAGGCGGATAGGGAGTCCCGCAGTATAGGAGAGAGCACAACGTGCCTCCGGGTACCCCAAAGGGTGAAAACCCGGACGCCAAGGGCGCCATGGTCAATCCAGCGTGATCTTGGCGTAGGCGCTGACGCGCTGCATCTTCTCGATCTCGGACTTGATCTCGGCCCCGAACTCTTCAGGGCTGGTACCGGTGGCAAACAGGCCCTGGGCGGCGAGACGCTCGCGCACGGCGGGCTCTTTCAGCGCCCGCACCACGGCCTCTTGCACGCGCACGATGGCGGCCTTGGGCGTGCCCGCCGGGGCCACCAGGCCGAACCAGGAGGGCTCGTTGCACACGTTGAGGCCCAACTCGCCATAGGTGGGCACATTGGGCAGCACCTCCAGGCGCTTGTTCCAGGACACGGCCAGCGCACGCAGCTTGCCCGACTGGATGTGGGGCAGCGAGGCGGCCACCTGGTCAAAGTAAACCATCACCTGCCCGCCCACCACGTCATTGAGCGCGGGGCCGGCCCCGCGGTAGGGGATGTGCAGCATGAAGGTGCCAGTGGCACTCTTGAACAACTCACCCCACATGTGGCCGATGGTGCCCGTGCCTGGGGTGGCGTAAGAAAGCTTGCCTGGGTTGGCCTTGAGGTAGCGCAGGAACTCGGCGTAGTCTTTGACAGGCAGGCCGGCATTGACCACCAGCACCCCTGGCGCCTTGACCAGTTCGGTGACCGGGGCGAAGTCTTTGAGGGGGTCGTAAGGCAGCTTCTTGTAGACCGCAGGGTTGACCCCGTGGGTGGACACGGTGGCCACCGCCAGGGTGAGCCCATCCGGGGCAGCACGGGCCACTTCGGCCATGCCGATCGAGCCCCCTGCCCCCCCTTTGTTGTCGACCACCACGGCTTGGCCCAGCAGGCGGGCCAAAGGCTCGCTGATGGCGCGCCCCGTGATGTCGGTGGCCCCACCGGGCGGGAAAGGCACAACCAGACGAAGCGGCCGGGTGTCGGCAAAGGCAGGGGCCTGGCTGGCGGCAGCCGCGGCGGCCAAGGTGAGCAGATGACGTCGTTGCATGGGAGGCGGAATCCTTGATGAGGGCTGTCAGTGACAGGCCTTACGCAAAATGCGAGCCAGATGAGTATGCCGCGTGACAGGCCATGGCGCCCGATCTTCAGAAGCGGGCCGCATTCTTGCTACATTCTGTTACTTCCGCGCCATGAACCCACGTCCTGCTGCCACGGGCCACCCCGCCTTGACCCGACTCCACCAGTCCTTGTGGACCACGGTGGTGATGGCGCTGCTTTTCATGGGGCTGTTTGCTTACTACGTGCGGGCCGAGAAGGCGATCGACCAGGCCAACGAAGAGCGCCTGCAGTCACTGGGGCTGGCCACCGAGTTGCGGCAATCGTCGGACGACCTGACCCGCATGGTGCGCACCTACGTGGCCACGGGCAATCTGGTTTACCAAAAATACTACCTGGAGATTCTGGCCATCCGCGATGGTCAGAGCCCCCGCCCGCTCGACTACCGCAATGTGTACTGGGACCTGGTTCAGGGTGATGGCCCCCGGCCGCGGCCTTCAGGTGCGGCCGTGCCACTGCTGACGCTGATGGAGCAGGCCCACTTCACGCAGGCCGAGTTCGCCAAGCTGGCCGAAGCCAAGGCCCACTCGGACGCATTGACCGGCACCGAGTTTGCGGCGATGGCGCTGATCGAAGCCTCCGGCGGCGATGCGGGCGCGCGCCGCCTGCGCGCCATCGCCATGCTGCATGACACGGCCTACCACGAGGCCAAGGCAGGCATCATGCGACCGATCGCCGAGTTTCAGCAGATGGTGGAACTGCGCACCACGGCGGCGGTGCAGAACGCCGCACAATATGCCGTGGTGGTGCGGTGGGTGTTTGCAGGGGTGGGCCTGCTGCTGGCCATGACGCTTTGGCAGACCTACCGGGCGCTGCACCACACACTGGGCGGCAAGCTGGAGGAGATTCACCGCCAGATCGAACGGCTGGGACGGGGCGATTTCGCGGAACCCATCGCTGTGGCGCCTGCGTTGCAGCACAGCGTGCTGGGCTGGCTGGCCGAAATGCAGCGTCAGTTGCAGGTCGCCGACACCGAGCACCAGCGCTCGGCGGCGCAGATCAACAACCTGGCTTTCTTTGACCAGCTCACCGGCCTGCCCAACCGCGTGCTGCTGCTGGACCGGCTGCGCCAGACCCAGGCCGTCAGCCAGCGCACCGGCCTGTACGCTGCGCTGCTGTTCATCGACCTGGACCACTTCAAGACCTTGAACGACACCCAGGGCCACGACATGGGTGACCTGCTGCTGCAACAGGTGGCCGACCGACTGCGGCAAGGGGTGCACCCCGATGACACGGTGGCGCGCATCGGTGGCGACGAGTTTGTGATGGTGCTGGGCGGGCTGGGCGAGACACCGCGCGATGCGGCCAGCGCCACCGAGGCGATTGCCGAGCGCCTGCTGCGATCGCTGACGCGGGCTTACACCCTGAGGGGCTTCGTGCACCACAGCAGTGCCAGCCTGGGGGCCACGCTGTTCCTGGGCCAGGGCACCTCGATGGACGAGCTGATGAAGCAGGCCGACCTGGCCATGTACCGTGCCAAGGATGCCGGGCGGCAGGCCGTGCGCTTTTTTGATCCGGCCATGGAAGCGGTGGTGAAGCACCGCGCGGAAGTCGAGAACGACCTGCGCCAGGCCTTGGAGCACCATCAGCTGGTGCTGCATTTCCAGCCCCAGGTGAACAGCGACAGCGAACTGCTCAGTGCCGAGGTGCTGGTGCGCTGGCAGCACCCCGAACGGGGGCTGGTGCCGCCCGACGAATTCATCGGCCTGGCGGAGGACACCGGGCTGATCGTGCCACTGGGGCGCTGGGTGCTGCAGGCCGCCTGCGAGCAGTTGGCCCGCTGGGCCGGCCGCCCGGGCCTGGGTCAGTTGAGCCTGGCCGTGAACATGAGCGCCAGGCAGTTTCGCGACCCCGGGTTTGTGGCCATGGTGCTGGAGGTGGTGCAGCACACCGGGGCCGACCCGCGTCGCCTCAAGCTGGAACTGACCGAGAGCCTGCTGGTGCACGACGTGGACGAGATCATTGCCACCATGCAGACGCTGCAAGGGCATGGCATCGGGTTCTCGCTGGATGATTTCGGCACCGGCTACTCGTCACTGACCTACCTGAAGCGCCTGCCGCTGAACCAGCTGAAGATCGACCAATCGTTTGTGCGTGACCTGCTGCATGACGCACACGATGCCGCGATTGCCAAGACCATCGTCACCCTGGCCCAGAGCCTGGGTCTGCCCGTGATTGCCGAAGGCGTTGAGACGATGGCTCAGCAGCGGTTTTTGCAACAGATCGGCTGCCACGCCTACCAGGGGTTTCTGTTCAGCCGGCCCGTGCCGTTGAGCGTGTTCGAACCGCTGGCGCTGGCGGGCCGCCTGGGCCCGGCTCACGAGGGGCCCGGCTGAGCTTACTTGCCGATCTGCTTGCTGACGGCGTTTTCCTGCTGGTTGAGGGCGTGCTGTTCGGCCTTGGTGATGTGCCCGCCGTTTTGCGAAGCCATCACGCGCTCTTCCTGCCGGATCTGGTGGTCTTCGTGGTGCAGTGCTGAGGCCTGCTGGGGGGTGATTTCGCCGCTCTTGACCTCATGGTGGATGCGCGCATTCTGGCGATCCAGGCGGGCATTGACCTCGGCCCGCCGCGGGTGGCTGGCTTTCCAGCTCTGAGCGGGTGTCTGGGCTGCGGCAGCGCCGCAGAGAACGAACAGGGACAAGACGGTGACCAGGGATTTGTTTGACATGCGTTGCTCCTCGAAGGGTTGGGTTTCAGACGGCTCCCGAGGATGACAACGGCACATGGCCGGGCCTTGTTGACGACGACGTTGTAGCGGCGATGTAAAGACGGCGGTGGCGGCGCGCCCCCTCCCCCCTGGGCAGCGTCGGGCCATTTGGGGCGGGTTCAGGGCGAGGCGCTCTCACGCGCAAGCGAGCTGGACCGCCAGCGCGCCAAGTTGGCCTTGATGATCTCGTCGAGTACGCCGCTTTTTTTGAGCTGCGCCAGCTTGGCGTCGATGGCCTCCAGTTTGTCAGCACACGCCCCCTTCAGCGTGAGCGCCAGGTAGTTGGGGGTGTCGGCCAGGTAGGTTGACGGCACCACGAAGCTGCTTTCGTCGCTGCGCTTGAGCAGGTAGGCCATGCCGACAAAGTAGCCGGTGAGAAAGTAATCGATGCGCCCGACCTTGAGCTTGTTGAAATTGCTTTCCGGGGTGTCGGCCTCTTCGATGTCGAGCGATGCCTTGGCGAAGTCGTCCACATCGGCCCCGAAGCGGTTGCCGCGGGTGATGCCGCCGCGGTGACCGACCAGGTCTTGTCGCGCGTGAAAGGCGAAGGCGCGGTCGCGGGCCTGGAACACCGCCACCGGGTTGGACAGCGCCACCGCCTTGGGGAACAGCAGAAACTCCTCACGCTCGGGGGTTTTCTTGAGCGTGGCCACCATGTCGATCTCGCCACGCTCGGCCAGTTTCATGATGCGGGTGAAGGGCCCCTGGTAGCGGATCTCGTAGGCCATGTGCAGTTCGTCGAGCACGCGCCTGGCAATGTCGACGCTGGCACCCAGCATCTGGTGGCCGTCGTACCAGTGCAAGGGAGGGTAGGCCGGGTCGGCGCCGATGCGCACGCGGGTGCAGGCCGCCTGGGCCGGCACGAGCAGGGCCGGGGCAAGCAGCCAGGCCAGCGCCAGCACCCACGGGGGCCGGCCCCTGGTGAGGTGGTGAGCACCGGGCCGTACACCGGGTTGCGGCTGGGTCTGATGGTTTTTCATGTGGTCCCCCTTGTCAGAAAGCGGCCCCTTCAATTCATCTCGGCATAGCGGTTGTAGATGCGCTCCAGGGTGCCGTTGCGCTTGAGTTTGACCAGGGCCCCATCCAGACGCTTGACCAGGGCGGGCTCGAGGTGCCGACCGGCCCAGAAGTGGCTGGGCGTTTCGCCCATCACCCCAGGCACCAGGCGCAATTCAGGGCTCATCTGCCCTGCCCTGATGTAGTAGACGCAGGTGAGTTCGTTGCCGTAGTAGTAGCGCACCCGATGCCGCACGATGTTGCGCAAGGCCGTCACCGTGTCGGTTTCGTCGACGGCCACGCCATGCTGGCGCAGCTTGTCGGCATAACTGGCGCCGGCCTGGGTGGCCACCAGCCCGCCAGAGCGGGCCAGGTCGTCGAAGCCTGTGGGGCTGAACGCGTCGTCGCGCAAAGCCACCAGCCGTTCGCGCACGGCGTACACCGGGGTGGAGAGACGGTGGGCGATCTGGTGGCGCCTGGGGGTTTCGAGCAAGGCACAAAGCACGTCCAGCCGCCCCTCTTGAAGGGATTTCTCGATGCGCCGAAGGGGGGTGGGTTTGAGGTCGACCTCGAAGTGGATATCGGGCTCAACCCCCTCGATGGCCCGAAGGATATCGGGGCACAGGCCGCGCCCCGCCGCCGCACTGGAGCCGAGCAGGTATTTGGGGGCCGAGCCCTCCTGAGCCGCCGTGCGCAGCACCCAGCGTGTCGTCGAAGGGCTTGTTGCGGCTGCGTTTGAAGTGGCTGTCGCGACCTCATTCGCGGCCACATTTGCAGCCCTGCCTGTGCCGCCCAGCAAAAGCAGCAGTGCCAGAGAAGTCGCGATGAAGTTCATGGCGGGGTCGGGTGTGTCTGACAGGATCTGCCCGGGCCCATGCGGTGGCAATGGGCATCCGATGGTGTGTTCATTCAACGCCGCCACGGCGCATTTGACAAGCAGGGGCAAACGCCAAGGCGAGCCCGTTTGATCGACGTCATCTCTGCGGAACGGCCCCTGGCAACACCGATTGACCGCACCGGGCCTGGGGGCAACAATTTGCCGATGTGTCTTCTACAGCCCCTGGTCCCGCACTGGCACCCCACGGTGGGGGGCATCCGCGCGCGCCGGTCAGGCCCAACTGGTCATGAATGATCGGCCCCCCCTGGACCCGGCCCGGCCCCCTGCCGCCGCCCCCCACAAAAGCCTGCGCCGCCCCTTGTTCGTGGTGCTGCTGCTGGCCTTGCTGATTCCGGCCGCGCTGGCCACGCTGATCCTGCTCGACCTGAATCTGCAAAAAGCCGTGGACGTGAACGCGCGGGCCCGGGCCGAACAATTTGCCGATCTCCTCAAGGCCGGCCTGGTGCTGCCACTGTGGAACGTGGCGATCGATACCGGCCGCCCTCTGGTGAACGCCGTGGTGGCCGATGCCTCGATCGTATCGGTCGAGGTGCGTGATGCCGATGGTGGGTCGCTGCTGTCGTTTAGCCGCACCCAACCCAGTCGGGGCAGCCGGATCGAGATCAGCCGCAGCATCGACAAGGAGGGTGAACACCTGGGCGAGGTCAGCCTGTCCTATGCCACTACCTTGGCCCGGGACGAGGTCTGGAACTCGGCCTGGGTGCTGGCCGGGGTGGTGGGCTGCCAGCTGGTGGCCTCGTCGCTGCTGATCGGGCTGTGGCTGCACCGGCGGGTGCTGCGCCCCCTGTCCCGGCTGGGCAACAGCGCGGCCAGGATTTCGGCCGGTGATTTGCAGACGGCCTTGCCGGCGTTGCGGCCTGACGAGTTCGGGGTGCTGGCCCAGCAACTCGACTTCATGCGGGCCTCTCTGGGCCATTCGGTTGAAAAGCTGGAAGAGCGCGTGAACAACCGCACCGCCGAGGTGCGCCAGGCCCACGCCGAGCTGCAAGGCGCCATGGACCACCTGCGTCAGACCCAGGAGCGGCTGGTACAGACCGAGAAACTGGCCTCGCTGGGCGCCCTGGTGGCCGGGGTGGCCCATGAGCTCAATACCCCCATCGGCAACGGCGTGCTGGTGCTGAGCACCATAGCCGACCAAAGCCGCGCATTCAAGAGCGACCTGGCCAAGGGCCTGACGCGTGCCCAGCTCGATCAGTTTGTAGGCCACCTGGACGAAGGCCTGGCCATCGCCTTGGGCAGCTTGAACCGGGCGGCCGAACTGGTGCAGGATTTCAAGCAGATGGCGGTGGACCAGACCAGCCTGCGCCGGCGCAGCTTTGATCTGCGCGAGCTGGTGAGCGAGACGATGACCACGATCTCGGTGGTGCACAAGCATGGGCCGGCCCGCTACGCCATCGACATACCCGCCGGCATCCGCATGGAAAGCCACCCGGGTGCGATCAGCCAGATCGTGAGCAACCTGTATGAAAACGCCATGATCCACGCCTTTGGCGAACGCGGCGGCCTGCTGACCCTGTGGGCCCGGCAAGACGGCGCAGAGGTGCTGCTCAAGGTGAGCGATGACGGGGCCGGCGTGGCCCCTGAGAACCTGGCCCGGATCTTTGACCCGTTCTTCACCACGCGCCTGGGCCAGGGCGGCTCGGGGCTGGGCCTGAGCATTGTCTATGGCCTGGTTTCTGGCCTGCTGGGTGGGCAGGTGGAGGTGAGTTCACAACGGGGCCAGGGCACGTGTTTCAGCTTTCGACTGCCCCTGACCGCCCCGCCGCGGGCCGAGGGCGAGCCCGACGCGCCCGCCAGCCAGATCTGAGCAGATCCGCATCGCACGGGCTTGACTCAATATGTTGCTTTTGGCAACATGGTCATGCCTTAAGCATCAAAACCATGACCAGCCACCCAGACATCCTTCCAGACCGCATCGTGGCGGTGCGCCAGTTCAACCGCTTTCACACACGCCTGGTGGGCGCACTCGGGGATCGGGTGCTGCACTCGGACTACAGCCTGCCGCAGCTGCGCCTGCTGTACGAGATGGCCCACGCGCCCGCGCAGGCGCCGGCCTCGGCGGCGCAGTTGGGGCGTGATCTGGGCATGGACCCGGGTTACCTGAGCCGGCTCATCAACAGCCTGGAAGAGCGCGGCCTGGTGCAGCGAGAGGCCTCGCCCGACCATGGCAAACGCCTGGCCCTGCGCCTGACCGACGAAGGCCGTCGCGTGTTTGCCGAGCTGGAGGCGGCGTCTGCCGCCGAGGTGGCGGCCCTGCTGCAGCCGCTGAGCGAGTCCGATCAAACCCGCCTGGTGGGCGCCATGGCCCAGGTGCGGCGCCTGTTGGGTGACGCCCAGGCAGCCCCCAAGGCCTTCATCCTGCGCGACCCGCGCCCAGGCGACTTGGGCGCCGTGATCCAGAAGCAGGCCGAGTTGTACGCGCATGAATATGGCTGGGACTGGACCTTTGAGGGCCTGCTGGCCGAGATCGTGGGCCAGTATGTGAAGACCTTCGACCCCCAACGCGAGCGCTGCTGGATTGCCGAGAGCGAGGGCGAGGTGGTGGGCTCGGTGTTCGTGGTGCAACAAGACGAACACACCGCCAAGCTGCGCATGCTGTACGTGGATGCCAGTGCCCGCGGCCTGGGCCTGGGCCGCCGCCTGGTAGACGAATGCCTGCACTTTGCGCGGGCCCAAGGCTACCGCCGCATGGTGCTGTGGACCAACGACATCCTGGTGTCGGCCCGCCGCATCTACCAAGCCGCCGGCTTCGAGCTGATCGAAGAGGACAAGCACCAAAGCTTTGGCAAAGACCTGGTGGGCCAGGTGTGGGCGCGGGATCTTTGATCAGGCCGCGGCCGAGACCGAGCGCGCCACCAAGCGCACGATGGCCTCGCCCGTGGGCGCGGCCACCATGTCGGCCAGGGTGTATTGATTGAGGCTGGCAAAAAAGGCCTGCTGGGCCTGGTCGAGCATGCCCTTGAGCTGGCAACGCCCGGCCAGGGCGCAAGGCGGGTCGGCGCAATCGATCATCTGGGTGACGCCCTCCAGGCTCTGGATCACGTCGCCCAGTCGGTACTCAAGCAGCGGCCGGGCCAGGGCCAGGCCCCCGCCCTTGCCCCGGGTGGTGGCCAGCCATTGGTTCTGCCCCATGAAGTGCACCACCTTGACCAGGTGGTGGCGCGACACGGCAAACTGCTCGGCAATTTCGGAGATGGTGGCGGGCGTGTCGCGCTTCTGATGTGTGAGGTACATCAGAACGCGCAGACCCAGGTCGGTGAAGTGCGTGAGCTGCATGGTGTGGCTGAGGGCTCAGATCACCGCAGCATAACGCCTTTCACTCAAACGCCACCCGTGCCGAAGGCCTCGGCGTGGATGTGTGCATCGGGCACGCCCGCGGCCTGCAGGGCCTGGCGTTGCGCCTGCATGAAGCCGCGCGGGCCGCACAGGTAGAACTGCGAGCCGGTGCCCAGGGCGTTGACCTGTTCGGCCGACAGCTCGATGCGGCCCGCCTGATCGTAGTGCTGGCCCAATTGATCCTGGGCCCGTGGGTGTTCGTAGTGGATGCGGGCCTTGAGGGCCCGATGACGGCCTGCCAGTTCACGCACCCGGGCGCCAAAGGCGTGGGCGCCACCGTGGCGGGCCGCATGCAAGAAGTGCACGGGGCGCTGCGGGGCGCGCTGCACCAAGTGCTCCAGCATGGCCATCATGGGGGTGATGCCCACGCCGGCACTGATCAACACGGCAGGCGCCTCGGCCTGGGTGTCCAACACGAAATCGCCCATGGGCGGGGCCACGTCGATCAGGTCACCCTCTTGCACCTGGCTGTGCAGCACGTTCGAGACCATGCCGGCCGGGGCGATGGCCGCAGCGCCCTGCCCGGCTTCGCGCTTGACCGAAATGCGCAGGGCCTGCTCGCCCGGCGCGGCCGACAGGCTGTACTGGCGCGGCTGATGCAGGCCCAGCTCAGGCACGGGCACGCGCACGCTCACATACTGGCCCGGCTGGAAGCCCGGCACCGGGCCACCGTCGGCAGGCACCAGGTAGAAAGAGGTGATCTCTTCGCTCTCGGCCACCTTGCGTTGCACACGAAAGCCGCGCCAGCCCGTCCAGCCGCCGGCCTGGGTGGCCGCGGCCTGGTACAGGCCCTCTTCCATGCCGATCAGCAGATCGGCCAGTTGCCCGTAGGCGGCCGCCCAGGCAGCGATCAATTCATCGGTGGCGGCTTCGGCCCCCAGCACCTCGCGGATCGAGGCCAACAGGTGCTTGCCGACGATGGCGTAGTGCTCGCGGCGAATGCCCAGGCTGACGTGCTTGTGCGCAATCAGCTGCAGCACCGGTGCCAGCACCCCCGGGTTGTCGATGTGTTCGGCATAGGCCGCCACGGCCATGGCCAGGGCCTGTTGCTGGGCGCCCGAGCGCTGGTGGCCCTGGTTGAAGATGGCCTTCAGCTCAGGGTTGTGCTCGAACATGCGGGCATAGAAGTGACGGGTCAGGGCCACGCCGTGCTCCTTGAGCACGGGGGCGGTGGCTTTGACGAGGGCGCGGGTCTGGCTGTCGAGCATGGGGCTTCCTTTTTAAGATGCATTTATTTTATACCTTCAAATGCTCACGTTGAAGATGACCCCAAGCGATCTGAGGGCACTGCGTCTCAGGGTTTCCACCTTTTTTGAAATTACGCATTGCGGACTATAGTTACGCTATTCAAAATACCCACGGCGCCATGACCACCCCCCAAGACACCCCGGCCCCCGCCGCCCGCTGCCCCATAGACCATGCCGCGCTGACGGGCCAGCGCTCGCCCACCGGCTGCCCGGTGAGCCCCGCCGCCGCGGCCTTCGACCCGTTTTCAGACGGCTACCAGCAGGACCCGCCCGAGTACGTGCGCTGGGCCCGCGAGCAAGAGCCGGTGTTCTACAGCCCGCAACTGGGCTACTGGGTGGTGACGCGCTACGACGACATCAAGGCGGTGTTCCGCGACAACCTGACCTTCAGCCCGTCGATCGCGCTGGAAAAGATCACCCCCACGGGTGACGAAGCCAACGCGGTGCTGGCCCAGTACGGCTATGCCATGAACCGCACCCTGGTGAACGAAGACGAGCCCGCCCACATGGCACGCCGCCGTGTGCTGATGGAGCCCTTCACACCCGAGGCCTTGAAGCACCATGAGCCGCTGGTGCGCCGCGTGACGCGCGAGTACATCGACCGCTTCGTCAACGATGGGCGCGCCGATCTGGTCGATCAGATGCTGTGGGAGGTGCCGCTGACCATCGCCCTGCACTTTCTGGGCGTGCCCGAGGAGGACATGGACCAGTTGCGCCAGTACTCGATCGCCCACACCGTGAACACCTGGGGCCGCCCGCGCCCTGAAGAGCAGGTGAAGGTGGCCCATGCGGTGGGCAATTTCTGGCAACTGGCCGGCAAGATCCTGGACAAGATGCGGCAAGACCCCAGCGGGCCGGGCTGGATGAAATACGGCATCCGCAAGCAGGCTGAGTACCCCGATGTGGTGACCGACTCTTACCTGCACTCGATGATGATGGCAGGCATCGTGGCGGCCCATGAGACCACCGCCAACGCCACCGCCAACGCCCTGAAGCTGCTGCTGCAGCACCCCAGCGCCTGGCGCGAGTTGTGCGAAGACCGCAGCCTGATCCCGAGCGCGGTGGAAGAGTGCCTGCGCCACAACGGCTCGGTGGCGGCCTGGCGGCGCCTGGCCACGCGCGATGTGCAGGTGGGCGGGGTGGACATTCCGGCCGGCAGCAAACTGCTGATCGTGATGGCTTCAGCCAACCACGACGAGCGCCGCTTTGCCGATGCCGACCTGTTCGACATCCGGCGCGATGATGCGAGCGAGCACCTGACTTTCGGCTACGGCGCCCACCAATGCATGGGCAAGAACCTGGCCCGCATGGAGCTGCAGATCTTCATCGACGAGTTTGCCCGCCGCCTGCCCCACATGCGGCTGGCCGAGCAGACCTTCAGCTACGTGGCCAACACCTCGTTCCGCGGCCCCGAGCACCTGTGGGTGGAGTGGGATCCGGCCGCCAACCCCGAACACCACCGACCCGAGCTGCACGAGGCCCTGCAGCCTGTGCGCATTGGCGAGCCCTCGCGCCACGCCACGGCGCGCCCGGTGCTGGTGGACAGCCTCACGCCCCTGAGCGCCGACACCTTGCGCCTGCGCCTGCGCTCGGTGGACGGCCAGCCTCTGCCACGTTGGACGCCCGGCGCGCACATCGATGTGGCCTGCGGCAGCACGGGCCTGTCGCGCCAGTACTCGCTGTGTGGAGACCCGGCCGATGCATCGGTTTACGAGATTGCGGTGCTGCGCGACCCCGCCAGCCGGGGCGGCTCGGCCTGGCTGCACGAACACTTGCGTGTGGGCGAGCGCCTGCGGATCCGCGGCCCGCGCAACCACTTCCGGTTCGACGAAGCGGCCCAGCGCGTGATCCTGCTGGCCGGGGGCATCGGCATCACGCCGATCCGCGCCATGGCCCGGCGCGCCGCCGCCTTGGGGATCGATTACCAGGTGCACTACTGCGGGCGTTCTCGCGCCAGCATGGCCTACCTGGCCGAGATGGTGGCCGACCATGGCGCGCGCCTGCACGTGCATGCCAGCGACGAGAGACAGCGCCTGGACCTGGGCGCCCTGCTGAGCGCCCCCCAGGCCGGTACCCAGCTGTATGCCTGCGGCCCCGAGCGCTTGCTGCAGGCCCTGGCCGAGGCCGGCGCCCACTGGCCCGAGGACAGCCTGCACACCGAGCACTTTCACGCCCAGCCCACTGAGCTGGACCCGAGCCGCGAACACGCCTTCGAAGTGGTGCTGAAGGATTCGGGCCTGACGCTGCCGGTGCCGGCCGACCAAACCGTGCTGTCGGTGCTGCGCGCGGCCAACATCGATGTGCAAAGCGATTGTGGCGAGGGCCTGTGCGGCTCTTGCGAGGTGCGGGTGCTGGGCGGCCAGGTCGACCACCGTGACGTGGTGCTGACCCGCGGCGAGCGCGAGGCCCACAACCGCATGATGGTGTGCTGCTCACGCGCCTGTGGCGGGCAATTGGTGCTGGAACTCTAAGCCCCTCCACCCCCCTGCCAAGGCCCTTCGTTGAAGGGCTTTTTTTCTTTCAACGCTTTATCAACGCTTGATTCGGAGAATGCAAAGCGGCTCAGGGAGAAAAACGCACTATCGCCGGCCCCTTGGGGGCCGGCGACCTGTGTGAGCCACACTTTCCACCTTTCTTTTCCAGCACCTCGGGGAGCATCCATGCCAGGTATCACGATCGTCTACAGCGCCATAGCGACCAATGCAGCCACCAACGCCGTCCCCACCTTGGGCACGGCGGCGACTGTCGGGTTGTCGGTTCTGGCTGCGGCGGCCGGGGCCTGGGGCATGAGGGGGCGCGGAACCGGGCAGCGCATGCTGGCGGTCGGCTTGTGCAGCGGCGCCTTGGTGGCCATGCTGGCGAGCGGGCTGGGTGCCTCCGCTTGGGCTCTGGTACGCGACTCTTTCAGCAACGCCGCGGGCGGAACCTTGGTCTACGACTCTGGTGTGAACGCCGCCGACACCTGGAGCGGCCTGGGCACCACGCCGAGCGATGCCTTTCGATGTGGACAAACCTCCGGTGCTCTGACCAACACCACCAGCAGCACGCTGCAAATCACCTCGATCCAGCCCAATGGGGGCACCACCCTCGACACCCAGGCCGGAGACTACACACTGGCCTACACAGGTCTGTCGGCGCCACAGTGCCAGGCCAGCGTGACACAGTTGACACCCGGGCAAGCCTGCCAGGTGATCGCCTACACCGGCGGCTGTTGAGGCGGCACACGCCCCGGCAGGCCCTCACTGTGCTTGCGTCGCCCCCAGGCTCACGCTGATGGCGGCGGCCTCGCGCAGCACCAGCGGTGCAATCGGGCCCGCCAGGCCTGGGTCAAAGCCGCCGCTCGCGCCCAAAGCGGTCAGCACGGCCACCACCCGCCCGCTGTAGTCGGTGATGGGCGCCGCCACCGCGCTGATGCCCGGCAGCAGCGAATCGCGGGCGATGGCGCAGCCCTGCGCCCGCACCTGGTCACGCAACTGCTCCAGGCTGTGCACGCCCAGGTGGGCACGCTGCTGCGGGCTGGCCTGGGCCAGTTCGTCTTGCAGGCGGCGCCATTGGGCCGCGTCGTCCAGCGTACTCAGAAACACCTGTCCGGTGGCCGACCACAGGGCCGGCAACACCGAACCGGCGCGCACATTGATGGTGACGGGCAACAGCGGCTCTTCGAAACGCATGATGGTGGGGCCCAGATTGCCCATGATGGCCAGGAAACAGGTCACCCCCAGTTCATCGCGCAGGCGGATCAGGGCGGGCTCGCTGCGCCGCACCGGGTCGTTCTGGCGCATCGCTGCCAGGCCGATCTGGATCGCCTCGGGCCCCAGGCGGTAGTGCTGGGTGCTGCTGTCCTGCACCACCAGATCTTCCTGGATCAGGCTGGCCAGGTAGCGATGCACCTTGGCGGTGCTTTCATCGACCGCCGTTGCCACGGCCGTCAGGCTGGCCGTGCCGCCCAGGCGCGCCAGGGCTTTGAGGATGCCCATGCCCATTTCAGCCGATTGCACGCGCTGGCGTCGCTCGGGGGTGCGGGGTGGGCTGGGATCTTCGCTCATGGAGGGGTTCCTGGTCAAGGGGCGGCGTTACAAATCAACATTATGGGCAGACCCCGGCCCGGACCCGCGCCCGCCATCGCCTTGGTGAAAGCCCTAGCGGCAAGTTACGCATTGCGCAGTAATCTTACGCATTAACCATTGATAACCCACAAACCGCCTTCCGGAGCCTCCCTTTGAAAAAATTCGTCCGTGCCTGCCTGCTGGCCCTGCCTGTTTTGCTGAGCCTTCACGCCGCGCCCACCCTGGCCCAGGCCAGCTACCCGAACAAACCCGTGCGCTGGATCGTGCCCTATCCGGCCGGTGGTGGCTCCGACTTTCTGGCCCGCACCATCAGCCAGGCCTGGTCGACCAGCAGCGGCCAGACCGTGGTGATCGACAACAAGCCCGGCGGCAACACCGCCATCGGGGCGGTCGAGACCGTGCGCTCGGCGCCCGATGGCTACACCGTTCTGTCGGCCGACAACGGCACCATGGTGTTCAACCCGGCGCTGTACTCCAAGCTGTCGTACGACCCGGTCAAGGACCTGGCCCCGGTGACGCTGATGGGACGCTTTCCGATGATCTTGGTGGTGGGCCCGGGCTCGGACGCGAAGGACGCCAAAGATTTCATTGCCAAGGCCAAGGCTCGCCCCGGCAGCGTCAACTACGGCTCGGCCGGCGCCGGCAGCCCGCACCACCTGGCCATGGAAATGCTCAAGGTCGAGGCCAAACTGCACCTGGTGCACATCCCCTACCGTGGCGCGGCGCCAGCCCTGGCCGATCTGGTGGGCGGGCAGATTCCCGCCATGATGGTCGACATGGCCGCAGGCGCGGGCTTCATCAAGGCCGGCAAGGTGCGCCCGCTGGCAGTGGCCAACCCCACCCGCCTGCCGCAACTGCCTGATGTCCCCACCTTTGCCGAAATCGGCCTGAAAAACGTCGAGGCCGCCGCCCTGGTGGGCCTGGTGGCCCCGGCCGGCACCCCGACCGAGGTGGTGAACTCGCTGCAGAAACAGATCGCGGCCGCCATCGCCCAGCCAGCGGTCAAGCAGCGGCTGATCGATTTCGGTGTGGAACCGGTCGGCAACACCCCGCGCGAATACATTGAATTGCTGCGCAAGGAAACCGTGCGCTGGCACCGCATCATCAAGGACCAGGGCATCTCGCTCGATTGAGCCGGCCATGCCGCCAGCGCGCTGTGGCCGGCATCCCGGCACGGCGATTGCTTGAATGCGGCATGCCGTCCCTGGTGGCTGGTGCGCGCCAGCCGCCCCATGCAGCGGCCAGACCGTCCCCGGACGATCTGGTCGTTTTTCATTCCAATCCCAGACCCTGCACGATGTTCACCACCCGCCTGTCGATCGCCAAAAAGCTGGCCTCCCTGCTCTGCCTCATTCTTGCGCTGTTTCTATGCAGCGGGCTGTATGGCATCTTCAAGCTGCGCGCCATCACGCAGGAGATGAACACCATGTTCGATCAATCGCTGGCCATCGAGCGCATTGCCAGCGACTGGTACCGCAACTTCACCAATGCCGTGCAACGCACGACCGCCACGGTGAAAAGCAACGACCCGGCCCTGGCCACGCTGTTCAGCGCGATTGCCATCGAAGGCAGCAAGCAGTCCAGCGTGCAGCAGCAACAGATCAAGGAACGACTGGTTGACGAAGGCGACAAGCAGCTGTTTGCCGAGATCGGCGAGCACCGCAAGGTCTTTCTGGCCGTGCGCGACGAGATCAACAAGCTCAAGGCCTCGGGCGACGCCGCGGGTGCCGAGCAGATGTTCAACGACAAGTACCTGCCGGTGTCCACGGCCACTGACGGCAAGATCAAGGAGTTGCTGTCGCGCCAGCGCCAGCGGCTGGACGACGCGGGCGAGCGCATCCGTTCAGCCAGCACCCAGGCCACCACCTTGCTCACCGCGCTGTGTGCCGGTTCGATCCTGCTGGCGGCACTGCTGGCCTGGCGCATTTCGCTGAGCATCACCCGCCCGCTGCAGGACGCCCGTGAAGTGGCCCACAAGATCGCCAACATGGACCTGTCCGGCAACGTGATCCAGGTGCACAGCGGCGACGAGACCGGCGAACTGCTGCAGGCCCTGTCGAGCATGCGCACGGCACTGGAAACCACCCTGCTCGATGTGCGTCAGGTGGCCGACCACATCGCCACCGCCACAGGCGAGATCGCCTCGGGCAACGCCGACCTGAGCCACCGCACCGAAGACACGGCCACCCACTTGCAATCGACCGCCAGTGCCATGGAGCAACTGAGCGCCACAGTGCACCAGTCGGCCGATGCCGCCAGCACGGCCAACCAGTTGGCCAGTACCGCGGCCTCCGTGGCGGCGCGGGGCGGTGAGGTGGTGTCCAAGGTGGTCTCGACCATGGACGAGATCAACCAAAGCTCACGCAAGATCAACGACATCATCGGCGTGATCGACGGAATTGCCTTCCAGACCAACATCCTGGCGCTGAATGCGGCTGTGGAAGCGGCCCGTGCCGGCGAACAAGGTCGGGGCTTTGCCGTGGTGGCGGGCGAGGTGCGCAACCTGGCCCAGCGCAGTGCCCAGGCAGCGCGCGAGATCAAGGGCTTGATCGGCACCTCGGTCGAGAAGGTCAGCGACGGAACCCGCCTGGTCCAGGAGGCTGGCAGCACCATGCAGGACATCGTCAACAGCGTGCAGCGGGTGAGCGACATCATTGGCGAGATCACCGCCGCTTCGGTGGAGCAATCCAATGGCATCCGCCAGGTCAGCACCTCGGTCACGCAGCTCGATCAGATGACCCAGCAGAACGCAGCGCTGGTGGAAGAATCCGCCGCAGCGGCGCAAAGCCTGCGCGAGCAGGCGGCCCGGCTGGCCGACACGGTGGGCCGTTTCCGGCTGCGCCAGGGCGCCCCGGCGCTGGCCCAGGGCTCGCACCAGCGCCCGCTGCTGCGCTGACGCCCGGCGCCGGACTGTTCGAGTCCGGTCGGGTTCAGTCGGGCTTGGACGCCTGGGTGTCGGCCGCCCCCGGCGACCCGGATGAGGCCTGATCATGCTGCCGGTGATGCAGAGACAGGGCCTTGAAGTCGCCCAGCTTGAGCCCCTTGGGCAGCCCCTGCAGCACCGGCAGGCGCCACTTGCCCTGCCCCACCCGCTGCGAGCGGTAGATACCGGTGTGGCCGGAGAACAGATAGGCCATCACGCAGGCCAGCAGCGCATAGACGCCAATGTCGGCGCCAAAAAGCTCCATGGCCATGAAGGTGCAGGCCAACGGCGTGTTGGCCGCCCCGGCAAAGACGGCCACGAAGCCCAGCGCCGCCACAAAGCCCAGCGGCAACTGCAGCAGCGGCGCCAGCGCATTGCCCAGGGTGGCACCGATGTAGAACAGCGGCGTCACCTCCCCGCCCTTGAAGCCACTGCCCAAAGAGACGATGGTGAAGGCCATCTTGGCGGCGAAATCCCACGGGGCCAGGGGGTGCTGAAAGGCCTCGACGATCACTGGGATGCCCAGGCCCGCATAGCGCCAGGCATCCAGCCACCACAGTGCCGCGGCCACCAGCAGACCGCCCACCAGGGGGCGCAGCGGTGCATAGGCCACGTGCCTGCGGAACAGGCCCGACAGCGCATGCGTGCCATTGGCAAACAGCATGCCCACCAGCCCGAAAAGAACCCCCGCCAGCAACACCGCAGCCAGGCTCCAGCCCCCCAGGGCCGGGATCAGGCCCGCCGCGTAATGGGTGTGGTGAACGCCCCACAGCGTGGTGACCTGATCGCCCACCACGGCGGCCAGTGCGCAGGCCAGCAGGGCATCGTGGCGCAGCCGGCCGATGGCCAGCACCTCGAGTGCGAACACGGCCCCGGCCAACGGGGTCCCGAAAACCGAGGCAAAGCCCGCGCTGATGCCCGCCATCAGCACGATGCGGCGCTCGGTGGCCTGCAGCTTCAACAGGCGGGTGATCTGGTCAGCCAGCGAGCCTCCCATCTGCACGGCGGTGCCCTCACGCCCGACCGAGGCACCAAACAGGTGCGAGATGACGGTGCTCAGGAGGATCAGCGGCGCCATGCGCAAGGGCACCACCTGGCGGGGATCATGGATCTCGTCGATCAACAGGTTGTTGCCCGCCTCAACGGGCTGCCCCACACGCAAGTACACCCAGCCCACGGCAAAACCCGCCAGCGGCAGGCCCCAGACGATCCAGCGATGGGCCTCACGCCATTGGGTGGCGGCTTCCAGCAAGACCAGAAACAAGGCCGAGGCCGAGCCCGCCAGCAAGCCCACCACACAAGCCAGCAACAGCCAGCGCAGGGTGAGCGGAAAGAGTGCAAATTGCTCGTTCATCGTGGAAGGCTTCGGTGAGCGGAAGGAGGGTCGGGGCTCGCAAGCCGGCGCCGCCGGATCTTAGCAAAGGGCCCGGGCAAATCCGTAGCGCCGACAGGGCTTGCTTCGCTCTGGACGGTCAAAGCGCAGTGTAGGATGCTCGTAACTTCTCATTACAATTTGCGAAGAGGCCGAGCCCTGAAAGCCCCCACGACCTTGATCGCATCCGACAGCCCACGAATCCAGGGCCTGACCGAGCCGCCCTTGCCACCCACACGCCAGCATGGGCTTGGCAGGACATGGTTTGCCTTGCTGGTACTGCTGCTCGCCTGTGCCCTGTATTGGGTGCAGTTGTTGCACGACCAGTCCGAGCAACTGGACAGCGCACAGGCCCAGATCCGTTTGCGTGCCGTGCAGTTGTCACGCGCCATGGCCACCCAGGTAGGAACGCAGGTGGCCGGCCTGGACTACCTGGCCCGGACGTTGGCCCAATTGGAGGGCGAACCCGACCCGGGCCACACCCGGCGCATGCGGGCCGTGCAATCGGCCATGCAGAGCTTCCCTGAGGGCAGCCTGGTGCAGATCGCTGTGGCAGACGCCACCGGCCAGGTGGTGTATTCCACCCAGAGCCAGGGCATGCCCCGCCCGGCAGTCTCGATCGCAGATCGCGCACATTTCCGCGCCCACACCCGAGGCGCCCCACCCGCGCTGTTCATCAGCCATCCGGTGCTGGGCCGCATTTCGGGGCGTTGGACCTTGCAGTTCACCTACCCGGTGCTGCGCCAGGGCAAATTCAACGGCGTGGTGGTGTTGTCCGTGCCCCCCAGCTACCTGTCTGCCAAGCTGCGCGAGGCCCTGACCGGCGGCAACGATGTGGCCCTGCTGGCCCATCGGGATGGGGCCTACCTGGCCCGCTCGCGCCAGGAAGATCTGAGCATGACGCGCAGCGTGCCAGCGGACCGCGCTTTCATGACTCACCCGGAGCTGAGCCATGGCGAATACCAGATCACCTCGGGTATCGACAACGTCGAGCGCTTCTATGCCTGGCAGCGTCTGCGCGACTATCCGGTGCTGGTAAGCGTGGGGCTGGAACGTGAGAGCGCCCTGGCCGGGGTGGACCGCAACATCCGCGACAGCCGTCTGCGCAACGGCCTGGCCACGGCCTTGCTGCTGGCCAGTGCCGCTTGGATTGCCTTCTTGTTTGCCCGGGTCCACCGTGAGCAACATGCGCTGCAGCTGCAACATCAGCGCTATGAGCTGGCTCTGGAAGGGGGCGCCTTGGGGGCCTGGGCACTGGACGTGAGGACCGGTGTGCTGAGCCTGGACACCCGCCTGGCTGACACCCTGGGCCTGGAACCCGGTGAACTTGAACCCAGCCTGGAGGGCCTGTCGCGCCAGGCCGATGCACTCGAGTCGAGCCGCTTTCGGGCCGCCCTGGAGGCCCACCTCAGCGGCGGTAGCGACCGGTTCGAACACGTGATCCGGATGTGGGGCCGGCATGGCATGGCCTGCTGGATCCACTGGCAGGGCCGATGCACCCAACGCGATGCCGCCGGACGTCCATCGAAGCTGCACGGCACGCTGCAGGACATCACGGCCCAGCGCCAGACCGAAGCAGCGCGCAATGAACTCCAAAAGCGCCTCAGCAAACTGGTGGCCCAGGTGCCTGGGGTGGTGTACCAGTACCGGGTGGATGGGCAGCAACGGGCCAGCATCCCCTATGCGAGCCCAGGCATCGAACGACTGTTTGGCGTCACCGCCGAGGCGGTGCGGCATGATGCCAGGCCCGTGCTCAAACGGGTCCACCCAGCGGACCAGGAAGCCCTGATTCAGGGGATCACCCAGTCGGCACGCGATCTGACCCCCTGGCACGCCGAATACCGGCTGCTGCTGGAAAACGGCGGCATCCGCTGGATGGCCGGCAGCGCCAACCCCGAGCGAGAGGCCGACGGCGGCACCCTTTGGCACGGGTACAGCCAAGACATGACCGAACGCCATGAGGTGCTGGAGGCCTTGCGCCGGAGCGAAGCACGCCTGCGCCTGACGGTGGCTGCCGTGCGCGATGGCCTGTGGAGCTGGGACAGCGTGAAAAATCACGTCCAGCTTGACGCACGGTGCATGGAGATCCTGGACCACCCGGCCCAGGGCCACCGCATCCGGTTCGATGCCTGGGCAGACCAGCTGCACCCGGAGGATCGCGAACGCGTGATCGCCCAGCTGCAGCATCAGAGGACACTGGGCGAGGTCTTCGGCTTGGAGCTGCGCATGCGCACCGCGGGCGGAAACTGGCGCTGGGTGGAGCTGCGTGGCCGGGTCGCACAAGGTGGGCGCCAACCGTCCAACCTGGTGATCGGTACCCTGAGCGACATCAGTCAGCGCATGGCCGACGCCCAGTTGCGCCAAGCCTTGCTTGACAACGCCGGGGCCATCCTGTTCATCGTGGGCCCAGATCGCCGGATCCAGCTTTGCAACCAGCGGGCGGTCGACACCTTCTCAGACGGTGGCTTGCCCTTGGTGGGGCGCGATATCCGCTTCATCCACCCCGACGAAGCCTCATATGACACTTTCGGCCTGCAGTACCCCGCGGTACGCACCGGCCAAGAGGTGCAGGTGGACAGCCCGCTGCGCGTGGCCGGCGGCGGATTGCGCTGGTTCTCGATCCGCGGCACCTTGCTGAACCCACTGCAACCCGATGGCGCACTGATCTGGACCCTGGTGGACACCACCGAGCAGCGCCAGGCCGAACAGGCCCTGGGTGCGGCCCGCACCCACCTGCTGGAGGTGATCCGACACTTCCCCGGCGGCGTGCTGGTGCAAGACGCCGACGGTTCGGTGCTGACCGTGAACCCGGCACTGTGCGAACTGATCGGCGACGGTTGCACGCCTGAGGAACTGATCGGCCTGTCGCGGGTGGATGTTCGTCGGCGCGTCGGGCGCTGCGTGCTGCGCAGCCGGCCGCTGCGGCAGACACTGGAAGGCTCGCTCAACGGGCAGGAACTCGAGTTGCCTGATGGCCGCACGATGAGCATCGAGCAGATCCGCCTGGGCCATGAAGGCGCGGAACAAGGCTGGCTGTGGATTGTTCACGACATCACCCGGCACCGGCGCCGGGAGCGGGATCTGCGCCGGCTCGCCGCCACAGACTCCCTGACCGGGCTGAGCAACCGCGGCAGTTTCATCGAGCAGATGGAGCGGGCCGTGGCCGCGGTGACCCAAGGAGGCGATGGGGGCTGCTTCCTGATGCTCGACCTGGACCATTTCAAGCTCATCAACGACAGCCGAGGCCATGCCGCGGGCGATGCGGTGCTGGTCCACTTTGGGCGCTTGCTCCAGCACCATCTGTTGCGCGAAGGTGACCTGGCCGGCCGGCTTGGGGGCGAGGAGTTCGGCGTGCTGCTGCCCCAGACCACCGCCGAACAGGGTCTGGCCATTGCCGAGCGCCTGCGGGCCGCGGTGGCCGACAGCCCGGTCGACGTGGGCTCGGCCGTGCCGGTGCGGCTGACCGTGAGCATCGGGCTGACCCTGCTGCATCAGGATTCGGCCCACGTGCTGGCCCTGGCCGACAACGCGCTCTACCAGGCCAAGCACCAAGGACGCAACCAGGTGGCGTTCGAGGCCCCACACTGAGCCCGGGGGGCGCCCGCCCAGGCACGCCATGGGCCCCGCGGCACGGTGTCCGGCGGCACCGTGTTCGAATGCCGGTCAGGCCCTTCAGACCCGTCAGCGCGGCAGCACCAGGGTGGACGCCGTGTCGGCACGCAGGCCCGCGTCACCGCGATCAGGCTCGGACCGCAACTCAAAGCGGATCGGCACGATCTGGCCCGCCAGCGACAAGGCCTGGGCTGAGGCCATGCGCACCCGCACCGACTGGGTTTGGGCACCGGCAGGCGCCAGCAGCACCGGCTCGGCATCGAGCAGGGTCAAGCCCTGGGCCCCGCTGACGTGCAGCATCACGCGTTGGGGCTGGCCGCTGGCGTTCATCAGTTGCAGCCGGTACAGGTTCTCCACCTCGCCCTGCCCCACCTGGCGCGTCATCACGCTGCGGTCGCGCATGGCGTTCAGGCGCAGGGTCGGGCGCTGCAGCCAGCCCCACACCAGGGCCACCCCCACCAGACTCAGCAGCCCGCCATAGACCCAGACCCGCGGGCGAGCCAGGGACCGCCACCACGGGGCGCCCGGTGGGCTGACCCGGTCGCCTTCCAGGCTGCGCGGCGTGCTCAGGCGGATCAGACCACGTGGGGCCTTCAACTGGTCCATCACGCGGTTGCAGGCGTCGATGCAGGCCCCGCAGGCGATGCAGGCGGCCTGCAGGCCCTGGCGGATGTCGATGCCTACCGGGCAGACCTGCACGCACAGGGTGCAATCGACGCAGGCGCCCTGGTTCAGCACCCGGGCATCGGTCCCGCGCGGGCGCGAGCCTCGCGGTTCGCCACGGGGGCGGTCGTAGGCCACGATCAGGGTGTCGCGGTCCATCAAGGCGGCCTGAAAGCGCCCGTAGGGGCACATGTGCTGGCACACCTTCTCGCGCAGCACGCCGGCATGCAGGTAGGTGGCGGCCCCATAGAACAGCACCCAGAAGGCCTCCCAGGGGCCCAGCGTGGCCTGGACCACCGCAGGCAACAGGCTCCGGATGGGCGTGAAATACCCCACCAGGGTGATGCCCGTCCACAGGCCGATCAGCGCCCAGACACCGTGCTTGCCGCCACGCCGCAGCAGCTTGCTCGGGCCCCAGGCGGCACCATCCAGCCTCAGGCGGGCCTGGCGGTCGCCCTCGGTGTGGTGCTCAACCCATTGGAAGATCTCGGTGTACACGGTTTGCGGACAGCTGAAACCACACCACACCCGCCCGGCCAGGGTGGTGGCCAGGAACAGCAACAAGGCACTGAACACCAGCAAGCCGGTGAGGTAGATCAGATCTTGCGGAAACAGCACCGCCCCCAGCAGGTGGAAACGGCGACCGTCCAGATCGAACCAGACCGCGGGCTGTCCCTCCCAGAGCACCCAGGGCAAGCCGTAGAACAACAGTTGGGTGGCCCACACAAAGGCCCAGCGCCAGCGCGTGAAGGCCCCCTGAACCGAGCGCGCCTGGATGCGCAGGCCGTCGGCCAGACCGGGGATTTCGGGGGGCAAGCCGGGGCCGGCAGAACGGGCCAGGTGCAGGGTATGAGCAGGCAGATGAGACAGATCAGACATGCCCCTGATCGTGTAACGTCTTCATCTGATCCTTAAGATGCAGATTTATTGAAATTCAACAAGATCAGATTGGAATGCCCCATGCGCGAGTTGCACCGCTACGAACAACTGGCCGAAGCGTTGGCCGAAGGCATTCGCAGCGGTGTGCTGCGCGCGGGCGAGCGACTGCCCTCAGTGCGCGAAACCTGCCAGCGCCGCGGCGTGAGCCCGTCCACCGTGTTCCAGGCCTACGCGCTGCTGGAGTCGCGGGGCCTGGTCGAGACCCGCCCACGCTCGGGCTTTTTCGTGCGGGCCCAAGCCCGGGCGGCCCGCGCCATGCCCCTGACGGCAGCACCCCAGGCCGAAGCACAGCCGGTGGCCGTGAGCGAACTCGCGTTTGCCCTGCTGGGCAGCACGCGCGACGCCGAGGTGGTGCCCCTGGGCTCTGCCTTTCCAGCGCCCCACCTGTTTCCTTTTGACAGCCTGGCGCGCTGCGGCGCGCGGGCGATGCGCCGGGTCAAACCGGTGCAGATCACCAACGCCCTGACCGCGGGCGATGAGGGGCTGCGCCAGGCCCTGCTGCGGCGCTACACCTTGCAGGGCATTGCGCTGGCCGAAGACGAGCTGGTCATCACCAACGGTGCCATGGAGGCCTTGAACCTGTGCCTGCAGGCCGTGACGCAGCCCGGCGACGTGGTGGTGGTGGAGTCGCCCACGTTCTATGCGGCCCTGCAGGCGCTGGAGCGGCTGAACCTGCGCGCGGTCGAAGTGGCGACCGACCCGCAACACGGCGTGGACCTGACCGCACTGGAGGAACTGCTGCAGCGCCAGAAAGTGGCGGCCTGCTGGTTCATGCCCAATTTCCAGAACCCGCTGGGGGCCCTGATGCCGACGGATCGCAAGCAGGCCCTGGTGGACCTGCTGGCGCGGCACCACGTCGCCCTGATCGAAGACGATGTGTACGGTGAGCTGCACACCGGGGTGCAGCGCCCGCTGCCCGCCAAGGCCTTCGACCGCCAGGGGCTGGTACTGCACTGCTCATCGTTCTCGAAGTGCCTGGCCCCCGGTTACCGGGTGGGCTGGGCCGCTGCCGGCCGCCACGGGGCCGCCGTGCAAAGGCTGAAGATGATGAGTTCGCTGGCCACCTCGCTGCCACCTCAGCGTGCCCTGGCCGAGTACCTGGCGCAGGGCGGCTACGACCGCCACCTGCGCCACCTGCGCGCGGCGCTGGCGGCCCAGCACGCCCACGCCCTGGCCTTGATCGACCAGAGCTTTCCAGTGGGCACGCGGGTCACACGCCCGGCCGGCGGCTATTTTCTTTGGCTTGAGTTGCCGCCTCAGGTCGATGCCCTGCGTCTGCACGAGCTGGCCCGCCTGCAGGGCATCAGTTGCGCGCCCGGCGTGCTGTTCTCGGCCGACCGCCGTTTCAGCCACCACCTGCGCCTGAACATCGGCCACCCCGGAGACGCGCGCTTTGACGGCGCACTGCGCACCCTGGGGCACCTGGCCACGGGGCTGTGCCGCGCCCTCCCCGGGGCTGCAGGTGCGGCATCGCCGGCGGGCTGATCAGGGCCCCAGCCGCTCGATGCCCAGGGCCTTGAGCATGTACTTCTCGTACACCGGCTCGGAGCTGCCGGTTTTCATTTTGTACAGAAAATATTTCTCGAACGCGATCTTGGCCAGGTGCACCCACTTGCCCTTCTTGAACCAGTTGACGTTGCGCGGCGGAATCTGCGGCAGAGCGACGAATGCGGCCCCGGTATCGCCCATGTCGGCCAGGCAGATGGCGTTCCAGCTGCCTTTGGCCTGGGCAGGCTGGCCAGCCAGCTCAGCGGCGATGTTGTGCACGATGGCGGTCACCATGGTCTCGATCATGTAGCCGGTCTTGGGCGCGCCCGTGGGGACCGGCGTGACTTCGACAGGAGGAATGGCCACGCACACGCCGGCCGAGAAAATATTGCGGTAGCGTTTGCTGCGCTGGTGTTCGTCGATCAGGACGAAGCCGCGCGGATTGCACAGGCCTTCGACGGCGGCCACCGCCTCAACACCTTTGAAGGCCGGCAGCATCATGCTGAAGGCAAAAGGCAATTCGTGCTCTTTCTTGACCTGCCCCGCATCGTCAAGCTCAGTGACAAACATGCGCCCGGCGTCGACCCGGGTGACCTTGGCATTGGTGATCCATTTGATGTCGTTGTTGCGCAGCTCGCTTTCAAGCATCGATTTGGAATCGCCCACCCCGCCCAGCCCCAGGTGGCCGATGTAGGGCTCGCTGGTGACATAGGTCATGGGCACCTTGTGGCGCAGGCGACGCTTGCGCAGGTCCCGGTTCAGGATGAACGCAAACTCGTAAGCCGGTCCGAAGCAGGACGCACCCGGCATGGCACCGACCACCACCGGCCCAGGGGCTTCGAGAAAGCGCTGATAGTCCCCCCAGGTCTGCTCGGCGTGATCGACGCTGCAGATGGAGCGGGTATGGCCCTCCGGGCCGGAGCCGGGTACCTCGTCGAAGGAGAGCTTCGGCCCCGTGGTGATGACCAGGTAGTCATAGGCCAGGCCGGCGCCATCGGCCAGGGTCAGGCTGTTGCCCTCGGCATCGATGCGGGTGACCTGCTGGGCCACGAAATCGATGCCCTTTTTTTCGAGGTAGGGCCGAATCGGAAAGGTGATGGCTGCGCGCTCACGCCAGCCCACCGCCACCCAGGGGTTGGAGGGCACGAACTGGAAATAGTCCAGCGCATTGATCACCGTGATGCGGTGTTCGGATGGAAGTTTTTCGCGCAGCTCATAGGCCGCCGGCATGCCGCCGGTCCCTGCGCCAAGAATCACGATATGGGCCATGGTTTGTCTCCTGAGGTTGCTTGCACAGGCCTGTGCACGGACTGGGCTGCAGCTCTGTGGCTGCTGATCCCTGATGACGACTGATTGCTTACGTAGCCATTTGCTTGATCAATTAAATAAAAGACAGCAAAAAGGCACCCAGGGGTGCCTTCAGTTCAAGGGTCAGCCGAATGCAGGTGACGCCGGCTTGTTGACCGGCTTGCCGGCCGCGGCCCAGGCGTCAAAGCCACCGGCAATCGACTTGACATGGACATAGCCCATGTCCAGCAGCGAGGCGGCCGCCAGTGCGGCACGCCCGCTGGTCTTGCAATACAGCACGATCTGCAGGTCGCGGCGCTGCAGCGAAGGGTCGGCGGCCAGCTTGAACTCCAGCATGCCACGCGAAAAATGCACGGCACCCGGAATGTGGCCGGCGGCAAACTCGTCGGCTTCGCGCACGTCGATCAACACGTCAGCGTCACGCAGGGCCTGATCGGCCGTGTCGACGCTGATTTCGGTGATGCGGGCCTTGGCGGCCTGGACCAGATCCAGAGGGGTTTTCATGGGAAGCTCCGTTGAGAAAAGCAGGCAGGGATCACTTGAGGCGCTGGCCATCGGCGTCCAGCACCTCCACCGTGATGGGAATGGCGGCCCGCACGCTTTGCGTGACGGTGCAGAAGGATTCGAACTGGTCCAGCACCCGATCGAGGTGCTGAAGCTGTGACCGAGGGACGCCGAGCTGCAAGGTGGCCTGCATGCGCAGCACGCGCAGGCGGCCATCAGGTGAGCGGCCGATTTCGGCCTGCACACGGCTTTGGATGGGCTCAGGCGCCTGCTTGAACTTGCGCAAGGCAAACAGCAGCGAATCGCTCAGGCAATTGCCGACGGCCGCCGCCAGCAACTGCGCCGGCGTGGGGCCGGCGCCCTGCCCCAGGGGCGGAGGTTCGTCGCCCAGCAGCGGCGGTAGGGCAGGCCCGAAATGGATCTGGAACTGGTAATCGCTTTGCTGCCGCAGTTCGACGGTGGTCAAGGTGTTTTCAGACATGGGCACTCGCAAAAAATGGACGGGGGATTCAGTTGCGAACGATGGGCCTTTGTAGCCTGAGGGCCACAGCACCGGGGCTGCGCCCATTGAAGAGCCCGGTGTACCCGCAGCTTTGCAGGTACTGGCGGGCGCTTTCCGAGCGCATGCCCGATTGGCAGTAAAGCACCAGAGGCCGGCCCTTGTCGGGCAACTGTGAGCCTGCCAGCCGAGGCAGTTCATTGAGGGGCAGGTTCAGGGCCCCCTCGACATGGCCCGACTGGAATTCGCCAGGGCTGCGCACATCGACGATCAGGGCCTCTTCGGGCCAGGGTTCAGCGGCCGCACGGTCTCCGCCGCCGAGTATTTTCGAAAACCAGTTCATGGCAAGACACTCCGTCAAAGATCAGGGTTGAGGGCCAGCCGGGCGTTCAATCGGGCGAGGCTGCCCTCATCGAGGCGGCCCAGCAGGGCGTCCAGCGCCAGGCTCTGCTGCAACACTTCGATGCGCCCTTGCATCAGGCCCAACTCGGCCGCCATGTGGTCATTTTCGGCATTCAGCAGATCCAACGTGGTGCGGTCGCCCACGCTGCGCCCCAGCCGTGTGGCCGCCAGGCGGGCATTGGCGGCCTTGAGGCTGGCCTGCAAGGCGGCCACGCGCCCGGGCGCGGTGCTCAAGGTCAACCAGGCCGAGCGGCTTTGCTGGCTGATCTGCAGGCGGGCCTGATCCAGCTCCGCGCGGGCCTGCTCCACGCCGCGCAAGGCCTCTTGCTGGCGGGCATCACGCCAGCCACCGGTGTACAGGGGCACCCGCAGCTGCAGGCCGATCATCTGCTGGCGGGCATCGTTGCTGGCCTGGCCATAGTCACCCGACCCCGTCAGGTGCTGACGCGTGGCCTGGGCCACGAGGTCCAGCGAGGCCGAGGCGCTTGCGTCAAGGCTGCGCACCTCGGCCTCGGCCACGGCCACGCGGGCCTGCAGCAAAGCCAGGCCCGGGTGGCCGGCCAAGGCCTGATCGCGGACCTGCTCCAGCGCTGCCGGCGGCGCCGGGAGGTCGGCCGCCGAGGGCTGGGCCAGGGGCAGTTGCAGGCCAGGAAGCCCGCTGGACTCACGCAGCGCGGCCAGCGCCACCTGCAAGGCGTTGTCGGCCTCCAGGGCCTGGGCCTGCAGGCCTTGGGCCCGGGCCTCGGCCTCGTGGATGTCGGTGACCGGGGCATCGCCCAGGCGGAAGCGGTCTTGGGCCTCGGTCAGCATGCGCTGCACGGCCTGCTGCTGCTTTTGCAACAGGCTCAGGCGCCGGGCCGCCAGCACGGCGTCGAAGTAGCGCTGGCTGGTGTGGAGCATCAGGTCCTGACGCGTGAGGCGGGCCTCCAGTTCGGCGGCCTCGGCGGCCTGCTCCAACTGGGTGCTGCGGGCAGCGCGCTCGCCGTTGATCAGGGGTTGGCGCAGGCCCAGCGTCCATTGACTGGCCCGGCCACCGTTCACCGAGGTACCGAACGCGACCCCGGTGGACTGGCCAAAGCCGGGGGCCGAAAAGCTCGCACCGTTCATGGCCGAACTGGCCGTCATCAGGCCGGCGCCACCCGTGACTTCAACCCCAGGTCGCCACAGTGCCCGTGCCTGCTCACGCCGGGGCGCGGCCTGCCCGCCCTGGGCCAGCGCCCGGGCCGCTTCGGGATCGTTCTGGCTGGCGGCGCGCCAGACCTCCAGCAGATCGGCAGCCGGGGTAGACAGCGAGGCCAACAGGGCCGCCGCCGCCAGCAGGGGTTTGGCCGTTCGCATGGCTCAGCAGCCGCCCGGCACACCCAGCTTGCGCAGGATGCTTTCCATCAGACACCAGTGGGTGATGGCGCTTTGCAGCAGATTGAGGCCCACGAAGGCGGTGAATGCCAGCCACCACGTGCTGAGGAACAAGGGGCTGCCAGGCACCCCCAGGGCCAATGACAGCAGGATGAAGGTGCCGGCGACCAGGCGCACGATTTGCCACGATTTCATGAGAAAGCTCCTTGGATTCAGGTCGAAGGTCAGGTCGAGGTTCAGCTCGAAGAAGGCGCTGCGAAACGCCGCCGGTAGGCCGCGTAGTACAGCGTGGGAATGAGCACCAGGGTCAGCAGCGTGGAAACGCCGATGCCGAAGATCAGCGAGATGGCCAGGCCGTTGAAGATGGGGTCATCGAGGATGAAAAACGCACCCAGCATCGCGGCCAGCCCGGTCAACAAAATGGGCTGGGCCCGGGTGACGGCCGAGTGGACGATGGCTTGCTTGAAAGGCACGCCCTCGCCCACTTGCAGGTGGATGAAATCGACCAGCAAGATCGAGTTGCGCACGATGATGCCGGCCAGCGCGATCATGCCGATCATGCTGGTGGCGGTGTACTGGGCCCCCAGCAAGGCATGCCCGGGCATCACGCCGATGATGGTGAGCGGGATCGGCGCCATGATGATCAAGGGCGTGAGGTAGGAGCCAAACTGGGCCACCACCAGCAGGTAGATCAGGATCAGGCCCACGCCATAGGCGGCACCCATGTCGCGGAAGGTCTCGTAGGTGATCTGCCACTCGCCATCCCATTTGAGGGCGTAGTCGCGCTGCGACTCGGCTGGGGCCTGAATGAAGTACTCCTGCAAGGCAGCGCCGCCGGGTGACACCAGGGCCTGGATGGAACGGCGCATCTTGAACAGACCATACAAGGGGCTGTCGATGCGGCCGGCCATGTCACCGGTGACGAAGTTCACGGGCTGCAGATCCTTGTGATAGACCGGCTGCTCACGCTGGCTGTCGCTCAGGCGGACCAGCTCGCGGATGGCCACCGCCCGGCCCGAAGGGCCGCGCACCTGCAGCTGCAGCAGGGCCTCAAGATCGCCCTGACGCTCCGGGGGCAGGCGCAGCAGCACCGGCGTGGGGTACTTGCTGGCATCGCGCAGGTAGGTGGCGGCTTCGCCACTGAGGCCAGCGCGCAAGGTGGCCACGATGGCGGCCTGCGGGATGCCCGCGGCGGCGGCCTTTGGCCGGTCGATCAGCACCAGCTTGCGCGGGGCCACGGCGATGGAAGAGTCGTCGACATCGACCACCGATTCGGTCTGGCTGAAGATGGCTCGCACCTGCCTTGCCAGGCTGAGCCGGCCTTCAGCCGTGGGGCCATAGATCTCGGCCACCAGCGGAGCCAGCACCGGGGGGCCCGGGGGCACTTCAACCACCTTGACGTTGGCACCGAAGCGTTGGCCGATCTGCTGCAGCGCCGGACGCAGGCGGCTGGCAATCGCATGGCTTTGCTCGCTGCGGTGGTGCTTGTCGACCAGGTTGACCTGCAGATCGCCCAGCTCGCTGCTGGCGCGCAGGTCGTACTGGCGCACCAGGCCATTGAAGTTGATCGGGGCCGCCGTGCCGGCATAGGCCTGGTAGTCGGTGACCTCGGGTTGCTGGGCCAGAAAGACCCCCAGCTCATGCAACACGGCCGCCGTCTGCTCAACTGGCGTGCCAGCGGGCAGGTCGACCACGACCTGGAACTCGGACTTGTTGTCAAAGGGCAGCATCTTGAGCACCACCAGGCCCGCGACCGGCAAGGCCACCGACACGGCGATCAGGCCGGCCACCGCCAAGCCCAGCAGGTGGCGGTTGCGGGCGCCCCGCTGCTCGTCGAGCAAAGGGGTGAAGACGCGATGAAAGCCCTGCTCCAGGCGCGATGCGAGGCCGGTGGCGGAACCCTGTGCGCTGGCCGCCCCGGTGCTTGAGGCATGGGGCTTCATCCACAGGAGCGACAACCACGGCGTGACGATGAAGGCGATCAGCAGCGACAGCAGCATGCCCATGCTGGCATTGATGGGGATGGGGCTCATGTAGGGGCCCATCAGGCCGCTGACAAAGGCCATGGGCAGCAGCGCGGCGATCACGGTGAAAGTGGCCAGGATGGTGGGGCCCCCCACTTCATCCACCGCGCCAGGAATGAGTTCGGCCAGGGTCTTGCCGGGGTGCAGCAGTTGGTGGCGGTGGATGTTCTCGACCACCACGATGGCGTCATCGACCAGGATGCCGATGGAGAAGATCAGCGCGAACAGCGACACCCGGTTGAGGGTGAAGCCCCAGGCCCAGGAAGCGAACAGGGTGACGGTGAGGGTGAGGATCACGGCGCTGCCGACGATGGCCGCCTCGCGCCGGCCCAGCGCGACGAACACCAGGGCCACCACCGAGGCGGTGGCGAACAGCAGCTTCTGGATCAGCTTTTGTGCCTTGTCGTTGGCGGTGGCGCCGTAGTTGCGGGTTTCAGCCACCTGCACGGCCTCGGGGATGAGGGTGTTGCGCAGCTGGGCCACGCGGGCCATGACGCCGTTGGCCACGTCGATGGCGTTTTCGCCAGGCTTCTTGGTGATGGCCAGCGTGACAGCAGGGTATTCGCTGCCGACCGCCTTGGCGTCAGTGCCCTGCCCTGCGCCCAAGCCATGCCACACCAGGCTTGTGGCCGCCGGGGCGCCATCGCGCACCTCAGCCACATCGCGCAGGAACACAGGCCGGCCTTCTCGCACCGCCACCACCAGATCGGCCACTTCACGGGCACTGCCCAGGTAAGGGCCGGCTTCGATCGCCAGCGCTTGGTTGGCCTGCAGCAGATCACCCAGAGGAGCGCCCTGGTTGGCCCCTTGAAGGGCCCGGCGCAGGTCGTCCAGGGTGATGCCCAGGGCGGCCATGCGCGCCACGTCCAATTGCACCTGCACGGCATGACCCGGCCCCCCCAGGCTGCGCACTTCGCGGGTGCCAGGCACGCGCTTGAGTTCCAGCTCCAGGCTGTGTGCGACACGCTCCAGGTCGTAGGCACCGATGGCAGGATCGGGGCTGTACAGGGTCAGGCTCACGATGGGCACATCGTCGATGCCTTTGGGTTTGATCAGGGGTTCGAGCACGCCCAATCCGGGCGGCAGCCAGTCGTTGTGGCTGCGCACGGTGTCGTGCAGGCGCACCAGCGCCTCGGTGCGCGACACGCCCACCTTGAATTGAACGGTGACCACGGCCAGGCCGGGGCGCGACACCGAGGTGACGTGCTCGGTGCCGGCCATCTGCGCCAGCACCTGCTCAGCCGGCGTGGCCACCATCTGCTCGACATCGGCCACGCTGGCCCCCGGGAAGGGAATCAGCACGTTGGCCATGGTGACGTTGATCTGGGGTTCTTCCTCACGCGGGGTGACCAGCACGGCGAACAGGCCCAGCAGCAAGGCCACCAGGGCCAGAAGGGGGGTGATCTGAGCGCTCTGGAACAACGCTGCGGTGCGGCCCGCCAGACCCAGGCGGGGGGCGTCATGCTTGGGGTGGTTCATGTCAGCGCACCTGGGCCGCAGCCTGGGGATCGAGGGCCACGGATTCGCCCTCGCGCAGGCCTGACAACACTTCCACCTGATCGCCGCGGGCTTCGCCCAGGCGCACCTGACGCAGCACCGGGCGACCCTGCGCCGCGAGGACATACACCGCCTGCAACTCTGCCCGCCGCAGCACGGCCGTTTGCGGCACATACAGCCTGGCAGGTGCCGCACCGGCCCCTGCAGCTGGCAGCCAGACGCGGGCAAAGCGGCCCGGGGCCAGCGCGCCAGACCGGTCGGCAGGCAGGGTCAGGCGCAGCGTGCGGGTATGACTGATCGGGTCGACTGCGGGCAACCACTGCCACTGCGGCGCCACAAACGCCGGCACGCCGTCCACCAGCACCCTGATCTGCCCCTGCAAAGCGCTGGAAGCGGTCAGGCCGGAGGCGAGCGACTCGGGCACTTGCACGCTGATGCGCAGTGAGGCCGGATCGAACAGGGTGAGCAAAGGTCGCCCTGGCGAGGCCAGGTCGCCCAGGGACAGGGGGAGCTCGCTGATCACGCCCGCATAGGGTGCGCTCACGCTGTAGTAACCCGACTGGGTGTGCGCGGCCGCAGTCTGTGCAGAGGTGGCACGCACCTGGGCCTCGGCCGCCTGCAGGGCGGCCTGGCTGCGCTCCAGGGCGGCCTGGCTGACGTATTGCTGCTCGAACAAGGCTTTCTGCCGCTGGTGTTCACGCAGGGCCTGGGCGGCCAGGGCCTTGGCCGCTTCCAACTGGGCCTGGCTCACGTCCACCCCCGATTGGGCGCCCCGTGCGTCCAGGCGCATCAGCAACTGACCGGTCTTGACGGTGTCACCCGCCTTCACCGGCAAAGCCACGATGGCCCCCTGGACCTGGGCGGCAATCACGGTCTGGCGCCCAGCCTCCACCACCGCATCGAGGGCCGTGGCCTGGGCCGCGCCCTTCACCACCGCGACCGGCACCGACCGCAGTGCCACCCGCTCAGCCGCCCCCAGCGGAAGGGTGGCAAGCAGGCCCAGAGAGAGCGCCAAAGTGGCAAGGGGTCGGAGTTTCATGGACAAAGGCTTTCGACGAAGAGAGGCATGGCGATGCGCTTTATTCATTATTTAGCTATTCAGTTAAATAAGCAAGTGATAGTATTCAAAACCAGTGAAGCTGGCCGCCATGGCCGGCTGCTGGTCATGGAAGAACTGACGATGGAAAACATGCCGCAAGAGGCCTTGGAAGAGGTCGCCGCCTACTTTCAGGTGCTGTCGGAACCGACCCGCTTGCAACTGCTGAACCTGCTGCGCGGTGGTGAGCACAATGTGGGCGACCTGGCCCAGGCCTGCGGCTTCACGCCGGCCAACATCTCGCGCCACCTGAGCCACCTGACCAAGCACGGCCTGGTCAGCCGCGAGGCGCGCGGCACCAGCGTTTACTACCGCATTGCGGATGAATCGGTCTACCAGCTGTGCGATCTGGTGTGCGGCAGCATCGCGCGCCAATACGAGCGGGCCCAGAAGCGACACACCGTGTTCGCGCGCGACGCCGATTGAGCCCCTGTGCACCCCGGGTCACATTGAAGCCGATACCAACGGCAGGCAAAATGGTGCGCGCCCGAAGCGGCGCGGAGAAACACCATGGAAAAAAGAGACTTCATGACCCTGGCCGGCCTGACCGGCCTGGCCCTCGGCACCCTGAACGCACCGGCCCGGGCCCAGCCTGCGGCCAGCGCAGAGCCCGTGCTGCTGACCGTGACAGGTGCGGTGGGCAAGCCCAACCGGGGTGCCCTCGACCACGCGTTGGACCAGATGATGGCCAAGCAAGGCATCGAGTTCAAACAGGCCACCACCTTCACCGCCAGCAGCCTGGCCCGGCTGCCAGCGATCAGCATCCGGCCCCGCCTGGAATACGACAGCAAACCCCATGAGCTGAGCGGCCCGCTGCTGACCACGGTGCTGGAAGCCGCCGGTGTGACCTTGCAGGCCAACCGCCCGATCGAACTGCGGGCCGTGGACGGCTACAACGTGATGCTGACGGTGGCCGAGATCCGCGACCGCCAGATGATCGTGGCCACCCACCTGGATGGCAAGCCGATGGGCCTGGGTGGGCTGGGACCGCAATGGGCGGTGTACGACCCCGAAAACATCCCTTCGCTCAAGGGCAAGCCGCTGAACGAAGGCTTTGCCAAGTGCCCTTGGGGCCTTTACCACATCGGCGTCAAGCCTGCGTGAACGACGGCTCGCGGGCGCTGGGTTTAGCGCCCGCTGGGCAGATGGGTGGCAGGATGGCGCAATAATGCCGGATGGGGCTCAGCCCTCCAACCTGTCGGCTTCATCGTTCCCATGACCCTGTTTTCGTTGCCGCCTGTGCATCTGGCCCACCGGGCCGCCCTGCCCCTGATCCTGCTGCTGGCCTTGTCGGGCTGCAGCCTGTTGAGCGGCAGCAAACCTGCGCCGGGCCACTCGGCCTACCAGGCGGAGCAGTTTCAGCCCAACGAGAATTTCTCGCGCCTGTTTGATGCCAGTGCGGAGACCACCTGCGAAGCGGCTCGCCGCGCCTTGTTGAGCCAGGGCTATGTGATCACCCAGGCCAAACCTTCCAGCATCAATGGGCAGAAAAGCTTTCAGCCCGATGGCGACACCCATCTGGAGATCACCTTCACCATCGTGTGCGTGCCAGACGGACGCGACAAGAACATCGCCACCGCCTATGTGACGGCGCAACAAGACCGCTATGCGGTGAAGAAAAGCAGCTCGGCCACCAGCGTGGGGGTGAGCGCGATCGGCTCCATTTCACTGCCGCTGTCGTCAACCCAGGACTCGATGGTGAAGGTGGGCTCGGAGACGATCCTGGCGGCCACGTTTTACGACCGGTTTTTTGGACTGGTGAGCCGCGAGGTCAAGGACCTGCGATGAAGCCCGCGGCCGGCAAGGCCTGCCCCGGCAGTTCGGCGAGCCCCGGGGTACCGACCACCGGCGCGTGCAAGGGCAGATCGATGCAGAAGCAGGTGCCCTGCTCCAACTCACTTTGCACGGTGATGTTGCCCCCCAGCACACGGGTCACCAGGGTCTGGCAGATGGCCAGCCCCAGGCCGGTGCCGCCCCGCCCCAGACGGGTGGTGTAGAACGGATCGAAGATGCGCCGCAGGGTGTCGGCCGACATGCCCCGCCCCTGGTCGCGCACCTCCAGGCGCACCCGGCCCTGCGGCAGGCTCCAGGCCCGGATCTGCACCTGCCCAGGGGGGCGGTCTTCGTAGGCATGCTCAATGGCATTGCTGAGCAGATTGAGCAAGACCTGCCCCAAAGGCCCCGGGTAGCTGTCGAACTGCAGATCGCCAGGCACCTGGGCCACCACCTGCAGACCGCCGCGGCGCAGCGTGGGCTGGTGCATTTGCAGGATCTCGCGCACCACCTCATCCAACATGAAATGGCGCCGCTGCAGGCTGGTCTGGTCGGCCGCCACCTGCTTGAAGGTGGCAATCAGATCCGCGGCGCGGCTGAGGTTCTTGAGCAGCATGCCCACCGCGTCGTGGGTCTGGCTGACGTGAAGGGCCAGGCCGCTTCGGGTGAGCCCCTGGCTGGCCACACGCCCGAATTGCTCGACCTCGGAGCGCAGCGTGGTGGCGACCAAGACACTGTTGCCGATCGGGGTGTTGAGCTCATGGGCCACCCCAGCCACCATGCGCCCCAGGGCCGCATGCTTTTCCGATCGCAGCAATTCGTCCTGGGTGCTGTGCAGCGAAGCCAGTGCCTCGGTCAGCTCGTGGTTGGCTTGGGTGAGGGCCTGGGTGCGTTGGGTGACCGCGGCCTCCAGAAGGTGGTTCATCTGCTCCATCTGTTGACGGGCTCGGCGTTGGTCGGTGATGTCCACAATGCCGAACAGGTAGCTGCGCTGGCCTTCAAGATCGAGGGTGCGGCCGGAGGCCACACAGTCGAGGACCTCGCCATTGCTGCGCCGAAGGGCAATCTCCAATTCGTCAACTGCGCCGTCACGGCGCAAGGTTTCATACAGACGGTCACGGTCCAGCGCCGAGACAAACAGACCGAACTCGGTGGAACCATGGCCGACCACCTGTTCGGGCGCATAGCCAAACAGGCGCAGCCAGCTGCGGTTGACGTCGAGGTAGAGCCCGCTGTCGCCGATCACGGCCAGGGCGGCCGGGGAATCCTGGAACAGCAGTGCCAGGCGTCGCTCGCTGGCTTGCAGCGAGGCCTGGGCCATTTTTTCTTCGACGATGCTGCGGTTGACCCCCAACAGGCCGGTGAGCTCGCCGGACTCATCGAACAACGGGATCTTGACGCTGTGGAAGGGCACCATGGCGCCATCGGGTCCGGCCAGCTCAGCTTCAGGCTGCACCAAGGTCTGCCGGTGTTGATAAACCCAATCATCGTCGTCGAGTGATTTGCTGCGCACCCGCTGGGCCACAGGCAGGGCATTGGTGTGCTGCAGCAATTGTTGCTTGGTGCTGCCCATGAAGTTGGCCATCCACTGGTTGACCAGCAGGTAGTTGGACTCGGTGTCCTTGACGAAGATGCCCATGGGGATGGCGTCGACCACGCGCTCCAGCAGGCGCCGGCTGTTGCGCAGCTCTTCTTCGGCCCGTTTGCGCTCGGTGATGTCCACCAGTTGGCTTTGCCACGCCGCCTGCCCTTGCCAGGACACGGGCTGCATGTAGGTGAGCACGGTGCGAACCTCACCCGAAGGGTGGCGCAGGTCCATTTCAAGCCCTTCGATCCGCCCTTCGCGTTGCAGGCGCTGCAGCAAGCGGTCTCGCGCCGGTGTGTCGGCATGCAGGTTCAGGTCACGGATGTTGTGGCTGAGCAATTGCTCGCGGGAGTGCCCCACCAGGCGGCACAGGGCGTCGTTGCAAGCCAGCGTGTGCCCGAAATCGAGGGTGGAGAAAATGCGGGCCGGCGTGGGGCTGCCATAGAAGGCCGATTCAAAGCCTTGCTGCAGCGCGCGCAAGGCTTCTTCGGCCCGATGCCGCTCGGTGATGTCGATGCCCATGCACACCAGACGCACCTGGCCATCGAACTCGGGCAGGCGAAACAGCGAACACAGCTGCCAGCGAGGCTCACCGTCGGGGGTGGTGATGCCCAACTCAAAACTCTGCGCCGGGCCTTCGTGGCACAGCTGCTGGAAAGCCTGCTGCCATTGGACGCGGCCGGCCGAGCTGGCGTCGGCCCAACCCGGCACCAGGTCTGGCAGGGTCTGCCCCAGGGCCCTGGGATTGGCGATCCCATAGAACTGCTCGGAGGCACTGTTCCAATACAGCACACGGCCTTGCAGGTCGTACTGTTGCACGGCCACCGCGGGCGTGTTGTCCAACAAGGCCTGCAGCCGGGTTTCACTGAGCACCAGGGCCTCTCGCGCCAGCTCTGCAGCCGTGATGTTCTGCCACACGCCTACCATGCGCGCCCCATCCGGGTCACGAACAACCTGGGCCCTGACCAATGCCCACTGAAGGTCACCCGTGGGTGCAAGAAGGCGGTACTGGGTGTTCAGAAGACCACTGATCCAGGCCTCTTCGACCGCCCGTGCAACGGCGGGCTGGTCATCGGGGTGGATGAACTGGCGAGAGAACTCAGACCAATTCCAGGGCGACACCAGGCTGGCCAACGGGCTGTGGCTCATGCGCAGGGGTTGCTCGTCATCGGCGCCCCAGCGCACCAGATCGGTGGCACGGTCCAGCTCCCAATAGATCAGACCGGCCACTTCAACGGCCAGCCGCCAGCGTTGGCGGCTTTCAAGCACCAGTTGGGCCTGCCGATGCTGCCGCGTGATGTCGCGCATCTGGCCGAACCAGCCGATCACGGCGCCTGGGGCCTGAGCTGGCTCCCCCTCGCCTGCCGTCTGAGGGAGGGAACCCGCACGCTCGGGCACCAGATGCAACAAGATGGTTCGGGGTGACTGGCCCCCCCAGGACACGACGATTTCCTCGCGCACGTCCTCGCCACGCAGCACGCGCTCGATCAAGGGACGCATCGTGTCGCAGATGTCTGCATCCCACAGATCTTGCATGCGGCAGCCCACCAGCTCTGTCGGATGCCGGCCCAGGGCCTTGGCATAGCGCTGGTTGACCCACCGGCAGCGCCCGTCCTGGCCCCAGTGCGAGAGCATGGAGGGCACGTGTTCGGCGATGTTCTCGAAGTGACGGCTGCGCGCCTCGTAGCGTTGACGGGCCAGGGCCAGACCGATCAGTTGCTGTTCGCCATCGCGAAACACCTGGTAGAAAAGATAGGCGCACAGGCCAAACGCAAGCACCCAGCCGGACAGGGTGCGCTGCAAGGTCAATAGGGGCAACTCAGCAAAAGAGCCCAAGCCATGCAGCTCGAACGCCAGCATGGCCCCCAGGGACAGCAGCATTGACGCCAGCATGGTCCGACGGCCCAGCATCCAGCCGCTCAGGGCTCCGATCATGATGTAGGCGCCGGCCAGCAAAGAGCGATCCAGCGCGGTGAACACGGCGGCACACGCCATCCACGCCATGACCCCCACCCATAGGCACCAAGCTGCAGCACGCCAGGCTGCGGCGCGCAAGCACAACAGCGTGCCAACGGCGCCCAACAGGGCTGCCAGCAGGCCGGGCGCCGCCAAGGACAACGGTACTTGCGCAATCCACTGACTCAAGCCCATCAGCAGAGCGCTGCCGGACACCAGCCAGGCCAGGCGCCGCAAATGACGCTCCGCCAAGTCTGCGCGCAGCAAGGCCATGGCGGCACCGGCATCGGACATCAAAGCTTCTTCGTGAGCCATTACACCGTTCCAGGAGAGGGGCCCGGCCCCGAACACATGAAGACAAAGCCGCCCGACAGCAACCCAGGCCCTCAGGCGCAACCTGTCTGAGGGCAGGCAAGCAGATGATAGGTGGCCGAAGACCCCTGAGGGGCCCGGCACAACCCGAATGCAGGGCCGGCGCAGGAAAATGAGGCAGAAAACAAAAAACCCCGAGAAGTCGTTTAGACTTTCGGGGTTTTTGCGCTGACTGCATCGGCATGCAATCAGCAGTGTTGGTGGGCGATACATGGATCGAACATGTGACCCCTGCAGTGTGAATGCAGTGCTCTACCGCTGAGCTAATCGCCCTTGCCGCTTATCGTGTTGCGCTTTACTTATCGTTTAGTGCTTCACCGCGTCAAGAACTCTATTATGGCACAGTTTTTTAGCTGTTTTCGAAAGTTCGCCAAATTGTTTTGCCGCCACTCGATTTATCGAGCTGGGCCATGACATCGGCGTGCGCAGCCAGCTCTTGCTCGCTGGCGTCCAGCACCGGCAGCTCGATGCCGCTCAGATCGAAAGCCACCATCTGGGTCTGGGTTTCCTCCTCGGAGCCGGCGTCGATCAGCAAGGCATCCTGGCCTCGCGTCATGTAGACGTACACATCCGCCAGCAGCTCGGCATCGAGCAAGGCGCCGTGCAGGGTACGACCGGTGTTGTCGACCCCCAGACGCTCACACAATCCATTCAGCGAATTGCGCTTGCCTGGGTACATCTCCTTGGCAAGGGCCAGGGTGTCGATCACGCCCGAGACATAACTCTTCAAAGGAGGGCGGCCCAGCAGCTCCAGCTCTTTGTTGAGGAAGCCGACGTCGAAGGCTGCGTTGTGGATGATCAGCTCGGAGCCCTGGATGTAATCCAGGAACTCGTCGACCACCGCCGCGAACTTGGGTTTGTCACGCAGAAACTCGGTGGTCAGGCCGTGGATGCGCAACGCATCCTCATGGCTGTCCCGCTCGGGGTTCAGGTAGTAATGCAGGTTGCGGCCCGTCAGCTTGCGGTTGACGAGCTCGACACAGCCGATTTCAATCACCCGGTCGCCGTTCTCGGCGGACAGGCCGGTGGTCTCGGTGTCAAAGACGATCTGGCGCGACATCAGTGGTTCTCTTTGGCGTGGTTGATCGTGTATTTGGGGATTTCAATCGTCAGATTGTCTCGGGCCACGATGGCCTGGCAACTGAGGCGTGACTGAGGCTCCAGGCCCCAGGCACGGTCCAGCAGGTCTTCCTCGGTTTCCTCAGGCTCGTTGAGTGAGTTGAAGCCCTCGCGCACGATCACGTGGCAGGTGGTGCAGGCGCAGCTCATGTCGCAGGCATGCTCGATGTGGATGTCGTTGTCGAGCAGTGCCTCACAGATGTTGGTGCCGGTGGCCACCTTGATTTCGGTGCCTTCGGGACAGTACTCGGGGTGGGGCAAGATTTTGATGACGGGCATGGCGGTGGATCGGTAAAGGGTTGGGCCTTGATTTCGGACGTCCGGCTGGGGCTCAGAGCGAGTCGACCTGGCGGCCAGCCAGGGCCTGCTGGATGCCCCTGTTCATGCGGCTGGCCGCAAAGGCTTCGGTGCCCTTGGCCAGGGCCTCGGTGGCGGCTTCGATGGCCTTGGCCTCCTCCAGCAACTTGGCCGCCAGGGCAGCTTCAATCAAGCTGTCCAGGGTGGCACGCTCGGCGTCTGACAACAGATCGCCATCGGCTTTCAAGGCACTGCGGGTGGCCAGCACCATGCGGTCGGCCTCCAGACGGGCTTCGGCCAGGGCACGGGCCTGCATGTCCTGCTGCGCGGTGCTGAAGCTGTCTTGCAGCATGCGGGCGATTTGTTCATCGGACAGACCATAGGACGGCTTGACTTCGATCGCCGCCTCGACACCGCTGATCATCTCGCGAGCCGCCACTTGCAGCAGGCCGTCGGCGTCCACCGTGAAGGTGACCCGGATGCGCGCAGCGCCTGCCGCCATCGGCGGAATCCCGCGCAACTCAAAGCGCGCCAGACTGCGGCAATCGGCAACCAGATCGCGCTCACCCTGCACCACATGCAAGGCCAGGGCGGTCTGGCCATCCTGGTAGGTGGTGAAGTCTTGCGCCATCGCGGTCGGAATGGTCTGGTTGCGCGGCACGATGCGCTCCACCAACCCGCCCATGGTCTCCAGCCCCAGCGACAGCGGAATCACATCGAGCAGCAACAAATCACCGCTGTGATCATTGCCGGCCAGTTGGTTGGCCTGGACGGCGGCCCCCAGGGCCACCACCTCGTCGGGGTTGAGGTTGTTGAGCGGGGCCTTGCCAAAGTAATCGTGCACGGCCTGCTGCACCTGGGGCATGCGGGTGGAGCCCCCGACCATGACCACCCCCTGCACCTCGTCACGCTCAAGTTGTGCATCACGCAAGGCTTTTCGAACCGCTGCGAGGGTGCGGGCGGTCAAGGCCTCGGTTGCGACATGGAAATCACTGCGGCGCACCGCCTGGCGCAAGGAGCCGGTACTCAGGTCGGCCACGAAATCGACGGCTTCGGCCTGCGTGAGTGCCTCTTTGCAGGCCCGCGCTGCCACCCTCAGGCGGGCCAGGTCATGCACGTCGGCGGTCTGGACACCGGTCTGCGCCAGCACCCACGCGGCCAAGGCTTGATCGTAGTCATCCCCGCCCAGGGCCGAATCGCCCCCGGTGGCAATCACCTCGAACACGCCCCGGGTCAGGCGCAGGATGGAGATGTCAAAGGTGCCGCCACCCAGGTCGTACACGGCATAGATGCCCTCGCTGGCGTTGTCCAGGCCATAAGCGATGGCTGCGGCAGTGGGTTCGTTGATCAGGCGCAGCAACTTGATGCCGGCAAGCTGGGCCGCATCCTTGGTGGCCTGGCGCTGGGCATCATCGAAATAGGCCGGCACGGTGATGACGGCACCATACAGGTCGTCGTTGAAGCTGTCCTCTGCCCGGTAGCGCAGGGTGGCCAGGATTTCTGCGCTGATCTCGACAGGCGACTTGACGCCGGCAACCGTCTGCAGGCTGACCATGCCCTGCCCCGCTTCACCCACAAATTGGTAGGGCAGGCGCGAGACGTCCTTGAGGTCGTTCAGGCCGCGCCCCATGAAGCGTTTCACCGAGACGATGGTGTTCCGGGGGTCGGTGGACTGGGCCGGCAGCGCATCAAAACCAATCTGGCGCCCTCCCCCGTCCAGGTAACGGACGGCCGACGGCAAGATGACCCGCCCCTGGGCATCGGGCAGGCATTCGGCCACGCCATTGCGCATGGCGGCCACCAGCGAATGGGTGGTGCCCAGGTCGATGCCCACGGCAATGCGACGCTGGTGGGGATCGGGAGACTGACCGGGCTCGGAAATCTGGAGAAGCGCCATGGAATTCTTTTCGGGTTCGGGGAATGTGGCAAACGCCACAAATGCGACAAACGCTTATTGTCCCAGTTGATCCAGCCGGGACTCAATGTCGCGCTCAAATCGCGCAATGAACATGAGGGCTCTGACCTGCTGGGCAGCAGCAGCAAACTGCTGTTCATCGTCCAGCAGGCGGCGGCAGGCCTCGATGGCCTGGGCCCGTGCAGCCCGCACTTCCGCATCCAGTCCATTCAGGGCAGCGGCGCTGCTCGCATCGTCGAGCGCTTCACGCCACTCCATCTGCTGCATCAGGAAGGCGGCGGGCATGGCGGTGTTGTTCTCCGCCTCGATGGGGGCGCCGCGCAACTCGCACAGGTAGGCAGCGCGACGCAGCGGGTCTTTCAAGCGCTGGTAGGCCTCATTGATGCGCACCGACCATTGCATGGCCACTCGTTGAGCCGCCCCACCTTGCGCAGCAAAACGGTCGGGATGGGCCTCGCGCTGCAGGTCTTTCCAGCGCTGATCGAGCGCCGCACGCTCTTGGGCGAAGCGCTCGGGCACGCCGAACAACTCGAAATCATTGGATTGCAGGTTCATGGCATTCAGTAAAAAACCGCCAGCACGCAGGTGAAGGCGGTTTCATCAAGCAAGAGGCCGGCCAATGCCGGCCGGCACAGCCCGGTGTCAGACCCGGAAGCTTTCGCCGCAGCCGCAACGATCGCGTTCGTTGGGGTTGTTGAAGCGGAAACCTTCGTTGAGGCCCTCACGCACAAAGTCGAGCTCGGTGCCGTCGATGTAGGCCAGGCTCTTGGGGTCGATCAGCACCTTGACACCATGGCCTTCAAAGACGATGTCTTCAGGGGCCATGTCGTCGACATACTCCAGCTTGTAAGCCAGGCCAGAGCAGCCGGTGGTCTTGACGCCCAGCCGAACGCCAATGCCCTTGCCCCGTCGGGACAGGTATCGACTCACATGCCGGGCAGCCGCTTCAGTCAGGGTCACAGCCATGGTTTACTGCGTGTGCTTTTGTCGGTAGTCGCTCACTGCAGCCTTGATGGCGTCTTCAGCCAGGATGGAGCAGTGGATCTTCACAGGCGGCAGGGCCAGTTCTTCGGCGATCTGGCTGTTTTTAAGCGCAGCCGCCTCATCCAGCGTCTTGCCCTTGACCCACTCGGTGACCAGTGAGCTCGATGCGATGGCAGAGCCACAACCGTAGGTCTTGAAGCGTGCATCTTCGATCACGCCGGTCTGCGGGTTCACCTTGATCTGCAGCTTCATCACGTCGCCGCAGGCCGGTGCGCCCACCATGCCGGTGCCCACCGATTCATCACCCTTGTCAAAAGAGCCCACGTTGCGCGGGTTTTCGTAGTGGTCTACCACTTTTTCAGAATAAGCCATGGCCAGGTCCTCAGTTCTTGATGGGGCGTGCGCTCAGTGCGCGGCCCATTGGATGGTGCTCAGATCGACGCCGTCCTTGTACATCTCCCACAGCGGGCTGAGCTCGCGCAGGCGGGTGACGTTTTCGCGGATGGTGCCGATGGCGTAATCGATTTCTTCCTCGGTCGTGAAACGGCCGATGGTCATGCGCAGGCTGCTGTGAGCCAACTCGTCACTGCGACCCAGGGCGCGCAACACATAGCTGGGCTCCAGGCTGGCAGAGGTGCAGGCCGAACCCGATGACACGGCCAGGCCTTTGATGCCCATGATCAACGACTCGCCTTCAACAAAGTTGAAGCTCATGTTGAGGTTCTGCGGCACGCGGTGCTCCAGGCTGCCATTGATGAACACCTGTTCGATGTCCTTCAGGCCGTTGAGCAGGCGTTGCTGCAAGGCGTAGGCCTTGGCATTGCCTTCCGCCATCTCGGCCTTGGCGATGCGGAAAGCCTCGCCCATGCCAACGATCTGGTGGGTGGGCAAGGTACCCGAACGCATGCCGCGCTCATGGCCACCGCCATGGATTTGAGCTTCAAGACGGACACGGGGCTTGCGACGCACATACAACGCGCCGACGCCCTTGGGGCCGTAGGTTTTGTGGGCCGTCATGCTCATCAGGTCGATGGGCAACTTGTTCATGTCGATCTCGACACGACCTGTGGCCTGGGCTGCATCAACGTGCAGCAGGATGCCTTTTTCGCGGCACAGGGCGCCGATCGCCGGAATGTCCTGGATGACACCGATCTCGTTGTTGACGAACAAGACGCTGATCAGGATGGTGTCAGGACGAATCGCTGCCTTGAGGGCCTCGAGGTCCAGCAGACCATCTTCCTGGACATCCATGTAGGTCACATCAAAGCCCTGGCGCTCCAACTCGCGCATGGTGTCAAGCACGGCCTTGTGTTCGGTCTTCAGGGTGATGAGGTGCTTACCCTTGCCCTTGTAGAACTGGGCTGCGCCCTTGAGGGCCAGGTTGATGGATTCGGTGGCACCGCTGGTCCAGACGATTTCACGCGGGTCAGCACCGATCAGGTCGGCAACCTGGCCGCGGGCCTTTTCGATCGCTTCTTCGGCTTCCCAACCCCAGGCATGGCTGCGCGAGGCGGCATTGCCAAAATGCTCACGCAACCACGGGATCATCGCATCGACAACACGGGGGTCGACGGGCGTGGTAGCACCGTAGTCAAGGTAAATGGGGAAATGAGGGGTCATGTCCATGGCTGGCTCTATCAAAACTGGCTTGCTTGCTGAATAGCAACAGCAATCGGGTAAACCGGCGGCGCCCGCAGAGCGCGCCGGCGTTCAAAACATCACGATTTGGCGAAGACGTTGCCCAAGGCAAACACCGAATTCGGCGCATTGACGCGAATGGGCTTGACCACCGGCGTGCTCGAAATGGCACGGCGCAGCACAGGCTTGTCCTCGACCTGCACACCCTTGGCAATCTGCTCTTCGACCAGCTTCTGCAGCGTGACCGAATCGAGAAACTCAACCATGCGCTGGTTCAGGGCCGACCACAACTCGTGCGTCATGCAACGGCCCGCTTCGCCCAGGCAGTTTTCCTTGCCACCGCATTGGGTGGCGTCAATGGGTTCGTCGACCGACACGATGATGTCGGCCACAGTGATGTCAGACGCCTTGCGACCCAGGGTGTAGCCACCGCCAGGCCCGCGGGTGGACTCGACCAGTTCATGCCGGCGCAGCTTGCCGAACAACTGTTCCAGGTAGGACAGCGAAATCTGCTGGCGCTGGCTGATGGCAGCCAGGGTGACCGGGCCATTGTTCTGGCGCAATGCCAGGTCGATCATCGCGGTCACCGCAAAGCGGCCTTTGGTTGTGAGACGCATATCAAGCTCCTTCATCAGGCTTGGTCTTGTTTCAAATGCCTTGCAGCGGTGTGCCGCAGGCTCCGTCCTCACCCCGTTACCGGCTCTTGGGGCCGGCCCTTCATCGTTCTGGGTTCTTGACTGTTTGCGTCAAGTATATCACTAAGGCCAAATTAAACAGTCAGGTAAAAATACCAAACAGTCACAATTCAATCAATTGGGTCGATAGTACAAACAAATCGAGTGTCTGACCATCGGTTTGTTAGCCCAATTGGAAGGCCTGGCTTGATGTTTGAACGGCCTTGCCCCGATTGAGTTCCAGTTACTTTCGCAGAGGCAAAACCACCACGTTGTCGGTGCCTGCGGCACCGAAAGCCCGCTCCCGGAGCAAGGCCAACTGGTCTCGCGCCTGGGCCGCCTTTTCGAACTCGAGGTTGCGCGCGTGTTCCAGCATCTCTTTCTCGAGCCGCTTGATTTCGCGCGCAATGTCCTTCTCGCCCATCTCCTCGACACGGGCCTTCTGCAGGGCAGACTGCTCAAGCTTCTCGGCTTCGCGTCCACTTTTTTCGCTGTAAACGCCGTCGATCAGATCTCGCACCTGCTTGACAATGCTGCGCGGCGTGATGCCGTGCTCCTCGTTGTAGGCGATCTGTTTGAGGCGCCGGCGCTCGGTCTCACCCATCGCTTTGCGCATGGACTCGGTGATGCGGTCCGCATACAGGATGGCACGCCCATTCAGGTTGCGGGCAGCCCGGCCAATGGTCTGGATCAGAGAACGCTCGGCACGCAGAAAACCCTCCTTATCGGCATCCAGAATGGCCACAAGAGACACCTCGGGGATGTCCAGGCCCTCGCGTAGCAGGTTGATGCCCACCAGAACATCGAACACACCCAGGCGCAGATCCCGCAAGATCTCAACCCGCTCCACGGTATCCACATCGCTGTGCAAGTAGCGCACCTTGACGCCGTTGTCCGACAGGTAATCGGTCAACTGCTCGGCCATGCGCTTGGTGAGGGTGGTGATCAGCACCCGTTCGTTCTTGTCGACCCGGATGCGGATCTCCTGCAACACATCATCCACCTGATGGGTGGCGGGGCGCACCTCCACCACGGGATCAACCAGGCCGGTCGGGCGCACCACCTGCTCGACCACTTGACCAGCATGCTCAATCTCGTAGTTGGCCGGGGTGGCGGACACAAAGATGATCTGGCGCATGCGCTTTTCGAACTCTTCGAACTTCAGCGGGCGGTTGTCCAGGGCCGACGGCAGGCGAAAGCCATACTCGACCAGCGTGGTTTTGCGGGCCCGATCGCCGTTGTACATGCCGCCCAACTGCCCGATCAGCACATGGCTTTCGTCCAGGAACATGATGGCGTCCTTGGGCAGGTAGTCGGTCAGTGTGGAGGGCGGCTCGCCCGGCGCGGCGCCCGACAGATGCCTGGTGTAGTTTTCGATGCCCTTGCAATGCCCCACTTCGCTGAGCATCTCCAGGTCGAAACGGGTGCGCTGCTCCAGCCGCTGCGCCTCCACCAGCTTGCCCATGCCCACCAGCTCTTTGAGGCGGGCGGACAGCTCTTCCTTGATGGTTTCCACTGCTGCCAGCACCCGGTCCCGCGGGGTCACGTAGTGGCTGGAAGGGTAGACCGTGAAGCGCGGAATCTTCTGGCGGATGCGCCCGGTCAAGGGATCGAACAACTGGAGGGTCTCGATCTCGTCATCGAACAACTCGATGCGGATGGCCAGCTCGCTGTGCTCGGCGGGAAAGATGTCGATGGTGTCACCACGCACACGGAACTTGCCGCGCGAAAACTCCATCTCGTTGCGCTGGTACTGCATGCGGATCAGTTGCGCAATGATGTCGCGCTGCCCCAGCTTGTCGCCCACACGCAGCGTCATCACCATCCGGTGATAACTTTCAGGCTCGCCAATGCCATAAATGGCCGACACCGTGGCCACGATCACCACATCACGACGCTCAATGATGCTTTTGGTGCAAGACAAGCGCATCTGCTCGATGTGCTCGTTGATGGCCGAGTCTTTCTCGATGAACAGGTCGCGCTGCGGCACATAGGCCTCAGGCTGGTAGTAGTCGTAGTAGCTGACGAAGTACTCCACAGCGTTCTTCGGAAAGAACTCACGGAACTCGCTGTACAACTGCGCCGCCAGGGTCTTGTTGGGCGCAAACACGATGGCCGGACGCCCCAGACGGGCGATCACATTGGCCATGGTGAAGGTCTTGCCAGACCCGGTCACCCCCAGCAAGGTCTGGAACACCTCGCCATCGAGCACGCCGTCAACCAACTGATTGATGGCGGTCGGCTGATCACCCGCTGGCGGGTAGGGTTGGAACAACTCGAAGGGCGAGTCGGGGAAGGTGACGAACTGACCCAGATCTGAATTCAACGCAACAGCCCCTCACACGATAGTTCATCAAGTGTACGCGTTGGCTCAGATTCATTGAACGCAAGCAGTGCAAGTCCCTGCCTGGAATACAGCCTTGGCTATTGAGAAATCAACTCAACATAAGCCGCCACGGCCGCTTCATTCTCAGCAGAGATAGCATTCTCTTCACGCAATACAATTCCGGTTCCCACACCACCAGCAGTTGTAAGGCGGCGAATCCATGACACCTGATCTACCGAACCCATGATATTAGAGAGCCCCTCACCCTCGTTTACGCTGTAGACAAAGCGATAGGCTGCGAGCAATTGCCCGGAAGAATTGATTTTGACGCAAATCACCCCGCCGGCGAAACTTCCCCGGACTTGATGTTCGCAGCCAAACATACCATTCGAAGATATCACCAAACCATTACCATTGCTTGTGGCACTGCTTAACGTGGTCAGCGAAACAACTTCCGCATTCAAACCAGCGCTTCCCATGCTTGAGAATGACCAGATGCCGATCAAGCTGGAAGGCACGGCACCATAGCCAAAGTTGAAACGTGAGATTGCCACTTCGCTCTCACCGGGCAACTGAATGAAACCAGTGACGCCACTGGTGAACCTAACATTCATCCGCCCCACAACCCTATCCAGCGTGCCCGACATGGGCGCGCTACCGAGATAACGACCTCCCGTAAATCGCTGAAGATCGGACGAACCTGAGTTATTCAACAAAGGCCCCACCGCCAAATAAAAGGTTGGCTGCCCACTGGCCTCGTAAGCATACATCTGAAGCACAAACGTGTTGTTCTGAACATCCAATGCTAGACCACGCCCAGGACGGCCATCAACTTCAGACGTTACCACCCAAGTGCCCGCCTGCGGCATAAAAGCATGAGCCGCAGAGGACAAAATAAAGCACATAAAAAATAGAATTTTTTTCACGACCACTCCCTTAAGTTTTAAATCAGGGTAATAGTCTACCTTATGTAAAGAGTTGGTATCAACCAAAATGACTCATTGAAAGATGAGTTTCGATTACAGAACAGTCCCGTGCCAGGCATCGGCAGATTCAGGGCAGCCCTCACGCCCAGCACGTCAACACCCAGAACGGGCGTGCCGGAGCGATGGCTGTAAAATGCCGTCCGGCGTTGCACAACAGCGCCCCTCGAAACCCCATCACTTCACACAAGCACCATGTCTCTTTTCACCGCCGTCGAGATGGCTCCTCGCGATCCGATCCTGGGCCTCAACGAGCAATTCGCAGCCGACACCAACCCCAACAAGGTCAACCTCGGCGTGGGCGTCTATTTCGATGACAACGGCAAGCTGCCCCTGCTGCAGTGCGTGCAGGCAGCCGAAAAGGCCATGATGGAAAAGCCGTCCGCCCGCGGTTACCTGCCCATCGACGGCATCGCCGCCTATGACGCAGCCGTGAAGAGCCTGGTGTTCGGCGCCGACAGCGAGCCTGTCACCTCGGGACGCGTGGCCACGGTGCAAGGCATCGGCGGCACGGGCGGCTTGAAGATCGGCGCCGACTTCCTGAAGAAGGTCAGCCCCGACGCCAAGGTGCTGATCTCCGACCCCAGTTGGGAAAACCACCGCGCGCTGTTCACCAACGCCGGCTTCACGGTCGAGTCTTATGCCTATTACGACGCCGAAAAGCGTGGCGTGAACTTTGAAGGCATGCTGGCCTCATTGAATGCTGCCGCCCCGGGCACCATCGTGGTCCTGCACGCCTGCTGCCACAACCCCACGGGTTACGACATCACTGCCGCCCAATGGGATCAAGTGATCGCTGTCGTCAAGGCCAAAAACCTGACCCCCTTCCTGGACATGGCCTACCAGGGCTTTGGCCACGGCATTGCTGAAGACGGCGCCGTGATCGGCAAGTTCGTGGCTGCCGGCCTGAGCTTCTTTGTGTCCACCTCGTTCTCCAAGAGCTTCAGCCTGTACGGCGAGCGCGTGGGCGCCTTGTCGGTGCTGTGCGCCGACAAGGAAGAAGCTTCGCGCGTGCTGTCGCAACTCAAGATCGTGATCCGCACCAACTATTCCAACCCGCCCATTCACGGCGGCGCTGTGGTGGCCGCCGTGCTGGGCAACCCCGAACTGCGCGCCCTGTGGGAGCAGGAACTTGGCGAGATGCGCGTTCGCATCAAGGCCATGCGTCAAAAGCTGGTGGACGGCCTGAAGGCTGCCGGCGTGCAGCAGGACATGAGCTTCATCACCACCCAGATCGGCATGTTCAGCTACTCCGGCCTGAACAAGGACCAGATGGTGCGCCTGCGCAGCGAATTCGGCGTGTACGGCACCGACACCGGCCGCATGTGCGTGGCCGCGCTCAACAGCAAGAACATCGACTACGTCTGCCAGGCGATTGCCAAGGTGGCCTGAGTTCTCTGAATCCTCAGGGGCAAGGCCTGCCCCTGCCCGATTCACATCAACCGCCCATGGGCGGTTTTTTTATTGCTGGATCAGCCCCAGACAACTGAGCGCATCGAAATCGAGGCCGACTGGAAATCGGCATTGAACATGCGGGGCATTTCAGTGCGCCTGGCCGCCCCTGCAGCGTAGAGCAGGGGCCAATAATGCTCATGCGTCGGATGCGCCAGGCGGGCCACCTCGCCCTGCCCCTGGAAATCGACCAATGCCTCCAGCTCGCCCCGCTGCAGATGGCCCTGCACCCAGCCATCGAACTGATGTGCCCAATCGTAGGCCTGGGTGCTCGGGGTATCCCGCCTTGCGGCACGCAGGTTGTGCACCGCGTTGCCACTGCCCACGACCAGCACCCCGCGTTCGCGCAAAGCACCCAACTGCTGTCCCAAGGCGAAATGCTCGGACGCAGGCCGGCTGCCATCCATGCTCAGTTGGACCACGGGGATGTCCGCGCGCGGAAACATGGGTTTGAGCACTGACCATGTGCCGTGATCAAAACCCCAGCGATCCTGATCAAGTTGCAACTCTGGTTTCAAAATACCATCGCGCAGGGCCTTGGCCAGGGCCGGTGCGCCGGGCGCAGGGTATTGCTGATCGAACAAGGCCTGCGGAAAGCCACCAAAGTCGTGGATCGTGCGAGGCCGGCTCATGGCCGTGAGCCAAAAGCCATCGGTCACCCAATGCGCTGAGATGCAAAGAATCAATGCCGGCTTCGGATAGCGTCGCCCGAACTCAGCCCCCAATTGGGCCCAGGCGCGACTGTAAGCGTTGTCCCCCAAGGCATTCATGGGGCTCCCATGCCCCAGAAACAGCACCGGCATGCGCGGGGTCTGCGGCATGCCCGACCAAGCCGAAGCCAGGGCCGACCAAGACAGGGCGGGCGCCAAAGCGCCGACGCCGGCAAGGGCTGACAAACAGGATCTGCGCTTCATGGCGCGCTCAACGAAGAGTTCATCTGAAGCAGATTCAACACCCACAAAACAGTTCCCTACAAAGAAATTTGACGCAATATTGGTGTTTTCACTCCAGACAAGTCCACCCGATCACTGGTATATTTGCTGCAGTGCAACATAACGATCTCAGGTCGCCCCATGCTTTATCAGCTCTATGAAACTCAACGCTCCATGATGGAGCCGTTTGCCGATTTCGCCCAGGCTGCCTCCAAGCTCTACAGCAACCCGCTGTCGCCCTTGAGCCAGGCCCCCATGGCGCAACGCATGTCTGCAGGCTACGACCTGCTGTACCGACTGGGCAAGGATTACGAAAAGCCGGTGTTCGGCATCACCACAGTCGATGTGGATGGTGTGGGTGTGGCCATTCACGAGCGGGTGGAGATCGACAAGCCGTTTTGTGAGTTGCGCCGTTTCAAGCGCTTCTCGGATGATCCGGCGACGCTGACCAAGCTCAAGGGCCAGCCCGTGGTGTTGATTGTGGCACCGCTTTCGGGCCACTACGCCACCTTGCTGCGCGACACCGTGCGCACCATGCTGAAAGACCACAAGGTCTACATCACCGACTGGAAGAATGCTCGCCTGGTGCCCATGAGCGAAGGTGAATTCCATCTCGACGACTACATCAATTACGTGCAGGAGTTCATTCGCCACCTGCAGGCCACCTATGGCAACTGCCATGTGATCAGCGTGTGCCAGCCCACCGTACCGGTGCTGGCTGCCGTGTCGCTGATGGCTTCGCGCAAGGAACAGCTCCCGCTGTCGATGACCATGATGGGTGGCCCGATTGACGCCAGCAAGTCGCCCACGTCGGTCAACAACCTCGCCACCAACAAGAGCTTCGAGTGGTTTGAGAACAATGTGATCTACCGTGTGCCTCACAACTTCCCTGGGGCTGGCCGTCGCGTCTACCCGGGCTTTCTGCAGCACACGGGCTTTGTGGCCATGAACCCGGACCGCCACGCCACCAGCCACTACGACTACTTCAAGGACCTGATCAAGGGCGACGACGCCAGTGTCGAGGCCCATCGCAAGTTCTATGACGAGTACAACGCGGTGCTCGACATGGATGCGGATTACTACCTGGAAACCATCCAGACCGTGTTCCAGGACTTCAAGCTGGTCAAGGGCACCTGGGATGTGCGCAGCGAGAAAGGCGTGGTCGAGCGCGTGCGTCCACAAGACATCCGCAACACCGGCCTGCTGACCGTTGAAGGCGAACTGGACGATATCTCGGGCTCCGGCCAGACCGCTGCCGCCCACGATCTGTGCAGCGGCATTGAAGCCGGTCACCGCAAGCACCTGGAGGCCAAGGGCGCAGGCCATTACGGCATCTTCAGTGGCCGCCGCTGGCGCGAGGTGGTGTACCCCACCGTGAAGCGCTTCATCCTGGACCACCAGGCCACTGCGGCGTCTGGTGGCCGCGCGACGGCAGAAGCTGCCGGCAAGGCCGTCGTGCCCAGCACGCCCGTCAAGGCCACCGCACCCGCCAAGGCCGTGGCGGAGACACTTGGCAAGCCCACAGCCCGCGCCAAGACCGCCAGCAGCGCCAAGGCGAGTGCCAAGCCCTCGTCCACCAAGGCCGCCCGCGGCCCTTCAGCCAAGGCTTGAGCGCGCGGTGCAGGATCTGATTTCGCGCCTGCATGCGGCGCTGCCCCAGACCCAGTGCACCCGCTGCGGCTACCCTGATTGCGAAGCCTACGCCACGGCAGTGGCCAAGGGCGATGCTGGCATCAATCAATGCCCGCCCGGTGGCGCAGAAGGCGTTGCCCGGCTGGCGGCCATCACCGCTCGGCCATGGGTTCCCCTGAGCCCGGAGCACGGCACAGAGGGGCCGCGCACCGTGGCATTCATCGACGAGGCCTGGTGCATTGGCTGCACCCTGTGCTTGAAAGCCTGCCCCACCGACGCCATTCTGGGCAGCAACAAGCAGATGCACACCGTGATCGAGCCCTGGTGCACCGGCTGCGAGCTGTGCATCCCGGTCTGCCCGGTCGATTGCATTGAGTTGGAGGTAGCCAGCGGCGAACGCACCGGCTGGGCCGCCTGGTCAGAAGCCGAGGCGCAAATTGCCGTGCAACGCTACCGCCAGCATCAGGCTCGGCAGGCCCGCGAGCAAGCTGAAAACGATGCCCGTTTGCAGGCCGAAGCCCAGGCCAAGCTTCAGGACATCAGCGCCCACTCGCGCCTGAGCGATCCGACCCAACTGGAGCGCAAACGCGCCTTGATCGAAGCCGCCCTGCAAAAGGCCCGAGCCCGCCGCAGCCCAGGCAGCAACGGCGAAGAATGAGCCCCAGGCGCCGCCACGCTCAGGCGACGGCCAATGACTTGTAAACCCCGCACCCGATGTACAGACCAGGCTGAGACAAGGCCTGCACAAAAGACATCTTGGTCTGCATGCGCCCTGTGGCCGGATTGGTGATGTCGTATTCGACCCAGCCCGGCGCCACCCTGGCACGGTCGATGATGTTGTTCAGCAGCACCTCGCCCTGGATGCCTGGGATGTCCTTGACATTGCTGCCCACCTTGGCTGGATTGCCGCCAAACGCCCGGTAAGCCCCCGACTCGTCCAGCACAAACACATACATGTCCCGGTCATGGAAAGGCTGAGCCGGATCGGTGATCTGGCGCATCAACTGCTCTGCTGACATCCCCTGGCCCAACTTGGCTGCACGCTGCACCAAGGCCTGCGCCTCTTCGGCCGTGCCCTGCTGCAAGGCAAAAGAGGCCACCGATGCCGACAAGGTGGCAGCGCGGTGCTCCAGCAAAGACGTCTCCTGCACCGACGACTCCACCATTTGTGCATTGCGCTGGGTGATCTGGTCAAGTTGCTGGATGGCCAGCGTGATCTCGCTCAGGCTGGCGCTCTGCTCAGTACTCAAGGATGAAATCTCAGCCATGCTGCTGGCCACCGATCGAATGCCTTCGGTGATGCTGCCGATGCTGGTACCTGCGGCACGGATCAGCGCAACACTGCCCTCCACCTGCTCCGAGGAAGCGCTGATCAGTTGACGGATCTCACGCGCCGATGCGGCTGAGCGCTGGGCCAACGAGCGCACCTCGGCAGCCACCACGGCAAAGCCCCTGCCTTGCTCACCCGCACGGGCCGCCTCCACGGCCGCATTGAGCGCGAGGATGTTGGTCTGAAAGGCCAAGCTGTCGATCACACCGATGATTTCGCTCATCTTGTGGGCGCTTTGCTGCATGCCCTCGACTGAGGCCACCGCACGGGACATCGCAGACGCCCCTGCCTCGGCGTCGTCACGCACCTGGGCCGCACGGGCGTTGGCTTGTTGTGCAATGCCTGCGTTGTGCTCGACCGTGCTGGCCAGTTCTTCGACGCTGGCTGCAGTCTGCTCCAGGTTGGCGGCCTGCTGCTCGGTGCGATCTGACAAGTCCTTGCTGCTCACGGCCAGACTGCCCCCGGCATGGGACACCAGGGCCGAATTGCTGCGCACATCAGCCACCATGCCCGACAGGGTGTGTGACATGGCACGCAACAAGTCGGCCAGCTCGCCCAGTTCATCACGCCCGTTGACAGCCAGGTGAATCTGCAAATCACCCTCAGCCAGTTGGTGCATCACCGCAATCATGGCGCGGAAGCTCAGAACAAAACTGCGGTAGAAGGACATCAGCAGGTACAGCAGCAGGGCGATGCCCAGCACCGTGACCCCCAGTGCCGTGTTGCGCTGCAAAACGAGGGTGCTTGCCCGCTTTTGAAGCAGGTCGTCAATACTGCCCAACACCTTGTTGCTCAGGGCCTGGGCGTCACCGATCGCCTTGGTACCACTGGCGAAAAAGTCGCTGGGCGGCAGGCGTGGCTCAGCCACATCCCCGCTGACCGGAAAGGCCTGGCGGGCCAGGCGCAGAAAGTCATTGCTGCTGGCCAAGGTATTGGCCGCCGACCCCAGGTCTGCCTGGCGTTGCTGCAGGGTCTGCAAGGCAAATTCCACATCACGCAGTTCGCCCCCCAGGTTGTCGAGCAGCACATGAAGGCGTCCAATGCTCAGGGCGGTGGGTTGAGCCTGTGTCAGCAAGCCAGCGCCGGTGCCGCGCACCAGGCCCAGGCGCTCCGTCCAGGGGATGATGCGCGACACACTCATGTCGATCAGCAGGTAGGTCACCGGATCAGGGTCGAACAGCAGGCCGGAGTGTTCGGCCGTCTCATAGGCCATCCGGCGCAATTCATCGATCAGGGCCGAATGCTCGGCAAAGCTGGCCGCCGCGGCCCCCTGACGCAGCTGTGGCAATTGCTCCAGGCGGGGCCGAATGCGGCTCCAGGTGGCGTTCATGTTCAAACCGCCCTGCCCTTGCACCGCCGTCTCCACCTCGGCCATGCCTTGCTTCAGGCCTTGCGCACTCTGTTCCAGCGCCGGCGCAATCGACGCATTGCCAGACAGCAGGATGTTCATCTGCCCCCGGTGGGTCTGTGTCAAAGCCACCAGGCGCGCCACGGGTGCCAGCACCTGCACGCCGGCCTGCTCACTCTGAATGAACTCGATGTCCTCATGAAAACGCTGCAGCAGTTGCAGACACACCAACAGCAACGGGACCAGCAGCATGGCGGAGAGCAGCAGCAACTTGGCCGGCAAGCGCATGCGGGACATCAAGGCGACACCGGGTCCCCAAATAGAAAGCGTTTTCATGGCATGTGTCCCCTAAGCGTCACGGTATTTTGTTGCAGCGATTTTGAATCTTCAGTCTGTGCCCAAACTGACAGAAGGTGATTCACAGCCTCAGGAAAAACCCGCATTTTTCAAGTGATATGCGAATCGCAAGTGATTTTTCGCTCTTTTTTATCACCTATTTAATGCCAATTGCAATGATTTGGGTGGATTTCACTGCAAGATCAATGAAAAAAAGCCACCTGCATCAAGCAGGTGGCTTCAGGGGGGGGTCGACGAATCGAGTGAAGCTCAGACCGACGGCGATGCGGCCAACGCCGCAAAGGCCTTCACCACCTCCGGTGGGGCTTGCACCAACTCGATCAACACGCCCTCACCCGAGATCGGAAACTCGTCGTTGCCCTTGGGGTGGAGGAAGGTGATGTCAAAGCCGGCAGCACCGCGGCGGATGCCGCCGGGGGCGAAGCGCACACCATGGGCGCTCAACCATTCCACGGCCACCGGCAGGTCATCGATCCACAGACCCACGTGGTTCAACGGTGTGGCGTGAACGGCGGGTTTCTTGTCCGGATCCATGGGCTGCATCAGGTCGACCTCAACCTTGAACGGCCCCTCGCCGATGGCGCAGATGTCTTCATCCACGTTCTCACGCTCGCTTTTGAAGGTGCCTGTCAGGGTCAGGCCCAGCATGTCCACCCAAAGCTTTTGCAGCCGGGTCTTGTCGGGTCCGCCGATGGCGATCTGCTGGATGCCCAGCACTTTGAAGGGTCGGTTCAGGGTCATGGCACGGGCTCCGCTCAGACAAACTCAAGAATGACCTGGTCCACCGCCAGCGACTCGCCCTTGTTGGCGGCGATCTTGCCCACCACGCCGTCCTGCGTAGCAAACAAGATGTTCTCCATCTTCATGGCTTCGATCACGGCCAGCTTCTCGCCGGCCTGCACGGTCTGGCCAGGCTGCACAGCCACATCCACCAGCAAGCCGGGCATGGGCGAGAGCAGGAACTTGCTCAGATCAGGCGGCGCCTTGTAAGGCATCAGCTTGTGCAGCTCAGCCGAGCGGGGCGACAGCACCAGCGCCTCGATCTGGGTGCCGTTGTGCGACACGCGCAGCGCCAGCGGGTTCTTGCCTGACCCCCGCTCCACCTGGGCCGTGAAGGCAGCGCCGTTCACCAGGCCCTCGATGCGGATCGCCCCCAGACGGGCACCGCTGCTGAACTGGTAGCCTTTGCCGTCCACGTTCACGGTGCTGGTCTGCGCATCCAACTCGGCGACTTGCACCGGGTAATGCACGTGCTGGCCAGCCTTGTCCAGAACCACCACCACGAAGTCTTCACCCAACTTGGCGCCATGACCTTCCATCTGGCCGGTGATGCCCGAGGCACGCTGGCGATAGCGGCGGTTCTGGAAGGCCGCCAGGGCCACCAGGAAGGCCGGATCGCTGTGCGGCACGTCTTCGGCAAAAAAGCCCTTGCCGTAGTTCTCGGCAATGAAGCCGGTGTTGAAATCACCCGACACAAATTTCGGGTGCGCCAGCAAGGCCGCCTGGAAAGGGATGTTGCTGCTGATGCCGCGGATCACAAAGCCGTTCAGGGCTTCGCGCATCTTGGCGATGGCATCGTTGCGGTCGCGTCCATGCACGATGAGCTTGGCGATCATCGAGTCATAGAACATCGGGATCTCGCCACCATCGGTCACCCCGGTGTCCACGCGCACGCCGAACAGCTTGTCGGTCTTGCTCTGGAACATGGTTTCCGGCGGTGTCTGAAAACGGACCAGGCGGCCGGTGGAGGGCAGGAAGTTGCGGAACGGGTCTTCGGCATTGATGCGGCACTCGATGGCCCAGCCATCGCGCTTCACGTCGGCCTGGGTCAGGGGCAGCTTCTCGCCGGCAGCCACACGGATCATCAGTTCGACCAGGTCCAGGCCCGTGATGCATTCGGTGACCGGGTGCTCCACCTGCAGACGGGTGTTCATCTCCAGGAAGTAGAAGCTCTGATCCTTGCCCACCACAAATTCGACCGTGCCGGCGCTCTGGTACTTCACGGCCTTGGCCAGGGCCACGGCTTGCTCGCCCATGGCCTTGCGGGTTTCGTCGCTGATGAAGGGGCTGGGCGCTTCTTCAATCACTTTCTGGTGCCGACGCTGGATCGAGCACTCGCGCTCGTTCAGGTAAATCACATGGCCGTGCGAATCGCCCAGCACCTGGATTTCGATGTGACGCGGCTCCTCGACAAACTTCTCGATGAACACACGGTCATCGCCAAAGCTGTTGCGGGCTTCGTTCTGGCAGCTGGCAAAGCCCTCGAAGGCTTCCTTGTCGTTGAAGGCCACGCGCAAACCCTTGCCGCCACCGCCGGCCGAGGCCTTGATCATGACGGGGTAGCCGATGCCCTTGGCGATCTCGACCGCCTGCTCCGGGCCGCTGATGGCGTCGTTGTAGCCCGGAATGGTGTTGACCTTGGCCTCGTTGGCCAGCTTCTTGGAGGCGATCTTGTCGCCCATGGCGGCGATCGAGAAATGGCGCGGGCCAATGAAGGCCATGCCTTCGTCCTCGACGCGCTTGGCAAAGGCCTCGTTCTCGCTCAAAAAGCCGTAGCCGGGGTGGATGGCCTCGGCACCGGTGGCCTTGGCGGCGGCAATGATCTTGTCGGCCACCAGGTAGCTCTCGCGGCTGGGCGCCGGGCCCAACAGCACGGCCTCGTCGGCCAGGGCCACGTGGCGGGCTTCCTTGTCGGCTTCGGAGTACACCGCCACGGTGGCGATGCCCATCTTCTTGGCGGTGGCAATCACACGGCAGGCGATCTCACCACGATTGGCAATCAGAATCTTCTTAAACATTTGACTCGTTCCTTCTTGTTCGTGACGGTGATCAGAGCGGGATGTTCCCGTGCTTGCGCCACGGGTTCTCAAGCTTCTTGTCCTTGAGCATGACCAGCGAGCGGCAGATGCGCTTGCGGGTCTCCGACGGCAGGATCACGTCATCGATGAAGCCACGGGCACCAGCCACAAAGGGGTTGGCGAAACGGGCCTTGTATTCGGCCTCCTTGGCGGCCAGCTTGGCCGGGTCGCCCTTGTCTTCGCGGAAGATGATCTCCACCGCGCCCTTGGCGCCCATCACGGCGATCTCGGCATTCGGCCAGGCAAAGTTGACGTCACCGCGTAAGTGCTTGGAGGCCATCACGTCGTAAGCGCCACCGTAGGCCTTGCGGGTGATCACCGTGATCTTGGGCACCGTGCACTCGGCGTACGCGTACAGCAGCTTGGCACCGTGCTTGATGATGCCGCCGTACTCCTGGCTGGTACCGGGCATGAAGCCGGGCACGTCGACAAAGGTCACCACCGGGATGTTGAAGGCGTCGCAAAAGCGCACGAAGCGAGCGGCCTTGATCGAGCTCTTGATGTCCAGGCAACCCGCCAGCACCAGGGGCTGGTTGGCCACGATGCCCACGGTCTGCCCATCCATGCGGGCAAAGCCGATGATGATGTTCTTGGCGTACTCGGGCTGCAGTTCGAAGAAGTCGCCATCGTCCACGGTCTTGACGATCAGCTCCTTCATGTCATAGGGCTTGTTCGGGTTGTCGGGCACCAGGGTGTCCAGGCTCTTGTCCTGGCGGTCCACCGGGTCGCCGCTCTTGCGCACGGGGGCCTTCTCGCGGTTGTTCAGCGGCAGGTAGTTGTAGAGGCGGCGCAACATCAGCAGGGCCTCGACATCGTTCTCGAACGCCATGTCGGCCACGCCACTCTTGGTGGTGTGGGTCACGGCGCCGCCCAGTTCTTCAGCCGTCACCTCTTCATGGGTCACGGTCTTCACCACTTCAGGGCCGGTCACGAACATGTACGAGCTGTCCTTGACCATGAAGATGAAGTCGGTCATGGCGGGCGAGTACACCGCCCCACCGGCCGAGGGGCCCATGATCATGCTGATCTGCGGGATCACACCGCTGGCCAGCACGTTCTTCTGGAACACGTCGGCATAGCCCCCCAACGAGGCCACACCTTCTTGAATGCGGGCGCCACCCGAGTCGTTGAGGCCGATCACCGGAGCACCGACCTTCATGGCCTGGTCCATGATCTTGCAGATTTTTTCGGCATGGGCCTCGGACAAGGCGCCGCCGAAGACCGTGAAGTCCTGGCTGAAGACAAAGACCAGGCGGCCATTGATCATGCCGTAGCCGGTGACCACACCGTCACCCGGGATCTTGTTGTCGGCCATGCCGAAATCGGCACAACGGTGCTCGACGAACATGTCCCACTCTTCAAACGTGCCCTCGTCCAGCAGCAACTCGATGCGCTCACGCGCGGTCAGCTTGCCTTTGGCATGTTGCGAATCGATGCGCTTCTGACCGCCGCCGAGGCGGGCAGCAGCGCGCTTGCTTTCGAGTTGCGCCAGGATGTCTTGCATGGTGTCTTCTCTCTTTGCTCCGGATGGATTCTGGAAATGAGGGGGTTGGATCGGTTGGATCAGGTGAAATGAGGGCCGGCTGGGTTCAATCGCTGTGGCGGCTGGCCGCCAGCAATTGCCGAGCAGCGGTGGAGGCGGGCAGCAGCCCCTGGGCCACCTCGTCGGTGAAGCGAGGCAGCAAGGCCTGCACCTGCGGGTGGGCACGGAAAGCCTGCTTGAGACCCGCGTCGATGCGCTCCCACATCCAGGCCAGCGACTGGCTCTGGCGGCGCGACTGCAGGCGCCCATTGGCCCCCTGCAACCGCCTGAACTGGCTCACGGCGACCCAGAAGGCCTCTACGCCCTGCCCCAGCAAGGCACTGAGCTGCACCACCTGCGGGTGCCACAAGGCCTCGTCATGGTGGGCGTGCTCAGGGTTGCCGTGCAGGCCCAGCAGGCGCAGCGACGAGGTGATCTGGGCCTGGGCCCGCGTGGCGGCGTGCACGTCGATGTCGGCCTTGTTGATGACCACCAGGTCGGCGATCTCCATCACGCCTTTCTTGATGGCCTGCAGGTCGTCACCGGCATTGGGCAGTTGCATGAGCACGAACATGTCGGTCATGCCCGCCACGGCGATTTCGCTCTGGCCCACACCCACGGTCTCGACGATCACCACGTCATACCCCGCGGCCTCGCACACCAGCATGGCCTCGCGGGTTTTCTCTGCAACGCCCCCCAGGGTGCCGCTGCTGGGGCTGGGGCGGATGTAGGCCCGCTCATGCACCGACAGGTGTTCCATGCGGGTCTTGTCACCCAGGATGGAGCCCCCCGAGACCGTGCTGGAGGGGTCGACCGCGAGCACCGCCACGCGGTGGCCCTGACCGATCAGGTACAGGCCCAAGGCCTCGATGAACGTGCTCTTGCCCACGCCGGGCACGCCACTGATGCCCAGGCGAAAAGAGCGCCCGGTGTGCGGCAGCATGGCCGTCAACAACTCGTCGGCCTGGGCCCGGTGATCGGGCCGGGTCGATTCCAGCAGCGTGATGGCCTTGGCCATGGCGCGCCGCTGCACCGCTGGGGCGCCGCTCAGGATGCCTTCAAGCAAAGGGGTCTGCATGGTCTGGGTCAAAGGTCAAAAAGGAGTGCTTCAAACGCGGGCAGCCAGCAAGGGCTCAGTCCTGGGCCGCGCCGGGGTCGGCGGGCCGGGGGGTGCCCTGGGCGCTGTCGGTCAACAGGCGGGCGCGCAGCAGGGCCTGCAGCTTCTTCTGCAGGGGCGAGCCTTCGGCACCGAGCTTGACGCCACGCTGGGCGCTCAGGCGCAAAGGCGCCAAGGCATCCGCTGCCTGGTGGCGCACCGGGTGGGCGGGTCGGCGCCCGAGCGAACGCTCGACCGCCATCACGATGTACTGCGACTTCGACAGGCCCAGCCTGCGGGCCGCTTCATCGACCTCGCGCTCCAGCGCGGGGTCCATGCGGACAGCGACATGGCTCATGCGTTTCAGCCCTGCTGTGCCTTGCGGATCTGTTCCAGCACGTCCTTGGCGCTGGCCGGGATGGGCGTGCCCGGGCCGTACACGCCCTTGACGCCGGCCTCGTACAGGAAGTCGTAATCCTGGCGCGGAATCACCCCGCCCACGAACACGATGATGTCGTCCGCGCCCTGGTCCTTGAGCGATTGGATGATGGCCGGCACCAGGGTCTTGTGGCCTGCGGCCAGGGTGGACACGCCCACGGCGTGCACGTCGTTCTCGATGGCCTGGCGGGCGCACTCCTCGGGGGTCTGGAACAGCGGTCCCATGTCCACGTCAAAGCCCAGGTCGGCAAAGGCCGTGGCCACCACCTTGGCACCGCGGTCGTGCCCGTCCTGGCCCAGCTTGGCGATCATCACGCGCGGGCGGCGGCCCTGCTCATCCGCAAAGGCACTGATCTCGGTCTTGAGCTTGTCCCAGCCTTCGGCCGAGTCGTAGGCGGCGGCATACACACCGGTCACCTTCTGGGTGTCGGCACGGTGGCGGCCAAAGATCTTCTCGAGGGCATCCGACACCTCGCCCACCGTGGCTCGCAATCGAATAGCCTGGATGGTCAGGTCCAGCAGATTGCCCTGGCCGCTCTCGGCTGCAGTCGTCAAGGCGGCCAGCGCGGCCTGCACTGCGGCACTGTCGCGGGTGGCCCGGATCTTCTTGAGGCGCTCAATCTGCCCGTCGCGCACCTTGACGTTGTCCACCTCCAGGATGTCGATGGCGTCTTCGCTCTTGAGCTTGTACTTGTTGACGCCCACGATCACGTCTTTGCCCGAATCGATGCGCGCCTGCTTCTCGGCAGCCGCCGCTTCGATCTTGAGCTTGGCCCAACCGCTGTCCACCGCCTTGGTCATGCCGCCCATGGCCTCGACCTCTTCGATGATCTTCCAGGCGGCATCGGCCATGTCCTGGGTCAGCTTCTCCATCATGTAACTGCCAGCCCAGGGATCGATCACATTGGTGATGTGGGTCTCCTCCTGGATGATCAGCTGGGTGTTGCGCGCAATGCGGGCACTGAACTCGGTGGGCAGCGCAATCGCTTCGTCAAAGCTGTTGGTGTGCAGGCTTTGCGTGCCGCCAAACACCGCTGCCATGGCCTCGATGGTGGTGCGCACCACGTTGTTGTAGGGGTCTTGCTCGGTCAGCGACCAGCCCGAGGTCTGGCAGTGGGTGCGCAGCATCAGGCTCTTGGGGTTCTTGGCATCAAAGCCCTTCATGATGCGGCACCACAACAGGCGCGCCGCACGCATCTTGGCGACTTCCAGGTAGAAGTTCATGCCGATGGCCCAGAAGAAGCTCAGGCGGCCGGCAAACCCGTCCACATCCATGCCCTTGGCGATGGCGGTCTTCACGTATTCCTTGCCGTCGGCCAGGGTAAAGGCCAACTCCAGCGCCTGGTTGGCGCCCGCCTCTTGCATGTGGTAGCCCGAGATGCTGATCGAGTTGAACTTCGGCATGTTCTTGGCCGTGTACTCGATGATGTCGCCGATGATCTTCATCGACGGCTGGGGCGGGTAGATGTAGGTGTTGCGCACCATGAACTCTTTCAGAATGTCGTTCTGAATGGTTCCGGACAGCTTGTCCTGGCTCACGCCCTGCTCTTCGGCCGCCACCACATAGCCGGCCAGGACGGGCAACACAGCGCCGTTCATGGTCATGGAGACCGACACCTTGTCGAGCGGGATCTGGTCGAACAAGATCTTCATGTCCTCGACTGAGTCGATGGCCACACCGGCCTTGCCCACATCGCCGGTCACGCGGGGGTGATCGCTGTCGTAGCCACGGTGAGTGGCCAGGTCAAAGGCCACCGACACGCCCTGGCCGCCGGCGGCCAAGGCCTTGCGGTAGAAGGCATTGGACTCTTCGGCCGTCGAAAAACCGGCGTATTGGCGAATCGTCCAGGGGCGCACTGCGTACATGGTGGCTTGCGGGCCGCGCAGAAAGGGCTCAAAACCCGGCAAGGTGTTGGCGTACGGCAGGTTGGCCGTGTCGGCTGCGGTGTACAGCGGCTTCACGCTGATGCCGTCGGGCGTCAGCCAGTTCAAGGCGTTCACGTCACCACCGGGGGCCGACTTGGCGGCAGCCTTGGCCCAGGCTTCCAGCGAGCTGGGGGCAAATTCAGGGTTGGACGGCTTGGCAGACTGTGAATCACTCATGACGAAAGCTTCTCCGACGGGGCTTGGGGTGTTGGCTCAGGGTATCCCTGCTTAATCCAGCAGTTTACATCATTCATAATTATTGATTCAAAATATTCCACACACCTTACAATCCGCGCCATGTCCGCCCTCACCCTCACGCCCAAAGCCCTGTACGAAGAAGTGGCCGAACTCCTTCGCCAGCGCATCTTCCAGCGCGAGCTCGAACCTGGCAGCTGGATCGACGAGCTGAAAATCGCACAAGAGTTCGGCATCAGCCGCACGCCGCTGCGCGAAGCCATCAAGGTGCTGGCCGCCGAAGGCCTGGTGACGATGAAGGTGCGCCGTGGCGCCTATGTGACCGAGGTCAATGAAAAAGACCTGCGCGATGTCTACCACCTGCTGAGCCTGCTCGAAAGCGATGCCGCCGGTGAGGTGGCCGACCACGCCACAGCCGCCCAGCTGCAAGAAATCCAGGCCCTGCATGACGAACTCGAAAAGGCCGTGGACGACCGCGAACGCTTCTTCCAGCTCAATGAGCGCATCCACCTGCGCATCCTGGAGATGGCCGACAACCGCTGGCGCCTGCAAATGGTGACCGACCTGCGCAAGGTCATGAAACTGAACCGCCACAACTCACTGCTCAAGCGCGGCCGCATCGCCGAATCGCTGCAGGAGCACCGCGAAATCACCGAAGCCATCACGGCCCGAGACGGCCACGCCGCCGCCCAGCGCATGCGCGCCCACTTCGCCAACGGGCTCGAAGCCGCGGCCTGACCGACCCTGCCGATGCGCCCAGGCGCATTACATCTGCAAACATGGGCTGGTCGGACACCTGCAAATACTCCTGACAGACCAGCCCACAGGGGGCTGGCCACCATCGCAGGAGCCATCATGTTCAACAACAACAGCAACGCATCCCTCACTCAGGCCCACATATTCAAGACCCGCGAGGCCGCCGAGATCGCCGTGCGCAACCTGGGCCAGGCCGGCATCGACCTCAAGACCATGTCCTTGATCGGCAAGGGTTACCACAGCGAAGAGCACCCAGTGGGCTTCTACACAATGGGCGATCGCATCAAATCCTGGGGCGGCACCGGCGCCTTCTGGGGTGCCCTGTTCGGGCTGCTGGCCGCCCCGGCCATGATCCTGTTCCCAGGCGTCGGCGTGGTGGCCGTGGCCGGCCCTCTGGTCAGCAGCGTGATCGCAGCCCTGGAAGGGGCGGTGGTGGTGGGCGGCCTGTCGGCATTGGGGGCCTCCCTGGTGCAGCTGGGCGTGCGCAGCGATGAGGTGGTGCGCTACGAGACCGCCATCAAGGCCGATGCGTTTGTGCTGCTGGTGCACGGCGACGCCGCCCTGCAGGCACGCGCCAACGAGGTGCTGGCCGCAGCCGCTGCCGCGGTGAACCAACCCGCCTGAGCCCACAGCAGGCAGCCATTGCCCGCCTGAACCCAGTGCGGCCCACCCGCCCCCCAGCCCTTACCTTAGGCAGGGCTAGCCACCGCTGCGCCCGCATGGGCCAACGCCATCACCTCGTGGGGCGTGTGGGCGCGCAGGCGGTGGTCGCTCCAGACCTGGCGCCAGCGTCGTGCCCCAGGCAGGCCATTGCGCAGGCCCAGCATGTGCCGCGCCATGGTGTGCCAGGGTGTACCGTGCTCGGCCTGCTCGCGCGCCATGTGGTCGCACATCAGGCGCTCCACGTCTTCGCGCGTCTGGCCGCTGGGCTCGGCGCCCCAGAAGCGGTGGTCCCAATCGGCCATCACCCAGGGGTTGTGATAAGCCTCACGACCCACCATCACGCCATCCACCTGCTCCAGGTGAGCCTGCACCTGGTCATTGAGTGTGATGCCGCCATTGACGGCAATCGTCAGCCCCGGGAACTCTTGCTTCAGCCGGTAAACCATCTCATAGCGAAGCGGCGGAATCTCGCGATTTTCCTTGGGGCTCAAGCCTTTCAACCAGGCATTGCGCGCATGCACGATGAACACCTTGCAACCGGCCTCACTGACCTTGCCCACGAAATCGCGCACGAACTCATAGCTCTCGATGCGGTCGATGCCGATGCGATGCTTCACCGTGACCGGCACACGCTGCACCCCATCCAGCATGGCCTTCACGCCATCCGCCACCAGATCCGCCTCAGCCATCAGGCAGGCCCCGAAAGCGCCACGCTGCACCCTCTCACTGGGGCAACCACAGTTCAGGTTGACCTCGTCATAGCCCCACTGTTCGGCCAAACGTGCACAGTGCGCCAGATCCGCCGGCTCGCTGCCCCCCAATTGCAGCGCCACCGGATGCTCTTCAGCGTGGTAGCGCAAATGCCGGGCCACGTCCCCATGGATCAGCGCCCCCGTGGTCACCATCTCGGTGTAGAGCAAGGTGTGACGGGTGATCAGGCGGTGCAGGTAGCGGCAATGGCGGTCGGTCCAATCCATCATCGGGGCCACGCTGAGCCGCCAGGGCGACAATTCTTCTGTCAGTTGTTGATTTTTATTTAATTTCATTCGGTAGCCTCTGGGTTGCGTCAAGCAGGGCGGCGCCCTGATTTTCTCAGAGTCGAAGGACTTCGATACCGAGGCCCAGGCAGTGGCCTGGGGCGATCGCCTGGAGGCCAAACCCTCCCAAGGCGTGTCAGCGAGCCGGTTTGAGTCACTGAAGCCCGAACCTTCAGGTCGGCTCGGCTGATGTGCACGCATGAAGCCAAAGAGCCCGACCTCAACGACCGACACCATGCCACCGCATGGTTCACCGAAATGGGGTAGCAATCGATTTATTGGGGTAATACGATCGAAAATACCCCCAATTAGCAGCAGCGCTTCCCTTTTCTCTCACCCCTGAATGATGCCGAGGTGGGCTGGGCACACCCGAAACTGGATCGCATCGTGGTGGTTCAGCTCAACCCCGATCGCGTCTCATCACAGCAGCGCCCTCACCTCCCGCGCCGCCTCCTGCAACAACGGCAGCAAAGTCTGATGCAGGGTCTCGGGCGGATGCGCCTGGGGTGAGGCCACCACGTTCAGGGCGGCCACGGTGCGCCCTTGCATGTTGCGCAAGGGCACGGCCAGGGCCAGCACGCCCAGTTCGTGCTCCTCGGCGGCGAGGCAGAAATCGTCTTCGCGCACCTGGCGCAACAGCTTGCGCAAGGCCGTGGGCTGCACCGTGGTCTGGGGGGTCAGGCGCGCCAGGGTGCGGTCTTTGAGCCAGGCACTCAGATCAGCCGGCGCCAGCGCCGCCAGCAGTACCCGGCCGGTGGAGGTGGCATGGGCCGGCAGGCGCGCGCCCAGGTGCAGGCCATAGGCCAGCAAGCGGGTTGGCGAGCCATACACCCCGCTGCGCGCCACGATGACCACCTCGTCGCCCTCCAGCACCACGGCCGAGAACGACTGCTGGGTCTGCGCGGCCAGGCGGTTCAGCGTGGGCTGCATCACGCGTGGCAGCCGGGCCGAGGCCAGGTAGCTGCCTGAGAAGCGCAGCACCTTGGGGGCCAGCCAAAAATAGCTGCCATCGCTTTCCAGATAACCCAGGTGCTCCAGGGTCAGCAGGTGGCGGCGCGCCGCGGCGCGGGTGATGCCGGCGCGCTGGGCAGCCAAGGTGGCGTTCAGGCGCTGGCGCTCGGTGTCGAAGCTCTCCAGCACGGCCATGCCTTTGGCCATGCCTTCGATGAAATCTGCCTTGGCAATCATGGGGGGACGGCGGCCACACGGAGGCCGCAGGTTGATTCAGATCAATGTTGCGCGATCATCGCACAAACTGCTCATTGATCGCACAAAGCCATGCCGCCAGCCCTACCCGGGGCAGACACAGACTTTTACGCTTGCGGACAACCCATCACCCACCACCGAGATCCCCAAGGAGACCCTCATGCGTACCCAAGTCGCCATCATCGGCGCCGGCCCCTCCGGCCTGCTGCTCGGTCAACTGCTGCACAAGGCCGGCATTGACAACATCATCGTTGAGCGCCAAAGCGGCGACTACGTGCTCAGCCGCATCCGTGCCGGTGTGCTGGAGCAGATCACCATGGACCTGCTGGAGCAGGCCGGCGTGGCCCAGCGTGCCCATGCCGAGGGCTTGCCCCACCACGGCATCGAGTTGCTGTTCAAGGGCGAGCGCCACCGCATCGACATGCACAGGCTCACCGGCGGCAAGCAGGTGATGGTCTATGGCCAGACCGAGGTCACCCGCGACCTGATGGAAGCCCGCGCTGCTGCCGGCCTGAGCACCGTGTACGAAGCCAGCCAGGTCAGCCTGCAGGATTTCGATGGCACCCAGCCGCACGTGCGCTATGTGAAGGACGGCGTGACGCACGAGATCGAGTGCGATTTCATTGCCGGCTGCGACGGTTACCACGGCGTGTCGCGGGCCAGCGTGCCGGCCGGCGCGATCCATGAGTACGAGAAGGTCTACCCCTTCGGCTGGCTGGGTGTGCTGGCCGATGTGCCCCCGGTGTCCGACGAGCTGATCTACGCCAACACACCGCGCGGCTTTGCCCTGTGCAGCATGCGCAGCCACACCCGCAGCCGCTACTACCTGCAGGTGCCCTCCGAAGACAAGGTGGAGAACTGGACCGATGCCCTGTTCTGGGAAGAGTTGGCCCGCCGCCTGGACCCGGCCGCCCGCGAACGCCTGGTGACGGGCCCGTCCCTGGAAATGAGCATCGCCCCGCTGCGCAGCTTTGTGGCCGAGCCGATGCGCTTTGGCCGCCTGTTCCTGGCGGGCGACGCCGCGCACATCGTGCCCCCCACCGGCGCCAAGGGCCTGAACCTCGCCGCCTCCGACGTGGGTTACCTGTCGGGCGCGCTGATCGAGCACTACCGCGAGCACAGCGCCGCCGGCATCGACCATTACTCGGCCCGCTGTCTGAGCCGCATCTGGAAGGCCGAGCGCTTCTCTTGGTGGTTCACCTCGCTGATGCACCGTTTCCCCGAGACCGGCGGGTTTGGCCAGAAGATCCAGGAAGCCGAGCTCGACTACCTGATCCACTCCGAGGCCGCCTCGACCTCGCTGGCCGAAAACTACGTGGGGCTGCCCATGGTTCATTCGAACTGAAGCGGGCTCAAAGCGACCGGCGCCTGGATCTGACAGTCAGCCGGTATAGTTCACTCCGATAGCAATTCGGAGACAACAACATGCGCCTTGACCTGCCCACCGCAGGCCGGGTTGCGCGCCGCTGGCTGCCTGTGGCAGCTTGGCTGGCGTGCAGCCTGTTCACCACCGCCCAGGCCGCCGACGACATCGTGGTGGCCCAGATCGGCCCCTTCACCGGCCTGCCCTCGCCCGATGCGCCCGACATCAACACGGGCGCCAAGGCCTACTTCGAGCAGATCAACCGCGGCGGCGGCATCAACGGCCGCAAGATCACGCTGTTCACCCTGGACGACCGATTTACCGCCGACGGCTTCAAAGCGGCCCTGCCCCAGGCGCTGGAGCGCAAGCCCGTGGCCTTGCTGTCGCCCATCGGATCGGCGGCCCTGAGCGCGGTGGTGCGTGAGAACCTGCTGGACAACGCCAATGTCATCGTGGTCAACGCCGTGCCCGGGGCCGACGTGCTGCGCAAGCCCGGCCATGCCCGGCTGTTCCATGTGCGGGCCAGCGACCGCGACCAGTACGCCCGCATGCTGGAGCATGGGCGCACCCTGGGCGTGAGCACGGTGCACGTGCTGCATCAAGACCTGCCCATTGGCGTGCAAGGCCTGGCGGCGATCAAAGAGCTGGCCCCAGGCTTTGGCTACAAGACCATCGAAGGCAGCCAGGCCCAACACAACGACGACAGCCTGAAAATCGCCGCCCAAGCCACCCAGGCCGCCGCGCCTCAGTCCGTGATCGTGATCGGTTCGCCAAAATTCATGGCCGATGCCGTCAAGCAGCTGCGCGAGGCCGGCTACGGGCGATCCATCATGGCCTTGTCTTACCTGTCGGCCCCTTTGCTGGTCAAGGTGGCGGGCGAGGCGGCTTCCCGCGGTGTGGGCATCGCGCAAACCTTTCCCAATCCCAATGGCCGCGGCCTGCCCCTGCAGGCCGAGTTCCAGGCCACGATGGCCCGCTATGCGCCTGAGGCCAAGCCCTACACCGCCTTCCAGCTGGAGGGCTACCTGAGCGCACGCGTGCTGGTCGAAGCCTTGCGGCGCGCCAAGGGCAACCACCCCGAAGCCCTGGCCGACGCCCTGCACGCCGCGGGCGAGCTGGACTTCGGCGGCTTCAGGGTGAACTTCAGCAAAGGCAATACCGGCAGCCAATGGGTCGAAATGAGCGTGGTGGATGCCACCGGCAAGCTGCGGTATTGATGGCCGACATTTGAGAGACACACATCCATGAGCCAGACAAACACCAACACCTTGCAAGGCACGCGCATTCTCAGCCTGGCCTTGAACCTGCCCGGCCCAGCCGCGCTGATGCGTTGCCGCGACATGGGGGCCAGCTGCACCAAACTCGAGCCCCCGCCTCGCCACGGCGTGCCCGCCGATCCCATGGGGGCCTACAACCTCGAGGCCTACCAGACCATGCACGCGGGCCTGCGCACCCTGCATGCCGACCTCAAAACCCCCGAAGGGCAGGCCACGCTGCATGCCGAGCTGGCCAGCACCGATGTGTTGATCACCTCGTTTCGCCCCTCGGCCCTGCGCAAGCTGGGCCTGGCTTGGCCCGAGTTGCAGGCGCGCTACCCTCGACTGTCGCTGGTCGAGATCGTGGGGGCGCCCGGTGAGCGAGCCGAAGAGCCCGGCCACGACCTGACCTACCTGGCCGAGGCCGGTCTGGTGCCCAGCCTCGAGCTACCCCCCACCCTGTTTGCCGACATGGCCGGCGCCTTGCAGGCCAGCGAGGCCGTGCTGCAATGCCTGCTCCAGCGGATGCACAGCGGCATCGGCAGTCGGCGTGAAGTGGCCTTGAGCCAGGCCGCCGCCTGGCTGGCCCTGCCCCATCATTGGGGCCTGACCCGCCCTGAGGGGGCCGTGGGGGGAGCCCACGCCGGCTACCGGGTCTACCGCTGTCTTGATGGTCGGGTGGCGCTGGCGGCGCTCGAGCCCCACTTTGCCCAATCGCTGTGCCGCGCGGCCGGCATCGACGCCGCTGACTTGAAAGCCATGTTGACCCCCGAGGTGCACCGCGCTGTCGCTGCCTTCGTCGGCAGCCAGACCCGCGACCAACTGGAACGCCTGGCGGTAGAACAGGACGTGCCGCTGTACACACTGGCCGACTGAGCGCGCCTGAGTTCTCAGGCCTCGTACATGTAGGCACGGTTGAACGGGTAGCTCGAACGGGCCCCAACCAGGGGCTCGTCGGCCAAGCCCGGCGCGGGCCGGATGGCCAGCACCTGGTGCAGGGCGATCCAGCCCTGTTCGAAAGCCAGCGCCGAGCCCGCCAGGTAAAGCCGGTAGGCGCGCAAGGTGCGCTCGACCTGCTCACCCGCGAGTGAGCCGCCCAGCACCTCGCGCGCCTCGTCCAGCCGTGCCTCCAGGCCATCAGACCAGGCCCACAGGGTTTTGGCGTAATGGGGGCGCAGGTTCTCGGTGTCCACCATCTCAAGCCCAGCGCGGGCTGCATCTCGCAAAACCGTGCTGACGTGCACCAGTTCACCCCCTGGAAAGATGTACTTTTCGATGAACTCGCCCATGCCGGCCCCCAGTTGCAGGTTGTCGGTCCCCCCGGCCGTGATGCCGTGGTTCAGGACCAGGCCGCCCGGGCGCACCCGTCGGGCCACTTGGACAAAGTAGTCCGGCAATTGGGCTCGTCCCACATGCTCGAACATGCCCACAGAAGCCACTTTGTCAAAGGTTTCCTCTGCCGGCAGTTCGCGGTAGTCGCACAGCAGCACCCGCACACGCGAGCCCAGCCCCAGGGCGTCGATGCGGGCCTGCACATGGGCTTGCTGGTGGCGCGAGAGCGTGATGCCGGTGGCCAGCACGCCGTGCTGCTGGGCCGCCCACAACAGCAAGCCGCCCCAGCCACAACCGATGTCCAGGAAACGCTCGCCCGGCCGCAGTTGCAGCTTGCGACAGATCAGCGCCAGCTTGGCTTCCTGCGCCTCGGCCAGACTCAGGTCGGCACGGCGGTAGTAGGCGCAGGAGTAGACGCGCCGCGGGTCCAGCCACAGCGCAAAAAATGCATCCGACAGGTCATAGTGGAACTGGATCTGGGCCCGATCCCGACTCAACGTGTGGGCTGCAGCCGACTGCCAATGCTGCATCAGGCGACGAGACAGGCCCGCCGAGGCGACGTCCGACGGGTTATGGCGCAGCAGGTCGGCTGCCACACGCATCACCTCGCGCATGCTGCCCTGCACACGGATGCGGCCCTCCACAATCGCCTGGCCCACCATGCCGATGCGGCCCAGCGCCAGGTCGATCAAGCTGCGTGAATCTTCCAAGCACAGGGCCACTGGCGCATCGGCAGGCCCCAGGCACTCCCCGGAGGGCAATTGCAGCATCAGGGGCGTCGACAACGCACTCAGGCGATCCTGGATCAGGCGCAGCCACTTGTTCATAACAGGCCTCCGTCAAACACGGCTGCCTCCAGGGCCGGGCGCAGCCCGCCGCCCTGCCACCAGGTGGCGGACTCACCCCGGGCCCGGCGACAGGCGCATGGTGATACCTGACATGGATTCTAGGCCGGGCTTAAAAATTTTGCCCAGGACCAGTGATTACTGACCACTCGTCAACAGGACAATCCCTGATCAGATGCCCCATGCCATCACGGACGCCAACCAGGGTTGGGGCCGGCAGCCTCAGCGCAGGCGCTCCACTTGGTAGCCGCGCTGCTCCAGCAGCTTGGGCAGGCCGGTCGGGCCCACCATGTGCAGGGAACCCACGGCGGCAAACACCTTCTTGCCGTCGCTGTGCAGGCCGTCCACGCGGTCGGCCAGGGCCGGGTTGCGGTCATCCATCAGCTTCTTCATCTGGCTGCGGTCCTGCGGCGTCTTGAGGCAGTCGCACCAGTCGGCGTAGTGCTCCAGTGCATCCAGGTCGCCCTGCTCCCAGATCTGGGCCACACGCGCCAGCAGGCGCCGGGTCTGCCCACGTTCGATCTCGGTCAGGGTGCGGTTGACCAGGTTGGCCGCCTCGGCATCGTTGCTGCCCAGCAGCACCGCCAACTGGCCGGAGGCCGACTCCAGCGACACCACTGGACGGTCGGTGCTGCGCGCCAGCACGGCCAGCATGATCTCGGTGCCAAAGCTGGGCTGCAGGCCATCGCGACGGCCCGCCAAAAAGGTCAGACTGAGGGCCTGGATCTCGGGCGGGGCCGAGCCCAGGGCGGCCTCGGGCAGGCATTCCGCCAGCCAGCGGGTCTTGAGGCGAGCCTGCAACTCGGCCGGCAGGTTGCGCTTCACGCCTTGGATGACGGTGGCCATTTCACGCTGGATGGCCGGGTCCAGTGGGTTGATCTCGATGCCCGTCACCTCGGTATCGCTCAGCGCCTGCTGGATCTTGGGGCCCGGGGCCATCCAATCGGCCTTGCCGGCATGGAAGGTACCGTACAGATAGGAGCTGTGGTCACCCTTGGTGATCTTCCAGAGAAAACCACGGTCGGCAGCATGTTCAGCGGCCTGGCTGAACAGTTCCGGAGAGAAAGGTGCCGGCAGCGGCGGGCAACTGGCTGGCGCCTTGGCCGCCTTGGCCTCAGCCGGCTTGGGGGCAGCGTGGGGATGGGCGGGCTTGGTCGCCGCCCAGGCCATACCGCTCAACAGGCACAGGCCCACCAGGGCCCAGCGACGGCAGGCCAGACCCGCAGCGGTCGACGACCGAGGCGAAAGAGAAGACATGAAAATGTTCATGCCCGGAATGTTGCCACGACTTGAGGTGGCCGCCTGCGCGTCACCCCAACTTTGCCGCGCGCTCACGACAAGGCCAGGCGGCGCGCGATGCGTTGCGACAGCAGCAAACCCACCAGGCAGCAGCCCCCCGTGACAGCCCAGGTCCATTGCCAGCCTCCGGCCAGGCCGGCCACCCAGCCCACCAACGGTGGGCCGGCAAATTGCCCCAAGGCAGAGCATTGGGTCATCCAGCCAACGGTGGTCGAGATGGCGTTCTCACGCGGAGCCAGGCGCACGGCCAAAGAAAAAAGGCTGCCTGGGATCAACCCCCCCATCATCGAAAAGCCCAGCAAGGCCGCATAGCGCAGTGCGGCAGGCAAGGGCCAGAAGGCCTCGAAGGTAAGCCAGGCACCCACGGCCATGCTGGCAAAGCCCCAGGTCAGCACCCTGGCGGCAGGCACGCCACGCTGCAACAGGGCCCCGGCGGCCAGATTGCCCACAATGTTGGCCGCCGCAGCCAAGGCCGTGAGCATGGCCGTCAAGCCCACCCCCAGATCAGAAGACGCATAGATCGAGGGCAAAAACCCCATGACGGCCTGCCACTGCGAGGCATAGAAGGCAAAGGTCAGCGCGACCAGCCACGGCCCCGCACTGGACAAGGTCATCCGCAGCACGCCCAAACCCTGCATCAACCCGGGCCGGCTTGCTTTTGGCGGGGTGGCACCCAATCCAGCGGCCGGCCCTGCCCAACGCGCCCGGGTGGCGTCCGAGGGCACCCAGACCAGGGCGGCCACAGCCATCGCCGCCGACACCGCGGCCATCAGCCACCACCAGTGCGGCCACCCCATCAGGGGCAGCAGCAGCGGCCCCCCCAACAAAGCCAAGGCGGTGGCCAGCGGCATGCAGATACCGAACACACCCAGCATGAAAGGCAGATCGTGGGCACTGACCAACTGGCGGATCAAGCCCGCACAGGGCATGAAGACGAGCAGGAACCCAACGCCCTCCAGCGCTCGAAGGAACAGCATGAAGCCGGCTTCATGCACGGCGGGGCCCAAGGTGCTGGAAGCCACCAGCAGCCCCAGGCCGATCAAAAGGCAACGGCGCAAGCCCCATTGGTCGGCAAACAGGCCCAACAAGGCGCCCAGCAACATAGAAGCCATTTGCACCGCCGACAGCAAAAAGCCCGCCTGCAACAGCGACAAGCCCAATTCGGCACGCAACAAGGGAATGGCGGGCGCCAGCTTGGCCACATGCAGGGCCGCCGAGACGCCTGCAGCCACCACCAGCAAAGCCGCTCGTCGGCCATCAGAGCGTTTGCCCTGGTCATTTTTGGAAGTCATCACCGACGTCAAAGCTCACCTCGCTCGCGCCGGCAGGGCTCGGCCGAGAGGGCCGACAAACTCGGTCGCAAAGCTGACGTCCAGGGAGCGTCTGCGCCGCAACCCCGGGACTACCGGCAACAGGCAGGCGCCAGCGTAGCGGCGCAGGCGGCCGCCCTGGTTTCAAATTCCGGCGGACTGATACAAGGCCGCAAGCGCCTCAGCGTGGCCCCTTGCGGCTGGCTTTGGGTTTGCCGACACCTGTGCCGGCGCGGGGCGGCAGGCCGGTGTGCTGGGTCAGGATGCGGCCTTTGACGGGTGCCACCGGTGCGGCGGATGCGGCGCCCTGCCCCAGCGCTGGCCCGCGGGCGCCACGGGGTGCCCCGACGGCAGGCACGGCCTTGCCAGTGGGCCGAGCCGGGGCCTGCGTCGAGTTTTTGCGGCGGGCACTCTGGTAGCTGCCGTCTGTCAGCGGCTGGAAGGTCGGGATCAGGTGTTGCTTGCCGTTACCAATGAGGTCGGCCCGGCCCATGGCCTTGAGTGCCTCACGCAACAGCGGCCAATTGTTGGGATCGTGGTAGCGCAAAAAGGCCTTGTGCAGGCGACGGCGCTTTTCACCGCGCACGATGTCGACCGACTCGCTGTCGGGCGTGATCTTGCGCAGCGGGTTGCGGCCGCTGTGGTACATGGCCGTGGCACTGGCCATGGGGCTGGGGTAGAAGGTCTGCACCTGGTCAGCACGAAAGCCGTTGCGCTTGAGCCATAGTGCCAAGTTCATCATGTCCTCGTCGCTGGTGCCCGGGTGGGCGGCGATGAAGTAAGGGATCAGGAACTGCTTCTTGCCCACTTCTTCAGAGAACTTGTCGAACATCTGCTTGAAGCGGTCATAGCTGCCAATGCCCGGCTTCATCATCTTGGTCAGCGGGCCCTGCTCGGTGTGCTCGGGGGCGATCTTGAGGTAGCCCCCCACATGGTGCTGCACCAGCTCGCGCACGTACTCGGGGCTCTTCACCGCCAGGTCGTAGCGCAGGCCCGAGCCGATCAGGATCTTCTTGATGCCTTTCAGAGCCCGCGCGCGGCGGTAGATCTTGATCAGCGGATCGTGGCTGGTGTTGAGGTTCTGACAGATGTCCGGAAACACACAGCTGGGCTTGCGGCAGGCGGCCTCGATCTCGGGCGTCTTGCAGCCAATGCGGTACATGTTGGCGGTGGGACCGCCCAGATCGGAGATCACGCCGGTGAAGCCCTTGACCTTGTCGCGGATCTCCTCCACCTCGCGAATGATCGAGTCCTCGGAGCGGCTCTGGATGATCCGGCCCTCGTGCTCGGTGATTGAGCAGAAAGTGCAGCCACCAAAACAGCCGCGCATGATGTTCACGCTGAAGCGGATCATCTCCCAGGCCGGGATCTTGGTGGTGCCGTCATGGCTGCCGTTTTCATCGGCATAGGCCGGGTGCGGGCTGCGCGCATAGGGCAGGTCGAACACCAGATCCATCTCGGCCGTGGTCAGTGGGATGGGGGGCGGGTTGATCCACACATCACGCGCGGTCACGCCCTCGCCATGGGCTTGCACCAGGGCGCGGGCGTTGCCTGGGTTGGTCTCAAGGTGCAGCACCCGGTTGGCGTGGGCGTACAGCACCGGGTCGCTCTTGACCTGCTCGTACGAGGGCAGGCGGATCACACTGCGCTCGCGCGGCGGCACCTTGACGCGGCCCTGCAGGGCCGGGTTGGGCACGAAGGTCAGCGGCTTGGTGGTGGCCACGGGGCTCCCGGCCCGGGCTTCAGCGTCGCTGGCCACAGCCTGGGCCTCGTCTTCACGGGCGCAGGTGGCGCCCTGTTCGCGCGCCTGGTCCGAGATCATCAGATAAGGGTTGACGTGGGCTTCGACACGGCCCGGCGTGTCGATGCGGGTGGAGTCGATCTCGAACCACCCCTCAGACGACTCGTCGCCACTGCGCCGGATGAAGGCGGTGCCCCGCACGTCGGTGATCTTTTCGATTGGCTCGCGGGCAGCCAGTCGGTGCGCCACCTCGACGATGGCCCGCTCGGCGTTGCCGTACAGCAGCAGGTCGCACTTGGCATCGACCACGATGGAACGGCGCACCTTGTCGCTCCAGTAATCGTAGTGGGCGATGCGGCGCAGCGAGCCCTCGATGCCCCCGAGCACGATGGGCACATCCTTGTAGGCCTCTCGGCAGCGCTGGCTGTACACGATGGCGGCGCGGTCGGGGCGCTTTCCGCCCACGTCGCCGGGGGTGTAGGCGTCGTCGGAACGGATTTTTCGATCGGCCGTGTAGCGGTTGATCATCGAATCCATGTTGCCCGCGGTCACCCCGAAGAACAGATTGGGCTTGCCCAGCACCCGGAAGGGGTCGGCACTTTGCCAGTCAGGCTGGGCAATGATGCCCACGCGAAAGCCCTGAGCCTCCAGCATGCGACCGATCACCGACATGCCAAAGCTCGGGTGATCGACATAGGCATCGCCGGTGACGACGATGATGTCGCAGCTGTCCCAGCCCAGCTTGTCCATTTCCGCACGGCTCATCGGCAGGAACGGCGCCGTGCCGAAGCGGGCCGCCCAGAACTTGCGGTAGCTGTTCAGCGGTTTGGCGGCGCGCGCGAAAAAGGAAACGTCGACGGGGGCGTTCATGGGGGGCTTCTTGGGGATAACCCTTCATTTTACGGGTGTGCACCCCATGAACGGTTTTGTCAGTACCCCCAGAAGGGCTAATGGACCGAACGCCCCAGGATGCGCCGCGGCACGGCGGCCAGCTCAGGCACGGGGTAAGTGCTTTCGTACACCTTGATCTGGGTGATCTGCCCGGCCAGTACCGTGAAGTGAAAAGCAAAGTCGACCCGCATCAACTCGTTGTTGGCATTGAGCCGGGTCTCCAGCTCGCCGGTGGCGATGGCGTGGCAGCCCTCGGCCAGCACCTGCTTCACGGTGAAGCGCTGTGGCGTGGCGCGTCGACGGTGCTGGGTGATGAAGTCGGCCACCTGCTCGCGCCGCTGTGCGGGCCCACTCCAGGGAATGACCAGCGAATTGTGCGGGATGTCCCAGACCATTTCAGGCGCCAGCAGGTCCGCAAAGCCCTCGGCGGCCTCACCGACCTTCACCTGCTCGAAATAAAGCTGCACCACGGTACGGGTCTGCTCGGTGAGCGTTCCCATCGACAAGACGGTCGGACAATTCTGGAGGATCGACATGGCAACAAACACCCCGCGCAAGGACAGGCAAACTTGCCTGCTGAAATGATTTGAAAATCATTGTCGCAGAATAAATCAAATTTAATTTGATAAATTAGCTTGCTTACCCATGCAAATTCGGCCCCTCAGTCCCAATGGGTCTGGGCCAGGGCCTTGGCAATGGTCTGCCGCTTGACTGTCGGTTTGGGTACATGGAAGTCAAACCAATTGCGCACATCCTGGTCCAGCCCAATGCCATGCATGTAGTTGTAAATGGCCTTGCGCAAACCCTCGCCGAGGGCGTCGTGGTCCACCCCGGTCGGGTCGCGGAACGCGATGTCGTTGCGGGCAAACTGGCCCGGTGGCAGCGGTACCAGGCTGATGCCGTAGTCCTGCGGGTTCTGGCCCACGGGCGAATGCACCGTGCACACGAAGCGGTGCCAGAAGCCCGACTGGATGCAGCCGTTCTCGAACAGCTGACGCACGTACTCCAGCGCATCCACGGTGTCCTGCACCGTCTGGGTCGGAAAGCCATACATCAGGTAGGCGTGCACCAGGATGCCTGAGTCGGTCAGGCTGCGCGTCACCCGGGCCACCTGCTCCACCGACACGCCTTTTTTCATCAGCTTGAGCAGACGGTCAGAGGCCACCTCCAGGCCGCCGGAAATGGCAATGCAGCCGCTGTCAGCCAGCTGCTGGCACAGCTCGGGGGTGAAGGACTTTTCGAAACGGATGTTGCCCCACCACGAGATCGAGGTGCCGCGGCGCTGCAACTCTTGCGCGAGTGCCTTGAGCGACTTGGGCGGCGCCGCCTCGTCCACAAAATGAAAGCCAGTCTGGCCGGTCTCGGCCACGATGGCCTCGATTCGGTCCACCAGGGTGGCTGCGCTGGCCGTCTCATAGCGCGAGATGTAGTCCAGGCTGACATCGCAGAAACTGCACTTCTTCCAATAGCAGCCATGGGCCACAGTCAACTTGTTCCAGCGGCCATCGCTCCACAGCCGATGCATCGGGTTGAGCATGTCCAGCAGCGACAGGTAGCGGTGGATCGGCAGGCCGTCCCAGGTGGGTGTGCCCACGTTTTCAAACGGCACCTCAGGCTGCTCCAGGTGCTGCCATTGCACCTGTCCTGTGGCCGCATCGCGCACAAACGTGCGCACCAGGCGCTGACGCGAACGGCGCCCCTGCAGATGCTCCAGCAAAGCCAGCAAGGGGCTCTCGCCAGCGTCCAGAGTGACGTAATCAAAGTAGTCGAACACCCGGGGCTCGGCCAGCTCGCGCAGCTCGGTGTTGACGAACCCGCCGCCCAACACCGTGACCAGACCCGGGTGGCGCGCCTTGATGGCCTGCGCCACCCGGAAAGCCCCGTAAACCGCCCCCGGGAAAGGCACCGACACCAGCACCACCGTGGGTTCGTGGCGCGCCACGGCTTGCAGGGCCAGCTCGCACAAGGTCTCGTCCACCAGGTTGCGCGGCGCCGCCAGAGCCTCGGCCAGCGGGTCAAACGTGGGTTGCGCGGCAGCCAGTGACTCGGCATAGCGCACAAATTCGAAGCGCGGGTCCACCGCATCGCGCAGAACGTCGGCCAAATCGTTCAGGTACAGCGTGGCCAGATGGCGGGCGCGGTCTTGCTGCCCCAGCGCGCCAAAGGCCCAGGCCAGCGGGTCTTCGCCCTCCTCGGCCAGGTACACCTCCAGGGATTCAAAACGCGGGCCCTCGGGCAAGAACTGGCGCCCGGCAATGCGGTGCGCCAGACTCAGATCACGCCCTTGCAGAAAGCCGATGGTGGGCTCCAGCGTGGCCAGGTAACGGTCGAATTGATCCAGAAACAAATTGACCCGAGCGCTGCGTTGCGCCTCTGGGCCGGCCTCGATCACGGCCCGGACCTCGCGCAGCCCCGCAGCCGAGAACAGCTTGAGCACCAGCGCCAGCGCCAGATCCTCCTGTCGCGCATCCAGCCCCTGGGCGCGCAAAAAGCCGGTGAGGTAGGCCGTGGAAGGGTAAGGCGTGTTGAGCTGCGTCATCGGCGGGATGACGGACAGGATGCGGACAGCGGCGGCAGACGACATGGAGACAGGCAAGGCAGAAAGGCAGGCAGGTAGGGCGGGCCGGTGTGGCGATAGCCCTGGAACGCCCCGAAAATGACCCGGCGGCCGCCCAGAACGGACGCCGGTTGATGCGATGATCATAGGCGCAGGCGCCGGGTGGACGGATCGATGAGGTCGATCCCCCTACAGGCCCGGCCCTTGTGCCCTCATTTCATCCCTGCCCCACCATGGCCCTCACACCCACGCCCGTGCTGCAGATCGAGCAGCTCTGCTTTGACTACCCGGCCCACAAGGGCCAGCCTGCCGTCACTGTATTCCGCAATTTCAATGCCCACATTTGGCCTGGAGTGACCCTCCTGTGCGGCGACGAAAGCCGCGGTAAAACCAGTCTGCTGCGCCTGTTGGCAGGCGAACTTCGTCCGGACTCAGGCCACATCAACCTGTTCGGGCCACCGCTCCTTTCAAGCACCCCCTGGACCGCCGAAGTGGCCTGGTGTGACTTGCGCAGCAGCGCACACGATGCGCTTCGCCCCGCCGACTGCTTTAAACGCATCCAACAACAACACCCGAGCTTCAGCCAGAACAGCCTGGACGCCATGATCAAAGGCCTGGATCTGCAGCCCCACCTCGGAAAAGCCCTGTACATGCTGTCGACCGGCACACGCCGCAAGGTGGGCCTTGCCGCCGTGCTGGCCAGCGGCGCTCGACTCAGCCTCCTCGATGACCCTTTTGCAGCCCTTGACCGCAGCGCAATTGACTTTCTGGGCAACCACCTTAATCAAGCCAATCAGTCCAACGACCGGGCCTGGATCCTGGCCGCCTACCAAGCCCCCGGTGGCTTGGAGCTTGCGGGATGCATCGACTTGGACGCTTAGAAAGGGCCTGAATTCAAACCCAAATCAAAAGTGAGCTGACGTGCCTCAAAGGTAAAAATACGTTAGCAAATGTTTAAGAACAAAACACACAATCGGGTGCAGGTAGACTTTTCTCACCTGAAAGACAAAAATTCAGCGCCTTGCGGCCCTGCATTGCACTGGCGGCCTGTCATTCGGGGTGACTTCAACCATCCGAGAAAGTGCATGCCATGCAGCCCACTGCCAATCCCCCCATGTTGCGAGTGATCAGGGGTCTTGGTGGCAACGGGGGCACTTTCCTGTCTCGTGCGCTGGCAGCGATGGACGGGGTACTGCTGCTGAGCGAGACCAATCCCGCCTCAGCCAATCTGTTCGGCTTTGGGCTCAATCCACTCCAACAGATCAGGGATCATTATCACCAGTTGGCATTGAGCCAGTACCCGGAAAATTTGACTGAACTGGGTGACCCGAAGCGATTTGGCCGATTCATTGAACAACTCGCAGTCGAATGTGCCGAGCACGCTTATCACCTGATCATCAGGGACTACAACTACGCGGACTACATCGGAACACCATTTATCTGGAAGCCGACCTTGTGCTCCTCGCTGGACGCTGCCCTACCAGGTTGGAACGTGCGAGATCTGTTGCTGATTCGGCACCCAGCCTCTCAATATGCGAGCCTGCTGGCCCACGGGGAGTTGAAGAACGTGCTGCGGCCAGAAGATTTTCTGGCAGGGTATCGACACTTGCTGGTGCAGCACCCCACTGCACGACCGCTTCGCTACGAAGACCTATTCTCTGATTTCGCCAAGGAATTGGCCGGAATTGCCGACTACTTCGAATTGACGGCCGACCGAGTTAACTGGGAATTTCGCCTGCCCGAAATTGACTGGATGACCGGCCACGTGCGCGGCCAGCACTCATCCCAACCCCAGCATGATCGCCTCGCGCCGCCGCCGGAGACGCAGGACTTGCTGAGACATATGCCGGATTACCACGTCATTTGCAGGCATTGCGGCTACGAACCCTGACACATGGCCCTGTCACCGCGCCTTTGCTCGGAGAAAGCACCAGGGCTATCCAATCTCCTTGATCTGCGTCCCCCATACCCTCGACCTGGGAAGGATCGTGGGCATTTTTCCATGAACAGACGGTTACATCACCGTTTAGCGCGGACAATCCACTCGAATGGCTCGACAAGTCATGTGCCTTGATATTTAAAAAATTGAACTGGCATTCCAACCAATTCGTCTGGCAAAAAAGCTCTCCTACATGAAAGTCGTGCACATCAGCATGAGTGACCGGCGCGGTGGCGCGGCACTAGCCGCCTTCCGTTTGCATCAGGCCTTGCGTCGATCGGGCGTAGACTCGCTTTATCTAACTTGGCAGCAGCAAACCACAGACCCGACCACGCGGTTGATTCAAAACACCAACACAGATCTGCTAGACAACGAGCGCACGGATTTAATTCAGCAGATATACGCCAAACACAAACGAAGCACACTCAGCAATACTTATTTTTCCTTTGCTTTGAGCAGTTGCGATCTCAGCCGGCATCCCGATGTTATGACGGCCGACATCGTCCACTTACACTGGACTGGGGCAGCGCAATCTGTGCGCGACATTGAGGCCCTGCTGGCACTGGGAAAGCCAGTGATCTGGACCTTGCACGACATGGCGCCGTTCACCGGGGGCTGCCATTTCTCTGCAGGCTGCTCAGGCTTCAAGGTCAGCTGTGCCAACTGCCCTCAATTGCGCAACGATCCTTTTGATCTGCCCGCAGCTGTGTTGCGGGACAAGCTACAGATCTTCCGCACGCCACAGTTGGGGTGGATCGCCCCCTCAAAGTGGATCGCAGACAAGGCCCGTGACAGCGCCTTGTTGACCCCCACCCAGGCCATCCACCACATTCCCAACGGGGTAGACACTGAACTTTTTCGGGCCTGGCCCAAGGCGCAGGCCCGAGCTACCCTGGGCTGGGGCGCTGAGGGTGTTTACCTGCTGTGCGGGGCTGATCAGGCGGACGAGAAGCGCAAGGGATTCGCTGGTCTGGCTTGCATGCTCAGCGAAATCGTATCCATGGCGACGCAGACCGCCCTGTCTCTCAAGTTGATCTGGGTCGGCAAGACACCTGTCGATCCGGCCTTGGCAAACCTTCCTTTTCTCTACCTGGGACCGATCAATCAAGAGGAGACGATGGCCTTGGTCTACGCCGCCAGTGACTTGTTTGTTCTACCTTCACAGGAGGACAACCTACCCAATATGTTGCTGGAAGCACTGAGTTGCGGCACACCGGTGCTGGCCTTCAACGCAGGTGGTATCGGTGAGGTGCTGCAAGACGGGGTACAAGGACGGCTGATTCAACTCGGGGACGAGACTGGGTTCCAGCAGGCACTGCTCGAACTGATCAGCGATGGGACCTGTCGCACCACGATGGGCTCACACGCAGCAACCCGAATGCGCGAACGATACTCAGGAGATGTCTGGGCCGCACGGCACCTGTCGGTCTACCAGGAACTACTGCGAACTTCCCCTCCATCGGACAGCCAGCTTCCACTAACAAAAGATGATACGGGCGAGGCCCTAAGCCCCCCCAGTGGTCCGGGCCCGGCCGTGTTGGCCTTGCTACCTGCGCTGACCATGCACTGCCTCGAACAGGAGCGCCAGGATCTGGCCCTGGCACTGCGAGATAGCGAGCGAACCGCCATGCTGCAGGCCTACCTCATTGAGCAGCAAAGGGCCGATCTAGAAGCCAAGGAGTGCGTCATTGCAGAGTTGCACGACCACTGGAAGCGCGCCGAAGCCACGTGCCTAGAACGGCTCGCACTCATACGCACACTGGGCCTTAAGGGACGACACGCCATGCTCCTTCAGGTCGTGACAAGGTGGCCGGCCTCGGCCTTGCACAGAACGCGTGAACTGCTCGCCAAACCAATGGCCCAGATCCGTCTCGACCACTGGTGGTATGCGAAGCTGCCGCCACTATTGGCCATCGCTGCATTGTGTCTACTGCAGTCAAGCACGGCATTCGCGGTCGGCGCACGCCTGCTTTTGCTGACCGGACTCACAATCTGTTGTGTTGCCGCCTATGGACACGTGATCAATGACTTTTTCGACATAGCTTCAGACCGGCTCGCGCATAAGGCCAACACGATGGAAAGGCTCAAGCCGAGTCAGCGACTCCTTGTCTGCGTCACACCCTTGGTCCTTGGTTGCTTGACCGCTGCCGAAGCTGGATTCTCTGGTTGGGCATGGCTGTGGTTAGGCCTGAACTTTGTATGGCCCACCATTTACTCAGTTCCTGGCCTGCGCCTCAAGGAACGTGGTGCAGCGGGCGTGATGTGCGATGCTGCAGGCTCGCATCTCACACCGACGCTATTGATCCTCACCGTATTCAGCGGACCGCCCCTTGGTCTCGACGGCCAATTCCTTTTTTTTGCGGCCACTGCCGTCGCTTGCTCGCTGGCCCTGGGCCTCAAGGGCATTCTCAACCATCAACTGATGGATCGAGCGAATGATCTGGCCTCAGGCACACGCACGTTTGCTACCGACGCACGCGCCGGTCAAATCGAGCGTTTTCTGCCTTGGTTCAATGCTGGCATTGAACTGCCCTGCAATTTGCTACTGGTAGGCCTGGTACTCCAAACCTGTCCATTGGCTGCCTTGGCCTTCGTTCTATATTGCTTGGGAGAGGAGTTAAAGCACTTGCTGGGATTCCAATTCGCGCTCGACCACGACCCCAGGAACATCCGCCCCAGCTTCCCATTCGTGAATGATTTTTTCTACGATATCTGGCTGCCGATGGCAGCCTGCCTGCAACTGGCCTGGCACGACCCGCATTGGATTTGGCTGCCGTGCGGCTTTGTCTTGCTATTTGCACGCACTTTCAAGATCCAGGCCCAGGATGGACGCTCTCTGATGCGAGCACTGTACGCACACCGCCACCCCGAATTCTGGCGCCAGAAGCTTCTGCGCGCCTGGAGCGCACTGAAAGACTAGCCCTATGGACCGCGACCAGATCAACCAGTTATACGACACTGGCTACGCTGCATCCTACGAAGAGAAGTTCACCACATCGCCCAGCAGCAAGGACGATACCGAGTACGAAGTGGGCCTAATCCGCAAGCTCTTGGTACCTGAGGGCAATTGGCTCGACATTGCCTGTGGTACCGGCTATTTCTTGGGACAATTTCCGGAGGTTCAACGCGCCGGTCTCGATATCTCACAGGCGATGCTCGCGAAGGCTCGACAGGCCAACCCAGATATTCCCTTGTTCCTACGTGACTTCCGCGATCCCCATCCGGCCTGGAAAAATCGGTGGGACTTGGTTTCCTGCATGTGGTATGCCTACGGTTTTGTCAACACGATGGACGAACTTCAGCAGTTAGCGCACAACATCTGGTCATGGACAAGCCCACGCGGCCGATGCTTTATACCACTGGCAGATCCTCGCCTGATCGCCGGCGTACCATTACCACATGCCGCTCCAACACCATGGGACGGGCAGGTGATTGTCAGTGGCATCATATGGAGCTACGTTGAAGACGGTGGCAAGAAGAACCACTTGAACATGTTGGCGCCGCATGTTGAGGTGATGGCGGCCCTGTTTGAGCCCTATTTCGAACAGGTGGAAATCATCCGTTACCCCTCACCTCAGCCGAACTGGCCCGGAAGGCCGGCCCTCGTAATCTGTGGCAAGAAGGAGTTGCCTCGATGGCGATCTGGTTCCGAAACACCGCGCTGAACCGCCTACTGTGAAGCACGAAGTCTTGGGTGTCAGACTGGCGATGACGGCCGCAAAAGCCCGCTACAGTGGTTGCTTCATTTTGTAAGCAATTTCATCATGCCAACAACGCCAGACCTACACGACCCGCATCCTGCCCGCGTGCATGGCCGCGAGCAATTGATCGGCAAGAAGTCCGCCGTCAACGCCAACGGCGATTGGCAGCAAACACTCATCGACGGAGTGATCTTCCGGCAAACCCGCCCCGTCGCTCATGAAGACGGCGTCTTGACAGAGATCGCCAAGGCATCCTGGCCCCAGTTGACGCAGCCAATCGTGCAATGCCACCTGACCACCACCTTGCCAGGCAGGACGCGAGCCTGGGGCCTTCACAACATCAGTACGGACCGCCTGTTTGTGGTCAAGGGCTTGGTATCCATCGTGGTTTACGATGGCAGATTGGATTCGCCCAGCTTTGGGCAAGTCAATGAATTCAAGGTGTCTGAACGCAATCCAGGCCTGCTGATCGTGCCACCCAATCTTTACCACGGCTGGAAAGTGATCGGAAACGAAGAGGCTTACATCCTCAACTCGCCCTCGGCAAGCTATGACTATGGCACTCCGGATGCGCTGGACCTGCCCTACGATAGCGTGGCGGCCTCAGAGATCGTTCCTTGGCGCTGGTGAGGCCCAGGGCTCACATCACCTCCACCCAACTGATGGCCAAACCCAACCAACGGCGGTCGAAATTGACACCGAGGTCCGCCGGTCGCCAGGTGCGCGGGCACTGGATCGTGAGCGTCAACGCCAGATCTTCGCAGATACCCAAACACACCCAATCCGTGGCGTTGGCGCTCCACACCACACCGTGTCCCTCCGCTGCCTCGAATCGGCCCGTCACAGGCTGCCCATTCAGGAGGAAGACGCTGCGCCGTAACACATCGACGTGAATCTGATGGCAGATGTTCAGGCTCAGTCGCTGGAGCCCAGCCAGTGCTTCGGGAATGCGCAGCGATGACGACGTGGATGGCCCCGACCATCGAAATCCCCCTCGCCCTGCCTCGCCTTCCAACTGATGCCATTCGAACCCGGCGTAGCCGTTATTCATGTGATAACGCCGCCGACCATCCGACAAACGCTCGCACTCCAACACGTCCGATGAAGCGGTTCCCTTGAAAGCTGCATTGGTACGCGTGAACTCGACAGCAGACGACGTATCGCTTAAATCCAATTCGAGCCGGTGCAGCTTGTCCTCGTCAGCTGCACGGAGCGTAGCGGTCAATTGCTCGATCAAGAATGCCGGCCCACGTGCCTGCAACTGGGCCAGAAAGTGCTCCTGCTCCGGCGCCACATTGCGCCGGTAGCAGTCGCGCCGCCATGCCGCATTGAACTTGAAGACCGTGATCGATGCAGTGGAGCCAACTCGCGCCCCAGCTTCAATGCATCGCCAAAGGAAGTCCACGTCGACTGCGACTCGAGCATGCTCGGGCTCAAGCCAGCCCCCAACGAGTTGGCCGAGTGCTCGCGTGTGCATAAGGGAAGATGGGGGTACCACGTTGCGACGCGTGTACTCATCATGGGGAAAAAACCCCGTAACGCAGCGTACTCCGGATTCGGGACTTGCCAGCAACAATGCACCAGCACAAACCACATCGAAGTCCTGCTCCGCCGCGCATGCAACCATGCGCTCCAAATGATCGGGTGCCCACAAATCGTCATGCCCAAGATATGCAACGTACTGCCCGCGAGCGCGGCTGAGCCCCAGATTGTTAGGCGCGTATTGGCTCCCATGATTGCGCTCCAGATTGAGCCAGAACAAGCGGGGATCCTCAAATGCCCGAACCACAGACTCACTGTCATCAGTGCAGCCGTCGCCACTCACCAACAACTCAAAGTCGACATAACTCTGTTGCAAGACCGAACGGATCGCGCAACGCAAGGCCGAACTCCAATGGAAGGTGGCAATGATGACCGTGACGGTCGGCGGCCGGACGCCCGAGACAAACATGTTGGTGGCCCCAAAAATAAGTGGGCGCGCCATGGGAGCGCACATCAGCCCTAAGGGGCAGGCAGGCGCTCGCTAACGAGGCCGCCACAGCGACCGCAAACAGGCTAGAAGCACGGCGCGGATTGAAGTGTCATGATTTTACCGACAGTCAATCGCATTCGAACAACGTTTCAAGACGCCATTCGCTAAGGCGCATCGCATCACCATCGGGCCTGTTTAGAAGTAGCCCGCCCTCCTCCCGCTACCGAGGGGCATGTCGGAGGGCTCATACAGATGTCGGACCTCCCAATTGTCCAAATGGGGATGGTCGACGCACCTTCAAGAGCCCTTGATCTTGTTCAGAAACAGGCGCAGAAAAAACACCCCCATGCACAGCATGAACACGATGCCGCCCAGGCTCATGAGGCCGTAGTCGGTCGAAATCAGGTCTTGAAAAGCCTTCATGGGAACACCCTTTCTTGGATTGGATGCTTCCACTGTCGGCGTCGGCAGGCCCCCTGCCCTTGCGAATTCTCAAGGCTGGCCGGGGGGCTTGAGCAACGACTGATAAAGATCAACAAATCCAGCGCCGACCCACTGCTCAGCGCCCACCAATCCCCATCGCCCGGGTGATCACCTCTTTCATGATCTCGTTGGTGCCGCCGTAGATGCGCTGCACGCGGGCGTCGGCGTAGGCGCGGGTGATGGGGTATTCCCACATGTAGCCATAGCCGCCGTGCAACTGCACACATTCGTCCATCACCTTGCATTGCAGATCCGAGCACCAGTACTTGGCCATGCTGGCGGTGGCGGTGTCGAGCTGGCCCGCCTGCAGCAGTTCGATGCACTTGTCGACAAAGACGCGGGCCACCTGCACCTCGGTCTGCAGTTCGGCCAGGGTGTAGCGGGTGTTCTGGTAGCTGGCCACGGGCTGACCGAAGACCTTGCGCTCTTTCACATAGGCCAGGGTCCAGTCGATGGCGGCCTGGCCTGCGGCCACGGCACCGATGGCGATCTGCAGACGCTCCCAGGGCAGTTGCTCCATGAGGCAGATGAAGCCACGGTTGAGCTGATCGGCACCGCCCAGCACGTTGTCGGCGGGCACACGCACGTTGTCAAAGAAGAGCTCGGAGGTGTCCTGTGCCTTCATGCCCAGCTTTTTCAGGCGCTTGCCCTTCTCAAAGCCTGGCATGCCACGCTCGACCAGCAACAGGCTGGTGCCCTTGGCACCGGCAGCCGGGTCGGTCTTGGCCACCACGATCACCAGATCGGCATGCCAGCCGTTGGTGATGAAGGTCTTGCTGCCATTGAGCAGGTAGCTGCCATCGGGCTGCAACAAGGCCGTGGTCTTCACGCCTTGCAGGTCGCTGCCGGCACCGGGCTCACTCATGGCGATGGCCCCCACCAGCTCGCCGGTGGCCATGCGCGGCAGGTAGTGCTGCTTCTGGGCTTCGGTGCCGTAATGCAGGATGTAGGGGGCCACGATCTCGTTGTGCAGGCCGAAGCCGATGCCGCTGAAGCCGCCGCCCGACAGCTCTTCCATCTGCGCCACCGAGTACAAGCGGTCAGCCCCGGCCCCGCCGTATTCCTCAGGCAAGGTCATGCAGAGAAAGCCGTTCTCGCCGGCCTTGCGCCAGACCTCCCGGTCCACATAGCCTTGCTCTTCCCAGTCGGCATGAAAAGGTTCGATCTCCTGCTTGCAGAAGCGGCGAAAGCTGTCACGGAAGGTTTCGTGATCGGGGCTGAACAAGGTACGCGCAATCATGGTGGTGTCTCCTGGTGGGCAGGTCGCCCATTTATGAAAAGCAAATGCTTTGCAAAATTATGCCGTGAAGCGCTGCCGGAATCCATGCGCCGGCTTTACAAGGTTCACGCTTCAGTTACCTGCGCGGCTGCCGAAAACCCGGTAAGCCGCCTCACAACCCTGCCAGGAGCCCTGCTTGAACGTCACCAACAGCGTCGCATTGAACGTTGCCGTCAACGTCTTGGAGAAACCGATCTCCCAGATTGCGCATGCCCTGGGGGTGCCCAACAGTGTCGATGTGCCGGCGTTGGTGAAGGGGGCCGCCACGGTGGCCATGCTCTACAACATGCCCACCGCCGCTGCGGCAGGCCTGCTGACGGTGGGTAGCGCCACGGGCCTGTTGGGCAGCCAGCTCGACGTGTTTGCCTGAACGGCAGCAGGGCCCCCCTGCGCCGCCATCCTTGCCGCCCGATCCGGGCTTTTTGGCTTTGTCTCCATTTTTACAGAGCAATTGCTTTGTAAAAAATATACTGCGGGGTCCAATCACCCCATTTGCTGCGGCCGGCTTTCGCCTGCCGGCAGCCCAGCCTCTGGAGACAAGCCATGACCGAAGCCTATGTGTTCGACGCCATCCGCACGCCGCGGGGCAAAGGCAAGAAAGACGGCAGCCTGCACGAAGTCAAACCCGTGAACCTGCTGGCCGGCCTGCTCAACGACCTGCAGTCGCGCAATGGCTTTGACACCGCCCTGGTCGACGACGTGGTGATGGGCATCGTGTCGCCGATCGGCGAGCAGGGCTCGGTGCTGCCCAAGGTGGCCGCACTCAAGGCGGGCTGGGATTTCCGGTGTGCCGGGGTTCAGGTGAACCGCTTTTGTGCCTCGGGCCTGGAGGCCGTCAACCTGGCGGCCCAGAAGGTGCGCTCGGGCTGGGAGGACCTGGTGGTGGCCGGCGGAGTGGAAAGCATGAGCCGGGTACCCATTGGTTCGGACGGCGGCGCCTGGGCCCAGGACCCCGAAACCAACTCGGCCACCCTGTTTGTGCCCCAGGGCATCGGGGCCGACCTGATCGCCACGCTCGACGGCTTCAGCCGCGCCGATGTCGACGCCTTTGCCCTTGAATCGCAGCGCCGCGCCACCGCGGCACGGGCCGCCGGCTACTTCTCGCGCTCGGTGGTGCCCGTGCGCGACTTTCTCGATCAGGTGATCCTGGAAGAAGACGAGTTCATCAAGCCCCAGACCACGCTTGAGGGCCTGGCCGCGCTGAAGCCCTCGTTCGAGCAACTGGGCGCCCTGGGCTTTGACGCCGTGGCGCTGCAACGCTACCCCGAGGTCGAACGAATCAACCATGTGCACCATGCCGGCAATGCTTCGGGCATTGTCGACGGGGCCGCGGCGGTGCTGATCGGCTCCGAGCAGGCAGCCCGCCAGCACGGTCTGGCACCGCGCGCCCGCATCGTGGCCACAGCCCTCAGCGGCGCCGACCCCACCATCATGCTGACCGGCCCCGTGCCGGCCACCCTCAAGGCGCTGGCCCGCGCGGGTCTGAACATCGGGCAGATCGACCTGTTCGAGGTGAACGAGGCCTTCGCAGCCGTGCCCATGCGCTTCATGAAAGAGCTGGGAGTGCCCCACGAGAAGGTCAATGTGAACGGCGGCGCCATCGCCTTGGGCCACCCGCTGGGGGCCACGGGCGCCATGATTCTGGGCACCCTGATCGACGAGCTGCACCGGCGCCAACTGCGCTACGGCCTGGCCACGCTGTGCGTGGGGGGCGGCATGGGCATTGCCACCATCGTCGAGCGGCTGTGAGTCACAGCCCCGCTCGCTCCATCCCCAACCCGAACACCCCGACGGAGACACGGCCTTGAAAACCATCCGCTACGAACTTGCCGACGGCATCGCCACCCTCACCTTTGACGAGACCGGCTCGGCCGTCAACACCATGTGCCAGGCCTGGCAACAAGACCTCAGCACGGTCACCCAGCGCGTGCTGGCCGACCGGGCCCAGCTCAAGGGCCTGGTGCTGGCCTCAGCCAAGACCACCTTCTTTGCCGGCGCCGACCTGAAGGCCACGATGCGCCTGCAGCCCGACGATGCCAGTCGCGTCTTTGCCGACATCGAACAGACCAAAAAGAACTTTCGCACCCTCGAGACCCTGGGCATTCCGGTGGTCAGTTGCCTCAATGGCGCCGCCTTGGGCGGTGGTTGGGAAGTGGCCCTGATCGGCCACCACCGCGTGGCCGTGGACAACCCCAAGATCCAGTTCGGTCTGCCCGAAGTCACCCTGGGCCTGATCCCCGGCGCCAGCGGCATCACCAAGATGACCCGCCTGCTGGGCCTCATGGGTGCCCAGCCCTACATCCTTGAAGCCCGCCTGTTCAACCCCCGTGAGGCCCTGGAGCTGGGCCTGGTGCACGAACTGGTCGGCGACGCAGAACACCTGCGGCCCGCTGCCCTGGCCTGGATTGCCGCTCACCCCGAGTCACGCCAGCCCTGGGATGACAAGAACTACAAGATGCCTGGCGGCACCCCCGCCAACCCCAAGATCGCCAGCGCGCTGACCGTGGCCCCGGCCATGCTCAAAAAAACCACCCGCGGCCTGTACCCGGCGCCTGAAGCCGCCCTGGCTGCCATGGTCGAAGGGGCCCAGGTCGACTTCGACACCGCCTTGCGCATCGAAAGCCGTTATCTGGCGCGCTTGATCACCAGCCCCGTGGCCAAGAACATGATCAACACGTTCTTCCACAACATGAACGCGATCAAGAGCGGCCAGTCGCGGCCAGGCAGCGCGGCGCGCTTCAAGCCGCACAAGGTAGGCATCCTGGGCGCCGGCATGATGGGCGCGGGCATCGCCTACGCTCAGGCCAGCCGGGGCATTGCCACCGTGCTCAAAGACGTCAGTGTCGAGCAGGCCGAGGCGGGCAAGGCCTACAGCCAGCGCATCACCCAGCCCCGGGTCGACAAGGGCCGACTGAGCCCGGCCGATCAGCAGGCCCTGCTGGCGCGCATCCACACCACCGATCAGGCGGCCGACCTGCAGGGCTGCGACCTGATCATCGAGGCGGTGTTCGAGAACCGCGAACTCAAGGCCCGCGTCACCCGCGAAGCCGAGCCCCAACTGGCCGCCGGTGGCTTTTTTGCCAGCAACACGTCTACCCTGCCCATCAGTGGCCTGGCCCAGGCCAGCGCCCATGCCGAGCGCTTTGTGGGCATCCACTTCTTCAGCCCGGTCGACAAGATGAAGCTGGTCGAGATCATCCGGGGCCACCAGACCAGCGACGACACCGTGGCCGGCGCCTTTGACTACGTGCAAGCACTGGGCAAACTGCCCATCGTGGTCAACGATTCGCGCGGCTTCTACACCAGCCGAACCTTCGGTACCTATGTGATGGAGGGCGCTGCGATGCTGGGCGAAGGCATTCCGGCCCCGGTGATCGAAAACGCCGCCGTGCAGGCAGGCATGCCGGTGGGCCCGTTGGCGGTGCTCGATGAAACCGCCCTGACGCTCAGCGTGCACGTGCTCGACCAGACGCGTGCCGACCTGGCCGCCGCCGGGCAAACTTACCACCCAGGGGCGGGTGAACTGCTGGTCGAGCGCATGGTCAAAGAGCTGAACCGCCCGGGCCGGGCCGGCGGCGGCGGTTTCTACGACTATCCGGCCGGCCAGAAAAAGCGCCTCTGGCCCGAGCTGCGCCCCCTGTTTGAAAAGCCCGGCCACGCCTGGGACTTGCAGGAGGTCAAAGACCGCCTGCTGTACCGACAAGCCATCGAGACGGCACGCTGCCTGGCCGAAGGGGTGTTGACCAGCGTGCACGACGCCAACATCGGATCCATCTTCGGCATCGGTTTTCCGGGCTGGACCGGGGGCGCCCTGCAGTTCATCTACGGCATGGGGGTGGCGGCCTTCCTGCAGCGCGCGGACGAACTGGCCCGTCGCCATGGAGCGGGCTTCGCGATCGATGCTGCAACCCGCACAGCCATCGAGAAGCACCACCCGGTGTATTGAAGCGGCGGGGTCGGGCATTGCGATGGCCATGCCTTGCCTTGGGTCAAGCTGGCGATAATCCCGGGATGCCCATGCCCCCCGCCCCCTCTGCAGATGCGGCCGCCGAAACCCGGCCGCGCCCCCGTTCCCCCAGCGATCTGTTCTTTTCGTTCAGCATCCTGGCCCTGCAGGGCTTTGGGGGGGTGCTGGCGGTGGTGCAGCGCGAGCTGGTCGAAAAAAAGAAGTGGATGACGAACGAAGAGTTCGTCGAGGAATGGGCCGTGGCGCAGATCATGCCCGGCCCCAATGTGGTCAACCTGTCGGTAATGCTGGGCGATCGCTACTTTGGCTGGCGTGGTGCCATGGCCGCCCTGTCGGGCATGCTGGCATTCCCCACCCTGATCGTGCTGGCCCTGGCTACGCTTTACGTGCAGTACGCCCAACATCCACAGGTGGCAGGTGCCTTGCGCGGGATGGCCGCGGTGGCCGCCGGGTTGATCGCGGCCACGGCCTTCAAGCTGGCGGCCCCCCTCAAGAAGCACCCGCTGGGCCGGGCCGTGTGCGCCTTGCTGGCCGCGGCCTGTTTCGTGCTGGTGGGCTGGCTGCACCTGCCCCTGGGCTGGGTGGTGCCCGGCCTGGGCCTGCTGGCCTGCGGCCTGACCTGGCGAAAGATCGCCCCATGAGCCTGCACTTCGAAGCCCTCCAATGGCTGCAGTTGCTGCTGCATTACGCCTCACTGTCGCTGCTGGCTGTGGGTGGTGCGATCAGCCTGGTGCCCGACATGCACCGCTACCTGGTGCTGGAACAGCATTGGCTGACCGAGGCCCAGTTCAATGCCTCGATCGCGATTGCGCAAGCGGCCCCGGGGCCCAACGTGCTGTTTGTCGGCCTGATGGGCTGGAACGTGGGCTTGAACGCCGCCGGTGGCAGCGGCCTCAGCGCCCATGCCGCCACGTTGGGCGTGCTGGGCATGGCCTGCACCATGCTGGGCATGCTGGTGCCCAGCACCGTGCTGACCTGGGTGGCCACCCGCTGGGCCGCCCGCTACCAACAGCACCGGGCCATCCGGGCCTTCAAGCAAGGCATGGCCCCCTTGGTGATCGGCTTGCTGCTGGCCACGGCCTGGACCTTGGGCAGCGTCAGCGGCGACCCGCGCCAGGATGGCGCCCTGTGGGCCCTGAGCGCTGTGGCCGCCTTGCTGGTCTGGCGCACCCGCATCCACCTGCTGTGGCTGCTGGCGGCCGGGGCCTTGCTGGGGGCCCTGAGCTGGGTCTGAGAACGCGTTGACGATCTCGCATGGGTCGATGGGAGATCGTCAAAGCCGTCTACAAGCCCCTGCCTGACACTCACATCAGCCGGGCGAACAATTCGTTGCGGAAGTGGATGCCGAGCCGCGCAAAGGCCCGGTTGCGATAGGTCTTGACCGTGGCCAGGCTCAAACCCAGATCGGCGGCCACGCCGTCCTGGGTGTAGCCGCGCAGCAATCGCTCACAGACATCCAGCTCACGCTCCGTCAGGCCTTGCTGCAAGGCCTGCAGGCGCTCACGCCAGGCTGCTTGCGTCGACCCCTGGGCCGGCGGACTCACCTGCAGATGCTTGCGCACCAGGGCCAGCAGCGCCGGTGACCAGGCCTCGAAGTCGCCCAGTTGGGCGTCGCTGAAGGGCCGCTGGTGCTGGTGGCGGTAGAAGTTCACGGCAAAGATGCACTCCGGCCCCTCGGCCTCGACAATGGACACCCGCTCGGCCACGCCATGGGCCTCGTACACGCAGGCGCGGTGGTCCTGGGGGACCTCGCGCGCAGTGATGTGGCACAGCTGCAGCGGCACCGAAGGGCCCGCCGACTCGCTGTGCAGGCTGCGATCACGCGCGTAGGGGCCAGCCAGATAGGCATGCCAGCAAGCCTGGGTGGTGTCAGGCACACCATGGCTGGCGGACATGAACAGAGCGGGCTGACACGCCAGCCCGGTGCGGTACACCGACCACGAGGCCGCCGGCAGCAAGGGGCTCAACGCAGGCAGCAAATCAGCGGCAAAGCCCTCTTCACCCAGACGGCGGATGGCCTGGGCCATCACGCCCCCGGCCAGGGCCGGTGAGTTGCTTTTGCCAGGGGTCCATTTCCTCATGGCTGTCATCTTCTGGGATGACAGGCGGTCAGCGCCACCGGATTTACGCTAAGGCACGCCCAAACGGAGTGCCCATGTCCCTGTTCGTATCGCCCAGTTTTCGCCCCTTCGCCGACCTGCAGGTGCAGGTCGGCATCCCCCAGGATGTGGGGCCAGGCCCGCACGGCCACCGGCGCGTGGTGCCCATCCTGGGCGGTCAGGTCCAGGGGGTGGGCTGGAAAGCCCGGGTGCTGCCGGGTGGCGCTGATTTCCAGCTTCTGCTCAGCGACACCCTGGCCGAACTCGATGCCCGCTACGTGCTGGAAACCGAAGCCGGCGAACTGATCTACGTGCACAACCATGCCCTGCGCCGCGCCGAGCCAGAAACCATGGCCCGCCTGGTGCGCGGCGAGCCGGTGGACCCGGCCCAGGTGTATTTCCGCTGTGCGCCCCGCTTCGAAACCAGCGCCCCCACGCTGCGCTGGATCACCGAGCGCCTGTTCATCGGCAGCGGGGTGCGCGAGCCCAGCGCCGTGCTGATGCGCTTCCACGAACTGCTTTGACCCACCCGCTTTCGCGACACGCAACACGCAACACGCGACACGCAACACACAACATCGTTAGGCCCTGAAGGAGACACCATGCACAACAAGAACCCCCGCCGCCTCGCCTGCCGCTGGCTGGGCACCGCCCTGACGGCCGCCACCCTGGGCACCCTGGCCACCTCGATGGCCTGGGCCCAAAGCCCGGCGGCCAGCTACCCCAACCGCCCGGTGCGCCTGATCGTGGGCTTTCCGGCCGGCACCGGGCCAGACATCGTGGCACGACTGCTGGCGCAGAAGATGTCGGAGGCCTGGGGCAACACCGCCGTCGTGGTGGACAACAAGCCCGGCGCCGGCGGCCTGATCGCCGCCAGCGAAGCGGCCCGCGCCCCAGCCGACGGCTACACCCTGATGCTGGGCGAGACCGGCCAGTTGAGCATTGCCCCCAGCAGCTACAACCGCCTGCCCTACGACCCCGCCAAAGACTTTGCTGCCGTCAGCCAGGTGGTGACCTCGAACTTCGTGCTGCTGGTCAACCCGCAGAAAGTGCCGGCCCGCAGCACCAAGGAGTTCGTCGACTGGACGCGCAGCCAAAAGGGCCTGTTCATGGCCACTTTCGGCGCGGGCACCCCGGGCCACTTCGGGGCCTACATGTTCGGTGACGCCATCGGCATCAAGCCCGAAGCCGTGCACTACAAGAGCACAGGCGATGCCCTGGGCGGCCTGTTCAGCGGCGACGTGCAGGCCGTGTTTGCCAGCGTGGGCCTGGCGGTGCCGAATGTGAAGGCCGGCAAGCTGCTGGCCCTCGGCAGCAGCGGCGCCACCCGCAGCGCCAGCCTGCCCGATGTGCCCACCCTGAAAGAACAGGGCTACGCGGGACTGGAATTCAACTCCTGGTTCGGCGTGGTGGCGCCCGCGCGCACGCCGCCCGACATCCTGGCCAAGCTGAACGCCGACATCGTGAAGGCCGTGCGTTCGCCCGAAGGCCGGCAGAAGATGGAGGACGCCGGCTTTGCCGTCACCGGCACGTCGCGCGAAGAGTTTGGCCGCATCATCGCGGCCGACACCGTGACCTGGGGTAAGGCCGTGGCGGCCACGGGGTTCAAGGCGGATTGAGGGCTGGGGGCCCAGCGCGGGCCCCAACCGATCAGAGCAGCCTTGTCAGACCAGCCTCATCAGGCCCGCGACACCAGTGGAAAGCGCTCGGGCTCGCGAATGGATTCCAAGGACAGGTCGATGTCCAGCTGGGGCCAATAGAGGTGATCCGAGGAAGGCCATTGGACGTCGGCCAACTGGATGGCCGTGGCCCGCTGAAACCAAGGGAAATCGCTGAAGCTGAGTGTCAGATGCTCCTCACCGACGCGCAACGAAAGGCTTTGTGTCGAGACATGGGTGACTTCACACCCCGAAGTGATGGCGCCATGCATGGTGGATCTCCTGCAAATTGACCTCAATCATCGATTTGGCCTGATTCAACTGGGTGGAAGACAGACCTCTATTTTCCGCCAAATGCACCGCTGGCGTGACCCTGAACTTGGCCTCACCGCCGGTGATGTTGCACATGAACATGGGTCCTGATCACTTCGCGATCGAGTCGCTCGATGCGAGCGCCCCAGGATGAGTGGCGAGAGGTACAGTGATCAGACGCAAGCACGGATGCCCAGCCCTACATTGATTCGTTTCATGCACCAATACCTGCAAGTATTGCAATTTACGAAACTTGCAACTGGGCTGACAATCGCCGGCCATGCCAAACCAGCCCGCCCCGCGCCACGGTGGCCAGGGGGCCCACAAGGAGACCTATGTTGTTGACCGATTCCGTTGCCACGCCTCACCCGATCTCTCGCCGCCGCATCGCCGGCTGGCTGGGTGCCACCGCCCTGGCCCTGGGCAGCCTGAGCGCCCAGGCCGACACCTGGCCCAGCAAACCCATTCGTTTTGTGGTGCCCTTCGGGCCGGGCGGTGCCAACGACCTGGTGGCCCGAGCCGTGGCCGAAGCCACGGCACGCCAGCTGGGCCAGGCCATCATCATCGACAACAAGCCGGGCGCAGGCTCGGTGCTGGGCGCCGAGATCGTGGCCAAGTCGGCCCCGGACGGCTACACCTTCCTGGCCCCTGCGGCCGGTGTGGTGACCAACGCGATGATCAAGGCCAAGATGCCCTACAAGGAAGACGATCTGGTGCCGGTGGCCATGATGGCCGTCAGCCCCTCGGTGATCGTGGTGCCGGCGGACTCGCCGATCAAGGACCTGAAGGGCCTACTGGCGGCCTCCAAGACAGGCCCGGGCCTGAACTTCTCGACTGCCGGCACTGGCAGCACCCCCCATTTTGTGGCGGAGATGCTCAAAAAGAGCGATGCCAAACTGCAGGTGGTGCCCTACAAGAGCGGCTCTGAAGGCGTGGTCGCCGTGGTGGGCAAGCAGGTGGATGCCACCTCCGAAGCCAGCGTGGTCGTGCTGCCACAGATCAAGGGGGGCAAGCTGAAGGCCGTGGCCTCGACCTGGAACCGCCGCATCGCCGCCATGCCCGACATCCCCACCGCTGAGGAGCAAGGCTTCCCGAACATCTTCATCGGGCATTGGTCGGGTGTTTTCGCCCCCAAAGGCACACCGGAGGACATCCTGGACCGCATGAACCGGGCCATCGACGCGGCGGTCAAATCGCCTGAGCTGCGGGCCCGACTGATCCCCCAGGGCATTGACCCTGCCGGTGGCACCCGCGCCGATTTCGTGAAGTTCATCAACGCGGAAAAGGCCCGCCTGGCACCGATTGCCAAGGCCTCGAACATGCGTGAAGACTGAGCCCGGACGGTCACAGCCATGAATCACAAGAAACTCTGGAGACAAGCCGGCCACTGGATCACCGCCCTGAGCCTGGGCGCCGCCCTGTGCGGCCAGGCGCTGGCGGCCGAGCTGCATGTGCTGAGCTCGGGTGGCTTCACCGCCGCCTACAAGCAACTGGTGCCGGGCTACGAAAAGGCCTCGGGCGATCAAGTGGTCTCGGGCTATGGCGCCTCGCTGGGAGGGGCGCCCGACTCCATCCCCAGCCGGCTGGCCCGCCACGAGCCGGCCGACGTGGTGATCCTGTCAGTCCCGGCCCTGGAAGCCCTGGTGGCCGCCGGCCAGGTGCGGCCTGGCAGCCGGGTGGACCTCGGTCGCTCGCTGATCGGACTGTCGGTGCGCAAGGGCACGCCCAAACCCGACATCAGCAGTGTGGAAGCCTTGAAGAACACCTTGCTGCAAGCCCGCTCCATCGCCTATTCGGCCAGTGCCAGCGGCACCTACCTGTCCACAGTGCTGTTCAAGCAATTGGGGGTGGCTGATCAGATCAAGGACAAGGCCCGGCGCATCGTGAGTGAACGCGTGGGCAGTGTGGTGGCACGGGGCGATGCTGAACTCGGCTTCCAGCAGGTCAGTGAACTGCTGCCCATCGAGGGCTTGGACTTTGTCGGCACCCTGCCCGATGAGGTGCAGGAAGTGACGATCTTCGCCGCCGGCATCACCACCGAAGCACGCGAGCCCGAAGCAGCCAAGGCGCTGCTGCGCTACCTGTCCTCTGCCGAGGCGGCACCGGCGATCCGCCAGACCGGCCTGGATCCGATTCCGGCCAAGCCCTGAGCACAATCGCCCTGCCAATCGCCCTGGCTCAGAGCCCGTCCAGCAAGGCGGGCAGGCCCTGAGCCGCGGTGCAGCGCAGCAGCACATCAGCCAGGGCATCGAGTTCGGTGGGCTGCGGGTTGAGCACCACCACCCGGGCTCCGGCGTCACGGGCCGTGAACACCAAGCCGGCCGCCGGGTAGACCGCACCGGCCGTGCCTGCCACCAGCATCACATCACACGCCGTGGCAGCCTGCTCGGCCGCACGCAATGGGGCCTCAGGCAGCGACTCGCCAAACCAGACCACACCGGGCCGAACCAGGCGCCCACAGACCGCGCAATGGGGCGGGTGACCGGGCGCCAGCGCTGACGGCTCACAAGGCACCCCCATGGGGTGAGCCTGCGAGCAGGCTGGGCCGGGGCCGCCCAGCCAGTGATCTTCAAAAATCTGCCCATGCAAGGACAGCACATCGGGACTGCCGGCACGTTGATGCAGGCCATCGACGTTTTGCGTGATCAGGGTCAGGCGGCCTGGATGGGTGAGGGCAAAGGCCGCGAGGGCTCGGTGCCCGGCATTGGGCTCCACCATGGCAATGGCCTCGCGGCGAAAGCGGTACCAGTCCCAGACCGTGGCCGGGTCGGCGCGAAAGCCGATTTCCGTCGCCAGCTGCTGCGGATCGAACTGCGCCCACAGGCCTTGTTGAGCATCACGGAAGGTCGGAACACCCGACTCTGCGCTGACCCCAGCCCCGGTGAGCACCGCCACCCTCGGCGCGTCGGCCAGCCAGCCGCGCACCTGAGCCAGCCCCATTGCCAGGGCCGCGGCCGGATCGGACGCCATCACAGGCGTTGGCGCAGCGCCTCGTACAGGCACACGCCGCTGGCCACCGACACATTGAGGCTTTCCACCGCGCCGTGCATGGGGATGTTGACCAGCTCATCGCAGGTCTTGCGGGTGAGTTGACGCATGCCATCCCCCTCGGCGCCCAGCACCAGGGCGGTCGGGCCCTTCAGATCCACCTGGTAGAGGGTCTTGGGCGCGTCACCACTGGTGCCGATGCACCAGATGCTGCGCTCCTTGAGCTCACCCAGCGTGCGCGCCAGGTTGGTCACCATGAAGTACGGCACGGTCTCGGCCGCGCCACTGGCCACCTTGGCCACGGTGGCGTTGATGCCGGCGGCGTGGTCCTTGGGCGCAATCACGGCATGCGCACCGGCCCCGTCGGCCACCCGCAGGCAGGCCCCCAGGTTGTGCGGATCGGTGATGCCATCAAGCACCAGCAGCAAGGGAGGTTCCTTGATCTGGTCGAGCAGGTCGTCCAGCGACTTGACCTGGGCCACGGCCTCGACCCGGGCGGCCACGCCCTGGTGGCCGTGGCTGCCGGCCAGTTTGGCCAGGCGCAGCCCGTCGGCCTCGATCAGGCGCACACCGGCTTCGCGCACGCGCTCCAGGAACTGGCGCATGCGCGCATCACGGCGCGTGGGCTCGAAGTAGATTTCGATGATGGTCTGGGGCGCGGTCTTGAGCCGCACGCCCACGGCGTGAAAGCCGAACAGCACTTTGGGGGATGACATGGGGCCCGATTATCCCCGCAGTGCGCCGTTCAAACGCCAGCGGGCTGAATCCGACCGGCTTCGATCGTGATGCGGCGCTCACAGCGCGCTGCAATCGCCTGGTCATGGGTGACCAACACCAGGGTGGTCCCGAACTCGCGGTTGAGTTCGAACATCAGCTTCATGACGGTGTCGCCCGTGGCAAAGTCCAGGCTGCCGGTGGGCTCATCGGCCAGCAGGACCGCAGGCTCGACCACGAAGGCGCGTGCCAACGCCACGCGCTGCTGCTCGCCGCCCGACATGACGCGGGGGTAATGCCCGAGGCGCTGGCCCAGGCCCACATGGCGCAGCATTTCGGCCGCCGCGGATCGGGCATCGCGCCGGCCGGCCAGCTCCAGGGGCAGCATCACGTTTTCCAGCGCCGTGAGGTTGCCCATGAGCTGAAAGCTCTGGAACACAAAACCCACCCGCCGGGCCCGCAACGCGGCCCGGGCGTCCTCATCCAGCGCGAACAGATCGTGACCGTCCAGGCGCACCGTGCCCTGCGAGGGGGTGTCCAGGCCCGCCATGATCGACAGCAAGGTGCTTTTGCCCGAGCCTGAGGCCCCCACAATGGCGGCAGTCTCCCGGGCCGCCAGTCGGAAATCGATGTCACGCAGAATGTCCAGCGTGCCCGTGGAATCGGTGACCGACTTGAAGATGTGTTCGACCGAGACGATCGCTGGCGAGAGGGCTTCAGACATGAAAGGTGGGGCGTGTTGAATGCAATGAAGATGCAACTGGCAATGCCAGCCAGGGGGGGTGCTCGGCGCCACTTTATCCTGAGCGGCGCCAGTCTGATGTTGGCGGGGTCATATGGCGCCCTGATGAAGGCCCAAGCCGCCACGGTACCGACGGTGCTGGTGCTTGGCGACTCGCTGAGTGCCGAGTACGGATTGCGCCGCGGCAGTGGATGGGTGGCCTTGCTGGCCGATAAAGCCCAGGCTGAAAAGCAGCGCTTCCAGGTGATCAACGCCAGCATCAGTGGCGACACCACCTCGGGCGGTCGAGCTCGACTGGGGGCATTGCTGGCCCAGCACAAGCCGCAAGTGGTCGTGATCGAACTGGGGGGCAACGACGCCTTGCGGGGCCTGCCCATCAAGATGACCGAGGACAATCTGACCCAGATGGTGCGCGCGTGCCAGAAAGCCGGCGCCCGGGTCTTGCTGGTGGGCATGCAGGTGCCCCCAAACTATGGGGCCGCCTACACCGAGGATTTTTCGCGCACCTTTGCCCGGGTGGCCGCGGCCGAGAAGGCCGCCCTGGTGCCGTTTCTGCTGAAGGGCATCGCCGAAGGACCAGATGCTGAACGCCTGTTCCAGGCCGATCGCATCCACCCCCGCGAGGAGGCGCACCCCCGCATGCTGGCCAATGTGTGGCCCGAACTGCGCCGACTGCTGAAGTAGAGACTGCAGCCTGACCGGCTCAAGCCTGGGGCGCTGCGCCCGGCGCAGGAGCCTCGGCACTGGCTTCGTCAGCGTCGTCAGGCTCGTCGGCCTCTGGCGGCAGCCCCAGGGCCTTGCGATCCGCTTTGGCCTTGAGTTTTTCTTCTTTCTTGCGCTTTTTCGCCAGTTCTTTTTGACGCTTTTCGTAGCCGTAATTCGGTGTTGCCAAGTCGGGTTCTCCTTATCGAGTTGAAGTCCACTGTAACACCCGCCGGACGCCACTCAACCCGCAGTGGGCGCAGTGCCGCTGGCCGACTCGGCCGGCCAGTGCACCGCACCGCGGTAGGCATGCCAGCTGGCATGCCCCAGCCAGGGCCCCACCAGGACGATACCGGCCCCCCAGGGCCACAGAGCAGCCACCACCAGCGCGGTGATCAGCGCCCCCCATAACAGCATGACACCGGTGTGGGTGAACACCACCCGCAGGCTGGTGATGGCCGCCGTGATGGCGTCGGTGTCGCGGTCGAGGATCATGGGGATGGACACCACCGCCATCGAATAGACCAGGCTGGCGAACACGCCACCGACAACCGCGTAGACGGCCACGAACTCCCAGTTGTCAGGGTTGAAGATCGCGTCGATGACCCCGGTGGTGGACGGCATTCCGGTATTGAAGAACACCGCGAACACCACCAGCGAGGCGCGCCCCCACAGCAACTCGAGCACGATCATGACCAACACCAGCATGGCCATGCTGCCCAGATGTCGGTCCCAGCAGGTGATGGACAGGCCCAATTCAGGCCGCTGACCGCTTTCGCGGCGGCGGCTCACGTCGTATAGGCCCATGGCCATGAAAGGTCCCACGAGCAGGCAGCCCGAGGCGATCGACATGGTGTATTCGGGGCTGCTGCGGAACACCCAGCCCAGCAACAAGGCCATGCCCCAGAAACAAAGCCCATAAAACAGAGCAATGCCCGGCGCGGCGGCCACATCGAGCGCGCCGCGCTGCAACCAGCGCAGGGGATCGGTCCATCGCAGCGCGGCCAGGATCAGGCGGTCGGCTTCTGCGCTGTCGGGGTGGTGATCCGGGCCGTCCACCGGTGCAGGGGTGGCGGCGGGCCCTTGAAGGTCAGGGTGCGGCAGGGGTGCGGCCATGGCGGAGGTTTCCTTTCGATGGCACGGGATGCCCGGGCCAATGCGCAGGCTAGCCCGGCAGGGCCTGCCGCGGTACTCAGGAAACTACCAACCCGGCCGCAAATCGCTCAACGGCCCGACAAGTGCGAGGCCAGCGCCTGCGCCAAGTCGGCCTGAAGATCCTGCACCGCCTCCAGGCCAATCGAAAAGCGCACCACGGTGCCGGGGCGAAGGTGGGCCTGTGGCCGGCTGCGCATGCTGGACAGGTGGTAGGGCACCACCAGACTGATGGGACCGCCCCAGCTGTAACCCAGCTTGAACAGGCGCAGCGCGTCGCAGAAGCCGTCGACCTGCGCTGCGCTGTAGCACTCGTCCATCACCACGCTGAACAGGCCCGCCGCCAGGGCGGGTTGTCCCTGGGCGCCGCACAGCGCCTGCCAATGACCATGCCCCGGCGCGCCCTCCAGGGCCGGATGCAGCACCTGCGCCACCGCCGGCTGGGATTGCAGCCACCCGGCCAGGGTGCGGGCCGCCTGGTCATGCGCCTGATACCGCAGGGCGATGCTCGGCAGTGAGCGCAACACCGACTCGACGTCGTTGGCCCCCACGCCCAGGCCCAGTCGCATGTGGGTGCCCTTGAGGCGCAGATGCAGGGCCTCGTCGCGGGTGATGACGCTGCCCATCAGCACGTCGCCACCGCCACTGGGGTACTTGGTCAGGGCCTGCGCGCTGATGTCCACACCCCAACCGGGCCCCAGATCGAAAGGCTTGAACGCCAAGCCGGCGCCCCAGGTGTTGTCGAGCGCGCTGATCACACCGCGCTCACGGCAGATCGCAGTGAGGGCAGGCAGGTCCGGGAACTCCATCGTGACGGAGCCAGGCGCCTCCAGCCAGACCAGTCGGGTGCGTGGGCCGATGCGGGCGGCCAGATCGGCCGGGCTCAACGGGTCGTACCACTGGTGGGCAATCCCCCAGCGGGCCAACTCCCCCTCGGCCAGGGCCTTGTTGGGGCCATAGGCGTTGTCCGGAATCAAAATCTCGTCGCCCTGGCTGAGCAGCGCCAGGGCGACGTTCGCCAGGGCGGCCAGACCACTGGGCACCAGCAGGCATTGCAGACCGCCTTCCAGCTGGCACAGTCGCTCTTCCAGCGTGAAAGTGGTGGGCGTGCCGTGCAGGCCGTAGGTGTAGCCTGTGCGGCTGCGCCAGTCGCGGTTTCGCATGGCCGCGGTGTCGGCAAAAATCACCGTCGAGGCTTTGTGCACAGCCGGCTGAGGCGCCTGAAAACCTGCTGGCGGCTGGTAGGGGTGATGGATCAGTTGGGTGATCGGATCGCGGGAGTCGGGGCTTGAATCGGTCATGGTCCGATGTTATCGCCGCATGCCGCCCCCTGCTGCTCGCCGTCGCTTGTGGTAGCTTCAACGCCAAACACCCCCGCACTGCCCGCCATGAGGCAGTCACCGAGCCCGGAAGCCGCTGTGAAAAACGACCGCCTGCATCGCCTGTTCCCATTCCTCAATTGGCCACGGCCATCCCGTGAAACCCTGCTGGGCGAATTTGCCGCGGGCATGACGGTGGGGCTGATGCTGCTGCCGCAGGGCGTGGCCTATGCCGCTTTGGCTGGCATGCCCCTGATCACAGGGATTTATGCCTCGATCGTGCCGGCGGTGGTGGCCGTGTTATGGAGTTCATCGACTCGCCTGGGCGTGGGCCCGACGGCCCTGAGCAGCCTGTTGATCGGGGCGTCGCTGTCCGGCCTGGCCGAACCGGCCAGCGACACCTGGGTGGCGCTGGCAGTCTGGCTGGCCCTGATGTCGGGGGGCTTGCAACTGCTGTTGGGTCTGGGGCGCTTCGGCTGGCTGCTGAACCTGGTGAGCTCACCGGTGCTCTCCGGCTTCACACAAGCAGCCGCCTGGCTGATCCTCGGCTCGCAGATGCGCGCCCTGACTGGATTGCAGCCCGACAGCCATGACTGGCTGGCGCTGGGCCAGCATGACCTGATCGCGCTGGGCTTCGGCGCCGGCTCTCTGGCGGCCCTGCTGCTGGCCAAACGTTGGCTACCGCGCTGGCCGGCGGCCATGCTCATCGTGGTGGTGGCCGGCGTCCTCAGCGCCAGCCTTGGCTTTGCCCAGTCGGGCGGCGCCGTGGTGGGTGCCCTGCCTTCCGGCCTGCCCCACTTGTATTGGCCAGGCGGCCTGTCGATGAACGCTTTTTCACAATTGGTGATGCCAGCCCTGGTGATCACGCTGATCAGCTTTCTGGAGACCGCCTCCAGTGCGAAGGTCGAAAACCAGCGCGGGGGCACGCAATGGAATGAAAACCAGGATCTGATTGGCCAGGGCCTGGCCAAGATCGCCTCGGGCTTGAGCGGCTCGTTTCCCATCAGTGCTTCGTTCTCGCGCTCGGCCATCAACCTGTATGCAGGCGCCAAAACCGGATGGGCCACCCTGTTCTCAGTCATGCTGGTGGTGGTGGTGCTGTTGTTCCTGACCCCCTACATGTACCACGTACCGCAAGCCGTGCTGGCGGCCATCGTGGTGGCGGCGGTCTTGAATCTGGTACGTCCGATGCAGCTGATCGGCCTTTGGAAGATCTCCAAGGTCGAGGCCTTGACCGCCGGCGCCACCTTTGTGCTGACACTGGTGACCGCACCTCAGCTTTACTGGGGGGTGTTGGCTGGCCTGGTGGCCAGCCTGACCCATTTCCTGTATCAGCGCCTGCACCCCCGCATCATCGAGGTCGGCCTGCACGCCGACGGCAGCCTTCGTGACCGCCATCTGTGGCACCTGCCCCCGCTGGCGCCCCACCTGTATGCCCTGCGCATGGACGCCGAACTTGACTTTGCCTCGGCCAGCACACTGGAGCGCAACATCGTCGACCACCTGGCGCGCCACCCGGACACGCAGTGCGTGTGCCTGTATGCCCAGCCGATCAACCGCATTGACGTGACCGGCGTGGAAGCCTTTCAGCAGATCATGCTGATGCTGCATGAGCGCGATATCACGCTGGTCATCAGCGGACTGAAATTACCAGTTGATACTGTTTTACGACGTGCCGGATGCCTCAAAGAAGGACCGCTGCTGAAAACCTATCGAACCGATCTGGAAACACTGACAGCACTGCATCACTTGTCGTCAAATGGGTAAAGTGGGCAATAAGCACCACAATTTGTCACTTAGCGCCGAAGGGCGTACTGTTAAACTTCGCAAAACTCTTGTCCGTCCTCCACTCGTGTCCCCCTCCCAGGCTCCTGCACCGATTGACCTCAGCAGTCTTCGTCTCGACACCGCCCTGGCGTTGCTGGCACAAGATGAGGATTTGCACCACCCTGCATCAGAGAGCCCCACAGGCTATCTGCAGCATCTGATTGATGGCCTTTGTGAGCTGTCACTCAAAGACCCGCTGACCGGACTGGCCAATCGACGTCAATTTCGTGCCGTACTGGAACGCGAGGTCGACCGAGTGACCCGAACGGGTGAATCAGCGCTGCTGTTGATGCTGGACATCGATCGCTTCAAACTGGTCAACGACGGGTTCGGCCACCCTGCGGGCGACATCGTCCTGCAATCGGTGGCCAACACCTTGGCGAATTGTGTGCGCCCCATGGACACCCTGGCCCGCTATGGGGGCGAAGAGTTCGCCGTGGTGCTGCCGGGCTGCCAGGCGGCGTTCGGGCGAGCCGTTGCCGAGCGCATCCGATCTATCGTGGAATCCACGCCCATCACCATCGCCCCGGGCGTGGCCATCAACGTGACCGTCAGCATTGGAGGGTCGTTCACCCTGCCCTGGGTCCGATCGCCGATTTCCCTTTGGATCGAGCGGGCTGACCACCAGTTGTATCGGGCGAAATCGGAGGGTCGCAACCGTGTCTGCCTGGATTTCCCTCCAGACAGCACGGTGAGTGCAGAAGAAAAGGGATTGCTGTTCTATGACGTCCACAATCAGGACGGCATTGGAACTTCAACCGATCAAAGTGACCCGGCCGACAGCGCCAACCGAAAGTGAACAGATGAGCGAAGCGCTGAAACCCACCCCTGCGGAAGCTGTGTCGGCCAAGGTCCTGGCCATCACCAGCGGCAAAGGCGGCGTCGGCAAGACCTTTGTCGCGGCCAATCTGGCAGCCGCCCTGACCCGTCGTGGCCAGCGTGTGCTGGTGCTGGATGCTGACCTGGGCCTGGCCAACCTTGACGTGGTGCTAAACCTGCATCCCAAGGTCACGCTGCACGACGTGTTCACAGGCAAGGCCACCGTGGACGAGGCCATTGTCAAGGCCCCTGGCGGCTTCAGCGTGTTGCTGGCTGGCTCGGGCATGGTCGAATATTCACGCCTGACACCCGAAGTGCGCGATGAGTTCGTGCGTGTTCTGCGCAGCCTGCTGCCGCGCTTCGACGTGGTGCTGCTGGATACCGGCGCCGGCATTTCCGATGTGGTGCTGTTTGCGGTCTCGCTGGCCGGAGAAGTCTTGCTGGTGGCCACGCCAGAACCCACCTCATTGACCGATGCCTACGCCGCCATCAAGGTGCTGTCGATGCAGCAAAAGCGCCGTCAGGTGCGCATGATCATCAACCAGACCGTGCGTCCTGGTGATGGTCGCGCCATCACCGGACAGTTGCAGCAGGTGCTGGACCGTTTCGTGAGCACCGACACCGGCCGGCCGGTGCGGCTGATCCACCTGGGTGACATTCCAGCCGACCCCTCGGTGCGTGATGCCGTGATGCGCCGCCAGTTGCTGTCCATCAACAACCCCAACAGCCCCGCCGCGCTGGCCATTGCTCAACTGGCCAACAAGATCGACGAAACCGTGCTCATCAAGGCCTGATGTTGGGGCCGCTCATCCAGGCCCATCAGCGCTAAAACATATCCAAGACGCCGGGCGCACTGGCGCCCGGCAGGCGTCGTCACTCCTGCATCTTGTCGATGATGACCTGACCAAAACCCGAGCAACTGACCTGCACTGCGCCCTCCATCAGGCGGGCAAAGTCGTAGGTGACCTTTTTGCTCAGGATGGCCTTCTCCAGCGAGCGGATGATGAGGTCTGCGGCTTCTTTCCAGCCCATGTGGCGCAGCATCATCTCGGCCGAGAGGATCTCTGAACCTGGATTCACGTAGTCCTTGCCGGCATAGCGTGGCGCCGTGCCGTGCGTGGCTTCAAACATTGCCACGGTGTCCGACAGATTGGCCCCGGGCGCAATGCCGATGCCCCCCACCTGAGCCGCCACGGCATCCGAGATGTAGTCCCCATTGAGATTGAGTGTGGCCACCACGCTGTACTCGACTGGGCGCAGCAGGATCTGCTGCAGGAACGCATCGGTGATGCTGTCCTTGATCACGATCTGGCCACCCGTCTTGGGGTTGGGCACACGCATCCAAGGGCCCCCATCAATCAACTCGCCACCGAACTCCTTGGCCGCCAGCTCATAGGCCCATTCGCGGAAGCTGCCTTCGGTGAACTTCATGATGTTGCCTTTGTGCACGATGGTCACATTGGGCTTGTTGTTGTCGATGGCGTACTGGATGGCCTTGCGCACCAGGCGCTCGGTGCCCTCTTGCGAGACCGGCTTGATGCCCAGGCCGGAGGTTTCAGGAAAACGGATCTTGGTGATACCGAACTCGTCGTGCAGGAACTTGATCAGGCGCTTGGCCTTGTCGCTGCCGGCCTCGAACTCGATGCCGGCATAGATGTCCTCCGAGTTCTCGCGGAAGATCACCATATTGGTCTTTTCAGGCTCCTTGAGCGGCGAAGGCACACCCTTGAAATACTGGATGGGGCGCAGGCAGACGTAAAGATCCAGCTCCTGGCGCAAGGCCACGTTGAGCGAACGGATCCCGCCCCCTACAGGGGTGGTCAACGGCCCTTTGATGGACACCAGGTAGTCGCGCACGACCTCCACGGTTTCCTCAGGCAACCAGACATCCGGGCCATACAGGTGGGTGGCTTTTTCGCCGGCAAACACCTCCATCCAATGGATTTTGCGCTGCCCACCGTAAGCATGAGCCACCGCGGCATCCACCACCTTCAGCATCACTGGCGTGATGTCACGCCCCACGCCGTCGCCTTCAATGAAAGGAATGATCGGGTGATCGGGCACCTTGAGGGTCTTGTCCGCATTGACGGTGATCTTTTCGCCCTGCTCGGGAACCTGGATATGCTGATAACGGGTCATGGACTGACGTCTCCGGTGAGGCTGAACAACTTAGCAAATGAAGTAAAACGCCTGATCTTAGCGCCTGTGCTTGCCACCCATGAGCGCCCCGCTCAAGGCCTTGCACCCAGAGACCGGCATCACCTGGCGACACCGGCTTGGAGCGGCTGCTTCACAACCCCCGGCCAAGGCAAGAGGGCTGTGCAAAGTTGCCCTGCTGCACCGGTCAGCGCTGTCTTTTTAGGCCAAAATGGAACGCTGATGCTGACCGCATTTCTGGGTCGCACCACTGGATCAATCCACCATGAAACTGCCCCGCCGCCACCTGTCCCAGGCTTTGCTGTGTGCACTGCTTTCTTTCTCCGGCCTCACGGCTCATGCACAGGAAGGGCCTCAGCTCAACCTGCCCCGTGTGCAGCTGTCTGCAGGCATGTACCAGATCGATGCCCAGGTCGCCTCGGCACCTGTCGAGCGCCAGATCGGACTGATGAACCGCCCCAACATGCCTCAGCAGGAAGGCATGTTGTTCGTGTTCGAGGTGCCTGCAACACAGTGTTTTTGGATGAAGAACACGCTGCTGCCACTCACCGCCGCCTTTGTGGCCGACGACGGCACAGTGGTGAATCTGGCCGACATGAAGCCCCAGACCACCGAATCCCACTGCAGCAGCAAACCCGTTCGTTTCGTTCTGGAAATGAACCAAGGCTGGTTCCAGAAGCGAGGCTTCAAGGCTGGGCTCAAGCTCAGCGGCCCGCCCTTCGACAAACGTTGATCCGCCAGCCGCAGGCCGGCTCAAGTTGACACCAGCCCAAGAAAAATGCCACCCGAAGGTGGCATTTCAATGAGGGCGCGCGGTAAGCCACGCCCCTGCAGAGGCCGGATGAACTCAGGCGAAATTGGCTTCCGCGAAACCCCAGTTGGCCAGCTTGTCGAGGAAGGTCTCGACAAACTTCGGGCGCAGGTTGCGGTAATCGATGTAGTAGGCGTGCTCCCACACGTCGACCGTCAGCAAAGCCTTGTCAGCGGTGGTCAGGGGCGTGCCTGCGGCACCGGTGTTGACAATGTCAACGCTGCCATCGGCCTTCTTGACCAGCCAGGTCCAGCCCGACCCAAAGTTGCCGACAGCCGACTTGACGAAGGCTTCCTTGAAGGCGGCATAGCTGCCCCACTTGGCATTGATGGCCGTGGCCAGGGCGCCGGTGGGCTCACCGCCACCGTTGGGCTTCATGCAGTTCCAGAAGAAGGTGTGGTTCCAGATCTGGGCTGCATTGTTGTAGATACCGCCGCTGGAGGTCTTGATGATCTCTTCCAGGGTCTTGGTTTCGAATTCGGTCCCCTTTTGCAGGTTGTTCAGGTTCACGACGTAAGCGTTGTGATGCTTGCCGTGGTGAAACTCCAGGGTTTCCTGGGAGTAGTGCGGCGCCAATGCATCGATGGCGTAAGGCAGTGCGGGCAGGGTATGTTCCATGGTTTCCTCGTGTGGTTTATCGTGAAAAAACAGCTTTGCTGGCGCATTGTAGGAACTAATTCGGGTGACCATGCGACAGCCCCCGATCAACCCGCCCATTGGCCCAGGATCAGTCCCCACGGGTGCACAACCCGCGAAGTCCACGGCCCACGGACGACGCGCGAACCGCCCCGGATCAGACCTTGGGCATCACTCAAGCCGTCAAGGCAGCATTGATGCGGTCTGGCGATAGAAAACACCCGATACAGCCCGCAAACACTGGGGTTTCAGCCCCCATTGGCGCCCCTCGGGCCTTTGCAGGCGCCTTGGCATGGGCAAGTACTCCACAAGCGAGGGCGACCGCTGATCGCATACTGCACCCCGCCCAAAGCATCTCCAAAGCCAGCAAACACGTCATAACTCATTGATTTAATTAATTTTTTTATATGCTTATTTTTTAATCAAAGTAGAGAAATGACCGTTTGGCGCCATCTGGAAGGGATTGCGACCGAGTTCCCCACAAAGTTATCCACAGATTTTGTGAGTGACTGAGCCGTCCTCCGAGGCGCATGCCGTTCGTCACTGCAGCCCCCCAAAGCTCCGCCATAATCCGGTGCAGAACCACACCCTCTGGGAGAGACCCTTTGCTTTCGATCATTCAAGCCGCTGGCTGGCCCATCTGGCCCTTGCTGGTCTGCTCCGTGCTGGCGCTGGCGCTCGTTCTGGAGCGTCTGATCAGCTTGCGGCCCTCCCGGATCGCACCGGACAGCCTGCTGGACGAAGCCCTCACCGTCTCGGCCCATGGCCTGCCCTCCAGCGAGGTCGTGCAACAGCTCGAACAGAACTCGGCACTGGGTGAAGTGCTGGCCAGTGGCTTCAAGACCTTGTTGCAGCACCCCCACTGCACCGAAGCCGAGCTGCGCACCGAATTGGAGGGCAGCGGCCGACGTGTGGCGGCCAAACTGGACAAAAACCTCAGTGCCTTGGCCACCATTGCGTCGGCAGCCCCCTTGTTGGGCCTGCTGGGCACGGTGATCGGCATGATCGACATCTTCGGCTCGCAGTCTGCTGGCCCGGGGGCGCTGAGCGGTGGCACCAACCCGGCCCAACTGGCCCACGGGATCTCGGTAGCCCTGTACAACACCGCCTTCGGCCTGATCGTGGCGATCCCCAGCCTGATTTTCTGGCGCTACTTCCGCAGCCGTGCCGACGCCTACCTGCTGACCATGGAACTGGCCGCCGAGCGCCTGCTGCGCCACCTCAACACCCTGCGCAAGTAAGGCCCCATGAACTTTCGCCCACGCCGCCAGGATGAGCCTGAAATCAATCTGATCCCCTTCATCGACGTGTTGCTGGTGGTGCTGATCTTTCTGATGCTTTCCACCACCTACAGCAAGTTCACGGAGTTGCAACTGCGCTTGCCGCAGGCCGATGCCGATGCGCAACGCGACTATCCCCGCGAGCTGATCGTCAGTGTCAGCGCTGACGGCCGCTTTGCCGTCAACAAGGTGCCGGTGCCGGGCAACCCCGACAGCCTGGCCATGGCCATGGCTGAAGCGGCCAAAGGCGGCCGCGACACCGTCGTGGTGATCAGCGCGGATGCCAGCGCCACCCACCAGTCGGTGATCAGTGTGATGGAAGCCGCACGGCGCAGCGGGCTGTCCCAGGTCACCTTTGCCACCCAGTCTCCCCGGGCCGGCAATCGCTGAGCCCTGCTGACAAGCTCGATCCATGACCCGATCCACGACGGGGCTTTCAACACGCCTGCTGCAGGCCTGGCAGCACCGAGGGCTGGTGGCCTGGGCCTTGTGGCCCCTCTCGCAGGTGCTGGGGGCTTTGGTGGCCCTTCGGCGCATCGCCTACCGGCGCGGCTGGCTGGCCAGTTACCGGGTGCCGGCCGTGGTGATCGTGGTTGGCAACGTGGTGGCCGGCGGTGCAGGCAAGACACCCACCGTGCTGGCCTTGGTGCATGGGTTACGCCAACGCGGACTGGCGGTCGGGGTGGTGTCACGTGGGCACGGTCGTCAAACCGACGATTGCCGCGAGGTCACGGCCACCAGCGAGGCCCATGAAGTGGGGGACGAGCCCCTGTTGATTCAGCGCCGCAGCGGTGCACCAGTCTTTGTGGCACGCCAGCGGGCCCAGGCCGCCCAGGCCTTGTTGCACCGCCACCCCGCGACTCAGGTGATCGTCTGCGACGATGGGCTGCAGCACCTGGCCCTGCAACGGGACATTGAGCTGTGCGTGTTCGATGACCGAGGGGTTGGCAACGGTTTTCTGCAGCCCGCCGGCCCGCTGCGCGAGCCCTGGCCTCGGCCCGTGGACCTGGTCTTGCACACAGGGGATCACCCCGCCTTTGCGGGCTACCGGGCCCATCGACAATTGGCCCCGGTGGCATTCAACGGGCACGGCCTGAGCTGCTCGGTCGACAGCTTGCGACAGCGCAACTGGCACGCCGTCGCAGGCATTGCCCATCCGGCACGGTTTTTCAGCATGTTGCAAGACCTGGGACTCCGTGTGCAACAGACCACGGCACTGCCTGATCACCATGACTTCCGCGACGGAATTCCCCACAGCCCGGCCGGACTGGACCTCATCTGCACCGAAAAAGATGCCTACAAGCTGTGGGCCATCCAACCCGACGCCTGGGCCTTGGCACTGCAATTCGAACCCGAGCCGGCATTCTGGGACGACCTGCAGCAGCGACTGGATGCGGCGCTATCATCCAAGCCTTCCCTTCGCACCACCTCTGAACAAACACCCTCTCCGCATGGACAGCAAACTTCTTGAACTGCTGGTCTGCCCCGTGACCAAGGGCCCGCTGACCTACGACAAACAACGCGAGGAACTGGTGTCCCACAGCGCCCGCCTGGCCTACCCGGTTCGCGATGGCATCCCCATTCTTCTGGAAAACGAGGCGCGCGCCCTCAGTGACGAGGAACTGGGCCTGTGAGCTACACGGTTCTGATTCCGGCTCGGCTGGCATCGTCGCGCCTGCCGGACAAACCGCTGGCCGACATCGCAGGCCTGCCGATGGTGGTGCGTGTGGCGCGCCAGGCCCAGTTGAGCCAGGCCGCCACCGTGGTGGTGGCCGCAGACGATGCGCGCATCGTGGCCGCCTGCCAACAGCACGGTGTTCAGGCCATCCTGACCCGGGTCGACCACCCTTCGGGCAGTGATCGCCTGGCCGAAGCCTGTGGCGTGCTGGGCCTGGCTGACGATGAGCTGGTGGTGAATGTCCAGGGCGACGAACCGCTGATCGACCCCGGCCTGATCGACGCCGTGGCCGCGCTGCTGCGCCTGCACCCTGGTGCCAGCATGAGCACGGCTGCGCATGCCATCGAATCATTGGAAGAGTTCACCAACCCGAATGTGGTCAAGGTGGTGCTGGAGGCCTCGGGCCTGGCACTGACCTTCAGCCGGGCACCAATCCCCTGGTCACGAGACATGGCCGGGCAGGCTTGGTGGCGCAGTCCGGTTGCGGCCGGGCTCAAGCCCTTGCGCCACATCGGCATTTACGGCTATCGCGTCGGCTTTCTGCGTGCTTTCCCCAAGCTGCCTCAAGCGCCCATCGAAGTGGTGGAATCGCTCGAACAAATGCGGGCCGTGTGGCACGGACACCGCATTGCGGTTCACCTGAGCGAGCAGGCCCCAGGGCCCGGCGTCGACACCCCTGAAGACTTGGCACGTGTGCGAGCGCATTTCAGCGGGCTCTCGGCCTGAATCTGCGCGCACCCCGGGCAATCGGGGACCCTGCGCTTTGTCACAAGCGTAAGGATGGCGCAGGCCTGCCCATGCTATCCTCTGGACCAAATGAGCACTGCATCTGCCTTGGCCCACCGGGGTCAACTTGTGCGCAGCCAGTGGTGCCGGCCGATTTGACACTATCCGAGGACTTCCATGAGACTGATTCTGCTGGGCGCGCCAGGCGCGGGTAAAGGCACGCAAGCCACCTTCATTTGCCAAAAGTACGGCATCCCCCAGATTTCAACAGGCGACATGCTGCGTGCAGCGGTCAAGGCCGGCACACCCCTGGGCCTGCAAGCCAAGAGCGTGATGGAGTCTGGCGGCCTGGTGAGCGATGAGTTGATCATCAACCTCGTCAAGGAACGCATTGCCCAGGCCGACTGCGCCAATGGTTTCCTGTTCGACGGCTTTCCCCGCACCATCCCTCAAGCCGATGCCATGAAGGCAGCCGGCGTCAAGCTTGACTACGTGCTCGAAATCGATGTGCCCTTTGAAGCCATCATCGAGCGCATGAGCGGCCGTCGTTCACACCCGGCTTCGGGTCGCACCTACCACGTCAAGTTCAACCCGCCCAAGACCGAAGGCCTGGACGACCTCACCGGTGAACCGCTGATCCAGCGCGACGACGACAAGGAAGAAACGGTCAAGAAGCGCCTGGAGGTCTACAGCGCACAGACCCGCCCCCTGGTGGACTACTACGGAAACTGGGCCAAGGACGATGCCGCAGCAGCCCCCAAGTACCGCGCCATCAGCGGCATGGGTTCGGTCGACGAGATCACGACTCGCGCACTGCAAGCCCTGGCCAGCTGAGCCCGGCTCAGACGGCCGGCCAGAAGCCACCTGCGGGTGGCTTTTTTGCGCCCGGAATGAGCGCCGTCACCCTTCGCCAAACCAGTAACTCAAGCCAGCAACTGCAACAACAAGGCCACTCGGGCCTTGACCGGGTTCAGCCCAGGCACCACGGGCCAGCCACCGGCCTCCGTGACCAACACCGGGCCAAAGGCACAGCGAGAACTGCGAACGACAGCCACACCGGTTGCTGCCGCCCGCTGCAGGGCTTGATCCAGGCCCTGATTCAGGGTGCCATTGCCGGTTGCAGCAATCACCAAGCCCCGCACACCCTGGGCCACCAAGGCATCGACCTCTCGGCCTTGCGCGCCGGCATGGCTGTAAAGCACCGAAACCCAAGGCCAATCGGCCGCAGGCAGCGCCAAACAGGCCGCTGCCAACGCGGCGGGCCGGGCACCCGCCCCACCCGAAGGAGCCGTTCGCAACCAGTTCACCTGGCCCTCATACAGGCGAGCACAAGGACCGACGTCACCCGAACTGAATGCATCCGGCTGATAGGTGTGAACTTTCTGCACCACACTGGCTTCGTGGACCAGGCCTGCACACACCACCAGAACCCCCGCTGCCCGCGGGTCGCGAGCCACCGCCACGGCATCCACCAGATTCTGCGGACCATCCGGCGCCAACGCAGTCGCCGGCCGCATGGAACAGGTCAGCACAACGGGCTTGGCACAGTGGCCCAGGGTGGCGCCGAGGAAATAGGCGGTCTCTTCGAGCGTATCGGTGCCATGGGTGATGACCACGCCTTGCACAGCGGGATCGGCCAGCCAATGCAGGACACGCTCCAGCAGCACCTGCCACGTCGGGTGGTCCATGTCCTTGCTGTCGAGCTGAGCCACCTGCTCGCATTGCACGGTGACACCCTGCGCCAAAGGCAGCCCCGCCAGCAGATCCGCCACCCCGCGTTGCGCAGCACGGTAGCCGATGTTGTCATCGGGCCTTCCCGCCTCGCCCGCGATCGTGCCTCCGGTCCCCAATACAACAAGGTGCGAAGAAGTCGTGATGTTGGCTTGCATTTCAGAAAAAACTGGTCAAAAATACAGTTACTGGATATTAAAACAGCCCTCAGGAGCCGCCACCATGGACATGCCCAAGCTCACCGCACGACAGCAACAGATTCTGGAACTGATCCAGAGCGCCATCGGCCTCACCGGTGCTCCGCCAACCCGGGCTGAAATCGCATCCGAGTTGGGCTTCAAATCTGCCAATGCGGCTGAAGAACACCTGCAAGCGCTGGCACGCAAAGGGGTCATTGAACTGGTCAGCGGTACTTCTCGCGGCATCCGGCTGCGTGGCGAAACCTTGCGCCAACTGAATCAAAGCCGCGACCCTCAATTCTCCTTGCCCCTGCCCGGCCTGAGCCAATTGGCACTGCCCCTGATCGGACGAGTCGCCGCAGGCTCACCGATTCTCGCCCAAGAGCACGTGGATCAAACCTATTACGTGGAAAACAGCCTGTTCCAGCACAAGCCCGACTACCTTCTGAAGGTGCGCGGCATGTCGATGCGTGACGCGGGCATCATGGATGGCGACCTGCTGGCAGTGCAATCCACCCGTGAAGCCAAGAACGGTCAGATCATCGTGGCCCGCCTCGGTGAAGAGGTCACGGTCAAGCGCCTGCGCAAGACACCGCAGCACATCGAACTGATCGCCGAAAACCCGGACTTCGCCCCCATCATCGTCCAGCCGGGTGACCCTTTCGAGATCGAAGGGCTGGCTGTTGGCTTGATCCGAAACACGATGCTGATGTAAAGCGGCTGGCCTGCGCAGGTGGCGGGCGTTTGAGGCAAGGTGTCCTTGTCGAAACCCTGCGCTGGCTCCATCTTTCAATCCTGCCTGTGTTCAACCCCTGAATCGAACTGGAGTTTCACATGGGAAAGGCATTCACCACTGCCGTGCGTTGGCTCGCGCCTCTGAGCGCCATCTTGGCCCCTCGACACACCCACAATGCAGGCTTGAATGACGCCAATCTGGGCGCGCAAGCCTCCAAGCGGATGACATCGGGTTGCGAAGCACCTCCCCCCATCCCACAGGCATCCCAGGATCTGGTCGGCATCGCCCTCGAACAGGCGGTGGCCACGGTGCCGGTGGATGCACGAGCCGACCGCATGGACCGCGGGCCTGTCGCCACAGCCCCCCAGGTGCACTCGAGCCCCTCGTCCTCCAGCCTGCGCCCCCTTCGTGTGTTGCGGATCCGGGAAAGCTGCCCCAACCCTCGACAGGCTGGTCGACTGGTGATTTCCGGACGCATGGCCGATGTGTGTGCCGAGCTGGAGCGCTTGGCTGCCGCCCATCCCGGATTGGTGCATTGACAATGATCGGCTCTACCCCGGGCTGAATCCGGCGTACCCCAATCGACCCGCCTTGGGGCCCAAAAAAGCGCGCATCGTGCCCCAAGACTTCGGGCCTCGCGATTCATCATCTATCGCAATGTCCTACGCTGAAGCGGGCAAATGCCTGCATTCACCCAAACCGGTTCCATGATCCATCCCCTCCAGGCCCGATGCCCACCCCAGGCAGGGCACAATCAGGGGATGAACATTGTGATTCTGGATGCTTATGTTCTCCTCTGAAAATCAAGGTCTGATTTTCAAACCTACGCCAAAAGCTACGCCAGTTTTGTGCATCTCATCGTCTACCGCATCCGCCACGCCGGCCACAGAATCCCCGGCACTGACCCCGCGCTGAGGGTCGGCATCCGGGGTGATTTGCTGCTGGCCCCGGCCCTCACCGAAGGGCGCCGACTGCAGGCCCGACTGCTGGGCACAGACGGCCAAGACTTGATCCAGCGCCTGGAATATGCCGAGGTCTGTCAGGTCCGCGGAGAAGCGATGCACATCACCGGAACCGAGCTCGTGTCGCGGGTTTCGCGTGGTAAGCCCTCCAAATACCGGCAGTCGTGGCTCTGCGTTTGGGATGAGTCCGTAGCGCTTGAGTTGCTGGGCCGGGTGCAGGTCAGGCCCATGGATCCGTTCAGCCCCGAGTTTGACGACTGCCCAGAATGAAAAAGGCCCGCACATGGCGGGCCTTCAAGTCGGTGTAGACCGGAGCGCCTCAGATCGAGGGACACAAACTCCAGGCGCTGAACTTGCGGCACGGTTCGGTCTGGCTGCGCTGGGAGGCCTTGGCACGAGCCGCCTGGCCTTTCAGGTACTGAGGGGGCTTGACCAGATCCATCGCGTTGCGCTCCACGGGCGAGATCGAGGCCGGGACCGACATCAGCCAGGTGCGTGCCAAACGAAAGACCGCGATGCCGATTTCATAGACATCGCGAATACAGCTCGAAGCCGCGGCACAAGCTGCGAGCGAAAGAGCAACGAGGGAGCGGAAGGAAGAGCGGCAGATGGAGGTGGTTGCCATGGTCGACTTTCAGGTTGTGCGCTGCGGCTCACAGCGGGAATCCCTCGCCATAACGGGAAATCTCACTGGGCGGCCGATACCGGCCATGCCTCGATCAGGGTTCGGACATCACTCGCGTGGCCGTCAGCCTTTCCCGCCAGGTCTTGATATTCGCGCTGGCACGTGTCGAATAGCTGGTTGACGGCAAGGGCGTACTCAATGACGGCGGCTGGGGCAGCGCTGGCGAGTCGGCGGGCGGCGTCGGCGCTTTGTGCGCGCAAGCCGTCAGACTCAGCACGAGCACCATCAGCATCGCGACGCAGGGCCGCTTCACGGGTTTTTGCAGCATTGAGGGCCCCTTCGTAACGATTGGTGATTGCGCGCTCTTCGGTCAGCGCTTTTTCCTTGGCATCGGCCTCAGCCGTGGCCGCGTTCAGCCGGATCTCGGCCAGCTCGGCCGCGTGGCGGCTGCCTTCGAATTCATAGACACCCAGGCCGGCCAGCACGGCGCCCAGGATGAACGTGATCAAGTCGGTGCTCATGTGCGCCCCCAGGAAAGACAAAGTTCCATCTCGACAGAGCGGCGGTCCACCAGGCCATCCAGCGTGATCAGCGTGCCGTTGACGCGGCTCTTGACCCACTTGATCAGCTCGCGGCACCCGGCATCGGTCTGGCCGCTGTTGAACAGGCGGCGCATGGTCGATCCAGCCAGGCCGGGTTCACCGACGTTGTAGGTGAAGTCAACCAGGGCGGCCTGCTGGAACCGGTTGAGCCGGTCATAGACCACGATCTGCCGGCGTGCTGCCATCTCGGCGATGGCCAGGTGCTTGCGCTCCAGGGCTTCGCACTCGGCCGTTGTGTAGGTCTTGCTGGGCACGACTTCGGGCCCGGTGATGCCATGACAAACCGTCCAGATGTTGGCCGGATCGCGGTACGGCACCAGGGGGCGCTTGTTGCTCGACTCGAAATGCGACTGCAGCACGGCTGCGATTGCCAGAGTTCCCCCTGCGGCGGCCTTGGCGAGACGAGAGCGAAGGATCTCGTTCATAGCTTAGGGACCGGTGGATGCCCAGTCTTCCAAGTGACCCAGAGCGAATAGACAGCAGCCCCACAACTGGCAATCCAGGTGAATGGCATCGCCAGCTTGCCGATCCAACTCAGGACTTTGAAGGCCGACTTCACAGCCTCGAAGAACTCAACGATGTCCCGAGTCGCATTGGCATTTTCCTGGGTGATCTCGGTGTTCTTGCCCAGGGACTGCACAACCTCAGCCAGGGCCGCCTCGATCCGGTTCATGCGGGCATCGCCATCGTCAAGGCGCTCCTTCACCTGCTGGTCTGGGGCCTCGCAGGCTGGGCAAACATGGGGATCGGATGACATGAAACGGTACTCGCTTGGGGAAACAACCCCGCGAGTAAACCGCTGCATTCAGAAATCAAGAACCCTTAGAGGGGGGGTCATACCCCTTCGCTTTTGGTGCAATGGTCCTTCTCAAAGAGGTCCAGAGCACGACAAAGGATGCAGCCCCAGCGGCGCCCCTCTCGCTGGGCTCTTGCAGCCCTGCTCGATATCGTTTCATCCTCGCTTCCATTTGCCGCAGCATTCGCAAGTTGGTCAAATGCGACAGCCATCCGCCAGGCCTCCACCGGATTGACCAGCACACACCAAACGTAGCGGATCCAGGAATAAAGCGTGGCCGCAATCAAAGCGGGCGTGATGATGAGCAGAAGGGATATTCGGGTCATGAGATCACCACCGCAGCACAGAAGGCCTGACAGTCAGCAAGGCTAGGCGGCTCCAGGTCTTGCCAGCGGGCCGCATAGTCGGCCTGGCAGGCCGCGTGCAGCTGCGCAGGATCAGCCAGCATGACGAGCGCCTGGGCCTTGAACCCAGGCGTGCAGGCGGTTGTGGTGGTCAGCGTCGAGGTGTCGAGCACCGGGGTGCCGTCCTCAGCATAGCTGGTCACGGGGTGGCGGAACGAGTCCGCTCCGCCAGTGTCGGGGTCCATAGCACGGCCAATGGCCGATGCCAGTGCTGCCAGTTCGGCGGGCACGCTCAGGGTGAGGGTTTCGGAGTAGTTCATCAGAAGCTCAACATTCCTGGCAGTGGGCCGGTCCCAACAGCAATCATTCGCTCGATAGCGATCAGGTCTGCATCTGTAACGTAGCCCTTGATGCCGACGACGAGATTTGTGATGCCCGGCAATAGGTTGCCTGCTGTGGTTGTGGTCACGCCACCGATGGAGGCCGTGTTGACAGTAGTCGTACCCGGCGTCAATGCGACAGACGCAGACTGAATGCCATTGACACGTAGCACGCCTAGGCCACCATTTCGACGTAATGACAGCACACATGACTGCCCCACCCTCGATGTTCCTGATGTCGCGCGAAACAAGGCGCCACTATCGTCACGCCAAACGGCGTCTGGCAAGCCGGCAGTAAAGCCGAGCTGGCTGACGATAGGTGTAGTGCTGGAAGTAGATCGAATCCCGAAGAACGAGCGATCTGCTGAACCCGAGTCACAGCGACCTCCGGCGACGACGACATGATCATCAGCCATCTGGAAGGGCAGAGATGTGAGCTGCAAGTACTTAGAGGTGCCGTCTCCTTCCCACCCCCAACTCCCTTGTGACGAAGACGCAACAGCGCTCGTGGTCAGGGGGATGCCTCCGCAGGCCAGGATTTGCGCCGCAGTAAGCGCCCCAACAAAACAGCCTGCGTTATAGATCAGCAAGTCGCCGTTCACAGACTCAAGGTTCCTCAAGCCGCAGCGCCCTGAGCCAAGTAGCGACGCACCCACAGTACCCGACACGACACACAGCGTCCAAGTGGTCGTAACTGTGAAGTCCTGGGTGATCTGAGTGTCATTGATAAACAGGCGCACTTGCTTTGTGCCCGATGTCGTCCGCATCCAAATCGCGTTCGTCATCGGCGCATTGACAATAGCCTTCGTCTGATACAACTGCCGTCCAGCAGTCACATACGTACCCGAGAGCGAGGTCGCAGAATTACCACCGAGCGGATCTACCCCAGCATTTGGGGTGATGGTGAACACCCCATCGCCGCCAGCCAACCATGCCGCGTTGGTGAAGTCATTGCTGAAGGTAAACTGGTTAGTGACGCCACGGCGCAGCGTCGGTTTGTTGGCCGTGGTGGCCTGGGAGGCGAGGATCCCAGAAACGGCCTGCAGAGTGACTTGTCCAAACGTCGTCGCAGCTCCAGCCGAACCACCCTGCTGCAGGAACAGCGCCGTTGAGGTAGACGTCGCAGTGAAATAGATTGTGATTCGGCCAGGAGTGGCCTGGTAGCCTGTATTGTTGCCCGTAACGCCAAAAATGTAGTTGCTTGTCGGGTTCGTAATGAAGCAGCTAACTTTGTAGCTTTGCCCGACTACCGTGGGGACGTTCTGCGCAAGCTGACCATCAGTAGATCCGTTTTTCTGGAGAGTTACGCCATTCACCCCGTTCGAGGTGATTGGTGAATTTATCGGAGTCCACCCCGATAGGTCTGTGGTGAGACCCCCATTACTGACAAGGTTTGGCCCCGTGGTTGGGTTCGCTAAATCCAATAACAAGCCAATCGGGTTGTCCACACTGGCCGCGCTGCTGCCGATGCTATCGAGGAAATTGCCCAACTGCTGCCCGTTGAAGTACCCGATGCCAGGCAACCAGAGGTGCGCATTGGTGCCGTACTTGCGGAGGACTTTGAGTCCCCGCTGCACGCGGTTCAACCGCTTGAACAGTGCGATGGTCATGATCAGGCCAGGGGGCGGGTGATCAGGGTGAAATCGCGCTGCGCGCCCTGGTTGACCGGGCTCGCCAAGGTGCCCGAGCGCAGGCGCACGTAACGGAACGGCAGCAGGGTCAGCGTGTCCACGGCATAGGCCGCGCCGGCCACCAGGCTGGGGTAGTTGCCCGAGGCGGTGCTGCTGGCGTCGTACAGGCCAGCCGTGACCCACTCGGAGGCATTGCCACCTCCGGTCATGCTCACCTCAATGTTGAGGGCTGCAGCCGTCCACGCGGAGGGCGAAATGAAGGCCAGCAGCGCAGTGCTCAACAGATCCACCGTACCCGACACGCTGGCCCCGTTCGGAATGCTGGCAACAAAAGTGGCACGAGGAGACTGGTCGCTTGCCATCACAACAGGCAAAGATGCAGCTGCCGATTTTTGGCCCAAGGAAGCGGGGAGCTTTCCGACCAGCCGCTTGACGAGAGCGATCAGGGTGAAATTGCCAGTGTCGTCAGTGGCAGCGGTATCGGTGGTCGCGCCGATCTCGCGCAACGAAACGACTGCGCGGCCATCATCTTCTGCAAGTGGGTGGACATCGAGATTCTTTGCGGTCTTGTGGGATTGCATGGTGCTGCTCCGGAGCCCTAGGAGGGGCGAACCGGTGCAGTCTCTTGCGCCAATGAGAAATCAAGAAACCCCGGAGGGGGGGTCTGTCAAGTGCGAAATTCGGCCGCAGTCCAAGAACTTGTTGCCATGGCACGCTACAGCCTTCAACTTTGGAGATTGAAGATGAATGATTTGATTGGTGTCATGCTTGCCTTGGAATCTGGATTCGAAAGGCATGTCGGCATGACACGGCAGTTCAGGAAGGTAGACCTGGAGAAGATGCGCATGCTTTCAAATCAGGTACGTGGGAAATGTGACGACAGATATGTTCTCGGATGCCTTTCAAGGATGAATTCACACCTGAAGGAGGCTTGCAAGCGGGACCAAGATGAGTCCTTCCATATCGGCCATGCGACGTCTGATCTTCACAACATCAGGAGCTGGTGCCAGGACCAACTCCTGATTTGAGAGTCACAGTCTGGAGCGGGTTTCAGCCGCATCTGCCCGCATCTGGGCCCGCATGGCTTTGGGAGCCGTATCGGCAATGCGCTGGTCTTTCGACTTCGACATTTCCCGAACCCGCTTCATGATGGATGGCATGTTGATCGGAATGCGCTGATCTGGGTTGGCCTCGTTCCAGGCGGCCATATCCTGGCGGGCCTGGTCTACCAAATCAGGATCCTTCTCAAAGATGCCACGGGCCCATACGCCCCTGATCTCTTGGGCCTTGAGGGTGTAGAAGTCTTTGGACCGTTGGTTGATGTAGTTGGCCTCCTGCACCTTCGAGACACTGGCGGGCTGGAACCCGATAGCCTTCATGGCCCCTTCGAGCATTGAGGTATCGAGCACCTTGTAACCCTTGTCATCTCGGTACATGCCGCGGGCCAGCATGTCGGTTCCTTTGGCTGCGTTTGCAATCGCTTTGGGTGCCATGGAAAGTGCAGCCGACCCAACATCTCCAGTGAGCAACTGCCCCGCGGCCGTGAATCCACGTTTGACCAGATCACCTGCAGGACCGGCGAGCTCCTGAATGTCGCCCGTGTGATTGGACTTTTTCAGGAGCAGGCCAGTGCCAGGGATCAAGTTCCCCATACCCAGACGGCCAGAGATATCCAGCGGTGCCCCTGGCAATCCAGTGATGCCTCTGTCGATGAAGTCTCCAATGACTGGACCAACGATCGACTCCAAGAACTCTTGCTTGGCCTTCTTTGAGCTGAAGTTGTAGCCCAGCGACTGAGCCAGTGCATCAGCAACATCTTCGGCATCCTCCGCAAATGGCAGGCCCCCTGCCCCACCCAGGAGCATCAGTACCGCCAGAGCGAGCATTGCAGCGCGCTTGCCCTCCGGACCACCCTGGGTGTACATCCGATGCAGCAGCTCAAGGTATGCGATGGAATAGGTCTTGAACGTCATCAGAGTGCCGCCTACCGCACCGCGTGCCCATCGCATCTTGTTGGCCTTGCTGTACACGAACTGGGTTTCCAGAACGGCCCGCTTGGCAAACTCAGCAGGATTTCCCAGATTCTTTGCTTTGGCAATCCGATATGCAGCGATGAAGGTGGAACGGCGGTTGACCTGTTCGGCGGCGCCAAAGACCTTACCCCATGCCAGTGACATACGGGCAAGGCCATTGGTCACTGCAGCGCGGGCATCCCCTACCTTGGTGCCATCACCTGGGCGCAGCGATCCAGATCCGCGAGCCTGGGCCATGAGCTGGTGCACCTCCTGGGGGGAAACCGTCCCATCGTCCTCAGCCTCTTTGATGGCCTTCGCCAGATCGGGCTCATAAGCCTTGCGGGTTGCAAGGCCCTGCATTGCGCGAACCAGTTCCGCACCGGCCAGCTTGGCACCCGCATACTGGCTCAACCAAGGGAAGGACACTGCAGCAGGCTGGGTCATGTTGACGAATGCGCTGGCAATCGAGCCCCCCAGGTATTGGGCAAAAAGCAGCCCACGAATGGCCTGGGCCTCCTCCTGTGGATTCTTGATGTACTCGGCCAGGCTGATGGCGACATCCTTCAATTCACCTTGAGCCTTGGGTATGTCGCTGATCGACTGGGCCAACTCCCCCATGTGCAGCGCGGCAGCGGTCTGGCGGGCATTGGAGTAGACAAAGCTGGCAAGCACGCGGCCAACGTCCTCGCTGTACCCGGCGATCCCCTTCCGATGGATCAGCCGGCGCAAAGCGCTGCGGTTCGTCTTTGTGCGGCGCAGGTACTCCTGAAAGGCCTGGTCTTTGGCCTGATCCCCCGTGGATTCGAGGCCCAGCATGTTGCCGAAGATCTCCAGGCTTTCCGGAGTGATGCCCGCGAAGAGCTTGAACTCCTGTTCGCTCAATGTGCCCTGAGAAACAGCAGCACTGCCAAACTCTTGCCGCATCTTGATCGCCATGAGGTTTGCCTCACGAGCGGTTTCGAAGAGCCCGAAATATTGGCGCTCTCCATCTGTCACCACATCGACGGTGAACTTTCCAAAGCGAGACAGGGGTGCGTAACCGGATTTCTTCAGATCTTCAACCTTGTTGGCGCGATCAGTCATCCCGTTCGCCAACTGGAGAAGCTCGCTGGCCCGGCCAGGTTGCTCCTTGGCGGCGCCGGCAAGATAGTCGAAGAGAATCCGACCGGCCTCTGCAGCATCGGGAGCTGCCAAAACCGCATCTTTCAGGCCCTGAACATCCTCACCACCGAAACGCAACATTTCGGCCTTGGCGAGCGAATCCAAGCTGTGATCTACCGATGCCCTGAATTCCTGATACAGACCGATCTGACCGTTGAAAGAGCCGTCGGGTTGCCTTTCTCCGTTCAGGCCCCATCGTGTTTTCAACTCGTCGACAGTCCAGAGGATTCCAGGCTGCAACAGCTTGGCCTGGTATTGGCTCTCGATCAGGGATTCATACTGGGCCAGGGGCAAGCCCTGCCAAACACGCAGCATGGCTGGTGAAATGTGATCATTGCGAAGCAGGCGCTGTGCCTTCTGTTCAATCGACAGATTTGCCGCCTCGGCCTCCAGCTCATCAACCTTGCGAGGCTTCCCAGATTCATCGCGAGCCCAGTTGAGAGTGCCCTCGAAGATAGGCAGACCAACTGCCTTGTTGTCCTCGGCGCTCACCGGCGACTTTGTGATGTCACGCCATGTTTCCAACTTGGGTAGCCATTTTGGGGCCATATCGGCTGCCTCGGTCGCAAACAAGGACACGTCGTCAACGAAGCCCTGGGCCGCATCGAACACGCGCTTGAATTCAGGCGAGCGCTCAGCCAAGTTGTACATCGTCCCGATAGTCTTGTGCCACCAGGACAGTTTGCCTGGGACATTGAACGTCTTGTCCAACTCCTGTCGCGCCTTCTGCATAGCCCCAGAATACGCCTCCCTGCTTGCCATGGGGGTCGAGTCAAAACCACCGAAATCCAGGCTCAAAAGCCTCTGCAGCTCGTCAGCAACCTCAGAGGCATTGACCTTGCCGACTTGGGTCGGCTGGGATACCATACTCTCGCCTCCTGAATTGGACGGGCCGGATCGCTCCACATCGCTGTTTGCTTTGTCAGTCCCGGATACCCGACGATTCAAGAGGCTTTCTTTTGTCGCAACGCTGTGAAGATACATCCGTTGTGTGTTTGGGTCTCTTCGCACCAACACAGTCACGACGTCATCAACTCCTGCTATTTTCACTGGTGCGCTGATGTAGAAACTTGTTGCATCGTGCCGATGGGGACGTTCAACAACAATAACCCCCCTTGAAATTACAGTAGGTACAGCAGCGAAAGCTTCGGCTTTGAATCGGTTCATGCCGTGTGCGATGGAATCTCGGACGGACCGGTCATCCAATACAACCGTCCCAATTTCTGGATTGGTAGCGCTTCCACCAGCTTTTTTGAAAATCTCAGAGGCCCAATTACGTAGCGATTGGAATCCCTTTGGAGCCTCCTCTACAGCCAGTTCAATTACCGGATTGCCCTGAAGGAATTCAGCCTTTATCTGGTCATTGGTCCTTACCTTCCCACGGCTTGGAGATGGCCTGTTCAGATCGGTATTCCCCCCCTTTCGAGAGGCTTGTGCAACGGCAGTGATCCCGCTGATAGATTCAATTGCTCTAGCGCTGGGAGTGGATGTCCCCTCAACATAGTTGCGAGCAGGAATCAGGAAATTCCGGACTATCTCGTCGTCGGTAAGTTTGACGTTGGCAAGCGCCGGTACGTTCTCCCTCAACCAGGTTCTGATGGCCGCGACAGCACGGCGAACAAACCCAATCTCTGGTCGGGTCTGAGCCATCTCCGCGAGCACTTCTTCGGCGGCCTTGAGGCGGTCAAGTTCGCTGTTTGGGTTCATCCCGTAGGAGATCAATTTGGCCATTGACTCGCCATTGCGCATCGACCAGACCTGGCGAAGAACTGGAATCAGTTTCTCTCCGAAAACTTTGCGCAGTCCAAAGTGCCCAAGAGCCTCATGGAACAGGGTTTCGACAACATCTCTTTCTGTCCCCAACTTAGACGACAGCAAGTAGACGGTTCCTCGGTAGTAGTAGCCTTTTGAAGTTCCGGCCGCTCCGCCAGAAATCTGGTTGTCATCCTCTTGGCGAATGGCATCAGGCAAAGATGCATCGCTCAAATCGTAGGCAATAACGATGGGAGGGTTGTTTTTCCAGGCCTTTACGATGGGGGAGATGATTTCCTGAACACGTTTATTCTCGGCGTCTTTAAATTCGCGTGGAAGGCTATTCAAAGCTTCCAAGGAGGAAAAATTGCTGCGGCTTAACTGTACTGATTGAGGCCCAGAAAAAAGACCGGCCTTGAGAGCATCCTGATCGACCTGCTCTTGGGCTGCCTTCACGTAGCGCAGTTCATCCCGGTGCTCGGATTCTGCTTTGATAAGTTCGACCCGCAAATCGGACCGGCCTTCTTTGACCTGGGAGCGCAAGGTTTTGACACGCTGCCAGGCCTTTTCCTTGCGTTCGATGGCGTTGTTCAGAGCCCCCACTGCTGGAGAATCGACTCGATCAATGTTGGACTTGGAACCAGCCATGGCAGCCACCATCCGGGTCCAGTCAATCGGCGCGATATCCAGTACGCGATTGAATTGGAATGGGCGCCCCCATTCGTCGGGTGTCATTTGCTCTTTGGCTGCACTAACGGCCTGTTCAAGAGTCACAAACTTGTCGTTTGTAAGCATCACACCATTCGGGGGGCGCTCCTTAGTTGAGATTTCCCGCAAGGTTTGCCACGGCTCTTTTTGCTGCGCCAAATTGGAACCTTCAGCAGCAACTGCGCTTTCAGCTTGGCTGACAGGCCCAGCTGGATTGACGCCGCGATCAACCGCGGTCGGGTGTGGCTTTCCATCGGCGCGCTGATCCGAATAAGCCACTTGGCTGGCGGGCTGGTATCCCAGGCGCTCAACCGGGCCGGCAGCTAGTTGCCTCGTATCCGGCTGAGTGGCGTGGCTTCTGGCGTCTTGAGGACGTCCCTCACGGACCCATTTGCCGTCCACCTTATCAACTCGGTGAACCTTCACGCTCCAAGTGCCGCCAACGTCTTTGGGTGGGCTGTAGGAAAGCACCTCATCAAAGCCGCCGTACCCCTTGATGATGTTGCCAGGCGTGAAGTAATCAGCCCTGGCATTTTCGGCAGCAGCAGCGGAATTTTTCAGCGAAGTCCGCGGCTTTGCTGGCTTGATCACAGGCGCGGCTGGCTCGGGGTATTTGCCGGCAGCCTTTTCCTTCTCGTACTTTGCAGCCATGTCCAGGAACTTGGCAGGCTCCCACTTGACCATGGACTCCATGGCCTTACGGATTTCGGAAGCCGTGGCGCCGGCTTGCATGAGCTTGGGCCCACGCGCCATGTCCGCGATCATCTGGGCGCCTTTCTCGGCGTAAAGAGCCTTGGCCGCAGCCTTGCTTTCTTTTCGAGCGGCCGCGGCTTCCTTTGACTGGGCTTTCTGCTTGGTCTTCTGTTCGGCCTTATATCGATCAAGCATTGCATCGATTCCGGACGTGCGACCGGGAATATTGAGCTCGCCGTGATCAAGGCGAGGTGCTTCCTTTACCGGCTTGGCTTCGGCAGTGGAAGCAGGCCCTGCTGGTTCTTCTTGCGGTCGTTGCGCTTCTGCTTGCTGGGTTTGATCGGCTTGAGGGACATCTGCTTTCTCCGTTGATGAGAGGTTTGTTGGGGTTGTGGTGGGTGTTGCGCCGGCCTCTTGGGTAGCGCTCGGGAATTCCTTTACCGTGGCCAGCAGGTCTTTGATTGGCGCATTCAGGCGAATCACCTTCACAGGCTGATTGCCGGGGATCTTGGAAAGCCACTGGTGGTGGCCGTCGAGCACGTGGCCATCAGACGACACCAGAATGGAGCGCTCGCCTCCTTTGAAGGCCAAGGCTTTGCGCACCTTGGGTGGCGAATACTCTGCCTGGGTCGGCTTCAGATCGGCGGCCGGAATCTCTTCCTGAGTCGCATCAATGCCTTTGGCCTTCAGGAAATTGACCATTGCACCGCGGTGCTCAGCCTTGATCTGAGGCATCTCAGCCCGGGGAACCGACAAGGTGCCAGTGTCCGCGCCAAACTTCTGCCAGCGCAGCCCCCTGGTCAGCCGAGCGGCTTCCATGGAGCCACTTCCGGAAGGGGGTACTCCTTTAGCGGTCGTTGTTGGGTCAGTATCTTTCGCAACTGACGCTTGTTCTGGGCTCTGTTCTCCGGCCGGAATGGAATCGGTGGCTTGGACATTGAGGGGCTCCATTTCGGCCTTTTTGGCCTTCTTTGCCGCCTTCTCAGATCGAACCTTCTGAATCCCCTCTTTCAGTCCACGTGGCTTGGAAGCGGGTGCAGGCTCCGGCTTGGAGGAAGGGGGTTGAACAGCTTCGCCATTGCTTGCTGTAGGTTTTCCGGTATCGGGGATAGATCCCCCGGTTGCTGTTTTCGGAGAAATCGGTAGACCCGTGCCCCCTCCGGCAGAGTCAGCACCCCCAACCTGGTTTGCAGGAGGATCCAAAGGCCCAGTGATCCCGGGTTGTTCACCATTGCTGACTCCTTGCTGAGCACCAGCTTTTGCAGCCATACGGCGCCGGTACAGCTCTTTGATGATGGCTGTGCGCACACCTGCGGCCTGGGCCTGCCGAAGGCCCATTCGAAGCTCTTCGTCAGACCTCCCAGCCAGATCATTCGTCGCCTTCATGACAGGAAGCGCGGTTTTGGCACCACCGGAAGGTTCTCTTGCAGCAGGCTTTTTCGAATTTGCCGTACCTTGGTCATTCCCAGCGCCATCGGCCTCCTGAGCGGCAAGATTCGCCTGCTGCATGGAGGAGCTCACACCGCTATCGACTGCTGTCGCTGCGGCTGAGCTCAAAGGTCCAGCAGCCGGATCAATGCCGAGGGCTCGATGCGGTGGCTCAGACTGAGGCTGATCAGCACCCGTGGATTGGAAGATCTCATCGTCAGGACTTGGGACGGCACGCGACTGGCTCAACGCCTCCTGCCGCAGGCGTTCCTGCTCTGCCTGCTGGGCAGCCAAGATAGCCGCGCCATCGGGTGGAGAGGATTGAGGGACCTCGGGCTGAACCTGTTCTTGATCAGCCAGTTGCTGGGCCCGCACACTTGACTGTTCAGCAGCGGACTGGCCCGCATTCAAACCTGGTATTTCGACCGCTGGAGTCCCTGGACCTTGAGGGGCCTGACCTTGACCAGGCTCATTGGTTGGCGGGACTTGAGCGGCAGCCTCACCGGCACGCTTTCCACCGAATCCACCCACACCAGCACCGACACCTCCCATGGCCATCCCGGCCAAGGTACCCATGACGGCGCTATCACTCACCCCCTCATACCACGGCTTGTCGAGCGCTAGGTTCTGCAGAACCTGCTCGCTGACAGATTGAGGCAGCTCCTCAAGCCAGCCCTCAGAGATAGCGCCTTCGACCATCTGTCGAGGAATGCTCTTTGCAGACACCTTGCCAGCCGGCGCTGCGGCGCCCTGTGCCAGCATGGTTTCGACATCACCAATGCCCAGGCGCTGCGCCACCTTGCCACCAGCGAAGCCAAAACCTGCGGTCGCGGCGCCGGATGCAGCCGCCAGGCCTGCCTGGGCGGGCGTCAGGGTTCCGTCTTTTGTCTCCTGTCGGATCTGCTCAGCAGAAGAGCCTGCCCCAACAATACCCTCACCTATTGCACCAGCACCAACTGCGCCAAGCGCAGGGGCCGCGGCCATGGCGGCTCTGGCGGGGACGGCACCGGCACCCATCAAAGGAATAGATTCGGCTACGGCATTGGCGATCAGAGATGGGTTGCTTATGGCTGTGACGGCCTTGTCGACCACACCGTCAGCTTGCTGGAATTGCTGCTGCTTGGCCTTCAGGTCATCTGATTGCAGGGAACTCAGGTATTCCTTTGCCTGCTTGGGACGAAAGCCGAGTGCTCCGCCTTCGTTTTCCAGCACCTTGCCGGCCTGGCCGCCTGAAACCATGTCGGCAAGGCCTACGGCGGACTCCGGCACAGCAATGACACCCTTGGCGACTGACAGACCGAGGTCAGCAGCGCGGCGGCCGAAGCCAATACCCTCTTCTTTCGGAGGCGCCTTGGCATCGAACTGATCGAACGGATTGGCGGATGGCTTGGCCGCTTGGCTGTCGAACTGATCAAATGGATTGCTCATTTTTTTCCTCAGTGGCCGAGAGCACGCGCAGAGGCGCCCGCACCATATTTCTTGTCGAAGTCAGATGCCAAAGCAGGATTCGCTTTGAGCATGGAAAGGGCTGCTGGGGGAATTGCTGAAGCCGATGACTGCACCTGATCGACGAACTGCCCGTTGTTCGCGTTGAAGACGCGATCAGGAGTCTTGAAGATCTCCCCATTCGGGCCGAGCTGCTGACCACCTGCAGCCACCTTGAACTGATCCGGCTTGGCCTGGCCGGAGAGGACGCGGATCTGCTCGGCAATCGCAGCCCGGTCTTCAGGCTTGGCAGCCTGGTAGGCCATCTGCAATTGCTCCAGGCGTTGGGCTGATCGGCTCTGAAAACCTGCTGCGGTCTGCTTCAGTGCCAGCTCACCCTGGGCGATCTGGTTGGACTGGCCGGCGCGGAACCCCAATCCAGCCTCCTGGGCATTGGTACGGGCCGTAGCTCCAGCCTCCCTCATGCCTGTCTGGGCGATGTCGGTCTGTCCGCGCATGGCAGCCAGCGTTGCCGGGTCAGCGCCACCTGTCAGCGCAATATCAGCCCCAAGAGCTTTGGTGTAGGCGTCCTGACGCATAGCAATGTCCCGCTTCGAGCCAGTGGTGCTGGAAGCGCTGACCTCCAAGTTGCGGAGGTTGTTTCGGGCCTGCCAGTCATTGCTGGAATTGCGCACATCGGCCTGCGGCATGAAACCGAGGCCGGGACCAGGTGTTGGCGGTTGGGAAGCCTGAGCAGCCTGATTCGGCTGGAAGCCCACCCCGGTGGTCATGAAGCCGCCACCGGCCTCCTTTCCATTGATGGTGGCGTTCGGACCAATGTTGGAGCCCGAATAGGAAGGAATTCCAGTCGCCGGATCATTGGTCCTGGTGATGTTGTTCTGCAGTTGTGGAGCGGTAACAGGGGAGCCAGGGAATCCCAGAGCCACATCACCACCAGCAACAGGTTTGCCCTGGCTCGGCGCTGCGCCTGGGTTGGCAGCCTGCGGCACAGGGGAAGGAAGAGCAGGGGCAGGCGCAGAGGTTGAAGGCGCGTTTGTGGAGTTGCCAGCAGAGGCGAAGCCCAGGCCGGCAGCCCCTGCAGCCGGGACAGCGTAAGGCCCGACTGCCTGCACCGCCTTCCCAACGGCAGATGCAGCGGGCGCCATTTCCGCCACCTTTGAAAATCCAGAAGCCACGGCACCGGCCACACCAGGAACAGCAGCGGCACCAGGCAAAGCAGAAGCTGTGTTGACCAGATTGCGGCCAACATCATTGTTCAGAGGGTTGTCTTGGGAGCCATCCGGTGGAACGGTACGAGTAGCGCCCGTAGGGATTTGGTTGGATGTGCTCGAATCCCCAGGCTGACGCGGGGAGAAGCCGAACCCTTGGGCCCGCTTCTTTTCTTCTTCGGTTGTGGTTGCCATGATGGACCTTTGTGCAAAGCTGCACGCAGTCTCAAGGCACCCCACAAATTCAAGAAACCCCGGAGGGGGGGCGCTGATCAGACAGTGGTGACAGGGGGAACATCTCCATTCACGGATCCGGAATAGCTGAAACCAATATTCATGTTCGACCCACCAGACACGCTGGCAGAGGTCCGGATCATGCTGTAAGCGCTACCGACAAGCTGCGACATGACCGAAGTTCCTACCTTGGCAACTTCCAATTGGGTTTGTCGAGCAGTCGTCACTGCATCGTTATTCAGCTTTTCAGCCCGCAGGGTGTATTCCTTTTGGGCGCTGTACTGACCAATCGAGGTTTCCCAGTGCTTGATGTCCTGGTTGATCTGGGCCTCAACCCTGGCCACTGATGCTTTGTAACCATCGAGAATGGCGCTGGATTGCATGGCAACCGCCTTGATGCGCTCAGACTCAGCTTGGACGCGCTCGCGCCAGGCTGCCCACTCGTCGGCCTTAGCTTTCGCCATGGACTCGAAGTAAGAGATGTTCACGCGGGCCTGCTCGGACGCGGCGCTCACCTGGGCGGAGTAGGAGCGCACCAGGCCCTCGTAGACCTGCACCTTTGTGGCCTCGGCCGATACCGAGGCCTTGTAGGCCTCCACGCCGGCAGTTTGCGCATTGATCCCGGCCACGTAGGCCTGAATCTGCTGGCCTGCAGCGCTGATCTTGGCGCCCTCCAGGTCAACCAAGGCCTTGGTGCCCTCCAGCTCGGCCTTGTAGATCTCCACAAGGGCCATGCCGGCCTCAATCTGCGCCTTGTACTGTTCGACCAGGGTCCGGTTGATGTTGGCTTTGGTTTCCTCACCGGCCAGTTCAGCGCGGTAGATCTCGATCTGCGCCTTGGCCGCATCGATCAGGGTCCGATAGGCATTTGCATAGGCCTCATAGCCGGCCAGCAAGGCCTGGTATCCGCTCACCTGTGCGTTGTAGGACTGAACCGCGTTGTCAGCGTAGGCCCGGGAGATCTCAAACGTCAGCTGCTCCAGCTTGAAGGCGTTTTCAATCAATTGGCCCTCCAGCGCCATACCTTGGTCGATGGCAGTTTTCAGGTTGGCCTGCTCAAGATCGGCCTGCTTGATCGAAATGTCCCGGTTTGCATCGGACATCTTGTCGTAAAAGGCCTGCTGCGCGGCACGCAGTTGACTGGCAAGGGCACCGGAAGGCAGAGAGAACCCAAGCGCCTCATGAGTGCGTGTCACCTCGATGATGTTGGCCTGGGCCATTGCGTTTTCACGCCCGCGCAGACGATCCCAAATCGCCTGCTCCACGATTGCAGGCAAGCCCGTGCCACCAGCAAGGCGCTCATTGATCAGCGCCTTGAGATTGGTCAGAAGAGCACTGGAATAGGCGGGACCAACCGAGTGAGAGAACGGTGTTGGAGCTGCCAGCGTGAAGGTCGGTATCGTCTTGAGGAACTCCTCCATGTCTGTGTGCAGATTCACTCCGCCGAAGGTGATCGTGCTCAGACTCATCAACGTGGGGGTCGATGGCATGGTGATCGTCGGCGCCGTTGGAAGCGACACGCTGGACAACGAGGGAACTGTGGGCACCGCGCCGATGTTCAGCGTTGGCGCAGCAGGCATATTGAGCGTCGGAGCCTGGCCCGAGAAGGTGGGAAAGATCCCGCTGATGCTCGGTGCCGCGATTGTGAGAGCGTTCGGCTTCGTTGAATCAAGCGAAGTGCTGAACTTGAAGTCCTGACCGATGCTCTGAAGTTCAGATGGAACGGATGGATATTCCAGCGGCGTTGGCTCATTGACTGGGGCCCATTCAATCGAATAGGTTGGAGCGGTATATATCGCCGAATTCATCGCATTCAGAAACGACGAAAGTTGGGCCTGCGCCGTTGCAGCGTAGTTCTTTGCGTTAGTGAATGCGCTTTCTACCTGTTGGGCTGGGGTAGTCATGGTCAAACCCTCCGGTTTTTAGAAGAAGAAACAGGGATCTCGATCTGATCGAGTTGGAAGTCATCGCCATCGATGTTTCGATAGCCAAACGCAAGGTAGTTTTCGCGCAGGCCTCGGCCTGATTGGCATCTTGCTTCGCCATCTGGAAATGATGGAAAGACATAGGTCCATGAATCGTTGCGACCAAAGACCGTTACCTCTCCACGGCCAGAGCAATTCAAGGCCAGATAGATGAAGGCCTGCATGGCCTTTTTCATTGAGGTGCCCCAAAGTTTTTTGCCCGTGATGATCTGGGCAACGATGGGGGATCCGGCATCTGACGATCCGCCAAATTTCCTCAACCCGGCAGAGCTGCCAGCGAAATTCGAGGTGATGGAATTGACGTCAAAGTTTGAGTATTCAGACACCGCCCCAGTTCTCGTGTTCAGGATGATTGCGTTCATATCAAGCGATCTTGTAAATGTGGTTTAGAACCTTGGCGACCAGAGTAAAGAGGGATGCCTGAGACGCCCAGTCATCAAGGGCTGCACCCGCGACGTCTTGCTGCATTCCGGGAAAGACTGCAGTGGCCCCATAGGGGAAGCTGTTCAGTTGCTCAGTGCGAGGATTAGCTCCCGCATGCAGGTTCATCGCCACCACGACGGCCGTCGGGTAATAGGGCCAGAGCGAGGTCAGCGGAAACGTAGGCAGCGTGGTTGGGCGCAGCTTGTCGCTGGGTACATCGGCGGCGGTCGCCCAGCTCCAGTCGGCCTGGCGGGTCTGGCGGAGGAAGCGCCGCACACGCACATTGCGCGGCGAGGTGCCGGCGCTTTGGAGTTCGGGCAACGCGGGGATGGTGTACGGCCCCATGCTGGCGATCCAGATCGAGTCGTACTTGCGCAGGTCCACGGCCGGCATCCACACCCAGTCCAGCACGTAGGGGTCGTAGACCTCGTACTCCAGTTGGGCAATGGTGATGACCGAGCCCGGCGGCACAAAGCGGTCGGAGTTGACCACCGCAGAGCTGCTCGACGTTGCGCCGATTGGGCTGTCAACATAGGCTGCGTATCCGGGTGCTGTGGTGAAGCTCAGCGTGCTCAGGTCGCCGGGGCGGGTCTGGGCCAGCTCCAGGTAATGGTTCGGGTAGTAGCGCTTGTAGCGAACGTAGTTGCCGTTGGCCAGCCAGCCGAACAAGTTGGTTGGCTTGGCCACATTCCCACCCATCTTCCAGGGGGTCGCGAATGCCATGGTGGTCTGGGCGAAGAAATCAGCGTAGGTCTCGCCGGCCACCGTGTTCACATTGCCGTCGGTCACGGTGTGGGTGATCTGCCAGTTCACGGTGGCATCAGTGATCTGGTCATGACCCACGTCCGTGCCGGCCGGCAGACTGAATGCACCCGTGTGCGCACCGAGCACGGTGAACGGGAAGGAGAGGTAACGCGCCGTGAGGTGCGGGTTTGCAATCCCGGTGTCCAGCCATTCCTTCAGCGCCGCGATCTGGTTGCCCCTGGCTTCCGTGCGCAGCGTCTTCAGGATGGTCGCTCCGTTGCTGGACGGGTAGGCGTCGTCGATGGCCTTGCACGCATCAACCCAGGCCTGGTGCACTGTGGTGTACCAGGCGTTGTAGAGGCCGGCGTAATAGGCGTTGCGAGCGTTGGCCCAGGCCTCATGTGCAGCGAGGAAAGCGAGGTAGTCATCGCTGCTGGCGGGCGGAACTGCAGACTGCGCTGCTACGACCGCAGCCTGCGCTGAGCGCTCAAACTCAGACACCCGCGTGCTGATGCCATTGCCGTAGGTGTACTGGAAGAAGATCTCACCGTAGGTCGCATAGTGGGTCTTGGTGACGAAGTGGGGGTACGGCGAAGGATCAACGCCGTCCATGTCGGCAATCCCCCCATCGGTCAACAAGGCCTGCGCAGCGGTCTCCCCGATTGCAGAGGAAAGCTCTGAGAACAGTGCACGGCGGATGCTCATCGTGTACTGACCGGCGGCGACGTTGTAGGCCTCCTGATTGACCCAGTAGACATAAGGGTCGGTCGCCGGCCCCACGTACGTGGGCTCGGGCACCCCGTACGGCGCTGGCGTTGGGTACACCGGCTCTGGTGGGTAAGGCGGCGGTGTGTAGCTGCCCATGTCCACCACAGGCCGATCGAAGATCGTCGAGAAGGCGAGATCGACGAATGCTGGCCAGGCAATTGGAATGGCCAGCCTTTCTACTTGATTTCTCGAAGCGACTTTGACGAATGCCTTATCCACCCCAAAAGCACGTTCAAATAGAACAATCGAGCCATCAGATAAATCGACTTCGCGGGAATGCTGCGAGGCAAATGAAGTCCTGCACAGCATGTCGAAGCAGTGATATTCGGCGCTGATTTCAGCAAGATGTTGCGCACTCAGCTCCAGGTCGCTATGAAGTTGAAGCGGCTGATGGATTCCGATTGGATCCCCATCAAGAGTGATGAGCATGGGGATCATTGGGGCACCGCAATGTACTGAGCCAGGCCGCCTGTGCGCCGAAAGGTGGAGACAACAGAGACAGCCTCTGTTTCATATCGACCCTCAGTGATACGCAAAACAGATCCGCCAGCGAAACCAGCCACCAAAACCCGGCCTGCAATGCAGACCATGGCCGTGCCCTGCCCTGATCCTCCTGCAATGAGGTTGGCGGGGACGGAAACGCCAGATCCAAGAACTACAGACCCAGCGAGATCCGAGGACATGGCCAGCCCAGAAAACTCAGTCCCGGCCAAGAAGTACAGGGCTCGCGTTGTGCCCACATAGATGCCATCACCCTCGATGGGTTGGATCAATGTGATCGGATCGGAGAACTGCTTGAAATCCTCCCGGATGTCGAAGTTTTCAGGCTGGTAGGCCCGCGAGGCGATCAGAAGATTGCCGACGGCCAGCAATGAACGACCACGCCAAGTGCAGCACAGGCGGCCGGCTGGCGGCGGCTGAACGAACTCCGTGCGGCACGGAATCACGAGATCTTGATTTTTCCCGGTGAAGCTGAAGGATTCGCCCAGGGTCATGCCTGCCAGGAAGCAATCCCCGCCATCCGCACCGCTGAGATAGACGTTGATTCCGTAGCCGCTTCGCTGTGGCAATCCGGTCAGCAAGATCCCGCCCTGGGAAACCTGGGCCGGCTGGGCATAGGCTGGGCCGCCCTCCAGGCCATCGGAGAGCCGCACGTGGGTGAGCTGGTACTGGTACTGGCCCTGAAAGAGGCTGCCCGCCACATCGGTGAGTGCGCCAACCCCAGTGGGGACAGGGACACCCCAAGGTGTTTGGCTCAGACCATTGGCCGCCACGATGCCGCTGATGAGCCCATTCGAGAATGCCACACGGCCATCAGGCAGCTCGGAATACCAAACACGCGGGCTGTCGCTCAATTGCGAGTAAAGAACGGTCCTGGTGCCATTGGCTTGGACGCTGAGCAGATCACCATTCACGGTAGCCAAGAGGAAATTTGGCCCTTCCCACACATTGTTGTGTGGAATGGTTGATTCCAACGTGAAGCCGATTCGGCGCACGATCTCGCCTGACATACCAATGTCAACATTGGTCGCATTGGTCAGTTCAGAATCATCAATGCGTTCTGGAAGGTCGACATTGTTGATCCCCTTGAAGTTGGCGAACTTCAGCATTTCATGTCCTTCGAATCAGGCCCGTTCCCCAGCGCACAGTGGGTGGGGTGTGTAGGGCGTGGTAGTTGCTGGTTCCCTTTGGGGCGCCCAAATGGGTTTCTGTGGTGCCAGCGGCTCGGTGGGGAAGTCGGTTGGTGAAGCTGGGCTGGCCAAAGGCATGCCGGGCCGGCAAGGGGTATGCCTTGTAGGTGCGCGGGCGCACGCACTTGGCCGCGCCGAACTTGGTGGTGGACCGACCGCTCTCCTGGAGTTTCAAACGCAGCACGGGGGTGCCGAACGCTGCACTGCTCCAGGGGCTGGGGTGAGCGCCGACACGTAGCTTGGCTGTGCCGAGGCTGGTGGTGGACCGTCCGCTCGAATGCCCTCCCCTCACCGCTACTGGGGCGCCGACGCCGGTGCCCAGCACCCCCGTGGCCTGGGCCATCTGGAGGAACTGAGCGGTTGGGGCGCCAAGCGCTGTGGACGAAGTGCCGAACGCCAGGACCTTGCGGGCTTTGGACCCCGGAGCGGTGACGATAGACACAGGAAGGCCCAGGCCACCCGCGGTGCTGCCGACCGCGGCTGTGTTCTGGCTGAACGGGTAGTAGGCCTGGGAGACCACGGACGTGGGGCCGATGGGCGCGGCACTGTAGAACAGCGACCCCGCCGGGGTGCCCATGGCGGTGGACGACCACCCGACCGAGGTCATCAGGAGCTGGGGCTGACTGACCTTGGTGGCGAGCCAGCCTTTAGGGCCATACCCGCGTACCGCCGCTGGGGCCCCGAGCTGGGTCGTGCTGAACCCAGTTGCAGGTTGCCAGATGGACCCGTTGAGCGAGCCGAACCGGGTCAGGCGGATGCTCGGCGGGTTTCCAATCTGCGTGTAGCGCCCGGTCGGGAAGCCGGTGCGGGCCGAGCCGACGCCGCTGGCCGTGCCGGCCTGGTTGTACTGGGACTTGGGCGCACCGAGGTGTGTGGCGGACCAGCCGGTCGATGTGTACGTGACCCTCCAGGCGAAGTTCGCCGCCCCGCCGCTCGGCGGGGAGTAGGCGGCGACGCCGACCCAGGAGAAGTTTGTTGTGGTCACTGCGGCATCACCCGGGAAAGGATGAGGTCAGGCAGGGAGCCGGTGGAGTCCAGGCACACGAGATCGTGAGCGCCGGTATAGGTGGTGTCGAGGCTGTAAACACCTGAGCTGTTGCTGGTGGTGGTCCCCACGAGCGCGCCCGTGTCGCGGCGGTAGGCCAAGATGGTGCGCACTGCGGGTGCGCCGGAGGCGTCAAGCACCGTGCCCGAGAACGCACCAAAAGCCGAACGAAACGCAGTAGCGTCGAGGGTATACGATGCGCCGGTGTACCGTGCGACCCCCTTCGTGATGCGCACCTCGTCGATGTACCCGTTCAGCTTCCAGTCGTTGTTCGACCCGCCACTCGGGTTGTACCCCAGGACGAGTGGGCCTCCGCCGTCTTGGGGTGATGCAGTCTGCGTGGCGCTCTGGGCCAGCGACCCATCAATGTAAACGCGCAGTTGGGTCCCGTACCGCACAAAGGCGAGGCGATGCCATGCCCCGGCGGTCAGGGCCCCGGCTGCAGTCACCACGTCCTGGACGGATGTATTGGTGTTGCCGGTGCCGACGGTGAGCTGCAGGGAGCCATCGGCATGGATGAATACGCCATAGCTGGTGTAGGTCGAGCCGAAGTGCTGGTCCTTCTGCAACAGGCAGTAGTCCCCCACGGTCGGCAGGTTCACCGCGACTTCGATCGTGAAGTCGCCCACCGCCAGGTTCAATGCACTGGCATGGGCATATGCGAGGCCGGTGCCGGAACCGTTGAAATGGTACGCACCCGCGCCAAACAAGGCGTGGGCCGTATCCAGAGTGACCCCGTCGATGCCCGAGTAACCCCTGGAGTATCCGCTGCTGTCAACCACTGCTGCATCGTCGCAATGGAGCAACAAGGACACCGAGCCAAAATACTGGTCTGCGCCATCAGCGATCAGAAGGCTCGCCGGGAAAGCACTCGTCGGCGCCGTGAACGGCCCCGCGTAACGCGCCACACCTTTTGTGATGCGGACACTGTCGATGTACCCCGGCCATGGCCAGTACGCTCCGACGGTCCCGCCCAATTCGAACAACGCCGTGGAATCGTTCACCGTCCCCATTGATGTCGCAGTGCGCGTGACTGCGGTCGCGCCGCTGACGTAGGTGGTGACGGTGTTCCCGGAACGCACGACAGCCCAGTGGAACCACTGGTTCATCGGCACCTTGGCATCGACGGTTTCCGTGATGGTGGTCTGTCCGGTCCAGTACGCGTTCAAGACCAAGTTCATCTCGGGGCTGACAATGACCCGCCACCCTACGGACGGATCTACCAGGTTCCCTACGATGGTCGCATTGGGCGAAGGCGTCGCATTGAGGTATGCCCACCCTTCGAGGGTGAAGTCATCAGACCCGAGGTTGTAGTCCGTGGAGGACGGCAGGTAGGTGAACTGGGGCTGGAGACTTATGCTGCCGAACTTGACCGGCGATGTGGCGAGGCCCGACCCGGAATAGCTGATGCTGGCCGCACGACTGCTCTTGTCCGTGAACGTGCCGTCCGTGCCCGATTGCAGGAGAAGGACAACATTTGCCCAGTTCGCGTCGCCGGCCATGCCCGCTCCTTACAGGGCAAAGATGCGGTAGGTCCCGTTGTCCCACACCACGGAGATGTCGCCGCCGTTGGTGGCCAGGGGGAAGCCGGTGATGGTGTCGATAAAGGCGATCAGCGGGCTGGTGCCAGCCACGCCCGTGTCCTTGTAGATCACGACGCCCAGCGCAGTTGCACCAGCAGCCACAGCGGCGAAGGTGACGTCAGCAGCATCGAACGCACCCGAGATCGTGGTCTTGCTGGCCAGGGTCTGGGCCGCGCCCAGAACGTAGGGAGCAATGGTGCTCAGGAACTCGTCGGTGGCTGCGTAGGTGTAGCCGTTGCTGACGAGAGCGACCTTGATCGTGTCGGTGGGGAAAGCAATAGAACCAGCGAGGATTTTTTCCTTGCCTTTGGGGTACAGGGTGTTGGCCATGTTGATCCTTCAGCCGAGCTTCACAGCCAGGCGGATTTATTGAAGTGGGGCCCATTGGCCTGAGTGGCCTTGCGCAGGTCCACATCTGGCCGAAGTCCGAAATAGGCTTCGAAGTTCGCCAGCGCATTGCCGGCCTTTTCTGCGTCCTGCAAATCGGCATCTGGTCTGCTGTAGGCCCGGTAGAGGGCCCAATCGACCAGGCGCCGATGGTGGGCTCCAGCGATCTCCAGGCCATTCGCAATCGGCTGGAGAGGTAGCCGGTAGGCCTCGATGGTCAGCTCATAGTCCTGATCAGGGGTGAATGCCAACTCGATGCGAGTGTCATCGTGGATCAGGAACTTGGGACGCTCGGTCTTGAGACGCCAATCAGGGGAGATTCGAGTCAGTTCAACCCGGTCCATCTGATCTAGCTTGGAGACCTCACCATTGCCGTCTGTGAGGGTCGCAAATGCGATCTCGAAGACGGCAGCGTGAAGCGGATAGCTGCGCGTGCCGGCAGTTACCTGGACCTTGCAAACCGCCAGGGTCGATGTGTCGTAAATGAGGCGTGCACGAATGCATGCCTCCTCCTGGGCTTCAGCGAACCAGATCGTCAGATCCGGATCTGAGGCCAGGTAGGGCAAAGCGTTGTCCACCGCATCGGAGCGGTACGCTGCGATGAGGTCTGCCAGGTTCATTGCAAGGGCCCGAACTGGTCAAACAAGCCCACGACACGGGTCTGCAGCTCGGCCTTCTTCATTGCCGGGTCCAGATCGACCTGGAAATTGTGTTTGGCGTACTGGATGAGACCTTCTTTGGTCATGGTGCCCAGAGATTGGCGAGCGTTCTCCAGCTCCTCCAGGCGCGCCTTTTCCTTGGCCTCGTCAGATTCGGTGTCAACCACCTGCGCCACGGGAGATGCTGCTGCTTCTGGAGCTTTGGCCTCGGCCTCAGTGGCCACCGCGTAAACGTCGGGGTGCTTGAGCATGAGGTTCGCCTTGTCAGTGGGAACCCAGCAGGTGCCACCTTTGATGAACTCCAGGCCGGTGCCGTAGAGGTTCTCGCGATGACGTTCGCGGTTGCCAAGGTACTTGATCAGGGTGAAGCCTGGACGCTGCTCGGTCTGTACCCGAACCTCGACCTTGGTATCGGCCACGCCGGCCTCATCAGGCACGTCCTTGAGCTGATGCACCACGGCGCGGAAGAGGTAATCCTTGGCCTTCTGTTCGACGGGCAACTCGTCGTAGGGGACGCAGCAGGGGTGCTCCTTGAGAGCGCTGTTTTTCACCGGGCCATACTTCCAGCCCTGGTCGATCTTGGCAGCCAGCCACGAGACGTGGGATTGCTCAGGAGTGGCGTCGGGGTTCTCGATGTGCATGGCAACACCTGCCGATGCGCTGTCTTTCTGCCAATCAGGCGCGTCTTCCCAGGCCGGCTGAGAGTTGTCGCCGAGCGACTGGCAGTAGGCTCGGTTGATTTCGTGGGCAATCTTGGCAATGAGGGCGGGCTTCATGGCTGCCTTTCAGGAGTTCATGGACAGAAGGGGCCGAAGCCCCCTCTTTTTCTTCAGGCGGCTGGATCAGCCGATGACTTCAGTGCCGATCAGCACATCCATCTGGGCGGCCTTGGCGTTCGCAGCACCGCTGAAGGTGGCGATCAGGCGAGCCGCTTTCGGCAGCGTCACAGGCGGGTTGGACGTGTTGTTGCGGTAACGGCCGGCGGTGTTCACAGTGATGCCAGAGCCGAAGAACGAAGCGTTCTGGGGAACATCAGCGCTGTCCACGCCGTCGTCGTACTCGAAGCCCAGCGCCATGACGACAGCAGCCGTGAAGGCCGTCGAGACGATGACGCTGGAGTCATTCAGCTTCATGCCGCCAGGCAACACGCCGAGAACCACCTTGTCGCCATTGCCGATGGCGGCCGTGGTGTCGGAGTCCTGGGCTGCACCTGCAGCAGTGGTGATCAGCTGAAAAGGGATCGTGGCGTGGTTGCCATAGGGGACGCCACCGAACGGCGCAGCATCCTGGTAGCGGGTCTTCTTGATGGTTGCCATGATGGGCACTCCTCGAATTGGTTGAACGGTTCAGGGAGAGGGCCGGATCACTCCGGCCCTGCTCATCACAGGCCCTGCAGGGCCACCGTGGTGTCGATGACGGCCACGCCGTAATCGGTGACCTGGGTCGAATCGCCATGGTCGATCTCGAAGCGGATCTTCGAACGGCCATTGATGGCGCCGATCAGCACTTCGAGGCGCGAGTCGTGGTCCATCATCTTTTCGGACCAGAAGAACGGCGCACCGGATTGGCTGACACCCCAGGCCTCGGCCAGCGCTTGACCACCCAGCAGGACGGCACGATCCACCGCGTAGGTGGTGCCGAACGCAGCAGGAACCACGCACGAGCTTTCGGTCGAGGTCGTGTAATCCGCGCAGTACTTGATGGTCTGGCCCGCATAGAAGCGGATCGGCTTGGGCATCTTGACCAGCAGGACGCCATTCCAGAGGCCGGCCTCGCCCAGGAACAGCGGGTTGTTGCCCGCAACCTGAGAACGAGCCATGGCGTTCGCCTGGAGCTGGCGGAATTGGCCGGTCTTGATGAAGGCCGCATGCTGGTCGGGAGAGACCAGCAGGACGCGCAGGGGCGAATCGTTGGCGGCCTTGTCTTCTTCGAAGATCACCGGGGGCGGCGGCAGGGGGATCGTATCGATCACCGTGCGGATGCTGTCCACCACATCGAGGTTGAAGAGGTCAGTGGTCGACAAAGCAATTTCGCCACCGCTGACGTTCATGCGCTCGATGCCCGAGCCAGTGCTGATGAAGTGGCGGTTGCGGCTGGGAGCGCGTACCGGGTTCACCATGATCTTGGCGAAATCCGGATCGGTGGCCAGAGGCACCGCCCATTCGATGTTGTTGTGGAAGCCGCGGGCGCCGGCCATGTGAACCAACTGGCTTTGATCGCCCAGACGATCCATGTAGGCCTGAGCCGACACGCGGCCCAGGCGGCGCAGATCGTGAGGCGAGCGCTGGGCAGTCATGCGGGCGCCGCAGTCCACCGGATAGCGCGCCTGGTTGACGCGCAGCTTGTCCTGGGCGAAGGTCATCGCACGGCCACGGCCTTCGGCGAAGTCGTCACCCATAATCGGTTTGCCACCCATGGGGTTCAGCAGGTCGAAATCGATCTCATCGCCCATGCCTTTGCTCAGATCCTGAGCGCGGACGATGGGGTAATGGGTCGAGGTCTGGTTGCGGATGGTCTTTTCCGCGTCGGCCTGCTGGGGCATCTTGCCCGACAGCCGATTCATGGTGGTGTTGCGGCCCATGTGAGCGGCGAACAAGCCGGCGCTCTGGACCACCTTGGCAATTGGCGAGCCAATTGGGATAACGGTTTTTGCACCCATTTAGGGCCTCCATCAAAGGGATCGACTCCGCTTCACAGCGGTGTCAGAAAACAATCAGACCAGTCGGGCCAACATGGCCTCAATCTGAGCCGGCGTCTTGTCTGCGAGTCTTGTCATCAGGGTTGCGGCATCCATGTCGCGCATTGCCTGCAGCTCATCAGACGGCGCCGCTTTGCCACCCGGAATGTCCGAGAGGCTGGCCGGCGTCGGCGGTTTGAGCCCTGCAAGCGCGGCCTTGGCCTTCGCTGCCACCTCTTCCTGAGATGGCTGCGCGGCTGTGCCAGTCGCCTTCTTGAACTCCGAGAACACCTCAATCACCTGCTGAGTCGTTCCCTTTGCGAGGGCGTTCTCATAGGCCGCACGGACGATGCTCGGCTGGTTGCCCAGCCAGGCTTTCAGCTCAGCGCTCTCCGCCATCGAATCGGCGTCGGGGTGCGCTGTGTAGATCGCCTTCAAGTGGGCTTCTTGAGCCGACAGCTTTCCAGCCTCTTCAGACCGGCGCTTGTCTTCCAGCAGCGGGGCCAGTGCGGCATCGAGCTTGGCTTGCACCTTCGCTTCGATCTGCATGTCCACCAGCTTCGCGACACCTGCCGCGATACCCTTCTCGTCGAAGTCGCCAAAGATGGTCGGATCGACACCAGCCGCAAGAGCCGCCTGAGCCGTAGCCAGGTTTTGGTCAACTTGCGTTGGCGCCTTGCCTGCATCAGCTCGGGCTTGAGCTTCGGCTTGAAGGGTTGCCAGTTGCTCACGGGCTGCAGCCAACTCAGCTTGCGCTGCCTCAGCATCAGTCCGCCACTTTTTGCCTTCATCGCGTGCCTCGGCCAGCTTCTCGTACGGAATGGTGTGAACACCATCCTTGGCCAGCACCACGGACTTTTGAGGGTCTTCGGCGCCTTGCGCACTGGGAGCTGCTGCCGGAGCTGCAGACGAAGGAGCATCGCCCGGCTTCGGGGCGTCTTGGGGGTCAGCGTTCGCCGTGGTCTCGATCACCTTCACAGATGTGGCGTCGGGCTCGCCACCATTCGACAGAAAACCGTCGATATCGCCCACGGGCAGAGACAACATCTCCGCCATCTGCGTTTGGGTCAGTTGACCGTCAACAGCATTCGCTTGATAAAACTCAAATTGGGTAGTCAATTTGCAATCCCTGCCACATGTCGGCGTGGCCGCCAAAGGGGTTTGCGGTTGAGGGACCGGGGCAAGCCCGAAGGCCTGCCCCACTCACTCTCCTGCTTGAGGAAATGCGACATCTCACGATGTTGCGGATCGCTTCTGGCTTGCGCCGTCTGCTTGAGCCCAGACTTTGCACCGTCGTGCCGAAATCAAGAACCCGTGGAGGGGGGCTCGGGTCAGGTGTTTTGAGTCAGCTTGGTGCGCAGCTCATAGCCCATGAGGGACCAGATCTTGGCCTTGGCGTTATCGCGGGCGATGCGCTGGCCGATCTCTGCGTTGAAGTTCTCGGGGCTTGCGCAGGCCGATTCGCCAGTGACGGTGAAACCGTTGCGCAGCACCAGGACGCAGAAGGTCAGAAGCGACAGCGATGCCTGGTAGGCCACAAGATGCTGGTGCTTCACAGCGTCTTCGGCCGTGAAGTAATACTCGCTGACGATGTTGGACTCAACGTCATCCGGCGTGATGCGCGGCGCCACATCGGCGCCCTTGGCCTGGATCTCGGCTTCGATGTTCTGGTCAGTGGTGCGGGCCTTCGGCGCCGACTGATCGACCACGGGCAGCGCCAGAAGGCGATCAGCCGAAATCGGGTGCAGGGTGTCCAGGAAGTTCTTGATGCCGCGAGCGATATCGGCAGCCGCATGCGGGGCATTGGCCAGCATGCCGGCAGCACCGAACACCAGCTGCTGCTCCAGGCAGAAGCGCTGTTCGCTGGAGATGACCACCACCGGAGCCACGGGTGCATCAGCCTTGGCAGCTTGGTTCTTCTGGAAGGGCATCCATTCACAGAAGGCACTGTCGGGAGGCAAATCCCCTTCTTGCACCAGAGTGGCGCTTGTGACTGGAAAGAAGTTGCCGTAGTGATCACGCACCAGGAGGTTGACCATGCGGTCATTCCAGACATAGACCACGGTTGCATCCATGGGCTGGGCCTTCTCAGCAGCCACGTGAAGATTCAGATCACTTGGAGTGAAGGATTCAAGGACACCAGCCGCGTTGAGCTTTTGGAAGGAATTGCCTTGAGGCCAGAAATGGACCTTGCGGCCAACGGTTGGGGTGATGACTTTGCTCATTGGGAAACTCCTGCGAGGTTGTCAGCCGGTGTCGGGGTTTCGATACCGGTCTGGGGTGAAGGCCCCTTCTGGGGCACGGGGGGAAATTCGGGGCTGGTGTTCTGCCTGACGCTTGCCATTGGCACGCCACTGGCAGTGCTATGGGCAGTGCCAGTAGGTGCCACTGGCACGCCATTGGCAGGCGTTGGGAAGTTGGGATCGGCCCCGCCAGGGTTTGGTGGCTGGTAGCCAGCCGACTGCATGACCGCATCCGCGATGGGCGCGATCTGGGGCATGGTGGCCACCTGGGCGCCGGCCTGCATTGCGCTGAATGCGGCTTGCACGCCTGTTTGCACTGTGCGGGCGATGATTTCGCGGATCTCGGCGGTCTGCTTCTCGGCCCTGAGCTCGAGCTCGCGGGCTTTGAGATCGTGGTTGGACTTCGCCAGGGCATCCGCCACGGCCTGATCGATCTGGCGCTGCACCTCTTCCGGCCCGCCTTGGTCCGCAGCCACGCGCAGGGCCTGGATGATGTCCTTCTTGTGGGGCACATCCATGAGCTCGACCAGGAACGGGAGCGCAGCCGTCTGGATATTCGGGGGCAGGCTCTTGACTGCCTCGGACAGTGCGCTGAGCTGCTGGGCCCGGAAGCTGCTGGATGTCGGGACATCCTCCAATGCCACCTTCAGGCGGGTGCGCTGCACATCGTTGCTGAGATACGGGATCTCAGTGTCTGGATCCACGCTTGGCACGTTGAGGGCGATGGTCTTCGCGGGCTTGATTGGTGTCTCCGGGATGTGGATCACCTCATGAGAAGACCCCATGTCTTCGATGATCATGGCCAGGAGCATTTCGCCGACCAGCGTTCGGCCGGCCTCGAAGTTGTCCATGATGTCGGCCAGGGCCTGGGTGGACTGCTCAACCTGGGTCTGCTCCTGCAGCCCGCTCGTTGCAGACCCGTTCTGGCCCATGAAACCGTTCGTGATGCCGCCCGTCCGCATGATGCTGTTGCGGCTGTCATCCATGAGGCGGTACTGCTGCTCGTTGAGCTGGAAGTCCCGCTTGACCTCGAAGCGGGCGCCAGGCTGCGCCATGTGGGCGGCGTTGAGCACCACATCTGCATCAACCCGTGCGATCTGCTGGCGGAACTGCTCGTCGGTCATATCGACGGCGCCCTTTGTGCGCTCGGTGCGCACCGACGACATGCCCCAGCGCAGCTTGGAGATGCTGGAATTGAGGTTGTCCTGGGGGAAGATCATCCCGCGCACAGCACCATACGGCACCCCTGTGCGGTCTTCCTTCCAACCCCAGAACGGCGCATAGGGGAACCACTTGTGGGGGTACGGGCTGGGCTCATCGCTCAGCTTGTGCGGGCCCAGCCAGTAGGACCGGCGCACTCGCGTCATCGGGGCAATGGTGATTTTTGCCGTGCCTGTGGCTGCCGCGTACATGTGGGCAGGATTGGCCTCGTCGAATTCGACCACGCGCCCGTCGGCGGACATGATGACGGGCACCTGAACCCAGCGCCGATACCAGACCTCCAGCAGGCGCACCATGCCGTTGGCCTTGTCGAGCCAGAACTGCTCTTCGATGCTGCTTCCCCGGGCCGTGGCCCAGGCATTGTTCAGGCCCGTGCTGGCCGATCCATCCATGAGGATGTCCAGATAGCCAGATCCATTGGCGCAGGCGTTGATCAGCTCTTTGTGCTGGGGGAACGACTGGATCACGCGGCGTTTGTGCAGCCATTTCTGGCGCACGAACCAGCGCGCATCCGAAAGATCCGGCTCCTTGCTGGTCATCATGTCCCACCAGCACTCATTGCGCGGCACAGCCGTAGCCCGGTACTTGAACTTCGTCGGGTCGCGCTCTCTCGCAACTTCCACAAAGCCGGCGCCGACACAGTATTGAGGGCGGAAGGCCTCGCTGCAGGCCCGATCAGCCTTGCTGTGGCGCTCGGCTTGGTTCAGCTTGAAATTCAAGGCTTCGGCCACTTCATCGCCCTGCCCGTCTGTGCCATCTGGGCTGATGCGCCAGTCGCGCCGGGTCTTCGCCTCCATGCCCATCACAGATTGCGCGATGGGCCCGATGATGTTTTCGACCGCGGGAGGGATGCCCAGAGCCTGCTGACGGCGCAGGAGCTCAGAATCGAGCTGGTTGCCGTCCACGTAGTCCATCTCCTTGTCGGCATTGGCTCGCCAGGCCGGCTGCTGTTCGATCTCGTAGACGATCTCCTGCAGCTCGCGCAGCTCCATTTCTTCGGCCTCTTCCTGCTGGCCTTCAAGGGCTTCACCTGTCAGGCCCTCGGCTTTGTCTTCATCGTCGTCAATGTGGTAGGGGTTCATGGTGGTCCTCACATGCGCCAGTCAGGCGCGGGTGGTGGTGGTTGCTTGGTGGCCGATTGGCCTGTCGGGACGTATTCCAGGAGGCCGATTTCTTTGGCCTGGGCCCACTGCCGCAGGGCATCAGCGCCTTCGCTGCAGCCATTGGCCTTGTCTGGCTCGCTCGTGAATCGGTTGTCGGCGCGGCTGAATCGCTTGCGGTAGCCGTCAAGGCGGGTGATGCCCTCCTTCGTGCCTTCAGCATCGAAATAGGCCCCCTTGAGGTGCTTGCGGGTGGTATTGATGCCCGTTACCAGCTCGGTGATGCGGGGCACGACGATCAGGTTTTGGCCCGGCATGAGGTCAGCCAGCATTTCGCGGGTCGTGCGGTTGTAGTCGCCCAGTCGGCGGTGGTCGGCATCGTGTGGAAGGAAGTGTTTTCCGAACACGTAGCCCTTCTTCTGCATCTCTGCGACGTAGTGGCGCAGGTTCTCGTTGTGGGCTTCGTAGTAGTCGATGAATCGGTCTTCGCCCCGGGCTTCCTGGTGAAACCAGATCGCCACACCATCGCTTGCACCGATGTCCCAGAAGGTGTTGACTGGCAGGTCAAGCATGGGCACCTTGGTGATCCCGCCACGCTTGCGCAGCGCGGTCATGTCCTTGGCGTACCAGTTGCCGTCGGTCGAGACCTGGAAGGCCTCTGAAGGCGTGGATGGGTATTCCTGCCACATCCGCTCTTCGCGGCCATTGAAGTCGGCCTCTTGGGTGGCCACGTACCAAGCACGCTGGTCCGGGTCGATCCGGCAGCCCATTTCCGCCTCGATGGCATCGAAGTAGTCATGTTGGGCATCGCTGATGTGGATGCCAGACGATGGGAGGCGGTATTTGGGCTCTTGCCACCAGGCGTAAAAGTGGAAACGGTAGTCCCTGGGCGACAGTGGCAGCTTCTGGAGATGCAGGCGCTGTGATCGCTCCGATATCTCGAAAAACTCGCCCTCACGTCCCTCGGCCGTGGACTCGATCACCAAGATGCCATTGGTCGGCACCGCAGGGATGGAGCCCGTCATCACCTCGGCTGCCTTCAGCGGGTAGCGGGCGCAAATCTTCCCGAACTCCGAGATGTGCAGCCGGTGGATGGTCCCGGATCGCATCGAGGTGGCCACCCGGATCGAGCTGTTGTTGTGCGCCCAAAGCAGCTCGGTAGCCGAGTCGCGGGCCAGGGGAAAGCGCTCGCGGATCTCGGGCGGCAGGTTCTCGTAGGCGAAGATCACCTTGTCGCGGAAGATGACGGCGGCGGCCTCCTTGTCTTGCGCGATGATCCCGCAACGCTGGTTGGCGTTCCACAGCGCCTGGTCGAGCCACATGATTGCGATGAGAGTCGTGAAACCCAACTGGCGGGCTTTCAGGATCAAATTGCGGTTCCATAGCCGCTTGAGGAATCTGCGCTGCGCCCGATTCGGGCGGAATGGCATCACCATTGCTTCGCCCTCTTCGTCCCCGTCTCCCTTGATCATGATCTTGTAGAGGCAGCCGGAAGTAACGCGCCAGAACGGGTCTGCCAGGTAGCGGGCCAGCTCCTCGGCATTCGTGGGCATAGGCAGCAGCGGCTCGTCTGACACGATGCGCGGCATCTCCTCCGGTGGGATCAGGGACACGAACTCGGCCACGATCAGTCCTCGTCGTCGCGGTCGGGCGTGGATGGGCTGGGCTCCGCGTGCTCTGGGTCCACGGCTACAGGGCGGAACCCAGATGAATTGCCACCAGCGATTCCCATCAGCAGGCTCTGCAGCGCGTCTGCCTTCTGACTGTTGTCCTCGCGGTACAGGCCAATGTGCTTGGCCACCATCTCAAGGGCGGTCATCTTCGGGTGCATGGAGATCTCGATGCCGTGCTTGCCGGTCTTGGCGCCTGCATACAGCGCAGCGGCGGCCGGGCTCAGGTGCCGGGTATCGGCCAGCACAGTTCGGGAAAGGCCATCACCTCCGCAGCTCGGGCACATCGGGTGCGGGGGCTTGAGGGGATCGAAACCAATGCCGCCCTTCACATCGAAGTCGGCCAGGGATCCGCCCTTTTCAGCGAATGCCTCGCGGTCATGATTGAACTCAGACAGGGTGCGCTGCCACTTATGCCCATCGCCCCAACAGCAGCGGCAGCAGCCCACCTTGATCTGCACCAGCTCACGCGGATCTGCGATGACGATGGACCAGATCTCCTTCAGCACCCGGTCTGCGGTGATCTCTGTTCGCTGGGAACGCTCACGCTGGGCAACGGCAATCGCTGCCTGCACGTTAAGTTTTGCCAAGTTCTGGCTTGCGATGTGCCGAGCTGTCGCCTGGGAGTAGCCGGCCCGGATTGCGGCCTGGGTTCCATTCAGGTCGATCAGGTATTCACGGACGAATGCCTCTTGCAGCGGTGTCAGGGGAACGTTTTCGGGCAGCACCAGGCTTTCCCTGGCCTTTTGGGGGGCCTTGGCTTTGGTGCTGGTCTCCTTGGGCTTCTGGAGCTTGCGGAAACCCTTCTTTGGGGCGGGAGGGAGTTTGGTAGCCGGAGGCTTACCCGGCTTTGGATCTTTCATGCGCCTGGAGGATCAGGCGCATCTCCAGATTCAAGAAACCTTGGAGGGGGGTATCGAGGCGGGCGGGATCAGCGGGCTTTATCGTTTGCCGCCTCTCCCTTGTCCTGGAGAGATTGGATTTGCCTCTGGGCGTAATTGAGGCGCTCGTTGATCTCGTTCGCCAGGTAGTTGGTCATTCTGGCCGCCTCGATGGCGCCAAGCGAGATATGGTCTCCCGCGAACAGGCTTCCCAGCGCCCTTGCTTCGGCCGGAGTCAGATCCAACACGATGTCGTCAATTTCCAGCTTGACTATCCCGCTAGGCAGGACTGTCTTCGAGATCGGGCGTGCAGGTGGGTGCGGATCTGTTGGGCGGTACACACCAGAGCGGACGCGAATGACCTTTTCATGGGTCAGCAGCCGGCTGATGTGGTCATCGACCACCGACATCTTGAGGCCCGTGGCCCTACATACCGCTTCACGGGTCACGATCTGGTCATTGTTGTACAGGTCACGGATGGCCTGAAACACAGACGATGAGTTGAGGACGCGGGCGCCAAAGTCTGCGGTCATTTCTGAGTTTTGCTTGCTTGTTTCCACTGGGTTTCCTTGAATATTTGAAATGGGTCTTATGAGGACTACTGGGCCGTGTCAGGCGGTATGGATTCCTGCAGCAGGTCAAACATGTCAAGTTGGTCCGTCTCCCGCGCCTTCCTGGGCTTTCGCTTTGACTCCGGCGACTTGCGGCCTGATCTGCGTAGGCCTTTCACGGCAGCCAGCAGCCCCATCAGCGCGGCGCACTTGGGACCGAATGCCTGAGAGCCGATCTGGGCTGTAACGAAGTAGAGAGGTCTATTGCAGCGGGAGCACTTCATGGTTCGGACCCCTGTCTCCACTTGCACCCATCGCATCCCTTGTCGGCTTTGCCCAGGTCGCTGGTGGAGTAGACGCATGCAGGGTTCATGCGAAACCGCATGGGGACCATCTTGGGATATCGCGTCACCCCATCGGTAAACCAGCCATCCTGCACAGCGATGACCCTTTCACCGAGAGGCGCCCTGTTCTTGCAGGCGTAGCTCATGCGTTCACCAGGTTGTTCAGGTACTGGGCGGCGTGCTGGATGGCGCCGGGCGAGGCCTTCTTGAGCGCAGTTCGGGCATGACCACATGCTGCTGAAAATGCGCGAGCGTGATCGGCCGAGATGATGCATCCAGCAGCTCCGCACTGCTCAGCAGCACTGATCGCGCCCCGGATGATGCGCACTTCGGGGGTGTCCACGGTGCCGGCATCGTAGGCATGGGCCATGCCGGCCAGGGTCAGCAGTGAAAGCAGGCCCGTCAGCGCGCCTCGATCCTCCTCTTGGATGTGATCCCACGCACGGATTTCATCGATCGTCAGCTTTTCCAGCCACTGCTGGCGAGCCTTTTCGATCTGCCGATCCACTTCATTGCCTCCGGAGAGGCGAATTCCTCGATTGACCATTGCGAAGAGGTTCATAACTCACTCCATTGGGGCAGGTTCTTGGGCCAAACGCCCAGATCGTTGATCTTTTGGCGCGTGCGGGCGGCGTATTCGGCTTCCAGGCGGCGGCGCTCTTCTCGGCCCAGCGCCCCCGATGTGCCCAGCAGGTGGTGGCAGCCGGGTTTTCCGTCATGCGGGCCGCAGCCTGGCCATCCCAAGCGGCTGTCGGTCTTCAGGCCCATCCCCTTGCCCATGTCTGTGTGGCAGAACTGGGTGTAGCCCTCAATTCCGCAGTGGGCGCAGGGCAGCAGGCGCACAAGGCGCATGTAGCCCTGGTGCTGGATCGGGCCCTCTTTCTCGATCCGCTGGGCTGGTCCTTCATCGTTGATGGCGGCCATCTTCACCAGGCGGCCAGGGACTGGCGCTGCTACCGGTGGCGGGGTGTAGGTCTTGCGCGGCCAGGCGGTGCGCTTCATGGGGGTGCGTTTCATGCTGTTGCCCGATCCAGACCACGGTTGTTTGCGCTCTGGGTGCGCCAGATTTCCACCTTGGCCTGGGCTGCAACCATCTTCCAGCGCATGGTTTCCTCCGACTCCACGGCCACCTTCAGCCCCTCCAGCAACTGGATGTACTCAGGGTGGGAATACGCGAATTGCTCCTTGGCTGCGGCTGTCTTCTCCTGGCATTCGTTCATCAGGATGGCTTTTTTGGACTTCCTGAACTGCTCCAGATAGATGCGCTCGGCCTTGGCCTTGGCATGACGCTTTGCGGTTTGCAGCAGGTACTCAATGGCCGCTGTAGGGTCGAATTTGTCTTCAGACATGGCCCACCTCCACCACCAGCGCGCCCGGCTTTTTGCCTGCCACCCGGCGGATCACGATGGGCTCAAAACGGCTGTCATCCACGCCCAGGGCGCCGGCCATGCCGTCCAGCAGCGGCTTTGAGGCAGCCAGAAGATTGTCGGCATCTCGGCGCAGTCGGTCTGGCGTGTGAAAGATCAGGGTCAGCGGGATCTGCGGGGGAAGCTCGGGACAGCCCTGTTTCGCAACGGCAGCCATGGTCAGATAGTGGGCATCGGCCTTGGCTCTGTTCTTGATCGAATGCACGGTTCCCCAATGAGCTCCGTTCTTTCGATTGGGGCTCAGGGCCGGGTTTGGCCAGGGGAGAGAAATGGTCAGGATGCTCACTTGATCAGCCCCCATTGCTCTTGGGTTTTTTGGACAACTCTTCGGCCCACCGAACGCGGGCAGCTTCCTGCTCGGCTGGAAGTGGTGCCTGCTTCCGGCAGCCCGATTCGGCTGAAAGGTAGCGCCAGGGGAGGCCCAAGGCGCAGCGCGCAAACCCCTGTCTGGCCATTGGTGGCGACTCCTTTGGCGACCAGTTCTTGCAGGTGAGGCATGTCACATGACCCCCAGGGCGAAATCATTGGCGGCGCCTGCAGTCGCCAGGCGTTCCTGCAGGTGGCCCTTGATGTCGGTCCAGAACTGGCAAGAGGCCTTGAGGTGATCAGCCTCAGCACCAGATGCGCGGTGCGCTGGGATCGCATAGAGGTGCAGTTGGTCCTGCGCCTGCACCAGGCCTTCACAAATTTGGCGGACGGTCGGGGTTTGGACGCCGGTGTTCATGCTTCTTCCTTCTTGCCCAGAATTCGGGCGATATGGGCTCTGACCTGCGGGGACGGTGCTCCGCCCTTGATTGGTTGGTTTTCGATTGCCAGGACTGGATCTGGGACCGGCTCGCCCCATCCGGCCGCGAATTGCCGGCGCAGCTCCATTGACCAGCGGGTGCGGCAATCACCGAAGGAGCGACGGCGCAGTTCGTAGTCGAAGTTCTTGGCAGCCCGGTAGACGGCTGGATGACTCCAGACACCACGCTTGCCAGCAGCTCGGGCACGCATCCCTGCAGCGGCCTCGTACCAGGCGTACTCAGGATCAAGCGCAGGCCGACAGAAGTTCTTGAACTCGCCCAGGGTTGGCGGGAAACGGCGCTCCGAGACCACGGCCAGGCCGCGCTCAATTTCCTCAGATCGGAATCCAGCGAGCTGCGCGGACCATTCGATCTCTACATCTGCCGGTGCTACTCCTTCGAACATGTCCGCCAACTTGGTGCCGAGCTGGGCGTTCAGCGCCCGAATCAGTTCGCGGATCGCCCCCTGCGGGACCGGCGCGAACTCAGCCGACAACGCGGGTTTGGGCGTCGATAGTGCGGTCATCACCTGCTCCATGGCTTGCTCCTTGAGGATTGGGTTTGTTGAATGCTTCGGCCCAGGTCTCACGATGAGCCTGGCGGGCGGACTTGGGGCGCGGAGGGGGAGCACTTGGCAAGGGCGCCATTTCGGCGGCCTCACGGCGACGCCCCTCCGCCACCGCAAGGGCATAGGCAAAGGGCTTTCGGTCCTCAGCGGCCTTGCGTGCTGCATCAATCAACTCGTCAAGCGTGATGCCCGCTTCGATCAATGCTTTGAGCGTTGGGTGGCTCGGGTTCACGTCGGGAAGGCCAGCAATGCGCATGGCCTTGCAGGCAGCCCCAGGGGTCAGCGTCTCGGGCGCAGGCGCGGGCGCGCATTCCTTGCCACTTGGGGCAGGAGACGGATACGGTATCGGAGACGGTATCGGTAACGGAGACGGAGACGGAGACGGGGCACTGCCAAGTTCAGCTATGGGCGTGCCACTGGCACTATCTGGCACTGCTACCGGCTTGCCACTGGCATCTTTTGGCACGTCTACCCTGTCGCCGGGGCTCGATGCTGGCATGCCTGGGGCTTGTGGTTTTGATGAACCAGCCAGCCTTGCGGCGTACTCTGGCATCTGCCGGCTCGCTTCGGCTCGACCGTACTGCTTGCAAAGTGCCGCGAATCGCGACTTTTCCGATCTGGCCTCACTGCCTGCAGCCCACGGGTTGTGGACCGTCCAATCGTGGATTGAACGGCTACCTTCCTCACCGTCAATGAATTTGACAGCTACCAATTCGCCAATGAAGCTCACGCTGTCATCTGGCCAATCAATAGCAAGCTCGATGTCAAAGTCAGCCATGCCGGAAAGATTCCCGTCAGGTTTGTTCTCGGCGGCCCATAAAAACAGGCGCACCAGATACCACGCAGCTCTCTCACCCAAACGGCGAATCAGCTTCTTGGTCTTGGGATGCGCTGGCAGGCCCGTCGAAATACGTGCATCGGCCATCAGGCTGGCTCCCCTTGGTCACACAGCCCATAGGACGAACTGCAGCCGGCCTCGGCGTTCTCCACCTCATCCAGCAGATTGAATTGCTTGCCGCCGCGGCTGGTCTTGGACCATTCAATGCGGGCCCAGATGTTCAGGTCGGCGAAGATCTCGCGCCGGTCCTGGGCCGCGTGTGCATCAGTCATGAAGGTGCTGAAGCCCTTCTTCGAACATGCGCCCACGATGCGTTCCCATTCCGCGATACGCTCTGGGTGCTCCGGGAAGCGGGCCGAGATCTGGCGCAGCTCGGCCTTGTTGCAGTTGATGCATGGCATGCAACCCACACGGCTCATGCCCTGCAGGTACAGCGGATTGGGCTGGACGCCACGGGCGCGAGCAAACTCAAAAACCTGGGCGGCAGTCCAGGCCACGATGGGCCTGAAGATCCACAGGCCGCCACCGACCCGCTCAAACAGCTTGGCTTTGCGCCGGTTCTCAGACTCGTCGCGTCGCACCCCCTGCCAAGAAATGACCCGGTGGCCGGCCTCCATCAGCTCAAGTTGATAGCCGACGGCCATGTTTCGCTTCAGCTCCTCCGTGCAGAACTGGGCCTTGCGGGAGGGGAAACGGCCCTTCCACATGCACAGATCGAGGAAGGGATTGCCAGTGGGGTGCATCACTGCCAGGGCGCGGCGCTTGGCCTTGTTGCTCCAGCGCAGCTTGCGGCCCGACTTGTCCCGGCCTGTGCGCATGTCACGGGCGATGAACATCCGCTTGGCCTTCAACTGCTCGGTGAAATCGGCCTTCAGCCGGACGACCTCGATGCCCAGGGCCTGCTCCAGGTAGGCCAGATAGTCGTAGGTAGCCTGGTGCTCATTGCCGGTGTCGCAGAAGATCACGCGGATCGACTCGCGCGGGCAACGCTCAAGCGCTATCAGCAGGGTGGCAAGACTATCTTTGCCGCCCGAAAGGGAAATGACGTGAAAGATCATTGATCGACCTTTCCCAGCGAATACCGCCACTTGAATCCGTGGGCAGTCAGCGAAACCCCGCGCACGCAGTTGCTGATCCCCCCCAGGTAGGACCGCGGTGATGCTGGAGAAATTTCCCGTGCAGCAGTCATCAGCGTAGGCCACGTCTTGATGAGCCGCCCATCGAGGGTCAGTTGATCAACAGGCCGGCCGAGGCCGTTTGGTCTCAGGGGGATTGAACCTGTACTGACACCTTTTGGGCGCACAGATTGGAATGCGTTGAGCACGGTCATCAGATGCCCCCTTTCACCAGGGCACGGCGCTTGTCGACCGTGGCCTGTGGAGTTGGATCGATTGAGAAATTTCCACGATTCCGGTGAGCCAGATAGTCGGGGTGGGCCAGATGGATGCGCGTGCAGATCTCGCTCTTGCGCACCTCTCGGGTGGACATGACGCTGGGGCGCCGTGGGGTCTGGAAAGCATTCACAGTGGCCCCCATGGAATGAGGCGGATCCGGGTGTTGCGAACCTTGATAAACAGGCCGCCACGGCGGAAGAACAGCGGGGATTGCCAGTACAGCTTCATGCGACCTCCGCGACGAGATCGGCATGCGCCAGTTCCAGCGCATGGCTGTTGAAAGCCTGCTGCCAGATATCGTGATCGGCATGGCCTACCGGATAAGGATTGCTCACGGCACCGCCGTGATGTGCTGCTAAAGCGTCTCGGCAGGCTATTGCCTCTACTGACAAGTTATGAGGGGCGATCATGCTCAAAGCCCCCCGTTCTGCCGGTCATTTGCAGGGACATTGGTAACGGCGCGCACAAGACGGTCATTCGATACTCTTGCCACATGCTCAAGACCAAAGGCCCGAACCCGCAGGCAGATTCGAACCAACTCAGCCGGAGTCATCCGCTGCTCGGAAGCGATCTCCTTGAGCTTGTCCAGGGTCTCCTCATCAATGCGAACGCCACCCAGATCAGCTGTCAGCTTCCCAAAAGCATCCGATTCAGCGGTCCGTGCGCACATAACGGTAGCTTCAAGGCCCTCCAGCAAGCTGGGAACTGGCAATTGGATTTTTGGAACAGCAGGGCTTCGCTCGTTCCACCAGGAGTCGGTGTATTTGGTCATGGTCAGGTCCAATCAAATGATCTGGATGAGTTCGCCCCTGCCGTCGATGAGAGCGACGACATGGGAATCAGCACCGGTAGCGAGGTCGATACCGATGTGAGTTGGGATGAGTGGGTGCGCGGCAGAGAGGAAAGAGCCAGGGCCTGGGGCCCAGCCCCGGCCATTGACCGGTGCAGTCCTGGGCCATGGATCCCGCTGACCAAGAGGTGGTCTGCAGGAAGGCGGTTCTGACATGCCGGCCATCGTGGGTCTGGCGCATCCAGTGAGAGATGCGGGATCCATGGGGATCGGCATGTCAGGCTCCACCTTGGTGGGCCACCTGGACCATCTCGGGCCAGATCTGCTTCCACTTTTCAGGAAAGAGGTCTCGGCGCGTGACCTTGAAACCAGCTTCCTTTTCAATCGTGGCGCCCTGCTCATAGGGGACGGCGCGCTTCCCATCACGCCAAAAGCAAACGGCTTGGGGGGTGACGCCACAGGCAGAGGCCAGTTTGGTTGGACCTCCTGCAAGGGCTACGGCTTTTTGGATAGGTGTCATGAGGCCGAATTCTACAGTTGTAGAAATGCGAAATCAACACCTGTATTTGTCACTAACTCAACAGTTGTTTAGCCTCGACCAATGTCACTAGGGAAACAAATTCGTCGGTATCGAGAGGCTGCCGGCCTGACTCTTGAGGAGTTGGCTGATCTGTCGCACGTTGATGGCGGGACCATCAATGCACTTGAAAACAGAAATAGCAAGCGCTCGATGTATGGAGCCGCGCTCGCGAAGGCCTTTGGGGTCTCGCTTGAGCGTCTTCTTGACGAGGCGCTCCCGCCACCGAGCAAAGATGAGAAGGTGGCACTTGCTGCCATCTCAACTAGCCATGAGGCAGGCCCGTTCCCAGCTGTTCCAGAGGTCAAATTTGTCCTCGAAGCAGGCAATGGATCGTTCAAGTTTGAGGTTCAGGGGGAATCTGATGCCCCCATCCTGTTCAGCCGCAAGTGGTACAAGGACCGCGGCCTGACTCATAAGTCACTGCTCGCTGCTCGCGTACCAGATGACTCCATGGCTACTGCGCTTTCCCAGGGTGACACCGTCGTAATTGATACCAGCTCCAACCGCCCAATCGAAGGAGTTGCATTTGGGATCAATTTCGAGGGTCAATTTTTGGTCCGGCGTGCGATCAGAGATGCCGGGGAATGGTGGCTCTTTGCCGATTCGCAATCTGTAGTTTTCCCGAAGAAGATCATGGACTCCAACGTCCACCTCTTGGGCAGAGTGGTACACAAGCGAAGCGACAAGGTTTAAGGCCCTCAAGCGGCAAAGATCGCCGGGGCGCAGGGAGATTGTCGTGATCAGAGAGTTTTCTCTGCTGTGCGCCCTTTTGTCGGGCGTTGGCGCGTTTGCGCAGGTCTACAAATGCACCGATGAGAGAACTGGTGCGATCACCTTTTCTGATCGCCGATGCTCTACCAGAGAGCATGAGGCACATGTGCTCAATCGCGTTGATCCAAGACGCCTTGCTGCAGAGCAGCGAGAAACAGTAGTGGCCATGGCTCGTCTTGCGAAAGAGAAATCCGAAATCGAAGCCAATGAGCGCCGGCAAGCAGCTGGCGGTGGGTATGGCGGCGGAGGCTCGTCATGGGATTGCCAGATGGCTCGCAAAAATGCAACCACCTCAAGCACCAGCCTCACTATCAATAGGAAGGCCAATCAACAGGCCTACATGCAGGAGCTTCAAAGTGCCGACCAAAAATGTGGCAGCGGCGAGAGCCAGGTAACTGCTCGACAGCGAGAGAAGATGGAGGAAGCTGCAAAGCCAAAGCCATACGTGCCAATTCCGCCCCCGATGACAGCGCCAGACACTTCAACACAGTGGCGAACTCTTCGCTCATGCATCAATGAGGTCTGCACGGACGATCAAGGAGAAACCTATCGTGTTTCAGGTCCTCAACAAATGACCAACACTTGGACAGGTCAGACTTGCCGGATTGATTCATTGACCGGTAAGTGCCGGTAAGGAGGAAATCATGAAGCCCAAGAAACTCATCAGCACCGTTGTAGTCACTACTATCTCAGCGCCCACTTTTGCGGGCTATGGCAACATGGGATCTGACTCGATAGATAGCTCAGGAGGTACCGGCGATCTGAGCAACCTAGTGTGGGGCGCACTCATTGTTGGTGGCCTGCTATGGCTATGGAAGAAGTTCATGGGATGACCACCCAAACCAAGGCAACTTGAGCCCGCCATGTGCGGGCTTTTTCCTACCTAGTGCCTTTAAACCTGGTCACCTAACTTTTTGAGGCGACTGTCAACGATCTTGAGAACATCATCCCTGGTCAGGGGTGGCTCTTTCCTCCGCATCCCGAGCTCTGCGATCTCTCGATGCTTCAGGCCGGCCTCAATGAGGGAACGTAACTCTTCATTTCGACTTCGGTTGAGTTCCTGGGCCGATGCATCCACCTTTTCCAGAATGTGCGCAGGCAATCTGAACTTGATTTGAGGGTCTGTGGAAGCCATGGCTCAGATGATATCTAGGCGTGAGTCACCGTGATTCACGCCGCCATGAGTTGCAGCCAGAGATAGCCTTGGATTACAGTGAGAACAGGTACCACTTTTGGTACCTCCTCACAATGAAAAATGCTCGAAAACTCCCAACGACAAGCATCAGGATCCCGAGTGAACTGAAGGCTTACCTTGTTGCGCGATCTCAAGAAAACAGGCGTTCACTCAACGATGAGATATGGAACCGCCTGGAAGGATCTAGAGTTTTTGATCAGCAAGTCGCCACATCAGAAGACGATAAAGACCATCTTCGCAGTTCTATTTTGCCATTTCAAAAATGAATTTGCCCAAAAAATAGGGACCATTTCTGATCCCTTTTTGACCCTGCTCACGTTGTAAGCAAATGTAAGAATAGTTGCTCATTCAACGCACCAGGGAGTATCGGTGACCAAATTCAGCAAGCTAGTTGGCAGGCTTCAACATCTCATTTCATCTGCGGAAGGTCATCGATCCAACGCCCTCAGTCATACAGACCGACGGAGGCCTTTGTGAGTTCCTTTGTCCAGCCAACTTTCAGCCGCGAAGAGCCGTTTTCTCTGTGGCCATTCATCCATTTCACCAATGCAGACTTTGCTGCCAGCGAAGCCGTGAAGCTCTGCAGAAGCGCCGTCTCAGATCGAAGAGACATTGCAGCCATCTTGGCTGACGCCTTTCAATCCCCTCCATCGGGCCCCTCCTCCGCTGCAAGACGGGCTTTCGTGAACGAGCTCATTCAGATGGCAACTCGATAAAAATTTCTACACTTGTTGACGACAATAATTCTACAGTTGTAGAATTCCACTCAAGGCAGCCCAACAAGGTTGTCTCGGGTGGACGGGATCGACCGGCCTCCTGCATGTTCCTGCAGCCACCACGGCTGGGTAAACACAAGGGTGCCGCGGGCAGCAGCGGCTCACAAAAGGTTGTCGGTGCGAAGGCTAGTAGCGCTCTGCCCCCGGATGGGATCAGGCAACGCGAACGAGATAGGGCCGTGGATGGAGGCATCCACGCGCCACTGCACTGCGAAGTCCATCCGCTGGGGCTCAATACGGCGGTGAGGCATTCCGGGAGGCCAAGACAAGCAACGACCGACTGCCCTGGCAACAGGGCGAGAAACAAAGTGGCTCCGCAAGGGGCCTTTTTGTTTTTCAAGGAGCAACCCATGCAAATCGATCTCGCAATTGACCTGCAGTCCGCCATCCAAAAGGCAGTCTCTCCCGAGGCCCTGCAGCCCATCATCGACAAGGCCATTCAGTCGGCTGTCAGCTCGGCGATCAACGACGCCACCGGCTACCGCAGCAAGTTCTCTGAAGCCCTGAAAACCCAGATGGCCGAAGCACTGCCCCACGGCCTGGGTGCGGACGATATGGTCAAGTTCCAGCACGTGCTGAACGGCGTCATCACCAAGCTGGTGGGCGAAGCCAACACCAATACCATTCGAACCGCGTTCGATCAGGCGCTGAAGGCCGTCATGCCCGAGGTGCCTGCAGTCGTCAAACTCTCCGCGTTCATGGAGATCGCGAGAGACGGATTCCACAAGGAGAAACACGAAGCGTTTTATGCCTTCTGGAAACCCTCTGAGTTCGGAGGCGGCGGCTGGCTCTACCTGGACAAGGACGAGAAGCCTGGACACAGCTCCAGCTACAGCACCTACAGCGCATTTGACCGTGACGACGCGAAATACAAGGCTTCCTTCCGGCTGGCGGTCACAGAAGACGGCGCCGTGTACGCGCTGCACATGGATGGCAAAGTGGTAACTCCAGTATCACTGCCCGACGTGATCAGCCAATTCGACACGACCCTCATGGCCATGTACGTGGGCCGTACCCGCCTCGAAATCGACATCGACGACGACGACGTGGCAGCCGCAGCCAGCGAGCAATACGAAGATTGACCGCCCATCCCAATTCCAAATATCCAGGCCCGCCCATCGCGGGCTTTTTCACATCTGGAGATCCCCATGGCAACAGACCCCCTCATCAAGGTTGACCAGCCGCTGGAAAAGCGCATCGAGATCAACCAAGTCCCCGGCGATCCGTTCTACCACCCCTCACATTCCAAGATCGCCGATCTCACGGCCAGGCTGATCAAGACGGAGGCAGCGAACGAGCGGTTGATTGCCGAGAACGCTGTTTTGAAAAAGCAACTGACCGAATTTGAGGCCCCCAAGCCGGGGCCTGGTGAGCATGCGGTTCAGGTCTATATCCCTTTCGTCGCCAGGCCTGTGACCGTGCATTTCGAGCCGCCGGAGATTGGTATCGAGATCACCGAGCACCACATCACTCGGGTTGATTTGAGTGGGTGTGACATCAGCCGGCCTCGCAGCACCCGGGGCCTTGATGAAGTCGCAGAAGCAGTGAACTTCGAAATTGCTGCGATGCGCACGGCTGATGAGTACTCACGAGCCGAATCCATCCTTGCATCACTGAATGAGCCAATCGTATGAACAACCTCGAAAATTTTGCCAAGGTCATGATGGCCTGCGTCTTCATGTTGATCATCGCGGCATTCGCTGCCAGCGAGTCAGGCGCCCCGACTGAGTTGGAGGCCGCCCAGCAGACGGCCCTGTCTGTGGAGGATGCTGGCCGCAAGGCGAAGCAGGTAGAGGGTGAGTACCTCTTTGGGCGCCGTGTTCAATTGGCCGGCGATGCGGTATGCATCCGCACTGCTGGACCCAATACGCGGGCCGTCTGGAACGGCCCAGAAGAAACGCTGCACTGCGTTGCTCGCCAAGGGCCTACCAGCAATCGCCTCACAGTTGCAGCCAACGGGGTCAGCCCATGAACCATCGGCAGCGCCGCATCTGGCGCGAAATCAGATGGCACCTCTTCACGGCCTGCGTTCTCCTCTTGGTGACCGCAGGCCTTTTCACTATCGCTGGCATCGCAGCGATGTACATCAAATTCAGACTGTGAGGAACGCAATGGCTGCACGAGCACCAAAACGCGCATCAGTTCAAGAAATGCCCCTGGAGCTGGAAAGTGCCCAGGAACTCATGATGATTCCAGAGGCAACGAAAGCCCTGACTCCGGCGAATGATGCCCCGATCAATTCCCCGTTTGCGATGGCCCTCGATGCAATTGGGAAAGGATTCCCGATTGACCAGCTTGAACGGGTATTTGCCTTCCAAGAACGCTGGGGGGCAAGTGAGGCAAAGAAAGCATTTGTCGAGGCCATGGCGGAGTTCAAGAAGAACCCACCACGCATCACCAAGAACAAGCTGGTCGACTTCGAAAACAAGGTCGGCGGGCGGACGCGATACCGGCATGCCGATCACTTCAGTGTGACGCATCCAATCATTGAGGCTCTTTCTAAGGTGGGCATCAGCCACAAGTGGGACATCCAGCAATCCGGCGGGATTGTTCGAGTCGAATGCATCTTGACTCACAAGCTGGGCCACAGCGAATCGACCAGCATGGAGTCTCCTCCAGACCAGTCTGGCGGGAAGAACCCAATTCAGGCCATCGTCTCGGCAAAGACCTATCTGGAGAGGCACACCTTGCTAGCAGCTACCGGCTTGTCCACGGAAGACATCGAGGACGATGACGGGGCCGGAGCCGGGGTATTTGCGGGAACCACTGCGCCAGTGTCTGAGTTGGTTCAAGGATGGATCGACTATGTGCTCTCGCTCCGAGGAGACCAGGAGAAATTCAGGGAGGGCCTGAAGGAGGCCCGTCGAACAATCAGCGGTGCCCGAGATGCTGCAGGCCTGCGCGCTTTCAATGCGAGGGTTTCATGAAAGAACTGCTCATCCGATGCTCATCGCTGGGCAAGATCATGACCGAGCCGCGCACCAAGTCTGAGGGCATCCTCTCGGTTGGGGCCAAGACCTACATCAGAAAGCTGGCTGCTCAGGAGATTTTCGGAGTCGATTTCGAGATCTCCTCAAAGCAGCTTATCAAGGGGGTCACAGTCGAGCCAGAGAGCATCGCCCTGCTCAACCGAGTCAGAGGACTGAACCTGGAGAAGAACACCGAGCGCCGAACAGATGGCTTCCTGACCGGTGAGTGCGATTTGTTCGACAAGCAGCGCCGCCGCGGCAATGACCTGAAGTCTTCCTGGTCCCTGGCAACCTTTCCGGCCTTTGAAGCCGACTGCTACGACAAAGAGTACGAGTGGCAATGCCGTGGCTATATGAAGCTCTGGGATGCTGATGAATGGGAAGTCGATTACGCCATGATCGACACCCCAGACGAGCTGATCGGGTATGAAGACATGTCCCTGCACATCGTCTCGCACATCCCCGAGCACATGCGCCTCACCTCCTGGGTGATCAAGCGCGACAAAGAGAAAGAGGCATTGATCGTCGAGCGCGTGAAGGCCGCCCGCGACTACCTCAGAGAGGTCATCGCTGAGTTCGATCAGACCCACCAGATCGGTGGCATGCCAGTCGCTCCAGTTGCCTCTCCATCACCCTCCCCTGCAACCACCAAGGCACAGGCAATTGAGGCCAGCGCCTTCGAATTTTGAGGACCACATCATGAACAACCCCATCGCATTCCCTGAAATCGAAATGCCAGCTCCTACCCAGGTCGCTGAAGCTGTCGCCACAGCGCTGGATCTCTCGAAGATCAATCTGTCTGATGTGGCACTCCACCAATTCGGGAAGTGGCGCGACAAGGCCGCCGAGTCCCGCAAAACCCTGACTGGTGTGCAGCATGACCTCAGCACCAAGTCAAAGATCGATGAAGCCAAGAGCCTCCGGCAGCGCCTCATCAATGAACCGCTGGCTGATGCTCGAAAGGTGTCGAAAGCCGTCAAGTCCAAGCTCAACGCAGTCAGCAGCGAGGTTGGTGAAGAACTGACCAAGATCGAGGCTGAGTACACCGAAATTGCCAAGCTGATCACCCCCCAGATCGAAGCCCGTGAGGCCGAGCTGGCCGAAGAGAAGCGGATTGCCGACGAGAAGGAGGAAAAACGCAAGGCCGATATTCAGGCCCGGATCGATGTGATAACGGCTTGCGCGGTCCGTGCCCGAGCGCCCGAAATGACCTCCGAGCGAATTCAGAAAGGCATCGATTTGGTGGATGCCATCACAGTCGATGACACATTCGCTGAATTCAAGGTGGCTGCTGAAGAAGCGAAGTCAGCCACCCTGGAAACCATGCGCGCCCTGGCAGCCAGCGCCAAGGCCCGCGAGGAGGCCGCAGCCTTGGTGGAAGCGCAGCGCATTGAGAACGAGCGCGTGGCCGAAGCCCTGGCTGCCAAGCAGGCAGAACTGGAAAAGGCTGCTGAAGAACTGCGGGCCCTGCAGGCCGCCCAGAAGGCAGAAGCCGACCGACTGGAGGCTGCCAAGGTCCAGCCAACTGAAAAGACCGAATTCGTCTCTCCATACCCTGATCCGATCCGTCATTCGGAGCCAGAACGCATTCAGGCCCAGCCCGAAATCCAGCAGGAGGGCCAGGAAGTTCAGATGCAGGACCAGGCCCCGGCCGCCAACGCTGAAACCGTGCAACCCACCGCAGAAGAAGTGACCCGGGAAAACGCCATGAACCTGGGCGAGATCAATGAGTTCTTGCAGGTCTCCACCGTCAATGCCGAGCAACTGAAGATGCTGGGCTTTGAGCATGCAGGCCGGGACCGTCGCTCCTTCCTCTACCGCAACAGCGATCTCCCCAAGATCTGCAACGCCCTGTCCATTCACTTTGCCGGGCTTGCAGCCTCCTTCCGTAAGGCGGCCTGAACCGGTCCCTCTTCTCCCTCCCCTATTGCCCGCCATCGAGCGGGCTTTCTTTTTGGAGCATCCAAATGTTCAGCAAAATAAAATTTCCCGGACTCAACTTCAACCCCAAGCAGACCATCATCTACGGTGTCGGCGGCATGCTCGCTGCATTCGTGATCAGCTCAATCTGGCCCATTGCAAGCGTTCCCACCGGCAGCCGTGGCGTGATCACGGTGGGCGGCGCTATCAAGCGAGTTGAGGCCGAGGGCTTCACCCTGATCATGCCTTGGGAGCGCCTGTCGCTTTTCAGCATCCGCGCCGAAGAGGCCCCAGTGGACAATGCCCAGGGCAGCACCAGCGACACCCAGCCGGTGCACATCTCGCTGACCGTGCGCTACAGCATCCGTACCGACAAGGTAAGTGAGGTCTTTGAGCAGTACAGCCACGACGGCAATCTGCAGTCCTACGTGCAGACGGCAACCCAGGAAGTCGTGAAGGCAGTGAGCGCACGCTACAACGCCCCCGATCTGATCGCGAAGCGCGCTGAGGTCTCCCTGGCCATCCAGTCGGGGTTGAGCACCAAGCTGGCCCAGTACGGTGCCCAAGTGATCAACGTGGACATGCGCAACTTCGCGTTCTCCAACGACTACATGCAGGCCATCAGCCAGAAGGTGACACAGGAACAGTTGCGCCTGGCAGCCGAGAACAAGGTGCGCACCATCGAAGCCGAGCAAAAGTCAAAGGTTGCGATTGCCGAAGCTGAGGCCACGGCCCTGAAGGCAAAGGCGGATGGCGAGGCGTATGCGAACCTGAAGATCGCCCAAGCCCAAGCCGAAGCGCTGTCGATCCAGAACAAGGCCTTGGCCCAGAACAAGGATGTCTTGGAACTGCGCCGCATCGAGGTGGACAAGGTGAAAGCCGAAAAGTGGGATGGAAAGCTGCCCGTCAACATCTATGCCGGAGCACCGATTCCATTCCTGAATGCCAGCCCTGTTGGCAAGCAGTAGTCCCAACCTGCCCCTTCAACCAGCCCGCCAAGTGCGGGCTTTTTTTCGTCCATCGAGGAATCAAACCATGTCCAAGAGCCATCCCAACATCACCCTCAACCCGGTGAAGTCCAGCCAGATCGAGTCTGTTGGCTACGACGCTGCCAGCAAAACCCTGGCCGTGAAATTCAACCGCGGCAATGGTTCGGTCTACCACTACCCAGGGGTTGAGGAAAAAGCCTGGAAGGAACTGATCGGCGCCAAGTCCATCGGTGCCCACTTCGGCCAGCACATCAAGAAGCTGCCCTTCAACAAGATCGAACCCAAGACCAAGTAAAGGAGCTGACATGTCGTCATTTCGAGAAATGAGGCAGGCGAAGGTGCTGCAGCGCCTGGATGCCTATCGCCTCCGGCTGGATCAGATCCACGTCGAAGAGGGATTCAACCTGCCCGAGGCCCCGGAGGAATTCGAGGCCCGCGTGGAGGGCATGGTCACATTCCTCACGAACGGCGGCGAGTTGCCGGCGCTTGAGGTCCGGGACCGTGCAGAGGGTGGCGTCTATGTCGTGGACGGCCATGCCCGGCGAATGGCCTACATCTATGCCGAGCAGCGCGGCATCGAAGAGGTCAAGAATCCTGATGACGGATTCGTCTGGGTCGATGTCAGGCAATTCAAAGGCAACGACATTGATCGGACCGTTCGCCTGTTCACCTCAACCGAGGGCCGGGTGCTTTCCCCCCTGCAACAGGCGGAGGTCATGAAGCGCCTGCGGGCCTTCGGCTGGACAGTTGACCAGATCGCAAAGCGCCTGAATCGGTCACACGAGCGGGTGCGCCAACTGCTGGACCTGGGTGATGCGAATTCGGATGTTCAGCAGATGGTCCAGACCGGCGAGGTGGCGGCTGCAGTGGCCATCAAGGCCCAGCGCCAACACGGCGACGGCGCAGGCCAGGTACTGGGCGAGCAGCTCAAGAAGGCCAAGGCATCCGGGAAGACGAAGCTCACCGCTGGATCTGTCGAAGAGAAGCGGGTCCGCGTCTCTGCCCTGACCGTCGAATCGGCCCGCCTGGACTTCCTCATTGAGAACAAGGCCATCGTCCAGCAGGGCGGAAAGATGGACCTCTCGAAGCCAGACGCGAAATCTCAAACCGGTTGCTGGCTCTTCTTCACTGAGGATGAGTCCACACAGGCCGGCGTCTATCCAAATGCACGAGCGTCCATTGACGCAGCGATATCAAAAATGGCCGAGCAAAAGGCCGGCTGATCTCAGCCTGCCTTCGTGAACTCCCATCCTGCATGGCGATCTTTCTTATCGCCATCACAGGTCAATATTGACCCGCATGTCTTGCATTGATATGTCGTCAATGCCCCAGTCGACATACCACCGCTGATCCGCCCCCACGGCCTGGAATCAACTTTGACCAAGCCTCCGTGGGGCGGTGTGTCATTCATCTTGGTGCTGATCTCTTGGCAGTCTGCACAAGGTTCCATTTCTATCTCCCAAAAAGTATTGATTCTCCACTCTCCAACGGAGATTCAAAAATGAAACAGGCCTGTGACAACAGGCCTTTCTTCTTCTGGATCAAGCATGTTCAAAAACCTCATCATCTACCGCTTGGCTCCTGGCCTGGGCCCGAATCTGGATCTCGATACCGTTGAGCAGTCCATGTCCAAGGCTCGCTTTGTGGAGTGCGGCCCCACCCAAGAGCGCGCATCCGGATGGGTCGAGCCCCGAGGCGAAGCCCATGGCCCCCTGGTCGAATCTATCGGCGGCCAGTGGATCATCAAATTCCAAACCGAGACAAAGGCTGTGCCTGCCGCTGTACTGGCGCGCAAGGCCAAGGAAGTGGCTCTGCACATCGAGCAGACCACCGGCCGAAAGCCAGGCCGCAAGGAAACGAAGGAGATCAAGGAAGAACTGAAGCTGACCCTTCTGCCCAATGCCTTCAGCAAGGTGGGCGCTTCGCTGGTCTGGATCGACAGGGCCGCAGGCCTGCTGATGATCGATGCCGGCAGCCAGTCGCGTGCCGATGAAGTGGTGACAGGCCTGGTCAAGTCGATTGATGGCTTTTCGGTGGCACTGCTGGACACGCAGCAGAGCCCCGTGAGCGCAATGGCCGAATGGCTGACCACGCAGGAGCCACCGGCCGGCTTCGCCATTGAGCAGGAATGCGAGCTGAAGGCCGGCGACGAATCCAAGTCAGTGGTGCGCTACGGCCGCCACCCGCTGGACACCGAAGAGGTCAAACAGCACATCGCCCAGGGCAAGCTGCCCACAAAGCTGGCCCTGAGCTGGGACGACCGTGTTTCGTTTGTGCTGACCGAAGGCATGCAGCTCAAGAAGCTGAATTTTCAAGACGTTGTCTTTGAAGGCAAGTTGGCCGACGATGGCGGGTTTGATGCCGATGTGGCGATTGCAACCGGCGAACTGGTTCAGATGCTGCCCGACCTGATTGCGGCGCTGGGCGGTGAAGCTCAGCGCCCAACCGTGGAAGGAAGCCCCCAATGAGTGCCATCATTTCACCATGCGGCCTGTACCGCTATCGCCTGGAGCGGACGATTGCTCCAGCCGGCCCGGTCTATGCCTTTTTCGGCATCAACCCAAGCACGGCAGATGCCAACATTGACGATGCCACTGTGCGCAAGTGGATTGGCTTCTGCAAACGCTGGGGGGCCTCGCGCTTCATTGTGGGCAATGTCTTCGCCTTCCGAGCTACCGACGTTCGTGAACTGGCCAGCATTGAAGATCCACATGGCCCCGACATCGGTGACCACATCACAGCAATCATCGAAGAGGCAGACATCCTGGTGCCCTGCTGGGGCAACACCACGAAGGTTCCGCCGAAGCTGCAAGAGTTCTTCGATGTACTGATAGATGCGCTGGTCAGCTCTGAAAAGCCTGTGAAGTGCTTTGGCCTGACAAAGGCTGGCGATCCAATGCATCCACTGATGCTTGGCTACAGCACACCGCTGGTGCCATGGCAGGAAGGCGGTTCCCAATGAGCCGCCGATTCGGACGAAACCAGCGCCGCCGGGCCCGCGAGGCCTTGGCCACCAAAGCCCAGGAATTGACGACCCTGGGTTACCAGCTCAAAGCCACCAATCATGAGCTGGGTGAGCAGCGGGTGCGGGCCCGCGTAGCAGATGCAGTCATGGATGCCCTACGCGCCGTGCTTGGCGATGAGTCGGTGGCACTGCCGGCGTCCCTCAAGATGGTCGGCGACACGAAGCTGCATTTGATGCAGTACGTCAGCGACCCCGGCGGATTTGACGAATTTGACCTTTCCGACTCGTCGCCGTGCGAGACCTTGACCTACCGCCTGGCCGGCCTGCTGGAGGTCAACGTAGGCAGAGACCACTGGGCGCGCCGTGCGCACTTTGAAGCCCAGTTCAAAGGTGACCCGGTGGCCGCCTACTACATCGACCTGGATGTCTTCAGGCTCAAGAAAAGCGACTTTGCGAACAACCTGATCGAGCGCGAAGTGTCGCGCCAGGTGGCCCGTATGTTCATAACCAAGATGATGCAGGGGGGATAGCTGTGAAGATGGCAAAACCCTCTGCCCGCGACATCGATGCGGGATTTGAACTGCTCGGCATCCTGCGGGATATCGATGGTCGATTTGGCGGCCCCTGGCCTGTTCATGGGCCCAAAGACCTCACTGCATTGGGCGATGAGGAATTCGACGCCGACGATCCTGAGCACCTGAAGGCTCTCTACAACCACTTGGTCAAAACGCTGCGCAGTGCGCCAGGCTATCCCGGCCGCGTGCTGGGCGGAATGTGCGCCGTCATCTGCTGGGACCGGAATGCGATTCTCGACCCTGCGCCCGACTACCTGGAGCTGCATCCAGATCTGCTGGAAGGCCTGGAGCTGCTGAAGGCCAAGCGAGCCGACTTCCTGCCTAGCCTGGAGCGCCAAGCGCGTGCCGCAGTGGCCGAGACCATTGAACGCGCAGCGGCCCGGCACTTGTCGGAAATGGGAATCCCTGCCGCCTGATCCGCCCCACCACCTCAACCAGCCCTCCTAGTGAGGGCTTTTTTTCGCCTGAACCATGCACACCAAGACCATCAATCACGTCCACATGTTCTGCGGCCTGGGCGGCAGTTCCCGTGGATTCAACCCGACCCGACCTGTGGAGGGAATTCAATGTGGCTCTTAATTCCATTGAACTCTGCGCAGGTGTCGGCATGCTCGGAGAAGGCGTCCGCGCCGCATTCGCTCATCTTGGGATCGAGCACCGAACCGTTTGCTACGTGGAGCGGGAAGCCCCTGCCGCCAGCCAGCTTGTCACGCTTATGGAAGCGGGAGCCCTTGATCCGGCGCCTGTCTGGTCTGACATGCTCACCTTCGACGGCGCAGCTTGGCGCGACTGTGTGGATCTCGTCATTGCGGGCTTCCCGTGCCAGGACCTCTCCATTGCAGGCCGGCGGGCCGGCCTGGATGGGAAGCGCTCCGGGCTCTTCTTTCGGGTTCTCGACATTGCCGACGCTTGCGGTGCGTGGGGCCTCGTTCTGGAGAACGTCGCAGGCATCGCTACTGCCACCACCTCCGTTGTGGACGAAGCCGAAGGGGCGCTCGAAGAGCGCGCCGCCGCCCGCGTCCTGGGAGAACTGGCCGACCGCGGGTGGCATGCGGAATGGATCACTTTGTCAGCAGCCGACGTGGGTGCCAGCCATGGGCGGGCCAGGTGGTTCTGCTTTGCCTGGCGCATGGAGCACCCCTTGTGCGCACGATGGGCGCAGACCCGGGCCGGATCTGAGGTCTACCCAGGGTGCCAATCTGAACCGGGAGGCGTCGACCTGGATGACGCCAAGTGTCTCCAACGCTCAGGGCAACCAGTACACGCGAGACCAGGGGACTGCAGGTGCCGAGCGGCTGACGCTGACAGGCCAGGCCATGAACTGGACCACGCCTTCAGCGTCGGACGGCGATCGAGGCGGCCGGATGACGCCGGCCATGACGGGCAGCTCGCTGACCCAGCAGGTGGGGTCATGGCCCACGCCAACGGCGCAGGACTGCGAGCAATCCGGCGGGGCGAAGTGCACGGCAACCGGGAGACGGGGGCAGTCGCTGTGGCACGCCGCGACCGCCGAATGGCCGACCCCGGCCAGCAGGGACTTTCGGACACCAAACAGTCAGGAAAGCCAGGCGCGCCGCCAGCACTCCGGCGGCGAGCAGCTTCCGAACTTCGTGGAGCACCACTTTTCGCACCCGGTCCTATCGACCCTCGATGGCCGTCCATTGTCGCCAACAGGCCGGACCTTGCCCCGGCGGTTGAACCCGGCGTTCGCATGCTGGCTGATGGGATGGCCTATCTGGTGGACGAATCCCGCACTCACCAGCTCCGTCAGGTCGGAAATGGCGTTGTACCGCTGCAGGCTGCAGCAGCACTTGTGCAGCTTCTTTGGCGAGCCGGATTTGCCTGAATGAAAGACCAAGGAGAAAACAGCATGAAAACAGCACACCGAAATGCATCCCTAGCAAAGCACCAGATCCGCCACCAAGCGGCCATCTACGGACTCATGACACGAGTGCAGCCCCTCGTCAAAGAGGAGCACGCAACCATGATGAACCCGATCCGCATGGCCTATGAGCGGATGCGGACTGGCTCGGCCGACCAGGCCGACATCGAGGCCTTGCAGCGCTCCATGAAGTTCGGAGAGGTCCGGAGCGAGTCCATCGACGCCATTTGCGTTGAGGTGTTCGTACGAGCCCTGGAATCGCTGGATCGCATTCAAGCGCGGGCTCAGCGCACGCGGACCATTGGCCTTGATGCCCAGGCTATGCAAGACCTGCAGGCCGGCATGGATCTGGTTTCCGATCTGCTGGAGAAATCCACGATGCATGACATCTTGACCTCTGGTGATGAGGCGGCCCGGCGCCTGCGCGCTGAGGGAAAGCTGGGCTCTGTTGCCGGCATCCAGCTTGACTCCAACACCAGAGAAGAGGTTTCGCCATGAAGGAAACCACATCCACCCACTACGAGTTCACCCTGCCGAGTGGCCTGGTGATGAGCCTCACCAACATCCCTGCCTCAGATGCCCAGGCCATTGAGGATGGGCTCAACGGAATGGCAAAGCTGCGGGCCGAATTCGAAAGCTACAAGGAGGCCTCAGAAGAGGTCTTTGGAACCGTGGTCGACCAGAAGAAAGACCTTGAAAAGAAGGTCGAACGTCAATTCGAAACCATCCAATCACAGCAGCAGGTCATCGTGCGCATGCGAACCCAGCTGGAAGCAAAAGGAACCCCCTATGTCCACGCCTGAAGAAGAACTTAACCCCTGCCCAAATTGCGACGGCACCAAGGTGATCGAGGTCTGTGCCAGCATGGATCCGGCATCCGGCCTGATCAAGGAATGCTGCCCGGCCTGCCATGGGACCGGGTACCAGAAGAACGACCTGCAGCCGGACTTCATGGGCACGCCAAAGCGCAAGCTCGACCAGCTGCTGGCTGAGGGCTTTCGTGTCACCGGCTTTGCCATCGAGCGCCATGCTGAGGGCGTCGAACCCGTGCGCGGCTTCATCACCGTGGGCGGCCTGGTGGGCTGGTGGACGCCAGGCATGCAGGCGCTGGAGCGTGCCCATGTGGCCATGGAAGCGCTGCGGGTGCGGTGCGAGCAGGCTGAGGCTGCGATTGATGCGGCCCAGGCTGTGGAACGGGAGCGGGATGAGCTGCGCGCCCAGGTGGAGGCGCTGAGCAAGTCGCAGGAGCCGGTGCATTGGAGGGCTATTCTCGCAGCCGACCAAGTGCCACATCAGCTCAAGACGTCAATGCACATCGTTGGATTCCGCAACAAAGGCTCGGCCGATCAATTTGTTGCTGAGCAGTTGGACTTCCAGGGTTGGCGATACACGCTGGAGCCGCTCTATGCCCATCCGGCACCCCATCCCTCGCTGACACGGCCATCCGTGCCGGAGGGGTGGGAACAGGTTGAGGCCATCGCGGTTGCCCGTTACAAGGTCGCCGCATCAGACCAAAGCATGTTTCACAGGCATGCAGTTGTTGCAGGAGATGGTAAGCAGCAACTCTATTTGGGACGCGAGGTTGAGTGCGAAATCATGGCGAGGAAGTTTGCCAACGCATTCCTTGACGGAGCTTTTGTAGCTCAGGGACTTCTCGCCGCCCCGCGGCCAGAGCAGGCGGAAAGGCCAGCCGTGCCGGAGGGGTGGGTGCCATGTTGCGTGTCTTTTGACGGTGGCGCCCCCGAAGAAGTGGCCTACGGCCCCAAGGTGATGATGGACCGCTTGCAGAAGTGGTTGAGCAAGCACTTTGCACGGGTCATTCGCGACAAGCTCGAAAAAGGCGCCGGCCCGCAGACTGAGGCCTACGCCCCACTCACACCTGACGAGGTGCGCGACCTGACCTGCATGCAATCCGGCGCCCCCTGGTCAGATGCCCACCTGACTGCACTGGGGGAGGTCATTGCCACCTATGAGCAGCTTCGCCACGAAGGAAAGCGCCCCGTGGATCCCGCCACATCGCCAGAGGCAGAGCAGCCAGTCAGGGTTGAGATTCACACCAGTATTTCCACCCCACCAACCGGGCTGATGACGATGGCGATAAAAGCCCTTACCGATGATGCGCGCCGGTATCGATGGCTCACCGATGACAGCGCATCTCCTGAAATGCAGGCACGAGTGAAGGAGGTGGCAGCCTCAATCCACCTCAACAGCAAGGCCGTGACTGACTTCACCATCGACGGGGCCAGCCAGCTTACAGGGCCGCAGCGGACAGTCGCTGAGATCTATGCCACTGCAAAAAAAGGAGGTGCGTGATGGAGTACAAAACCCAAGAGAAGCCTCTGAAGGCCTACGAGGTTCGCGAAAGTGGTGAGGGCTGCTGCACCATCGAATTTGCCACCAGTGGAGTGGCGGCCCGCCGCAATGGAGCAGGCGAGCTGTGCGTGGATTTTGAGGACATTGAGTCCTGCTGCCGCGCACCATGGGCCGACGAATATGCCCCCGGCCCTGTGCCAGTGCGTGCAACCCTGGCGGCTGGCTGGTGGCACACCTGCAGCGGCTGCCAGTGCACATTCGACGCTGAAGGCCGCCGCGATGGGGAATTCGATCGCGAAGACGCCTTTGAGCCCGTCGATGTTGGCAGCTCTCCCTTCTGCAGCCCTACCTGCATGATGGTGGACTGGGCTGAGCGCCGAGGTCGTCAGGCCCGCGAGCATGCTGCCATCGAGGCGGCCACGACCAAATGGCCAGATGCGCTTTCTGCCTTTACCTATGAGAACTATGGGCCATCGCGTGAGCTTGTGCGTTTCGTAGACGTGCGCCTGCCAGGGCTTGAGTACCACGTGGGATGGGTGCCAGGCGAGACCGAGGCGAGCGTGTCTCGATGCGATTTGGATACCTTCAATCGGCTGTATGGGGTGAAGGAAGAAGCACAGAAAGGCGGTGCGTGATGGGCATGCAGCACTACCGCCGATTTCGCGGCCACGAGATCACCGTCGAACGTGGATCGAAGGCTGAGAACTGGTACATCCAAGTGTTCTCGCCAAGCGGGGGCTACAGCTATGACGGCTGGTGGCGCGATTCGGCCAGCAAGACCGTCAATGAGGCCTTCCGAGAAGCAAAGCGTGGTGCCTGCCTGGTGCCTGCAAAGAAAGGCGGTGCGTGATGTGGACCCCCGCATGGTTCGATGCGCTGTTCATTGTGATTACATCCCCAGTCACCTGGGTAGTTGTCGGCATCGTCCTGGTCCTGCTGATAGGACTGCTGCTGCGGGCAGCCTGGCGGCTGGTCCGGAAAGGCGGAGCAGCATGAGCACGCCCCCCATCGCCCGCGCTGAACTCGTGCGCATGGCCGCCTCAGCGGGATTGGGCCAGTACCTGCCCGCCGAGGGAGGCCTGCCTGGCACATGGTGGGGCACCAACCTTGAGAGCCTGGAGCGCTTCGCCCACCTGGTGATCGAGGACTTCCTGAGCCGGTCGGGCCAGTACCTGACCAACGACGTGACCCGTGAGGCAGCCATTGCTGAGGCCGTGGCGGCTGAGCGCGAGGCCATCATTGCTGCTTGCCGGGCCAGGGCCGACGAGTGGCAGAAGCGCCCAGGCCGATGGCAGCACCACCAGGGGGCCGCCATCGGCGCGCTGGTCTGTGTGGAGCTGGTTGAGGAAAGGGGGCGTGCGCCCGAAGTGCCGGGGTGCTGGTGCCTGACCTGCAGGCCGATGAGGCCCGTCGAAGATCACGGAAGCGTTCGCATGGCGCTGTGCCCGACCTGCGGCAATAAGCGCTGCCCAAAGGCCAATGATCACCGGCAGGCCTGCACAGGAAGCAACGAACCGGGCCAGCCTGGAAGCGCCTACCCCTGACCTACCCCACCCCTACCAAGGCCCCTACCCAGGGGCCTTTTCTTTTTGGAGAACGCCATGAGCGAGAACAGCAAAATCGAATGGACCGACCACACTTTTAACCCCTGGATTGGCTGCACCAAGGTTGGCCCAGGATGCGACCACTGCTATGCCGAGAACCTGATGGACAAGCGCATGGGCGTGGCCGTGTGGGGACCAGGCAATCAGCGCGTCCGCACCAAGGCTGCAAACTGGCGCAAGCCGCTGGCATGGGATGCCAACCATGAGGCGTTCTTTGCCGAGCATGGCCGCCGCCAGCGCGTGTTTTGCGCCTCGCTGGCCGATGTGTTTGACAACGCGGTTGACCCGCAGTGGCGCCGTGACCTTTTCAATCTGATCTTGTCGACACCAAATCTCGATTGGCTGCTGCTCACCAAGCGCATTGGAAATGTGGCCGCCATGATCAGCGAGACGCTGCCAGAAAACATGAAGGGCCTGGACAAAGATCACCCATTGGCATGGCCCTGGCCACATGTCTGGATCGGTGCCACGATCACCAGCCAGTCCGAAGCAGACCGCGACATCCCCAAGCTGCTGCAGGTGCCCGCCCGTGTGCGCTTCCTGAGCATGGAACCACTGCTTGGGCCGGTGGACCTCACGAGCATTGAAATGTTCGACGGTGACGCCGAAATCTACCCGCTCAAGGGCACGACCAATTGCGTGAATGACGAAGGTGAACCAGCAGAAGACGTTCCTGCGCTGGACTGGGTGATCGTCGGCGGCGAGAGCGGCCCCGGCGCCCGCCCCATGCACCCCGACTGGGCCCGCAGTCTGCGCGACCAGTGCCAGGCGGCCAGAGTGCCGTATTTATTCAAGCAGTGGGGTGAACACATGCCAAAGAGCAATCACATGGGCCTGAGCGACCGAGAGATCAATCCAAACATGATGATCCGCATCGGAAAGAAAGCTGCCGGCCGGCTGCTGGATGGCGACACCTGGACCCAGTTTCCGCGGTAACCAGCGAACTCCAATCAACCCCACGGCCCGCCAAGTGCGGGCCTTCTCTATTCAGCACCATGCCTACCGTATCCATTGAACCCATGTACCTCTCCCGTGAAGAGGTGGCCAAATTCGTCAGCCTGTCAGAAGAGGTGATTTATCGAATGGCAAACCAAGGTGAATTCCCACGGCCGCGCCGCCTGTCGAATCGTCGAGTCGGGTGGCTGGTGAGGGAGGTCAGGGAATGGGCTGAGGGCCGTCCTGTGTCGGAAATCCTGCCGCCTGAAAACACCGGTCACTCAAACCGCTGATGCGATCTCTTCAAGCCTGGCAGATAGGAGGCTCAGCCAATGCCTCTTTTCCTTGTCGTAGTGGTATAGGTTGTATGTGCCCACGATGCCGGGCTGAACGTGCCCAATGATCGCTTCGGCAATCTCATTGGGGCAGCCCAGGGATGCAAGCAACGTTCTCCCGGTTCGCCTCAAATCATGGGGAGACCAATGAGTAACTTGAAAGCGCTCGCGAGTGATGTCCGGCCGCGACTTGCTGTAAGGCATCCGAAAATGGATCGGAGATCCTACGTTGACCTGCAGCAGGTGCGTTTTCACCCCCTGCTTTGTCGTTCTCGGGAACAGATATCCGCCCTGGAATCTCTCCATCCTGCGGCTGACCACCTCCAGCGCTCTGCCGATCAATGGCACGCGATGGTCAGTTGCTGATTCAATATGTCGATTCTTGGTGAGGCTCTTTGGCAGGGTCCACCACACCCCATCATCTTCTTTGGTCACCTGGCTGGCATGCATTTGGACCAGCTCTACACCTCGGCTACATGTCCACAGGTAGAGCGTCACGACGTCCCGCACCGCCTCGCTCATCAGGCCAATGTCTTCGCGAAGCAGCGTCCCCATCTCTGGGACCGAAAGAACCCGCTTCGAAGTCCCCTTTCTCACTCCATCTCGCATTGCTCCCTTTGACTTCATTTTGGGGCCAGCCACCTGACGCCACCAGTTTGGAGTCTCATCCGGAAGAAGCCCCGCATCCATCGCCAAGTTCCAAGCCGCCCCTAACTCGGCCTTGACCGATTTGGCAAGGATGGCCGTGCTGGACATGCTTGCCATCAGCTCAAAGACCATCTTCCGACTCACCTCGGAAGCCGGCATTAAGGAAAAAGGTTCTGTTGCGCGCCTGAGCCGCTGAGCAACAGCAATAGCCCCTTTGGGCTCTCGGTTATTCTTAAGATGGCCTTCAGCGTAGGCTTCGACGACATCAGACACCGTGGTGACCTTGATGGCGGCCTCTTCCTCAGCCTGCCGGCGTAGCTTTTTCTTATCCAACGCGGGATCTACGCCTGACGCCCGAAGTTCTTTGAGCTCCTGCCACCTGGTGACTGCGTTGATCCAACCCATCGCTGGCCACTCACCGATCTTGACCTGGCGCATGCGCCCATCCACCGGGCTCTTGAAGCGATAGATCCATGTGCGCTTTGTCGCAGTAGCCTCAAGGCGCAATCCCTTGACCTCCTCGAAGGCGATAGACTCACCTGGATTCATAGCTTTCGCTGTACGAGCATCGAATTTCAAGGACTCCCCCAAGTGCGGTTTGGCGTGATTCTACAAACCTACGCCAAACCTACGCCAAGTAAGCTAGTGGAGCGGCGATTTATAGATTCTCCTGACAAACTTCGAAACTGATCAATTTGGGAAAATTCTTTTGCCTTCATAGACTTACAAGTGAATTCCCTTTTAGATCAACGGTTTACAAGACAAAAAGATCCCATGAACATTGTGATTCTGGACGACTACCAAGACGCAGTGCGCAAACTCAATTGCGCAGCACGCCTGGACCCCTTTTCCGCCAAGGTTTACACCAACACGGTGAAAGGCCTTGGGCAGCTGTCCGTGCGGCTCAAGGATGCGGAAGTCATTGTGCTGATTCGGGAGCGGACCCACATCACCCGCCAACTGATCGAAAAACTCCCCAAACTCAGGCTGATTTCACAGACGGGACGGGTGGGCAGTCACATCGATGTTGGCGCCTGCACCGAAAAAGGCATTGCGGTGGCCGAAGGCGTTGGCTCGCCTGTTGCCCCTGCTGAATTGACCTGGGCCCTGATCATGACCAGCATGAGGCGGCTGCCTCAATACATCGCCAACCTCAAGCATGGCGCATGGCAACAATCGGGTCTGAAATCTGCCTCCATGCCGCCCAACTTCGGGTTGGGCAACGTGCTGCGGGGCAAGACCCTGGGCATCTGGGGGTACGGCAAAGTGGGTCAGCTGGTCGCCAGCTATGGCGCTGCATTCGGCATGAATGTGCGCGTCTGGGGGCGCGAGGCATCGCGGGCCCAGGCTTTGTCCGATGGCTACCAGGCGGCCAACAGCCGCGAGGAGTTTTTCGAGCAGTGCGATGTGTTGAGCCTGCACCTGCGCCTGAACGATGACACCCGTGGCATTGTGACCCTCGAAGACTTGTCACGCATGAAATCCAGTTCGCTGATCGTCAATACATCACGAGCCGAGTTGCTGGAGCCCGACGCCCTGATCGCCGCGCTGAACCGGGGCCGTCCCGGCATGGCTGCGGTGGATGTGTTTGAAAGCGAGCCCATTTTGCAGGGACATGCCCTGCTTCGCTTGGAAAACTGCGTTTGTACGCCCCACATCGGTTATGTGGAACTCGACAGTTATGAGCTGTACTTTGGTGCGGCATTCGACAATCTGGTCAACTACATCCGCGGTACGCCCACCAACATCGTCAATCCTGGGGCGCTGCAGGTGCGGCGCTGATCGGACAGCCAGCGACTCGACGGGGGCTCTTGAATGCACCCCGGCTGGGCCACAGAGTCTTGCCTGGAGCGGCCACTGCGCCGCTTCAAAGTTTGTTGGATTTCGAAATCGACTTGGCAAGATCGGCCTCGAACAAGTCGAAATCGATCAGATTGCTATCTTCGATGACTGTTGATTCCACTGGCATGGACGCGGGCAGGCGATCCAGTTCGGCAAGCGCAGTCCCGTCAAGCGTGAAGTCCAAGGGAGAGTCCAACGGCGAGTCAAGCGGCGAATCAAAAGGAGAATCCAGCGGCGAGCTCAACTCTGCCGTTCGAGCGACCGCGCTGTCCGCTTTGCCAAGCTCTTCGACGCGCACCTCAGTCGGCGCCCTGGGCGGCGCCAGAGCCGCCTCCATGTCGCTGAGGTCCAGGTCGAGGTTCATCAAGCTGTCAGGGCCTGAAGACTGGGTGGAAGGGCCAAAACCCGAGATGGGATCTACAGGCATGAATTCCGCCGGAATCTGCCCAGGCGCCGCACCGAATTGAGAGTCGCGCACGGTCTGGAACGCTGTCGACAAGTCGCCAGACTGCAGGCGCGGACTGCTGACACCCGAGGCCCCATCACTTCGCGCTTCCTGATCCAGTTGACGAGCCACGGACTGCAGCACGAGCAGGTCTTTGAAAGCATCCAGGTCAAAGAACTCGCCGATCGAGACGGCGTGCGCATGAAAGACGGCGTCCTCCACCGCCACCAAAGCCCCGGGGCTGCCCCACACCTTTTCCAGATAGGAAAGGGTGCGAGGGTAGGCCTCCAGGCCCTTGCCCGCCTTGGAGAAAGCACTGAAGGGCGGCACTTCGGCACTGAAGATCTGATTGAAACGCTCACGCAACCGGGCGTACTCCCCGGTGTGACTGAGTGTGTGGTGAATCTTGAGCAGATCGAGGTAAGCCAGAGGGGTGCTTTCTGGATACTGATCAATATAGGTTTGCAGAACGCCGATGGCTTCGTCGTATTGGCCGAGCGAAACGAAAAATTCAGCGTGCTGTTGCACATCAAACAGATCCAACGGCAGCTTGGAGCCCCCACCGGGCACTGGCACACCCACCAAATCTGTGGAGCCAGCGGGACGCAACTCCGATTTCAAGAAATCTGTGGGTGACGCCGCCGTCGCCTTGCCCATGCTCTCCAACCGTTGGAAGGCCGACTCACTCAAGTCCAGGTCGACATGAACGCCGGACATCGATGGCAGGAATGGCGGCTTGGCCACATCTGCCATGACCGGTCTGGCAGCCCCAGTCACCGGGGCTGGAGACGCCATGGCAGGCACCGGCTCCGGCAGCACCGACGCACCCGCCTCTGCCCCTTGATTCGACTTGAGCCCCGTCTGCCACCAGGGCGCCTTACCCTTTCGAGAGGCCTTGGCAACCCCCCCACTCGCTCGCGGCACGCCACCGCCTCGCTTCAGACGCAGGCCGGCATAAGCCCCAGCGCCGATCAGCAAAAGCACCAACCCACCCAGCCCGTACACCACGGGATTGGCGTAGCGCTCATCTTCCGCCTCTGCCAGACGACTCTTCAACTCGTTCAGTTGGGCCTGAGCCTGCCTGTCCACCGACTTGAGACGCTTGTTCTCGGCCTCCAATCGCACGCGATCATCCGTGTCTGAAAGAATCTGCTCCAGCGATCGATTCAGCGAGGCCCATGCAGCCAGGGCCTGCGCACGCTGCGGCGAAGCCCCCTCTTGCGGCACCATGCTGAGCATGGGCGAAGGCTTCAAGCCGACGACGCGCTCGACCGAATCCGCAGGGGAATCCAATTTGAGGCGAGCCTTGGCCACCGGAGGCGCCGAGGCCACCTTCCCAGCAGACGGCTTGGCAGGCTCGTGACGCGCTGCCCGCACGACACGCTCCCCGGTCTTGCCCGCTGCTGTATCGCGGACGCCACGGGCCTCGCTTGGCACCAATTGGGCGGGTATCGCGATAGCGTCGGAGGCTTTGGGCAGCGGCACGGGCGAAGCCGTGGCTGGGGACGCACCCACCGAAGCCGCCGCACGAGGATCCTGCGGCAGCTCGGTCAACAACACATAGCGGCGGGTGACCTGTTGATCACAGTTCGCCGTCAAAGTCACAGTGACCACGGGCTCGTCAACAGGGACATTGGATCGAAGGCGCACCACACGCTCGCCGGCGCTACCAGAAATCGCCAGCGTCACACGGGAGCCATCAATGCGGGTATCACCTTGGGCCAGTTGGGCACGCAGGCAACCAGCATCGACATCCTCGCCGGATTCGAGTTTCAATTCAAAGGCCAGCGAAAGCGCCTGCCCCAGCACAGCGTTGCCGCGCACGCCCCCCAGACTGAGAGCAAAACTGCTACCAGCCAGCGCCAACAAAGGCACCCCGACGAAAATATTACGTATTTTCACAATTTCGTGTTTGCTTTATCGCAGATTCTGGCACAAGGCTTCTAGTCCCCAAGCAAGGGATAATTCATTCATGAAAATAATTTACCAAAGCGTTGCAATCGTGGGCAGTGGCGCCATGGGACGAGGCATTGCACAGATTGCAGCCCAGGCTGGCAGTCAAGTGTATTTGTTCGATGCCAAACAAGGTGCGGCCAGTTCTGCCCGTCAAGAAATCAACAGCCAATGGGAAAAGCTGTCGGCCAAGGGCCGTATCAGCCCGGACCAACTGCAGCAATATCAGAGCCAGTTGCACGTGGCTGAAAGCCTGTCGGCATTGGCTGGCTGTCAGTTGGTCGTCGAAGCCATCGTCGAAAACCTCGAAGCCAAACGTGCCCTGTTTCGAGACCTGGAATCCGTGGTGAGCGCCGAGTGCGTGCTCGCCAGCAACACATCCTCTCTCTCGATCACGGCAATTGCAGCCGCCTGCGCCCGGCCTGAGCGGGTGGCTGGCTACCACTTCTTCAACCCTGTTCCGCTGATGAAAGTGGTTGAAGTGATTGCAGGGCTGGCCACGGCGCAGCCCACCTGCACGGCACTCAGCGACTACGCGCGCCAGATGGGGCACACCCCAGTGACCGCTCAAGACACCCCTGGCTTCATCGTCAACCATGCCGGCCGCGGCTACGGTACCGAGGCCCTGCGCATCGTGTCGGAAGGTGTGGCTGATTTCGCCACCATTGACCGCATTCTGAAAGACCAGGTCGGGTTCAAGTTGGGCCCATTTGAATTGCTGGACCTCACAGCCCTCGACGTCTCGCATCCGGTGATGGAGTCGATCTACCGCCAATATTACGAAGAGGCACGCTACCGCCCCAGCGTCATCACCGCACAGCGGCTCGCGGGCGGCATGCTGGGTCGCAAGACTGGCCAGGGGTTTTACCGCTACGAAGGCCAACAGGCGCAGTGGCCGCCAGAGCCCCCCGTGCCCCAGGTTCCAGAGATGCCCCCCGTGTGGGTTTCGAGCCGCGCCGCGCGCCGGGCCGAGTTGTACCAACTGCTCAAGGACCTGGGTGCTGCGATCGAAACCGGCACGTCACCCTCTCCCCAGGCACTCACCCTGGTGGCCCCGCTGGGCTTCGACGTGACCACGGTGGCCGTGGTGGAGCGCCTGGACCCAAGCCGCACCGTGGGCATCGACATGCTGGTGGACGATGCCAGCACCAAGCGCCGGGTATTGGCCACCAACCCGGCCACTCGAGCCGATATGCGCGATGCAGCGCATGCGCTGTTCGCTCGTGACGGCAAGGCGGTGAGCGTGATTCGCGACAGTGGCGGTTTTGTCACCCAACGGGTGGTCGCCACCATCATCAACATCGCCACGGACATCTGCCAGCAAGGCATCTGCAGCCCACGCGACCTGGAACTGGCCGTCACACTGGGTCTGGGTTACCCCATGGGCCCGCTCGCCATGGGGGACCGCTATGGCCCCACCAATGTGCTGGAGGTGCTTTTCAACATGCAGACCGTGTACGGCGATCAGCGCTACCGGCCCAGCCCCTGGCTGCGACGCCGCGGCGCCATCGGCCTGAGCTTGAGCCACGTCGAACACTGAGCCCTCGAACGCCACAACACCACTGAACCATGCCCGCCGAACTGCAAAGCACCAGCCAGGGTCAGACCCTGATCCTGACCCTGCACAATCCCGAGTTCCGCAACGCACTGGGGCCAGAGATGTATGCGGCCGGTGTCGAAGCCCTCAATGTGGCCGAGCGCAGCGCGGATGTGCGCTCAGTGGTCATCACGGGGTCTGGGCCCTGGTTCTGTGCCGGGGGCAATCTGCAGCGCCTGCAGGCCAACCGCCTACAGGCACCGGCCGTGCAGGCCGATAGCATCGAAGGCTTGCACACCTGGATAGAGGCCATCCGACTCTTCCCAAAGCCGATCCTCGCGGCCGTCGAAGGAGCCGCAGCAGGCGCCGGTTTTTCATTGGCCCTGGCCTGTGATTTCGTGCTGGCGGCGCGCGACGCCCAGTTTGTGATGGCCTACAGCACGATTGGCCTTTCGCCCGACGGCGGCGGCAGCTGGAGCCTCGCCCGGGCCTTGCCGCGGCAACTTGTCACGGAGTTGCTGATGTTCGGCAACCGCATCTCAGCCAGCGCACTTCACCAACATGGCCTGGTGAACCATGTCAGCGAACCAGGCCAGGCGCTGCAGGATGCGCTTCAATGGGCCGAGCGCCTCAACGCACGTGCCCCCAATGCACTGGCCAGCATCAAAGACCTGATCAACGAGGCCGGTCAAGACACATTGACCCACCATCTCGACCTCGAACGCGACCACTTTGTCCGCAACCTGCACCACGTCAATGCGGGCATTGGCATTGAGGCCTTTCTGAACAAGACCACGCCGCGTTACTGATTGCAAGGTTACTGATCGCAAGATTACTGATCGCCACGCGGCCTGGCACGACGTGACTGATCAGCCTTGACTGATGGCGCCGCCAACGGCCTTGCGCCTGAGCCTGCGCCTGGGCCTGCACTCGCCACGCGTGATCACCCCTGGGCCTGGCGAGCCAACGCAGTCCACCGCCCACACCGTCCGCACTGACCGCCCCGCAGGCGCAGGCAGACGGTGGTTCGCGCCCGTACGAAAGCCGGGATTCGCGAACCGGATCGGATGAGGCAAGCAAGCCGTCCTGAATGCCCCGTCCGCTCAGACACGCAGGTGACAACCCTGTGGGATCACGCCGGTCCCAGACGCGACAATGAACCTGTTTTCAGTCACGCAAAAGACAGGCCATGGACGACCCGATTCTTAATATCGAAGAACGTGAAGCGATCAACTCAGGTCGCTGGTTCTCATCCCTTTCACCCTCACTCCGGCACGACATACTCCGATGCGCATACGTGAAGCGATACCGCGACGGCGAGCTGATTGCAGCACGGGGCGACCCACCGGAAGAGTGGATTGCCTGTGCCAAGGGCGCGGTGCGAGTGAGCTCCACCTCGATCTCGGGCAAGCAGATCACGCTGACCTATGTCGAGCCCGGGATCTGGTTTGGCGACGTGGCCATCTTCGACGGCGATCGGCGCACCCACGATGCCTACGCGCATGGAGACACCACCATCCTGTGTGTGGCCAAGGCCGACTTCAAGAAGATCCTGGCCATGCACGTCGAGCTCTACGAAGCCATGCTGAGACTGCATGCGCGGCGCATTCGGCAATTGTTCGGCCTGGTGGAAGACCTCAACACCCTGCCCTTGCGTGCGCGTCTGGCCAAGCAACTGGTGCACCTGGTTCGCAGCTACGGTGTGCCCAGCCTGTCGGATGGTCGCGAAATGCGCATCAGCCTGCATCTGGCCCAGGAAGAGTTGGCCCAGTTGCTGGGGGCCTCGCGTCAGCGCGTCAACCAGGAACTGAAAGCCATGGAGCGCGAAGACGCGATCCGCATCGAACCAGGAGGCTTGATCGTGCGTGACCGCGATGCGTTGATGCGCATCGCCGACAGCGACCTCTGATTCAGCCACCCTGCCCCTGAAACCCAAAGAGACAAACACCAGCCCATGAGCAACTACGAACACTTTGTCGGCACGCGCCCCGTGACAGAACAGCATGCCATCGACACTGCGGCCCTGTCGCAATGGTTGAGCCAGCACCTGCCCGGTTTTGAAGGCCCGCTGAGCGTCGAGATGTTCAAGGGCGGGCAGTCCAACCCCACCTACAAACTGGTCACGCCCAAGCGCTCCTATGTGATGCGCGCCAAGCCGGGCCCGGTGGCCAAGTTGCTGCCCTCGGCGCATGCCATCGAACGCGAATTCGCCGTGATGACGGGCTTGGCCGGCACCGACGTGCCGGTGGCGCAGATGCACTGCCTCTGCGAAGACGAATCCATCATCGGCCGCGCCTTCTACGTCATGGAATTTGTCGATGGCCGCGTGATGTGGGACCAGTCTCTGCCCGGCATGACGCCCGCGCAGCGCCGCGACATCTACCTGGAAATGAACCGCGTGATCGCGGCCTTGCACACGGTCAAGTTTGCCGACCGCGGCCTGGCCGGCTATGGCAAGCCAGGCAACTATTTCGAGCGCCAGATCGGCCGCTGGAGCAAACAATACGTCGCCTCCATCACCCAACCCATCCCCGAGATGGACCAGTTGATGGCCTGGCTGCCCGCCAACATCCCGGCCGCGGCCCGGGATGAGCGCATGGTGTCCATCGTGCATGGCGACTACCGGCTCGACAACTTGATGTTCCACCCCACCGAGCCACGCGTTCTGGCCGTGCTTGACTGGGAGCTCTCCACCCTGGGCCATCCCTTGGCCGACTTCAGCTACCACTGCATGGCCTGGCACATCCCGCCCGGCTCGTTCCGCGGCATTGGAGGGCTGGACGTTCAAAGCCTGGGTATTCCGACCGAAGACGAATACATCCGCCTCTACTGCGAGCGCACCGGCATCACCACCCCCGAAGCACTCAAGGCCGACTGGAACTTCTACCTGGCCTACAACCTGTTCCGCATCGCAGCCATCCTGCAGGGCATCGCCAAGCGCGTGGAGACCGGCACCGCCTCCAGCGCCCAGGCCGTCAGTTCGGCAGCCGGGGCCCGCCCCCTGGCCCAGATGGCATGGCAATTTGCGCAACGTGCAGGCGGCTGAAGCCTCTCGCCCCCGCAGACACGGCCACCCCATTTTTTCGTTCTTTCCACAAGAAGCCCCCGGCACAGCGCCAATCAATCCAACAGGAGAAGCACATGGACTTTGACTATTCACCGAAAACCAAGGAACTCCAGGCACGGCTGAAGCAGTTCATGGCCGAGTACATTTACCCGTCCGAGGGCGCTTACCACGCCGAACTGGAAGCCAACACGGCCGCGGGCAAGCGCTGGTCAGCGCTGAAGACCATCGAAGACCTCAAGCCCAAAGCCCAGGCGGCTGGTCTGTGGAACCTGTTCCTGCCCGTCGACACGGCGGACGCCTCGGGCTACAAGGGTGCCGGCCTCACCAACCAGGAATACGCACCGCTGGCCGAAATCATGGGTGCGGTGCCCTGGGCCAGCGAAGTGTTCAACTGCTCTGCCCCCGACACAGGCAACATGGAAACCATTGCCCGTTACGGCTCGTCAGAGATCCGCGAGCGCTGGCTCAAGCCGCTGCTCGAAGGCAAGATCCGCTCTGCCTTTGCCATGACAGAACCCGATGTGGCCTCCAGTGACGCCACCAACATCGAAACCCGCATTGAACGCCAGGGCGACGAGTACGTCATCAATGGCCGCAAATGGTGGATTTCAGGGGCTGCCGATCCGCGCTGCGCCGTCTTCATCACCATGGGCAAAACCGATCCGGAAGCTCCCCGCCACTCTCAGCAGAGCATGGTGGTCGTGCCAGCCGACGCGCCCGGCATCAAGATCCTGCGTCCGCTCAATGTGTTCGGCTACGACGATGCCCCGCACGGCCACGTCGAGATGACGTTTGAGAACGTGCATGTACCAGTGGGCAACATCCTGCTGGGTGAAGGCCGCGGCTTCGAGATCGCCCAGGGCCGCCTTGGCCCCGGACGCATCCACCACTGCATGCGCCTGATCGGCCTGGCCGAGCGCGCACTTGAGCTGATGTGCCGTCGCGCCTCGGCCCGCACCGCCTTCGGCAAGACCGTGGCGCAACAGACCGTGACCCAGGAGCGCATCGCCGAAGCCCGCTGCAAAATCGACATGGCGCGCCTGCTCACGCTGAAGGCAGCCTGGATGATGGACGTGGCCGGCAACAAGGTGGCCAAGACCGAAATTGCCATGATCAAGGTCGTGGCCCCCAGCATGGCCTGCCAGGTCATCGACTGGGCCATGCAGGTGCATGGCGGCGGCGGCATGTGCGACGACTTCCCGCTCGCCTACGCTTACGCAGGGGCACGTACCCTGCGCTTCGCAGACGGTCCGGACGAGGTGCACCGCAACGCCATCGCCAAGCTTGAACTGGGCAAGTACGCCGCCCGCCCTGTCGAAGTTGAAATGCCGATCACACGAGGCTGCTGAGCCCGAAACCGGCAAAGACCTGCGCCCGGTTGGCAGCCAACCGGGCCAGTTCCAATGTGCGTGACAACTGCTGCACATGGGGGCGATCATGCTCGGTGCGCAGGTACAGACAACCGCGCGTCAGCATCATGACCAAAGGGACAGAGCGCTCATCCGTCCCCTCCCAGGCCAGCAAGTCCGCCGTGAGGGGCCCCTCCAGCCAGCACTGGGCCTCCTCCCGACGATCGCCGAGCACGGCGTAGCGTGCCCAAAGCTCTGGCGCCATCGTGGTCCACCCGAGCTCGCCAAACAGTGCCAGCCATCGGCTTTCTTCGTGCAACTTCAGCTTTCCTGTCGTTCGCACCTTGTCGGTGTAACCCTCGTAAGCCTGCTGCTCAAGACGGGTTTTCAACCATCGGCTCATCACCATCAAAGACAAGCTGTCCGGCAGATCCAGATTCATGCGCAGACGCAATTCATGGCCACGCAGGTAGTCACGCCTGGGCGGCATGCTCTCCATGCGCAAGGCCATTCCGCTGAGACGCCCGGTCCAGATCAGGCGGTCCTCGCTGCGGATGGCCTCGAAAGCCAGGCCTTCACGCTTGGCCCAAGCCCCCAGGGCAACGGAATGATCGGGCTTCAAGAACTTTGACAGGCGCTCCAGCATGGCAACTCAAATTCACTGAAAGATGAATTATTTGCCAGAAGTTGATCTGCCTGAAGCATCCAGCGAACCGCTGCCGCAACAAAGACACGGAACTCGGCACTGAATCGCGCCCGGGTTACCCCCCCTCAGGAGTTGGACACGTGCGGGTGGAAATGGAGACCGGCGCCCGGCTCTCCAATCACGCTGCCAACCTCGGCGAGAGCGACGTAGAACTGGACGACGCACGATGGACCCTGGGCCCAAAGCGTTGACAACCAGGCCAAGGCCCCCCTTTATTGCAGCCACAAAGTCACACCTGTTCAATAACATGGTGCAGACATCGCAGCCACGCGTCTCCAACTGCCCACTACTTGAGCTTTTGCCGGCCAATTGCCAATGCTTCATCTCTCCGTTGACCTGCCAACCGTGCTGCTGTTGCAGGTGTCGTCGTTACTGGCAGGCGCCATGGGCCTATTCAATTTGCGCAGCCGCAGCCAACGCCATCCTGGACTCGGTTTTCTTGCATCCTGCTTTCTGTTGCTGGGCGCCGGCGGTGTTATCGCGGCCATGGGCGAACTCAATGTCTTGCCTCACGCGCTATGGACTCACCTCTCCCTGGCAATCGGTTGCGGGGGATACGCACTGATGTGGCTGGGGGCATCTGAATTGAGCGGCGGCCCCTGGCGTCGTTATCAACGGCTGGTGGCGTCGACTCCGGTGGGATGGATCCTTATCGGCCTGATCACCCAGTTTCCGCTGACCAACACACCTCGCGCGGCGGCATTTCATTTCAATGCCAGCTTCTTCCTGATCGGGTCAGCCGTCATCATCTGGCGAGACCGTCATACCGATCCGCTGCGTTCCAGATGGCTGCTGAGCTTGACCATGCTGAGCAGTGGCGTTGTCTATGGCGTGATGGCCGTGGCCATGCTTAGCCACGGGGCCGAAGAGCTGCCGATCGCAGAGGCATTTTTTCTGCAGATCATTTTCAATTTTTGCATCGTCTTGTGGATCATGTCCCTTGTGAACGAGCGCACTGAGTCCAAGCTCCGCCACGCCACAGAAACCGACGAACTCACTGGTATAGGCAATCGGCGTTTCCTGACAAGTCGTCTGCCTGAATTGGCACATGTGGGATGGGCCCTCGCGGTGCTTGATTTGGACCACTTCAAGCGGATCAATGACGCTCATGGTCACGACGTCGGGGATCGTGTTCTGGCGTCCTCGGCCGCCGTGCTCAAAGCTGAGCTGCGTGACTGCGACACGCTGGTTCGCCTTGGTGGTGAAGAATTCGCGGTTGTCCTGCCTGAAGTCAGCAAGGACAACGCCCTCGCTGTCGCCGAACGTCTTCGCCGCGCAGTCGCGGCACAAACAATCGAGACAGGTACGGCGGGCCATTGCACGGTGACTGCCAGCATCGGGTTGGTCTGGGTCGACACACACGGCCAGCCTTGGAGCCATTGGCTCAATCTAGCCGACCTCGCCTGCTACGAAGCGAAGCATCGTCAACGCAACTGCGTCGTTTTGCATGCAGCATGAGCTTGCCCCCCTGGGGGCCGGAGCGTACAACTCGATCTTCATTTGTGCTGCGCCACCCACCGGCGATTCCCGTACCGCAGGGGCTCATCTCGTCCAATGTCGCATCGAGCCGGGAAGGGCTCTGGAGCCCTGTTCAGTCCAGAATCACCTGCCGTGCTTGTTCTCTGGTCGCGAAGCTTGATTTCCATGCAAAGCGAACCCATCGCCGATGGCGACCCTCTCCACTCGCCAAGGGAGGGCCGAGGCCAAGACGCAGGCGCCAGGGGGGCAGAGTGCGGCCGACCTCTTGGGGCACGCCAGCGTGTTCACGCCAAGGCGCCACCATCTGCGTCGAGGCAAGATCGTGGGCCCGACCAAGTAGCAAATCGTGCCAGTTTCAAGGGCATAATTCGGTGCGCGTCGGAACTCTTTCCGATACGCGTCGGAATGCGCTACAACAAACATAGCGCGAAACGCAGCATTCATGCGACTGCCCGTAGCTCAGTTGGATAGAGCAACAGCCTTCTAAGGCTAAGTGTTTTTATCGGCTTTGCACGGGCCTGCGCCTCCATGGTGCTTCCTCATGCTGTTTTTTCAAACAGCCTCCACGCCCGCGTCAATCTGTCAACCCTTCCGGTTTGTGGTGCACTTGGAGGTCGCAAATCCTGCCACAGAGCAAACCTATTTGCCCAGGCACGACGCCACGGTCAACATGGCAACATCTTCGAGTTACTGACGGCTAGTTCTTTCAGGCACTAGCTATACAAGCCCTTCGGCATTTAGTGCCTGGCGTACCGCAGGACGCTCCCGCATGCACACGTACCAAGCCTTTAGATGGTGGAGGTCGTCAAAATGGATGTCGGTTTTGTAGACGGACTTCAGCCACGGTGCCTGTGCCCAACCTGTTAGCGCATACAAATAGGCGTCGGCCACGGTAAACGTGTCGCCCATGAGGTACTTTTGATTTGCCAGTTGTGCGTCAATCCAAGCGTAACGTGTCTCCAGTTTGGGCTTAGCGGTCTCGACGTACTTGCCGGCCTGCACCGCGTAGAGCAAGGGAATAAAGCCCTTGTGGATTTCCGAGGTCAAAAAGCTCAACCACTCCTGAAGACGGTAACGAGCCAACGTGCCGTTGGCGGGCGCCAAACCTGACGCAGGCTTCAGGTCAGCCAAGTATTGAACGATGGCAGGTCCTTCCAGCAGCACTGTGCCATCGTCGAGTTCTAAGGCAGGCACGTAGCCCAAAGGGCTGATGTCGTAGAAATCGCGGCCGTCTTCAGTCCTGTGGGTTTTGTAGTCGACCTTGATGAGGGTGGCCTCCAAACCCAGTTCTTTGATAACGATATGGGGCGATAGCGAGCAGGCCCCGGGCATGTAATACAGCTTCAAACTGGTTCTCCAAGTTGGTGGTTGAAGCGCCGCAGGAATCGGCACCTCAGGCCATGGTATGGAGCCAGGCTAGAATTGGAAGAAGGCAAAAAAACTGCCCATAGGTTAAAAAAGTATACCTACGACCTCTCTTCCAAAGCTGTGTTATGAAAGCCAATGTCACTGGGTGCTCTGTTGAAGAAGCCATGCGATTGCTTGGGGGCCGGTGGCGACTGTTGTTGGTGTCGTATCTGGTCGACGGACCGAAGCGATTCAATGAACTGCGCCGGGACATTCCGGGCATTTCTCAACGCTCCATGACACTGGACCTTCGTGCTTTGGAAGAGGCAGGACTGGTCAAACGCACAGTACATCCCAGCGCGCCAGTTCGCGTTGAGTACGAACTCACCTCAGACGGACAGCGCTTGAAACCGGTGGTACAGGTGATGAAGGAATTTGGGCTTTGGTTGACGCAAAAGGCGCAAGCTTGACCACAACAGAGGTTTATCTATCCAGAGGCCGGCTGTTCGAGTCACTCAGGACACGCTACCCACAAGCCACAGGGCCCATAAAGCCTGCTACGGAAACGATAGCGGGCTTTTTTCATTTCAGGACCGAAACGATTCATGAAACGCATCTCAAATCCAGCGTTCTAGACGACCAAGTTCCCGCCGAGCACCAGGGGAGCCAGCAAACTCCGCCGACCTAGCGTAAAAAATCGTGAAATCCCGTCATTCGGCCAGCACCAAAATCAGACGCGGGGCCGCACATGGCCTTGCGCTGTTCAGGGTCGGCAGGGCCGTCAAAAGAGGCCCATTAAGACCGAGGGCGCGGCGGGGTCTCGACCGCGCGCTGGCAGATTCATTGGTGGATTCCCCATCACTTCAATCAGAAAACACAATAGATCATCGCCAATAGCAATCTATTTTTCAATTTCAGCATTAATTGATAATTTACAATTTTCCAAATATCGTTTTTGCTGTTTTAGATGTAAAATTTGATGAAATAACGCTCGGCAGCTGAAAATACTGCCATTTGTCGCAATCGACTTCCAACGAGGCCCCCCAATGAACGCACTTCGACAAATCAGAATCGGTACCCGACTCGCCGCAGCTTTCGCCACTGTCCTGCTTTTGCTTGCACTGCTTGGTGGCTTCGGGATGTATCAAATGAGCCAAGCAAACTTCTATGCCAACGACCTCGGCACGAATTGGCTTCCCACCGTGAAGGTGCTGGGTGACATCCGATCAACCTTCAACGAAGTGCGCCGGGTGAACATGCGGCACCTGCTCGAGAGCTCCCCTGAGCTCAAGGCCGCACAGGTCAAGATCTACGAGACAGCGATCGAGACAACGCTGCCCAAGCTTTTTGCTGTATACGAACCCCTGATTGCTTCGCCAGAAGAGCGCCAGGCATACGAGGAGATCAGACATGGCTGGACTGCATTCTTAGAGATCGAGAAGAAGCAAATGGCCTTGGCAACGGGCAATGATGCCGATCGAGAGGCCGCGCGCCAGTTGGCTGTAGGGGCTGCCGCAAACGCTTTCACGCAAATCATGGACAGTGTCACTAAGGATGTGAACATCAACCTGACAGGGGCGGACAATGCAACTGCGGGAGCCAAGGCTAGCTATCAGCATTCGTTGATTGTTTCGATCTCGGTGATCGTCGTCGCTTTGATGATGGGTGCTGTGCTGGCAGTGTTGGTCACACGCTCCATCGTCCAGCCCTTGAAAACCGGCGTCAATGTGGCGGAAGCGGTTGCGCAGGGCGACCTGACCACCAAGTTCGACATCCAGGGCCGCGATGAGCCGGCAGACCTGTTGCGCGCCCTGCAGCACATGAACGAACGCCTGGTCGACATCGTGGGCCAGGTGCGACTGAGCAGCGACAGCATTGCCACCGGCTCGGCCGAGATCGCCACCGGCAACGCCGACCTCAGTCAGCGCACCGAGCAGCAGGCCAGCAACCTCGAAGAGACCGCGGCCTCGATGGAAGAGCTCAACAGCACCGTCAAGACCAATGCCGACACGGCCCAACAGGCCAACCGCCTGGCCACGGACGCCACCCAGGCGGCAGAACAGGGCGGCGCCGTGGTGGGTCGGGTGGTGGCCACCATGCAGGACATCTCGGCCTCGTCGAAGAAGATTTCGGACATCATCGGGGTGATCGATGGCATTGCCTTCCAGACCAACATCCTGGCGCTGAACGCCGCGGTGGAAGCGGCCCGGGCCGGCGAACAGGGCCGTGGCTTTGCCGTGGTGGCCAGCGAAGTGCGCAGCCTGGCCGGGCGTTCGGCCGAGGCGGCCAAAGAGATCAAGACCCTGATCGGCGCCAGTGTCGAAAAGGTGGAGGCCGGCACCACACTGGTGGACGAAGCCGGTCAAAGCATGGACGGCATCGTGAACCAGGTCAAGCGCGTGAGCCAACTGATCAACGAGATCTCCAGCGCCTCGATGGAGCAAAGCAGCGGCATCAGCCAGATTGGTGACGCGGTGAATCAGCTCGACCAGGTGACGCAGCAAAACGCCGCGCTGGTCGAAGAGAGTGCCGCTGCGGCCGACAGTCTGAAGAACCAGTCGCAACGCCTGGCGGAGTTGGTGTCGGTGTTCAAGATCGACGGCCAGCCTGGCCGCGTGGGCGGCGCCAGCCCGGCACCGCTGCCTTCGCGTCAGTTCAGCAAGGCACCGGCCATAGCGCCGCTGCCCAAGGCCAGTGCACCCAAGCCGCCCAGCCTGGCCAAGGCCCCCAGCCCCGCCTTGACCAGTTCGCAAAAGGCTGTGGCGACCGCTGGTGGGAACGACGACTGGGAGTCGTTCTAAGCACCGATTGACAAGGAGTGGGCCCAATGGGAATTTGCCCAACGCCCACGCCCCTTCGGACCGTCGAACGCGTCCGATGCCACCGACGCTGTCATTGACAAGTACTGGACAGCGTATTTGCCTGTATCCGCTCGAGATCTGCCTATGTGCAAGTAGACGGTCAACGATCTATTTGATGATGCCTGAAGGGAACAGAGCAAAGCCAGGCCTTCAGGGCCCTGCAATTGCCCCATCAACCAAGCAGCAAATCGCGCCAATTTCGCAGGCATAATCCGGTGCTCGCCGCGATCCTTTCCGATCCACCTCAGAGAGCACTGCACAAACCGCAGCACCAAACGCAGCATTCATGCGACTGCCCGTAGCTCAGTTGGATAGAGCAACAGCCTTCTAAGGCTAAGCGTTTTTGTCGACTTTGCGCGGGTCAGAGCCCTCGCGATGCTTCCTCATCCTGTGTTTTCATACAGACCAGGAAGCCGCGCCGATCTGTAATTCATTCAGCTATGTGTTGCACCTTCGGGTCGCAAATCCTGCCCCAGTCCAAAATTATCTCCTGAGCCGCGAGGTAGTGTTCAAACTGAATGTGCATTTAGGGCCTCTTGCCTCGCAAAAAATTCAGGCAACGGATAACAGAAAGGCCATCTGGCGCTCCTTCCTTCCACTGAGCAATGGGCCATTACTTGTAATTGAGAGAGCCTCCTCAAAAGTCGCAAAAAGAGGCCGAAAGACGACAAAAATTCTCCTGGAGAACACAAAATTTCCCTAACAATGGAGGCGATTCACCGATTGATACCCTCCACGAGATGCCCTTTGCTCCAGTTCCCGCCGCTGAGCTGACGCGCCTAAAAGGACTGCGCGACCTCATGGTGCTCGACACACCGGCCGAGCCGCTGTTCGATACGCTGGCTCAGCAAGCAGCGCAGATCTGCAAGGCCCCCATTGCTTTGGTGAGCCTGATCGATTCGGATCGCCAGTGGTTCAAGGCCAACGTAGGATTGACCGGCGTACAGCAGACCGCTCGCAACGTCGCGTTCTGTGCGCACGCCATCATGAGCGACAACATATTCGTCGTACCCGACGCCACGAGGGACGAACGCTTTGCTGAGAACCCATTGGTCACTGGCGAGCCAAACATCCGCTTTTACGCCGGCTGCCCTCTGTCACTCCCTGATGGCTCACGGGTCGGTACCTTGTGCGTGATTGACCAGGTTGCCCGAGAGCTCGACCCTCTGCAAAAGCAGACATTGCGGTTCCTCTCCGAGCTCGCGACCCAGGCCTTGGTGATGAGGCGAGAGGTTCTTAGCAAAGCTTTGCAGGTGCGCACTCAGTATGAACAAGCCCTGGAGCGTAACGAAGAACGGTTTCGAGCCTTGGTTGAGACACAAGGGGATCTGGTGTCGCTGGCCACTCAGGACGGAACTCTGCATTACGTAAACCCTGCATATGCTGCACACTTTGGTCATGCTCCCTCGGAAATGGTCGGTCGCAACTTGTTTGAGTTTGTCTCCGAAGGTGATCGGAGCAGCGTAATCGAGCAGATTCGAAAGGTTTTTGAAACCCGACAAAGCCAGCAGGGCGAGAACCGTATGCTGGGACCCGATGGGTCTGAGAAATGGGTGGCCTGGACCAACCATTACCAACAGGACGCGAGAGGTCAGGCACTGCTCCACTCTGTGGGCCGTGACGTTACAGATAGGCGGCAGGCGGAAATAGCACTGAAGTTCAGTGAGCGATTACTGGAGCGCACAGCCAGCGTCGCCAAAGTGGGTGGCTGGGAGTTAGACGTTGTCACCCAGACAGTGACCTGGACACTGGAGACTAAAAAAATCCACGAGGTTGAACCGAATTTCAGGCCAACGCTTGAATCTGCGATGGCCTTCTACCCCCCCGACATACGCCCCTCGCTGGACAAGACCATCCAGGAAGCTATTGAATCCGGGCAATCCTGGGACCTTGAGCTACCACTGGTCACCGCCAGAGGACGGGCCATCTGGGTCAGGGCTTGCGGCGAGGTGGAATACGCAGAATTGGGGCGCGCGGTCAAACTTTTCGGCACCGTGCAAGATATCACCGAGCGTAAGTGCCTTGAAGCTGAGCTTGGGACGATCTCTCGGCAATACCAGGACCTCTATGACCACGCGCCGTGTGGATATCACTCACTGGACGAGCAGGGACGCTTCATAAACATCAACCAGATCGCCCTGTCCTGGCTGGGTTGCGATCGTGATGAAGTGATTGGAAAGCTGAAGATCACTGACTTCTTCGACGAAGTGGGCAAGGCTCGCTTCGCAAAATATTTTCCGATCCTGATTGAGCAAGGACAGGTGGGCCCCATTGAGTTCAACCTCTTGGGTCGCCATGGCCAATCGCGCAAGATTAGCGTCCTTGCCACGGCAATCAAAGATGCTCAGGGTAGGTTTGTTAAGAGCCGAACGGTGATGTATGACATGACCGAGTTGTTCAACACCCGAAAACAACTGCGCAAAGTTAATCGCGAGCAGGAGGCCATGCTCGACAACGACATGTTGGGTATCGCCAAACTGAAAGACCGTCGCATCATCTGGCGCAATCGGGCCCTGGAGCGCATCTTTGGTTACGAACCCGGCGGTTTACTCGGCCAACCCACCGCTGTGCTTTACCCCAGCCCTGAAAGCCATGAGGCTTTTGGACAAGAGGCCTATCCGCTCCTCTCGGCAGGTAGAAGTTTTCGGCGGCAATGGGAGATGCGCCGCTGCGATGGCGACCCCATCTGGATCGATCTCAACGGCATGGCACTAGAAGAGAGCGGCGGAGAGACGCTTTGGCTGCTTCAAGACATCACCGAAATGAGGCAGTACCAGGCGCAGGTTGAGCACATTGCGTTCCACGACAATTTGACGAAGCTACCCAATCGTCTGCTGCTGGCTGATCGCATGCGCCAGGCCTTCGCGCTCAATGAGCGCATGAACACCATGGCAGCGGTTTGCTATATGGATCTCAATGGCTTCAAGCCCGTGAACGATCAATATGGGCATGCTGTGGGTGATCAATTGCTGCAGGAAATCGCACAACGTCTCGGTGCGGCCGTGCGAACGTCAGACACTGTGGCTCGGATGGGAGGGGACGAGTTTGTGTTGTTGCTTACGGCTCTTGAGCATCCTGAGGAAGCAGAGGAGGTTCTTCGCAGGGCAAAGGCCACCATCGAACAGCCCTGGGAAATAGCCAACGGCAAAGCCATCTGCGTCTCAGCCAGCTTCGGTACGGTATTCCATCCTAGGGACGGGAAGCTGCCCGCCCAACTTCTCAAGCTGGCAGACGAAGCCATGTATGAAGCCAAGCGCAAAGGCAAATTAGAAATATCCCAAGGCCCTTGGTCACCAGATATTTAATCGGTCTCTGTTTCCATCCGTCTGCTTCCGCCCGCTGCAGCTCTTCGCCACAGCCATGTAAGAGACTAAGTGGTAGCAGTAGCGCTCGCCCCATACACAGGCACCTCTCACCTGTCAGCGGCTGATATCGCTGGACTGCTCAAGGGAAAATTTCCGTCAAATCCCGTCATTCGGCCGGCACCAAACATCGGACGCGGGGCCGCACCAGGGCTTATGCCGCCCAGTATCGGCAGAGTCGTCAAAAGAGGCCTATCAAGACCGGGGGCGCGGCGGGGTCTCGACCGCGCGCTGCCAAGTTCATTGGTAGTCCCATCATCACTTCAATCAGAAAACGCAATAGATCATCACGACCGGAATTCAATTTTTCATTTTCCGCATTAATTGATAGTTAACAATTTGTTAAATATCGTTTTTACCGTTTCTGGTGTAAAATCTGATGAAATGACACTCAGCGGCTGCGAGCACTGCCATTTGTCACAATTAACTTCCAAAGAGGCCCCCCAATGAATGCTCTTCGTCAGATCAGAATCGGCACCAGACTCGCAGCAGCATTTGCCACCGTCCTGCTTTTGCTCGCCCTGCTTGGGGGCTTCGGGATGTATCAAATGAGCCAAGCGAACTTCTATGCCAACGACCTCGGCACGAATTGGCTTCCCAGCGTGAAGGTGCTGGGAGACATCCGATCAACCTTCAACGAAGTGCGCCGAGTCAGCATGCGGCAGCTGCTTGAGAACACGCCAGAGCTCAAGGCCGCACAGGTCAAGATCTATGAAACCGCTGTAGAGACAACCCTGCCCAAGCTTTTTGCCGAGTACGAACCCATGATTGCCTCGCCAGAGGAGCGCAAGGCCTACGAGGAGATCAGGCATGGCTGGACCGCCTTTTTAGAGATCGAAAAAAAGCAGATGACGTTGGCAGCTGGCAGCGATGCTGATCGCGAGGCAGCCCGTCAGTTGGCTATCGGGGCTGCAGCAAGCGCTTTCACGGAAATCATGGATGGGGTCACCAAAGACGTGAACATCAACTTGGCGGGAGCTGACAACGCCACAGCCGGAGCGAAAACAAGCTATCAACACGCACTGATTGTCTCGTCGTCGGTGATTGTGATTGCGTTGCTTATCGGAGCCGCGCTTGCCTTGCTGGTCACCCGCTCCATCACCCAGCCCTTGGCCACTGGCGTGACCGTAGCCGAGGCCGTGGCTCAGGGCGACCTGACCTCCAAGTTCGACATCCAGGGCCGCGATGAGCCGGCTGACCTGCTGCGCTCCCTGCAGCACATGAACGACCGCCTGGTCGACATCGTGGGCCAGGTGCGACTGAGCAGCGACAGCATCGCCACCGGTTCGGCAGAAATCGCCACCGGCAATGCCGACCTCAGCCAGCGCACCGAGCAGCAGGCCAGCAACCTCGAAGAGACGGCGGCCTCGATGGAGGAGCTCAACAGCACGGTCAAGACCAATGCCGACACAGCCCAGCAGGCCAACCGGCTGGCCAGTGAGGCCACTCAGGCGGCAGAGCAAGGCGGTGCGGTGGTGGGCCGGGTGGTGGCCACCATGCAGGACATCTCGGCGTCGTCGAAGAAGATCTCGGACATCATCGGCGTGATCGATGGCATTGCCTTCCAGACAAACATCCTGGCGTTGAATGCGGCGGTGGAAGCGGCCCGTGCCGGTGAACAAGGCCGCGGCTTTGCCGTGGTGGCCAGCGAGGTGCGCAGCCTGGCCGGGCGTTCGGCTGAAGCCGCCAAGGAAATCAAGAGCCTGATCGGCGCCAGTGTCGAGAAGGTGGAGAACGGCACCACCCTGGTCGATGAGGCCGGCCAGAGCATGGAAGACATCGTGAACCAGGTCAAGCGCGTAAGCCAGTTGATCAACGAGATCTCCAGCGCCTCGATGGAGCAAAGCAGCGGCATCAGCCAGATCGGCGATGCGGTGAACCAGCTCGATCAGGTGACGCAGCAGAACGCGGCGCTGGTCGAAGAGAGCGCCGCTGCCGCCGACAGCCTGAAGAACCAGTCGCAGCGCCTGGCCGAGCTGGTGTCGGTGTTCAAAATTGGAGGGCAGCCCAGCCGAGTGGGCCAGGCCAGTCGTGCTGCTCCGTTGCCCTCGCGCCAGTTCAGCAAGGCTCCGGCCATTGCCCCCCTGCCCAAGGCGGCGGCACCCAAGAAGCCCAGCCTGGCCAAGGCGCCCAGCCCTGCTTTGACCAGCTCGGCAAAAGCCCCGGCCACCGCAACGGGCGGCGGAAACGACGACTGGGAATCGTTCTAACCAGCGCGGACTCCGGGGATCATCCCAACGGAAAATTCCCCACGATCAACTCCCCCTTCGGCGCCCTACCTCGCCCGGCGCCGCCCACGCTGTAGTTGATCGACACCTCCCGCATCGGGAACCCCTTGAACGCCTCGCGCATCTCGGGGATGTCGTTCACGCTGACCACCGCCCTGCCCTTCATGCTGGCCATGGCCTCGGCCATCAGGGCGTATTGCTCCAGGCCAAACTCCACCCCATAGCCCTCCGTGCCCCAGTAAGGCGGGTCCATGTAAAACAGCGTGTGGGGCCGGTCATAGCGTTTCACGCAGTCCAGCCAGTTCAGGTGCTCCACGGTGACCTGGTGCAGGCGCAGGTGGACGGCGCTGAGGTCTTCCTCGAGGCGCAGCAGGTTCAGGCGGGGTCGGCTGGTGGTGGCAGTGCCGAAGGTCTGCCCCTCCACCTTGCCGCCGAAGCCGCACTTCATCAGGTAGAAGAAGCGCGCCGCGCGCTGGATCTCGGTCAGGGTCTGGGGCGGCGTGGCTGACAGCCAGCCGTAGATCTCACGGCTGGCCAAGGCCCAGCGGAACTGACGCACGAACTCATCAAGGTGGTGCTGCACCACCCGGTACAGGCTCACCAGGTCACCGTTGGCGTCGTTCAACACCTCAACCTTGGTGGGCTCTTTCAGGAAGAACAAGGCCGCAGCCCCGCAGAAGGGCTCGACGTAGCAAGTGTGCTCAGGGAACAGCGGCAGGATGTGCTTGGCCAGGCGCCGCTTGCCGCCGATCCAAGGAACCATGGGGGCCGGGGCTTGCAGGCCGCCTTCTTCGTTCTTCATCTCGCTCAAATCGCGCACGTTCATCGTCATCTTTCGTTTCAGGGGTTGATGACGCTCGGTGGCGTTCTGGGCTGGGGCTCTCGGCCCGCAGGACGTTCAAGGTCCCGCAGCGCGGGCACTTGATGTCCAGTCGAACAAAAATTGCCACCGCAAGCTTCTTGCTGCAGTGGCCACATCGGACTTCTTTCGGTTCTTGCATGTCGGCATCGCCTTATGATCGCCCCGCCTGTGCACAGGTGACGGGGTCGTTTGGCCAATGCCGTGCTTACTCACGGCGGAGGGGTTTGTGCTAGGTGTTGACGCACCTGGTGCACTCGCCCCGTCTTTTTTTGGGGGAGGTCTACCCTCCCCCACCAGGCGCGGCCGGGCTGACCGTCACCTCGTATTTCTCAAACTGCACCACCTCCTCGCCCAGCCAGTCATTCAGGGCCAGGAAGCGGGCCTGCAGGGGCTCGATCTCGTTCGTGGCGAACACCTGGGCCGCCGGCACGATGGCGCCGAAGCCGCCTGTGTTGCTGGGCACGATGCCCAGCAGCTGGGGCGGGATGCGGTGGGCGGCCAGCACGTCGTCGCGGCTCACGTTTTTGATGTTGAAGAAGTCATCCTTGGCGGCCACCTCGCTGACCGGGATCAGCTGGATCCCGTCCTTCTTGCCATTGGGGCTGTACAGGAACAGGTTGCGGAAGTTGCCCGGCCCCTTGCTCTGCTTCAGCGCCTCACGGATACCGTCAATGTCACCCTGGCTCTGGGCCGGGTCACTGATGTACAGGATGAATCCCGCGTGGCTGCCGTTGTTGAAGTAGCGCCGGCGGAACAGCGTGGCCGACTCATTGAGCCAGGCGGCCTGCAGGGCGCTCAGGTACTCGGGCAGTCCGTACACCTCCTGCTCGATGTCGGCCTCCTGCAGGTGGAACACCCGGCCGGGGTTGAACTCGTGCTCGTCGGCGCCATTGCGCACAAAGAAGTACTTCCGCAGGTCCACCCCGCGGCGGGTGTACTTGGCCATCGTGTACGACAGGCCCAGGGTGCCCCCCAGGCGGTTGACCTGGTGCTCCAGGTAGGCATTGCCGAACACCAGGAAGTCGAGCGCAAAGCGGCTGAACACCTCGGTGCTCAACAGGCGGTGCGGCTTGAAGGTCTTGGCCAAGATGTTGCGCTTGAAATAGATCGCGCTGCTGTGGTGGGTGCTGGCCCTGAAACTCTTGGCTAGGCCTGCCCAGCTCATGGGTGGCTCGTACCAGCGGCCGTTGCTCCAGCACTCCAGGTAGTCGAGCAGCTCGCGCCGGTCCATCACCGGGGTGGGGTCGCCGAAGGTGAAGGCCTCCATCTTCTTGGCCTGGTCGGCTTGGGCGAGCTGCGCCGAGGCCTGGGCCTGTGTCGCCTGTATTTCGTCTTGCATCAAGAAATCTCCATGATCGATTGGGAGGAACTGGTCTCGCCATCCAGCGATTCGTTGTCCATGGCATGCATGCAGGCCCAGGCCAGGTCGGCGTGGCCGGTGACCTCGTTGCGGCCCGCGTCGTAGGTGACCTGCCGGCCGCTGGCCGTCATCACCCGTTTGATGGCCATGAAGGCCTGGGCCAGATCCGTGAACCCGGCGTCGAACTCCAGGCGGCCCTTGCGGATCACGCTTTGGGCCTTCAGCACCAGGCGCGACTTGACGTCCACGCTGTACTGGTAGCCCTTCACGGCCGGGAAGAACTTCTGCACGATCTGGAACACGCCCTGGCCCATGCCGGTGGTGTCCATGCCGATGAAGGCCACGTTGAAGCGCTGAGTGATCTTGCGTATCACCTCGGCTTGGGCCTCAAAGTCATTGCCCTTGAATTGGTGCCGTTCCAGCACCCGGAATTTGCCCCCCGGCGTGCTGGGCGGGGCCAGCACCACCAGGCCGGCCGAGTCGCCCGACAGCGCGGGGTCGTAGCCCACCCACACAGGCCGATAGCCAAATGGGCGCACGCTGAAGGGTTTGACGTCGCCCCACTCGTCCCAACTGTCGACCATGCAGCGCTGCAGATCGGCCAGGGGGAACATGCTGAAGCTGTCGTCCAAGAAACCGCACATCAGCAGGTTCTCGAACTCCTCGGTGGAGTACTCCAGCCGCAGCTCGTCGATGTCGAACAGGTTGCAGCCGCCGCGCATGGCGTCGACGATGGTGCAGATCTGTCGCCAGATCTTGTCCTCGCCCGTGAACCCGCCGGCCAGGCGGTCGTGGCTCAGGTCCAGGCTGATCCGGTCTTCCTTGGCCTTCTTGCGGTTGAAGCGCGCCCCGCTCCACAGCGCGTAGGCCTCATGCTGGATGCTGCTGGGCGTGCTGAAGTAGGTCTTGCGCCAGTGCTTGTGCATGGCCATGCCGCTGGCCACCTTGTTGAGCTCGTCAAACTTGCGCGTCCAGAAGCACTCGTCGAAATAGAAGTTGCCGTGGTAGCCCTGGGCCGTGAGCGCGTTGGTGCCCAGAAAGTACAACGTGGCGCCGTTGCTGAGCACGATCGGATCGCCCGACAGCTCAATGCCGCAGGCCTCCTTGGCGAAGGCGATGATGTACTGCTTGAAGATGTGCGCCTGGGCCTTGCTGGCCGACAGAAAGATCTGATTGCGCCCGGTGGCGATCGCATCGGCAAGGGCCTCGCGGGCGAAGTACCAGGTGGCGCCGATCTGGCGTGATTTGAGGATGAAGCGCGTGCGCGCCTCGCTGTTGCGGAACCACACCTTCTGGTAGTCGAACAGCGAGTCGTGGAAGGACTCCAGCAGCTGCTCGTGCTGCTCTTCGCTGAAGTGGTTGCGCTCGGGCTTCCTCTTGGGGCGGTCATTGCGCCGCTCAATGGCCGGGTTGAGGTCGGCCTCTTTGCCGGTCTCGCTGTACTTGTGCACCCGGGCCAGGCGCTCGATCTGGCGGCCCAGCAGGTCGATCTCTTTGAAGTCGCCGCCGGTCTTCGTGCCCTTCATGACCAGTTGCACCAGCCGGGTCTCCAGCGCAGCCTCTACGCGCTGCACCGGTTGTGCCTTATCCCATTCCTCGGCATCTTTCCAGCCCTGCACCGTGCTGCGCGGCTCGCTCAGGTACTCGGCAATCGACGAGATCCGCCAGCCCTGCCAGTACAGGTGCCGTGCGTTCCGGCGCTTGTCCGCATCCTGGCCCTGGGCGGGCTTTTGTTCACCTGCGAAAGGGGCGATGGGCTTGGGAACGATGACGGCTTGTGGCATGCCGTCGAGGTTAGGTGCGCCCCGCTGTTTCGTTGACAGGTTCCAGGTGTGTACGCCCCGTACACAACCACCATTCATTGAATGGCCAGCGCTGCGGCGCGACCATGGCAGCTACCCGAAACACACCTCACAACCCTTCCGGAGCAGCAGCCATCATGGCCCAAAAATCCAAACTTTTCCGCGTCGCCACCGAGGGCGCAACCACCGACGGCCGAGTGATCCAGAAGGACTGGATCACGCAGATGGCGGCCAACTTCGACCCCAAGAAGTACGGCGCCCGCGTCTGGCTGGAGCACTACCGCGGCATCGCGCCTGACGGCTTGTTCAAGGCCTACGGCGACGTGATCGCGGTGGAGGCACGCGAGGTTGACGGCGGCAAGCTCGCCCTGTTCGCCCAGATCGAGCCCCTGCCCGAGCTGGTGGCCATGACCAAGGCCAAGCAGAAGATCTACACCTCGATCGAAGTGAACCCCAAGTTCGCCGACACCGGCGAGGCCTACCTCACGGGCCTCGCCGTCACCGACAGCCCGGCCAGCCTGGGCACCGACATCCTGGCCTTCGCGGCGCAGAACCCGAAGGCCAGCCCCCTGGCCGGCCGCAAGAGCCACGCCGAAGCCCTGTTCTCCGAAGCCATCGAGGTCTCGCTGGAGTTCGAGGAAGACAAGCCCGAAGACACGGGCCTGGTCACCAAGTTCATCGCGTCGGTCAAAACCGTGACCGAGAAATTCAATGGCAAGGCCAAGAGCGACGACGCCCGTTTCTCTGCCGTGCTCGAAGCGCTGGAAGAGGCCGGCACGGTGATCGCCGACCAGGCCGAGAAACACGCCACCCTGCAGGCCGACCATGACAAGCTCGCCAAGGCCTTCGCCACCCTGCAGGGCCAGCACACCGAGCTGGTGACCAAGCTCGGCACCACGCCCGAGCAGCAACACAGCCAGCGCCCGCCGGCCACCGGCAACAGCGGCCGCATTCAGACCGACTGCTGATCAGCCGCCGCTTACCCACCCCCATCGCATTCAACCCGGAGCCCCTCCATGCGCAATGAAACCCGCCAGGCCTATGCCGAACTGCTGAACCAGATCAGCCGCCTGAACGCAGTGGCCGACGCCACCAAGCAATTCACCGTCTCCCCCAGCGTCCAGCAGAAGCTGGAAAGCAAGATTCAGGAGTCTTCGGACTTCCTGAGCCGCATCAACATCTCGCCCGTCACCGAGATGCAGGGTGACAAGCTGGGCCTGGGTGTGTCCGGCCCGGCCGCCAGCCGCACCGACACCACCACCAAAGACCGCCAGACCCGCGACATCAGCACGCTGGACAGCCGCGGCTACCAGTGCGTGAAGACCAACTCGGACACGCACATCACCTATGCCAAGCTGGACGCCTGGGCCAAGTTCGCCGACTTCCAGACCCGCGTGCGCGACCTGATCGTGCGCCGCCAGGCCCTGGACCGCATGCTGATCGGTTGGCATGGCGTGAGCATTGCCGCCGACACGGATCTGGCCGCCCACCCGCTGCTGCAGGACGTGAACAAGGGTTGGCTGCAGCACCTGCGCGAAGATGCCCCGGCCAATGTGATGGGCAGCGGTGCCACCAACGGCGTGATCAAGATCGGTGCCGGCGCGGGCACCGACTACAAGAACCTGGACGCGGCCGTGTTCGATGCCGTCAACCTGCTGGACCCGTGGCACCAACAAGACCCCGACCTGGTGGTGATCATGGGCCGTGCACTGTTGGCAGACAAATACTTCCCGCTGGTCAACGTCAACCAGGCCCCCAGCGAGACCCTGGCCGCCGACATCGTGATCAGCCAGAAGCGCGTGGGCGGCCTGCAGGCCGCGACCGTGCCTTACTTCCCCGATCACGCCATGCTGATCACCACCTACGACAACCTGTCGATCTACTGGCAGGAGGGCGCGCGCCGCCGCCGCATGGAAGAAAACCCCAAGCGCGATCGCATCGAGAACTACGAGTCCTCGAACGACGCCTATGTGGTCGAAGACAACGGCCGCGCGGCGCTGGTGGAAAACATCCAGCTCGTGGCCTGATCCCGGGGAGGCACCGCACCATGACGACGCCCGCCCGCCGCCACCAGATGCGCGTGCTCGCCGAGCAGGCCTCCCTGGCCACCCCCAACGGGGGCCAGGTCGAAGGCTCAGCCTACGAGCTGATGCTGGCCCAGCTCTACGAGCACCGCCGCACCCTCAAAGCCATCCAGTCGGTGGAGCGCAAGATCGAGGCCAAGCGCACCATGCTGGCCGACTTCGACGCCTGGATCGATGGCGCCCTGGCCGGCGGCCAGGGTGGCCAAGACCTGGTGCTCACCAGCGTCATGGTCTGGCACCTGGACGTGGGCAACTGGACGCGCGGCCTGCAGATCGCCGAATACGTGCTGCAGCACGGCCTGGCCCTGCCCGACCAGTACAACCGCGACACCGCCACCCTGCTGATCGACGAGACCAGCACCGCCGCCCTGGCCGGCACATTGACCGGACCTGACGCCCTGGTGGTACTGGCCCGGGTCGACCAGATGACGGCTGAACGCGACGCCCCCGACCAGGCCCGCGCCAAGCTGCACAAGGCCATTGGCTACGCCCTGATGGGCAAAACGCCCACCACCGAGCCCGACATCACCACGCTGGACCCGGCCCTGGCTCGCCGCGCCATGGACCAGCTGCAACGCGCCCACAAGCTCTTCGGCCAGGTGGGCGTCAAGAAAGACATGGAGCGCCTGGAGCGACGGCTGAAGGCCTCGCCTGGCTCCGACTGAGCGTACCCCGCACCCTGGCGGCTCGGGGTGCCGATGGAGCTGGCCGAGGCCGGCCCCTAACGCACCCCGACCACCGCCACCTATTTCTGATTGCCCACCATGAGCTTTCTGGCCACCACCTCCCCACCCACGCCCACCAACGAGCCCGCGATCGAGAACGACCCGTGGTTCCCAGAGATCGACCTGGGCGCGTTGCGTAGCGCCTGCCGGCTCGATGGCACGGTCACCGTGGCCCGACTGCGCGAGGCCGCCACGGCGGCCATGCTGAGCGTCAACCGGGAGTTGGCCGCGTTCAAGTTGGGGCACATCGCCTGCGGCCACGGCACGTTGGCGGAAATCCCGGCTGATCAGGTCGGCCGATCCAGCGTGCTGGTGCTGCACTACCGCCGCGCGGTGTACAGCGCGGTTCAGGCCGAGCTGGTGGAGGAATACCGCGACATGGACACCACGGGCAAGGGCGACAAGAACGCCGACGCCATGGAGCCCCGCGCCGACACGCACCGCCGCAACATGCGATGGGCCCTGAGCGATCTGCTGGGCCAGCCGCGTACCACCGTGGAACTCATCTGATGGCCACCACGCTGCAGGTCATGGCGCGAGATGGCGACACGGTCGACCAGCTCTGCTGGCGGCACCTGGGCCGCACCGCGGGTGTCACAGAAGCCACGCTGGCCGCCAACCCAGGCCTGGCTGCGAAGGGGCCACGCCTGAGCGCCGGAACCCTGGTCGACCTGGTCATCGTGGCCACCCCCACCCAAGAGACCGTCTCGCTTTGGGACTGAACACCATGAACGATCCGAAGGCCCCGCGCCTCATCTTTGACCCGACCATCAACCTCGGCCACGTGCTCACGTTTGCCGGGTTCATTGCCACCGGCTTCGGCGCCTACAGCACGCTGGACAAGCGGGTGGCCATGCAAGAGCAGAAGGCCCTGATCGCCGAGCAGAAGGTGACAGAGCAGGACCAGCGAAACAGCGAGGTGCTGCGCGAGATCAAGGCCGATCTGAAGGACGTCCGCCGCTCGGTGGACGACGTCAACCGTAACCTGTCCCGGAGCCGCCCATGAGCATCACCAACCACCTCCACAACCACCCGCGGCTGCGCGCCATCTTCAACCTCGACGCCTGGGTGCTGATCGTCATCGGCCTGGTGCTTTTCGGTGCCCGCACCCCGCTGCAGGCCTCGGCAGCCGGCATCAACCTGCCGCTGCTGGCCACCGTGCTGCAGCTCTCGGGCTTCATGTTCTGCATGGCGGGCCTTCAAGTGCTGCTGAGCCTGCTGGTCTGGCCCCAGATTAGCGTGGGCGAGCTGCTGCAGCATGCGGTGCAGCAGGGCGACTTTGCGGCCGGCGTGATCCTGCTGGGCCTGTTCATCTACAACGGGCTGTGCATGCTGGCCTTTGTGCTGTGGGTGGGGTCCAGCATGAGCGGCGCCGTGGGCCTGATGGGCCTGGGAGCTGTTGGATGATTCCGATGATCCCGGCCCAGGCCCCGGCCATCCTGGCGCTGCTGCAGGCCCTGCTGCCGGCCTACTGGCCCGCCATGCCTGCACCCAGCTTCCTGGCGGCCCAGATCGAGCAGGAGACCTGCCCCAGCCCGCAGCATCGCATGTGTTTCAGCGAGCGGGCCGAGCTGCGCACTACGCGCGAATACGGCTTCGGCCTAGGCCAGCTCACGATCACGCCCCGCTTCAATGTGTTCGAAGAAGTCAAGCGCATGCACCCCGACCTGGCCGACTGGCGTTTCGAGGATCGCTTCGACCGCCGCCGGCAGTTGATCGCTCTGGTGGTCAAGGACCGGGCGCACTTCCGGAGCTGTAGCGCCCTGATGGCCGACGCGCCGGCGGCGCTGGCCTGTACTGCGGCTCAGTACAACGGCGGCGCCGGTGGCTTTCTGGCGGATCGGCGCCTGTGCAGCAACACCTCGGGCTGTGACCCGCGCCAGTGGTTCGGCCACATCGAGCACACCAGCACCAAGGCCAAGACGGCCGTGGCCGGCTACGGCAAGAGCTTTTTTGAGATCAATCGCGAGTATGTGCGCAACGTGATGCAGGTGCGCCGGCCCAAGTACTCCCCCTTGATGGATGCCACATGAACGATTTCAAACAGAACGCCCTGGCTTTGGCCCTGTCCACCTTGCTGGTGGTGGGCCTGAGCCTGCTGACCTACCGGCTCGGCTTTCAGCGCGGCGAGGTCCGGGCCCAAGCCACGGCGCAGGCCAGAGAAGCCCAGATCAACGCCGACCACGCCGAAGCCCTGCTGCGCGCCACCGACCGCGAGCAGGCCATCGAACGAAACCTTCGGACCGAACTGTCCGAACTGCAAACCCGCCTCAACCTGGATGCCCAAAATGCGAAACAAATCAGTGATCGCTCTGCTGCTGCCGTGCGCTCTGGCGCTGTGCGCCTGTCAATCCCCGTCGCCAATTGCCCTGCGGACCCTGGAGCCACTCAGGGCCCAGGTGCCAGACCTGCCGGCGGAGATCGGAACGAAGCGCGAGCCCACCTTGCGCCAGAGACTGGACTTGCTCTTACAGCCATCGCCGATGCCGGAGACGACAGCATCCGGCAGCTCAACGCCTGCATCGACGCCTACAACGCCGTGAAGGTGCGCCTGAACGCAAAGCCAGCAGGCGAGGCCCATGCTCAAGCCCGGTAGCCTGCGCGCCCACATCGAGGCGGCCGTGCCCGATCTGCGCACCAACCCCGACAAGCTGTCGGTGATGGTCCGCTCGGGCCGCCTGATCTGCACCGGCACCGGCTCGCTGTCGTTTGAGTACGCCTACACCCTGCAACTGGTGGTGCTGGACTACGCCGGCCACGCCGACGCCGTCATGGTCCCCATCCTGGCCTGGCTGGCCGTCAACCAGCCCGAGGTGCTGGACAACCCAGATCTGCGCGAGAAGGCGGTGCGGTTCGAGGTGGAGTTCCTGAACGCCACCACGGTGGACCTGTCGATCGAGCTGGACCTGACCGAGCGCGTGCTGGTCAAGCCCAGGGCGAGCCAGTCAGGCGCCTACGACATCCGCCACGTGGGCGAGCCGGCCCACCCGGCCTGGCCCCAGCAGCGAGAGGAGTGGAGCCTGTATGTGCGCGACGAGCTGGTGGCCCAGTGGGCCCATGACCCCCGGCCAGTGATCTGACCATGAGCGAACTGAAGGCCCTGGAGGACTGGGTAGCACCGCTGCTCGACCGGCTCTCGGATGGCGAGCGGCGCAAGCTGGCCTTGGCGGTGGCGCGAGATCTGCGTGCGGCCAACGCAGCCAGCATCCGAGCCCAGCAAACCCCGGATGGCGAGGCCTGGCAGGCCCGCAAGCAGCCGGCCAGGAACAAGCGAGGGGAGATCCGCCGCAAGGCCCAGACAGGCAAGGCGGGCATGCGGATGTTTGTGAAGATGGGGGCGCCCAAGAACCTCAAGGCCATGGCCACGCCCACTGAGGCGGTGGTGGGGTTTGTGGGGCGGGCCGAGCGGATCGCTCGGGTGCATCAGTTTGGACTAAGCGATCGGGTGAGCCCTAGGGGGCCAAGCTATCGATACCCGGCGCGGGAGCTGATTGGACTCACCGCACTGCAAATTGAAGCTATCAAAGACCAAGTCATGGCGCACGTCACTTCGCCAAATACACTGAAAAAATAGATGCAATTCAAATAATCCACAATTTTTTGTTGAATGTGCTCTAATTCAAGAATGTTGCACCGATATGCGTTCTCGAATTTCCAATCTTTCCGTGATCGAACCGAGGTCTCATGGGTCCTCGATGGCAAGGTGCCGCCCAACGTTTGGTCAAGCCAGTCACCAACTGGTGCACGCGTCAGCTCTGTGATGAGCGTTGTTGGCGCAAATGCGAGTGGCAAAACTGCACTGTTGAAACCGCTGTTGTTCATACATTGGTTCATCGCGCACTCATTTGCTGCAGACCCTAAGGCGAGCTTGCCGTTCCTGCCTCATCTAGCGGCAACGGATACACCCTCAGAGTTTGAGGTTGAAGTCGACTTCCAAGGCAAGTTGTGGCGTCACACCCTACGCGCAACGCGCGAGCGCGTCCTGCATGAGTCGCTGTATGTCAAGCACGAGCGCATGCGCTATGTTTTTGTGCGCGACTGGAACGAAAGCGAACAAAGCTACGACATCAAGCAGCAAGAATTTGGATTTGCGCCCTCTGAGGCGAAAAAGGTTCGCCAAAACGCATCGTTGATCGCGACCGCTGCGCAGTACGGCGTGGAAGTTGCACAGCGTATCGTTGACTCGACCATTCATAGCAACATTCATCAATATGGCCGACAAGTCAACGACTACGATCAACTTCTCCGTGCAGCCACCCATTTCTCTCAACAAGCGGAGCAAATGCAGCAGGCTGTCCAACTGCTTAGCAGCTGGGACCTAGGACTCAAAGACGTTCAAATCAGGGAAGTCGAACAAGTCCAGTCTGACGGCTCTACAAATCGATTGTGGAGAGTGTTCGGCGTACATGACTCGGGCCCTGGCACCACGTTCGAGTTGCCGTTCTTCCTCGAATCTACAGGTACTCAAAGCGCCCTAGTTCTACTTGCAAGGCTGCTGCCAGCCCTGGCTGGTGGCGGCTTGGCAGTCATTGATGAATTTGAAAATGACTTACATCCGCTGATGCTGGAGCCACTGTTGGATCTCTTTGCGAACCCACGCACCAACCCACATCGCGCCCAACTACTTTTCACCTGCCACGCAGTTGAAGTGCTGAACATCCTGCACAAGTCTCAGGTCATGCTGGTGGAGAAAGACGAATTCAATCAGAGCAGTGCATGGCGCCTGGACAGCGTGGGCGGCGTTCGCAATGACGACAACCTGTATGCGAAATACCTGGCCGGTGCTTACGGTGCAGTGCCTCAACTATGAATAAAGGACCACACTCCAGGCGTGCAGCCTTAACCGTCCTGCTGGTCGGGGAGGGAGATGCCGAGCAGGCCTTCTTGGAACACGTCAAATCCCTCTACGTGCAACGGGGATCTGGTGTTGCCGTGACCATAAAAAATGCGAGAGGGAAAGGTGCTGAGCACGTCATTGACTTCGCTTGGCGTCAAAAGCGAACCAAGGACTTTGACGTCATCGCAGCTTTGTTTGATACCGACGTTGGATGGCACGACGCCTCGCAGGCTGCGGCCAAAAAGCACCGTGTGTTCCCGCTACTTTGTACACCTTGCCTCGAATCCTTGCTGCTGAGTATCAAGGGGCAACAGACCGAGGGGTTCAACACAGGTCAACTTAAGCATCGCTTCAAGCAGCATCTTGGATGCGATGCATCTGCGCTCGACATGCAGCAACACTTCGATTTGGCATTGATCGAAGGCAAACTTCATACCCACCAAACCTTGGCGAACCTGGTGCATCTGCTCAAGACGGGTACGCGGCCATAGGCCTTCTTTCCAAACCTTTCATCGATCGTGACTGGTTGTGTACGCCCCGTACACAACCAGAATCGGGTGCATTAACGCACCCGCCCCGGCACCATCAGCCGGGTGCAAAAACCCCTCACTCAACCCGAATCTCCCTACGAGCTCAATCGCAAGATTGAGAACATCGTGCGCCTTGGCTCCATCGAGCTGGTGCGCCTGGGCAGGCCCGCACGCTGCCGTGTGCGCACCGGCGGGCTGCTGAGCAATTGGGTACCGTTTTTCTCGTTGCGGGCCGGCGGCATGGCTGGTCGCACCTGGTGGCCACCCGTGGTCGGCGAGCAGTGCGTGCTGCTGTGCCCCGGTGGCGATCTGCTGCAGGGCGTGGCCCTGGCCGGGCTTTTCAGTGACGACGCTCCCCAGGGCAGCGAAGACCCCCACCAGTTCCTGCAGGAATGGTCGGGTGACGACTTCATGAGCTGGCTCGACGGCGAGCTTCTCATCCAATGCCGCACCGCCATCACCCTGCAGGTGGGCGACCAGCAACTGCGCATCACCCCCGAGTCCATCCGGGCCACCCCCGACATCCTGGCCGACTCCATCAGCCTGCGCCATCACCATCATGGTGGGGTGCGGGCGGGTGACCAGGTTACCGGGGAGCCGCAATGAACCGCACCACCGGCGCCGCCATCACCGGCATCGAGCACCTGCGCCAGTCCGTGGCCGACATCCTGACCACGGCCATCGGCACCCGCGTGATGCGACGCGAATACGGCTCGCTGGTCCCCGAGCTGGTGGACCACCCCGACAACCCGGCCACCCAGGTGCGCCTGTTCGCGGCCATCGCCAGCGCCCTGATGCGCTGGGAGCCCCGCCTGCGCCTGACCCAACTGCACTACACGCGCACTGAGCCCGGCAAGTCCGTGATCACGCTGGACGGCCTGTACCTGGAGCCCAGCACCAAGCAGCCGCAGGTGCTGAGCCTGAGTGTGCCTCTCACCATCACAGGAGCTGCGGCATGATCGCCCAGGACCTCACCGCCTTGCCGGCCCCCAATGTGGTCGAAGAACTGTCCTTCGAGGCCATCCTGGCCGCCGAGCGCGCCGACCTGCTGCAGCGCTACCCGGGCGTGGCCGATGTGATCGACCTGGAGAGCGAGCCTCTGCAGAAGCTGCTACAGGCCCACGCCTACCGCGAGATGCTGTACCGCCAGCGTGTCAACGAAGCCGCCCGGGCCTCCCTGCTGGCCTTTGCCACCAAGGGCGACCTGGACCACAAGGCCGCCTTCTACGGCCTGGAGCGCCTGGCCGGCGAGGCCGATGAGCGCCTTCGCCTGCGCATTGGCCTGCGCATCCGCGCCCTGGCTGGCAATGGCACCCGCGAGCACTACGAGCTGATCGCGCTGAGCACCTCGCTCAACGTGCGTGACGCCCTGGCCACCCAGCCCCAGCCGGGGCGGGTGCAGGTGCTGCTGTGGATTGAGGATGCCAGCCTGGCCGACGTCACCGCGCTGGCTGTGCTCAACGCTGAGAACGCCGAAGCCGCCCGCCCGCTGGGCGTGCCTGTCTCGGTTGCGGTGGCACGGCCGCGCCCGGTCAACATCAGCGCCCGGATCTGGCGCGAGGCCTCGGCCCCGTCCGACCTGGTGGCGCAGCTTCGCACCAGCCTGCCGCTGGCCATGGCCGCCTATGCCCGGCTGGGCCGCTCCGTGCCACGGTCCTGGATCACCACCCAGTTGCACGTCGCAGGCGTGGCCGCGGTGCGCTATGTCGACAACCTGCGCCCCACCGAGACCACCACCCTGGCTTCCGATGAGTACCCGGTGGTGGGCGTGCTGGACCTCACCGATGAGGGGGTTTCCTGATGGCCACCACGTCCACCGTGCTGCCACCGGCCTCCACGGCCCTGGAGCGGGCCATCGACCAGGGCATGCCGGCCTGGGATGGTCTGGCCGAAGCGATGGCGCCAACCGGCCCCCGCGTGGTCGATGCCTACCCGGTGGCCTTCTACCCTTGGCTGGCCGCCGAATGGGGCCTGGCCGATTTCGCGCGCTATTTCGACAGCCTGGCTAAGCTGCTGGAGGCCGGTAGGCCCTGGCTGCTGGAGCGCGGCACCGCCGCGGCTGTGCGCCGCGTGCTGGGCTGGCTGGGCTTCGACCAGGTGCTGATCGAAGAGGACGCCGCCTACCTGCACATCGATCTGGGCCGGGCCGCCAGCCCCGCCGAGATGGGCGAGATCGCACGCGTTGTGCGTTCCAGCATTCCGGCTCACATCCGCTTCTATCGGGTGTTCCACAGCTACGACCTGCGCCCCATCACCTTCGACGGTGGCCAGGCCATGGACGTGGGCCTGCTGGACAACGATTCGGGCGTCTGGGTCAGCACCGACACCGGGCCCGACCTGAAGGCGAGCTTCGCCACCCTGCAGGCCCGGGGGGTGTTCGCCTGGCCCCATGGGCAGATCGAGGCCTCGGCCACGTCCGTGCACGCCCTGACCATGCCCCGCGGCGACCGGGTCGAGCTGGACTCGTGGCGCCTGGACAGCTACGTGGTGGTCGACACCTACAGCGGGGTCGGGGCCATGTTCACCGGAACCTGTGCGGCACCAGTGCCAGGGGTTCCGCAGGGGGTCATCGGCACCGTGCACCTCGAATCGGTGGCCTGGCCTGCCCTTGACCCCATCGTTATCCGCACCGACGCCCGCGCCATCGAGATCACGAGCCCCATGCCGGCCCCACGCCGCTGGGTCGGCCCTTGGGACTCCAGGCCCTGGCGCACCTCCATTGATTCCAAACACACACAGGACTGACCACCACCATGGCAACCCTTCAAGAATCCGGCCGCATCGCCCTGGCCATCGCCGTCGCCAGCCAGCCCATCCACCTGGCCTGGGGCCATGGCTCACCCGCCTGGGATGACGCGCCCCAGCCCGAGGGCAACACCAACACCGGGCTGGTCGATGAGATCGGCCGTCGAGCCTCCACCCAGGTGGGCTACTGCCGGCCCGACGTCAACGGCGAGATCGAGCTGGCCACCGGCCGCTACACCCTATCGGCCGAGCCCACCACCTTCGTCTACGTGAAGTTCGTCTTCGCGTTTGCCGAGGCCGCCGGCGAGACCATCCGCGAGCAGGGGATCTTCCTGGGCACCCAGGTCAAGGCTGGCCTGCCTGCGGGGCAGCGCTACTTCCTGCCCGCAGATCTCACCAGCCCCGGCCGCCTGTACGCGCTGGAGCGCGTCCCCGCCTTCCCCCGCAATGGGGCCACGCGGCAGATGTTTGAGTACGTGCTGCCGTTCTGAGCAGGAATCCACCCATGACCATTTACAACCGATTCGACCCGGCCAAGCGCTACAACCGCGTGCTGTTCAATGCCGAGCGCGTGCTGCAGTCGGCCGAGCTCAACGATGCCCAGGACGCCCTGATTCACCGGATGAAGTCCGTCTCCGATGTGCTGTTCAAGGACGGCGGCATCGTCGAAGGCGCCGGCATCGTCGTGAACTCAGGCACTGGCGCCACGCTGTGCGAAGCCGGCAGTGTCTACGTTGACGGCACGGTGCGCCCGGTGCCCGCCGGCCAGCTCCAGATCGCCACCGTGGGCATCGTCAACGTGGGCGTGTACCTGCAGGTGGCGGTGGTGACCGAAGAGCAGGACCCAACACTGCTCAACCCCGCCGTGGGCACCCGTGGCTATCAAGAGCCCGGCGCCTGGCGCGAGCAGGTGACCCTGATGTGGGGCTTCAAGGGCGACGGTCAGGCCGGCACCTTCTATCCCATCTGGGCGGTGGAGGACGGCTCGGTGCGCGCCCGGGAGGCGCCGCCCAACCTCGACGCCATCACCCAGGCTCTCTCGCGCTACGACCGCGACAGCACCGGCGGCACCTACGTGGTGCGCGGCCTGGAGGTGGTGGCGGGCCCGGATCTGCCCACTGGCCAGCAGGTCTACACCCTGGCCGAGGGCGCCGCCCGCATCAGCGGCCGGGGCCTGGAGCTGCCCGCTTCGCGCCGCGTGGTGTACGACGCCACGCCCGAGCTGCTGGCGATCGAGGACGAGCCCCACGCCTCGACCACAGAGGGCCTGCAGCACATCGCGTTTGATCGCACCCCGGCCGTGGGCACGCTGACGGTCAAGATCACCGTTCGCAGCACCCACGACATCATTCACGGCGGCTTCAACGGCGCGGCCGACCCGCTGCCTGACACCAGCGTGCTGTTGGTCGAATCGGTCAAGCAAGGCGGGACCACGTTCGACAAGGATGTGAGCTGGAAGCTCACCGCTGGCCAGATTGACTGGAGCCTGGCCGGGGCCGAGCCCAATCCGGGCAGCACCTACCAGGTCACCTACCAGCACATCATCACCGCCCAGGTACAGAACCTGACCAGCACGGGCTTTGACGTGGCCGGCGCCCTGCAGGGCTCGCTAATCCTGGTGAGCTACCAGCAGGCGCTGCGCCGCTACGACCGCCTCTGCATGGACAGCGACGGCAACATCACCTGGATTCGGGGCGTGCCGGCCGAATGGAGCCCGGTGGCGCCCACCGTGCCGCAGAACACACTGAGCCTGGCCACCGTGTACCAGAGCTGGGACAGCAACCGCCGAATCGACCAGGATGCCATCCACATGGTGCCCATGCAGGAGCAGGCCGCACTGAAGGCGATGGTGCGCCGGGTGTTCGAAGACCAGGCCGAGCTGCGCTTGTCCCTGGACATCTCGGGCCGCAACAGCGGCATCAAGAAAGGGCTGTTTGCCGACCCGTTCCTGAACAACAGCATGCGCGACGCGGGCGTGGCCCAGACGGCCGCCATCTCGGGGGGCGCGCTGCGCCTGCCGATCGCCATCACCGTGCACCAGCTCGGCCTGGGCATCACCGAGCGTCAGGCACTGCCCCATGGGCACCGGGCCGCGCTCTCGCAGACCATGCGCACCGGCCAGATGCTGGTGAACCCGTATTCGGCGTTTGACCCGCTGCCCACGGACCTGGTGCTGACGCCCGCGGTGGACCGCTGGACCGACGTGCAAACCCTGTGGGCCAAGCCCCTGGAGCGGCAGTTCTATCTCAGCGGCATCGGGGTGGGCTCGGTGACCAGCGTCAGCAGCGAGATCGACACGCTGCAAGAGACATCGACCGAGCTGGAAACCCTGCGCCAGATCGAGGTGCAGTTCGAGAGCCACTTCGGCCCCGGCGAGACCGTGACCGCCATGACCTTCGACGGCATCGCGGTCCACCCCACCGCCTTGAACGGCGGCGCGCTGGCGGCCAATGCCCAAGGGCTGCTGCAGGGCAAGTTCACGATTCCTGCCAACGTGCCCGCCGGCACCAAGGAAGTGACGCTCACCGGCTCGGGCGGCAACCATGCCACGGCCTTGTTTACAGGGCAGGGCACCCTGGTGCAGCGCGAGTTGCAGCAGGTCACCAAATACTGGTACCAGGCCTTTGTTGACCCGCTGGCCCAAACGCTCACGCTGTCGACCACGACGCACTTGACCGGCGTGGACCTGCAGTTTGTGGCCAAGGGCACCAGCACCGTGCTGGTCCAGTTGCGTGAGGCCGAGAACGGCTTTCCCACGCCTCGCATCCTGGTGGAGAAGCGCCTGCAGCCGGCGGACATCGTGCTCGACGGCCGCACCCGCGTCACCTGGTCGCCCGTGCTGGCCGAGGCCGGCCGGGAGTACTGCCTGGTGCTGCTGTGCGACGACGCCAGCACTGCGGTGGCCGTGGCCGAGCTGGGCAAGTGGGACACCACGGCCGGGCGCATCGTCACCAGCCAGCCCTACCAGGTGGGCGTGCTGCTTTCTAGCAGCAATGCCAGCACCTGGACCGCGCACCAAGACCGCGACCTCACGTTCGAGCTGCTGGCGGCCGACTACAGCCAGACCGAGAGCCTGATCGACCTGGGCACCGTGGATGTGGTCGACGCCACCGACTTGCTGGTGCAGGCCTGCGTGCACCAACCCTCGGCCGCCTCGAGCTGCGTGTTCCGGCTCACGCTGGACAACGCCAGCGTGATCGAGGCAGCGCCTGGCCAGGTGGTGACCTTGGCGACCCGGTACACGGGGCACGTTCAGGTGTCTGCCCGCCTGCGCGGTGCGGGTTCGCTCGGCGCCATCCTGGAGCCCGGCATCCAGCTGGTGGTGGGCTCGCTGCAGACCGCTGGCAGCTACATCAGCCCGCTGGTCAATGCCGGCGGCCAGGTCAGCGTGCGCGTGGTGCTGGAGGCAGATCTGCCCGCCGGCAGCTCGCTCACCCTGCACGCACAGAACCAGACCGGTGGCGCCTGGACGCCCGTGCCCTTTGTGAGCAGCAGCCCCCAAACCGCCGGGGTGATGGAGCTGGTCTACCAGCTCGACAACTACGCCGCCGAGAAGGCCCGCCTGCGCCTGAGCCTGACGGGCACCCACGTGGCCCGCCCGGCCATCACCAACCTGCGCGCCGTGGTGCTGTGACACAGGCAAGAGAGACCAAGAAATGAGCACCATCAACGACATCACGCCCAACCTGGGCCTGGCCCTGCCGCACCCGGCCAACGACGCCGATGTGGACATCATCCGCCTGCGCAACATGATCCAGACGCTGGATGCGGCTATTCCGGCCTTGCTGACCAACGCCATGGGCAATGTGCTGACCAGCCTGCATGCCGAGCTGCAGACCGTCATCGGTGCCCTGAACACCGTGGCGCCGGCCGGCAGCGCACTGAGCACCGCCCAGTGGACCAATGCGCGCGCCGTGCTGCTCGATCGCCTTGATGCGGCCATCACCAGCCGCGCGCCGGCCGCTACAGCCCTGTCCACCGAGGTCTGGACCAATGCCCTGGCCCAGCGTGTGGCCGCCATCCCGACCAAGAACGGCGGGGCACTTCGTTACCAGGAATTCACCAGCTCAGGGGTTTTCACGCCCAGCGCCGCGCTCCTGGCCAATGGGGGGCAGGTATGGGTACAGGCCCTTGTTGGTGGAGGCGCGGGGGGGGAAGCTGGCTACGCCGGTTATGACGCTTACAGCAACCCCTATGGAAGCGCTGGTCGCAGCGGTGGCGGTGGCGAGGTACTGCTGAATCGCCTGGTCACGGTAACAGGGCCGGTCAACGTGACCATTGGATCGGGCGGCGCGGCTGGCACTGGCGTGACGAACAACATTGGCAATCGAGGAGCCGACGGGGGAGCATCCTCTTTCGGCGCTTTGCTGACTGCAGCAGGCGGTCGCGCAGACGGCACATCGGGCAACGGCAACGGTCCCATTAACTCCAGCATTGGCATGCCTGGACTACCGCTGGCGGGCTTTGGGGGAAGCATGAAAGGTCCCGGCGCCATGGGTGGCGCTGCTGGAGGACCTCCCTTCTATTTGTCCGGTGCATCCCTCTATAGCGGGGACAACACGCCCACCCGACCCAACCAGGGATGGGGTGGCAAAGGGGGCAACTCGACCCAGCCCTGGGCCGCAGGCCTCGCCGGGCAAGCCGGCTACTGCCTCATCTGGTGGCTGGAGTAACAGGACCATGCAATACGCACTCATCAAATCTGACAGCACCGGCCTGGGCCGCGTGCACAACGTGATCGTGGCCGATGCCGAGTTCATTGCCCACATTGCCCCCGACTGGGATCACATCGAGGCCCTGGACACGCTCCACGAGCAGGGCCTGGGGGTGGGCATTGGCTGGGGCTATGACCTGGCTGCAGGGGAGTTCATCGCCCCACCGGCGGCTGCTGCGCTCGAGGACCAGCGCCCCACCATCGTGGTGACCGGTATCACGGCCGACGCTGGCCATGCCGCGCACCTGGTGCTCAAGGGCCTGCGCGAGGTCACCTGCCTGGTGGGCACCGAGCTGCAGGCCGAGGCCGAACTACGGGTGGGGCTGGCGGGCGCATTGCTGCCCCTGGATGACACCTTTCGCATGCCGCTGCGCTCACGCGACGGCCGCGAGCGGGTGCTGCTGGGCACGATGACCCAGGGACAGATCCAGTTTCGGGTGACGCTGCCCGAGTCGGGTGTCTGGAGCGTCACCGAGGACGCCATCAATGAGGCCATCTCACCCGAGCAGCGCATGGCGTTTGCCGGGCTGACCCTCTACGTGGTGGAGGCCTGATGACCGCACTCTTGCCTCGACTGCTGGGCGCCCTGGCTCTGTCGGCCTTGTGCCTTCTGGTGGGCCTGGTCGCGCTGGCATGGCTGGCCGTGGCCTTCGCGGCCGGTTCGCCTCGCGGCTGGGCCTTGGCCCTGGCCTTTGACCGGCTGGGCAACACCATGGCTGGCGGCGGCCACCCCGATGCCTACTTTTCTTCGCGCTGCTGGCGGTATCGCGCCGAGCGCCCCTACTGCTGGCTGCAGCCTGCCATCGACCGCGTAGCGGCCTGGTTGGGCGACCCCAACCACTGCGAGAGCAGCTACCTCAACGAACAACAGCAGCGCCAAGCCGGTGCCGCTGACCTCTGATTTCAACCCTGGAGCAATCACCCATGTCTTCTGCCAACTACCACCACGGCGTACGCGTCACAGAAATCTCTGCCGGCCTGCAGGCCATCACCATGATCTCGACGGCCATCATTGGCCTGGTGGCCACCGCGCCCGACGCCGACGCCACCGTGTTCCCCCTGAACACCCCGGTGCTCGTCACCAAGATCAACACCGCCATCGACAAGGCCGGCGTGCAGGGCACCCTGGCCCCGGCCCTGACCGCCATCAGCGAGCAAACCCGCCCCATCCTGGTGGTGGTGCGCGTGGCTGAAGGGCAGGGCGCCGACCCCCAAGCCAAGCAAGCCGACCAAGACGCCAAGGTGATCGGCACCACCGTGGGCGGGCGCTACACCGGCCTGCAGGCGCTGCTGGCGGCCCAGGCCCAGCTCGGCGTGAAGCCCCGCATCCTGGGCGCGCCAGGCCTGGACAGCGAGCCCGTGGCCGACGCCTTGGTGTCGGTGGCCCAGAAGCTGCGCGGCTTTGGCTATGCCGCAGCCCACGGCGAGGATGTGAGCGGCGCCACGGCCTACCGCGACCTGTTCGGCGCCCGCGAGCTGATGCTGCTGTGGCCCAACTGGAAGAAGTTCGACGTCAATGCCGCCGGCATCGTCGAAGCCCCGGCCGTGGCCTATGCCATGGGCCTGCGCGCGCGCATCGACCAGGAATATGGCTGGCACAAGACCCTGTCCAACGTGCCGATCAACGGCGTGCAGGGCATCAGCCGCGACGTGCATTGGGACCTGCAGAGCCCCGACACCGACGCGGGCCTGCTCAATGCCGCCGGCGTCACCACGCTGATCCAATCCAGCGGCTACCGCTTCTGGGGCAGCCGAACCACCAGCAGTGAGGAGCTGTTCGCCTTCGAGAGCGCCACGCGCACGGCCCAGGTGCTGGCCGACACCATGGCCGAGGGCCACATGTGGGCGGTGGACAAGCCGCTGCACCCCAGCCTGGTGAAGGACATCCTGGAGGGCATCAACGCCAAGTTCCGCGAGCTCAAGAGCGGCGGCTACATCCTCGACGGCAAGGCCTGGTACGACGAAGAAGTCAACACCACCGCCACCTTGAAGGTCGGCAAGCTGCGCATCGACTACGACTACACCCCGGTGCCGCCCCTGGAAGACCTGGGCTTCCAGCAGCGCATCACCGACAGCTATTTCAGCGACTTCGCCGTGCGCGTCGGCACGGGTCTGTAAGCCCGCAGCACCTTTTCAACCCCTGATCACTGGAGAACCTCATGGGACTGCCCAAGAAACTCAAGAACTTTGCCCTGTTCGTCGACGGCGTGAGCTATGTCGGCGAGACCGAAGAGGTCACCCTGCCCAAGCTCACGCGCAAGATGGAGAAGTACCGCTCGGGCGGCATGAACGGCGAGATCGAGCTGGATCTCGGCTCGGAAGCCATGGAGATGGACTGGAAGGCCGCCGGCTGGATCTCCGACATCCTCAAGCAGTGGGGCGTCACAACCCACAACGGTGTGCTGTTGCGCTTCGCCGGCATGCTCCAGTCGGATGATTCCGAATCCGTCGACTCGCTGGAGGTCGTGGTGCGTGGCCGCCACAAGGAATTCGACCCCGGCAAGGCCAAGGGCGGCGACAAGACCGAGATCACCATCAAGTCGGCCATCAGCTACTACAAGCTCACCGTCAACGGCACCGCCCTGATCGAGATCGACGTGGTGAACATGATCGAGCTGGTCAATGGCGTGGACCGCATGCAGCAGGTGCGCGCCGCACTGGGCATTTGATCCGGGCATCTGATCCGGGCATCTGATGCCCACCCCGGGCGGCCCCTGGCGGGCCGCCTAGCCAACCATCACCCAATCTCCGAAAATCCCATGACCACCCCTGAATCCACCACCGCCGCCACCCCCACCGCCATCCCTGCAGCCCAAACCGACACCGCCGTGGTGCCCCTGGACACTCCGATCCAGCGAGGCGAGCAGACCATCAGCTCCGTCACCCTGCGAAAGCCCAAGGCCGGCGAGTTGCGCGGCCTGTCGCTGTCGGCCCTGATGCGCGTCGACGTCGACTCGCTGCAGGTGCTGCTGCCGCGCATCAGCTCGCCCACCCTCACCAAGTTCGACGTGGCCAACCTCGACCCGGTCGACCTGGTGGCCCTGGGCGGGGAGGTGCTCGCTTTTTTGCTGCCGAAGGGTCAGGTGCAGGACTTCCTGAACGCGTAGAGAGCGCCATGGCCGACCTGGCCGTGGCCTTCCACTGGCCGCTGTCGGAGATGACCCCGATGACGGTGGCCGAACTGATGGACTGGCGCGAGCTGGCCATCGAGCGCCTAAATCCTGACGACTGAACCCTGAAGACTGACCCCAAGGAAAACTCAACATGGCTGCAGACATGCTGCGCCTGCGCGTGGTGCTTGACCTGGCAGACCGCGCCCTGGCCCCCCTCAAACGCATCACCCAGGGCAGCAAGGCCACCGCCCAGGCCCTGAGCGCCACCCGCAAGGAATTGCGCGACCTGAACGCCCAACAAGGCGCCATCGACCGCATGCGCGGCCTGCAGCAGCAGCTCGCGGCCACTGGCCAACAGACCAAGGTGGCCACCGTGATGCTCGGCCAGTTGCGCCAGGAAACCCCGGCCACGGCCGCGGAGCAGCGCAAGCTGGCCCAACAAATTGCCACGGCCGAGAAAGAGCTGCAGCGCCTGAACGCCACCAGCGACACCCAACGCCAGCGCCTGATCGCCGTGCGCCGGGCCATGAAAGAGATGGGCATCGGCAACGTGACCGAGGCCGAGGCCCGGCTGCGAACCCAGATCGATGCCACCACGCGCTCGGTGGAGCGCCAACAGGCCCAACTCTCGCGCCTGGCCAAGATCCGCGAGACCGCCGCCAGTCAGGGCATGAAGGCCGGCCTGGTGGTTGGCGCCGGCGTGGCCATGAACGCCGCCGGCCGCAAGGGACTGGACATGGGTATGGTGCCGGTCAAGGACTTCGCCAGCCATGAAGACGCCATGCTGGGCATCGCGCGCCAGGTGCCGGGCGCCCGGGACGAGATGGGCAAACTGACCGAGGTGTACCGCCAGGCCGAGCAGCAGGTGCGCGAGTTGTCGGGCCAGATCCCCCTGGCCACCACCCAGATCGCGGCCATGATGACCGCCGCGGCCCGCATGGAGGTGCCCACCGACCAGCTCAAGGAATTCACGCTCATGGCCAGCGAAATGGCTACCGCCTTTGACGCGGTGCCTGACCAGGTGACCGAGTCCATGGGCAAGGTGGCGAAGAACTTCAAGATCCCTCTCACCGAGATCCGGGGCCTGGCCGATTCGATCAACTACCTGGATGACAACGCCATCAGCAAGGGGGCCGACATCATCGGCTTCTTGAACCGCACCTCGGGCGTGGTGTCCACCGTAGCCATGTCGGCCAAGGATGCGGCCGCCCTGGGCAGCACCCTTCTGACCCTGGGCGAGCGCGAAGAGACGGCCAGCACAGCCACCAATGCCATCGTGCAGAAGCTGGCCGCCGCCACCAAGGGCACCAAGAAGTTCCACGCGGCCCTGGCCGAGATCGGGCTGAAGGACACCGCCATCCAGAAGGGCATGGCCACCGATGCCATGGGAACTCTGACCCAGGTGCTGGAATCGATCCGAGCCTTGCCCCAGGACAAGCGAATCGGCGTGATGGTCGAGCTGGTGGGCCTGGAGCACAGCGACACCCTGGCCAAGCTGGTGGACAAGCCCGAGGAGCTGACCCGCCAGCGCGAGCTGGCCAACGGCGATGCCGGCAAGGGGTCGATGGCACGCGAGGCCGCCGCCCGCAATGCCACGTTGTCGGCCCAGTGGAAGATGGCCGAGAACCGGGCCTTCAACCTGAAGGCTCAGATCGGCGAGGGGCTGAAGCCGGCGCTGATCGAGCTGATGGATGGCATCAACCCCGTACTCGAGCGCACCTCGGCCTGGGTTTCTGAAAACCGCGCCCTCGTCTCGGGTGTGCTCAAGGTGGTACTGGCAGGCTCGGCCCTGCTGGCCGTGCTGGGCGCCGTGCTGATCCCGGTCGGCCTGTTGGCCGGCAAGTTCATCCTGATGCGCTACCTGGTCACCACGCTGGGCGTGAAGCTGTTTGGCCTGGGGCCGGGCATGGGCCTGCTGTACAAGGTCGGGTTCATGGCTGGGCGGGCGTTTTCGGTGCTGAGCCCCATCCTGACCGGCGCTGGCTCGGCCATCGCGCGGCTTGGGGCGCTGATGCTGGCCAACCCCATCGGCATCGCCCTCACGCTGATCGCCGTGGCCGCCTTCATGGTCTGGCGCAACTGGGACGGCATCAAGGGCGGGCTGATCGCGATCTGGGAGACCCTGTCGGGGGCCGTGAGCGGCTGGTGGAACAGCATCAGCACGGGCGGCCAGGCCGCCTGGCAGTACGTGGTGGACCTGAAGAGCCGCTTCCTGCAGGCCGGCGCCGACCTGATGGCGGGCCTGACCGATGGCATCACCAGCCGCCTGGCGGCCGTGCGCGACACGATTGCCGGCGCGGCCGACTCGGTGGCGCAGTGGTTTCGCGACCGCCTGGGCATCAAAAGCCCCAGCCGGGTGTTCATGGAGGCCGGCGGCTTCATCAGCGAGGGCACCGCCCTGGGCATCACCGGCCGTCAGGACCTGGTGCGACGCGCCGTGCTGGCCATGGCGGGCACGGCCGTCGCCGGCGCCGCGATGGCGGCCGATGGCCTGGGCTCCGATGCCCAGCCCCTGGTGGTGGCCCAGCGCCCAGTGATGGCGGCCCGCCAGGCCGGTGCCGGCGGATCTGCCGCAGCCGCACCGGCCAGCAGCCACCAGATCACGATCAACGCCACCCCGGGCATGGACCCGCAAGCCATCGCCCGCGCCGTCTCGGCCGAGCTGGACCGGCGTGACCGGGCGGCCCGGTCGCGGGTGCTGTCCAGCATGAGCGATATCGATTGAAGGAGAGCCCACCATGATGATGAGCCTCGGCCAGTTCGTGTTCAGCCTGAACACCCTGGCCTTTGAAGAACTGAAGCGCCAGACCACCTGGCGCCACCCCAGCAACGCCCGCGTGGGCCAGCGCCCAGCCCGGCAGTTTGTGGGGCCAGGCGACGACCTGATCAACCTGACCGGCGTGCAGGTGCCCGAATTCATGGGCAAGCGCCAGTCATTGCCCCAGTTGCGCGACATGGCCGACAGCGGCCGGGCCTGGGCGTTGGTGGATGGCGCCGGCGGCGTGTACGGGGCCTGGGTGATCGAGGGCATCAGCGAGACCGGCTCGGTGTTTGTGGCCCAAGGCGTGCCCCGGCGCGTTTCGTTTGACCTGAGCCTGGCCCGGGTCGACGACTGGATGGCCGACGCCAGCGGGGGCGTGAACCCAGACGAGACCTGGCCCGTGGATTGGTGGATCTGATGGCGGCCAACCCTTACAAAGACCGGGCGCCCTACCGCGCGCCAGACTTCAGCCTGACGATTGACGGGCGCGACATCACGCCCACCATCGACGCCCGCCTGATCAGCCTGGCCTTGAGCGAATGCCGGGGCAATGAAAGCGACCAGCTTGATCTGGTGCTGAACGACAGTGACGGCGCCGTGCGCCTGCCCCCGCGCGGTGCCGAGATCGCGCTGCGCATCGGCTGGGCCGGCCAGGCCCTGGTCGACAAAGGCCTGTTCATCGTGGATGAAGTGGAGCACAGCGGCTCGCCCGACCAGGTGCACATCCGTGCCCGTGCCGCCGACATGCGCAAGAGCCTGCGCATTCGCCGCGACCAGAGCTGGCATGCCACCACCCTGGGCGACATCGTAGGCACCATCGCAAAGCGCCACGACCTGCAGGGCCGGGTGGACGAGGCCCTGGCCAGCGTGAAGATCGTAAGCGTCCTGGCAAGTCATCTACCCAACCCTGCGCCGCCGCCTGAGGATCCAACCCACCAATCACTCCCCTTGGT
>NZ_JBWKOU010000008.1:0-306358 GCF_059416245.1 Curvibacter sp. GW821-FHT09D12 | reverse complement strand
CGTCGCCGTGTTCGCCATTGCGCGCTGGGAAGGCTCGTTCGATGCCGACAAATACCGCGCCCTCACGGGCAGCGTGGTGCGCCGCAGCTGGCTGGGTCCCAAGGCGTCTGCCAGGCCCGCAGATTGATTCGCTCCACCGCAGCCCGGCCACGGGGCCTGGCGCGGGGGACTCGGTTAACAACAAGGAGACGTGAATGAAAAGGTACGAAGACAGACTCAAGTCCGTGGTGTGGCCCGCCTTGCTGGCCTTGGCCTCGATGGGCCATCCGGCTCAGGCGGTTGAACTGGAGGTGCTGGCGACGGGTGCCGTGTCAGGAGCCTTCAAGACCGTGGTGGCCGACTATGAAAAGCAGTCGGGCCATCGGCTGAAGATGTCCTGGGGCCCTTCGCTGGGTCAGTCGCATGAAGCCATCCCCGTGCGGATCAAAAACGGGCAAGCCCCTGATGTGCTCATCATGGTGTCCTCCGAGCTGGATCGTCTGATCCGTGAGCGGCGCTTCGCAGCTTCGGCTCGGCTCGACATCGCTCAGTCAGGGGTCGGCGTCGGGGTCAAGGCGGGCAGCCCTGTGCCAGACATATCGAGTGTCGACAAGCTGCGCCAGGCGCTGCTTGGCGCACCTTCGGTGGCGTACTCGGAAGGCGCCAGCGGAACCTACATCCAGAACGTGCTGCTCAAGCGATTGGGTATCGAGCAGGAGGTGGCATCCAAGCGCCACCTTGTGCCGGGCAAACAATTGGTGGGTGAGGTGCTGGCCGAAGGCAGTGCTGCCCTGGGCCTGCAGCAGATCAGCGAGTTGCGGGTGGTGCCAGGGGTGCACTACGTCGGCCCCTTGCCGGAGGAGGTTCAGAAGGTCTCCGTGGTGACGGCCTCCGTTGCGGCCAATAGCACGCATGCTGCGGAGGCGCTGGACTTCGTGCGCTACCTGGGTTCCCCTGCGGCAGTCGCGGCCATTGAACGCAGTGGCCTGGATCAACCGGGCGTGCCAGCCACCGTGATCGAACGCCGCCTGGTCCGCAGCGGCGCGGTGCAGATCGAGGTGCTGAGCCAGGGGCAAGGGCCTGCGATCGTGATGTTGCCATCGCTGGGGCGCTCGGTTCGCGACTTTGACCAGGTGGCTGCACGATTGGCCGCGCAGGGTTTTCGTGTGATCCGACCTGAGCCTCGTGGCATCGGTGCCAGCCAGGGGCCTCTGGAGGGCTTGACCCTGCACGACTTCGCCGCCGATGTGGCAGCGGTGTGCGATGCCGAGAAGACCGGTCCGGCCGTCATTCTGGGGCATGCCTGGGGCAGCCAACCGGCGCGCATGCTGGCGGTTGACCGACCAGACCTGGTCAAAGGCCTGATCATGGCCGCGGCTTCGGCTGGCAAGCTTCCGCCGGGCTCCACCGAGAAGCCCTATGGGCGTCTGCGCGATGCCATTGACGGCTCGGGCAACCCGGCGCTGCCGCAGGCCCAGCGCCTGCAATACCTGAAGCAGGCCTTTTTTGCCCCCGGCCATGATCCGAGCGAATGGCTGGAGGGCTGGTACGAGGCGAACCACCATGCCGAGGCCCACGCCCGCAATGTCACGCCCATCGACCGCTATTTTTCGGGCGGCAGCACCGCCCCCATCCTGGATCTGCAGGGCGAATTCGATGCGGTGGTGGTCAAGGATGTGATGAAGGCGTATTTGGGTGATCGGGTGCAGGTCGACGTGGTCAAAGGGGCAGGCCACGCCATGTTCCCGGAGCGACCCGCACAGGTCTCCGAGGCCGTGGCCCGCTTCGCACGCCAGGTGAACGCTGCCCACTGAGCGCGCGCCCATCTTTTTCCATCCTCGCCCTGGCCACTGCTTAAGAGGCCGGGGCCCTTGAAAGCCAACCATGAAAATTGCCAAACTCATTCTTCTCTCTGGCTTGATTGCCTGGTCCGCCTGCAGCATGGCCGCCGATGTGGCGGCCACTGCTTTGCAACACAAGGTGATCGAAAATGGCCCTGTTCGCATCGAAGTCACCGAACAAGGGCAAGGCCCTGCCATCGTGATGCTGCCCTCGCTGGGCCGATCAGGCCGTGACTATGACAAGGTTGCCGAACGGCTGGCCTCCGAAGGCTTTCGCGTGCTGCGGCCTGAGCCCCGCGGCGTCGGCCAAAGCCAGGGCCCCATGCACGGCTTGACCGTGCATGACTTTGCCGCCGACGTTGCCATGGTGATCGATGCCGAGGTCAAGGCCCCGGTGGTGGTGGTCGGTCATGCATGGGGCAACTTCGCGGCCCGCATGCTTGCCACAGACCGCCCCGACCTGGTGGCCGGGGTGGTGGTGGCCGCAGCTTCCGCAGGCAAGGTGCCGCCGGGGTCCAAAGAGCTGCCTATCGGCCCTGAGATGCGCAAGGCGATCGACGGCCCCAGCAATCCAGCCTTGTCTGAAGAACAGCGCCTGGAATACCTGAAGATCGCCTTCTTCGCCCCGGGCAACGACCCCAGGGTCTGGTTGGGTGGTTGGCACGAGGCCACCCATGAGGCGCAATCGCATGCCCGCAACGTCACCCCGGTGGACGATTACTTTGCTGCTGGTTCCGCCCCCATCCTGGATCTGCAGGCCGAGTACGACCCCGTGGCCCCGCGCCGGTTTTCGAACGTCCTGAAGTCCATGCTGGGCGACCGGGTGACCATCGTCGTGATCAAGAACGCCAGCCATGCCTTGGCACCTGAGCAGCCCCAGGCCATGGCGGACGCGATTGCCGACTTTGCCAAGAAGGTGTTTTCGGCTCGCCGTTGACGGGTGCGCCTTCACATGTCGTCTGCGTTCTGTCGTCCGCAGGCCACAACCCCGGTGCTCAAGCCTTGAACACCACACTCTGCCGCGGGCGCTCGTCCACCGTCAGCGAGAACACGTCCGGCCGCGCGTAGTGGCCCACCACATCGAAATCGTAGCGGGCGCGGGTCAGTTCGGTGGTGTCGATCTGGGCCACCAGCAGGCCGGTCTCGTGCTGGAGTGGCCCGGCCAGCACGTCGCCCAGAGGGCCCACGATCATGCTGTTGCCGCCGATCAGGGGCAGATCGGGGTCCCAATGGGGGGCGTTCACGCCCAGGGCCTTGGGTGAGGGCTGCACCTGGCAGGCGCTGATCACGAAGCAGCGCCCCTCGTGCGCGATGTGCCGCATCGACGACTGCCAGATGTCGCGCGCGTCCACCGTGGGGGCGCACCAGATCTGCACGCCCTTGGCGTACATGGCGGTGCGCAGCAGGGGCATGTGGTTCTCCCAGCAGATCACGGCACCGACACGGCCTGCGGGCGTGTCCAGCACCGGCAGGGTGGAGCCATCGCCCTGGCCCCAGATCAGCCGTTCGGTACCCGTGGGCATGAGCTTGCGGTGCTTGGCCACCAGTCCGCCCTCGGGGGCGAAGAACAAGGCGGTGCAATACAAGGTGTTGCCTGCGCGCTCGATCACGCCGATCACGATGTGGGCCTGGCAGCGCTCGGCCAGGCCGGCCAGGGCCTCGGTTTCGGTGCCTGGCACGTCGATGGCGTTGTCGTAGTAGCGCTCAAAAGCCTGGCGGCCTTCGGGCAGGCGGTAGCCCAGGTAGGTGCCAAAGCCCTCGCCCTTGGGGTAGCCGCCCAGCAAGGCCTCGGGCATCACCACCAGGCTGGCGCCGGCGGCGCGGATGGCGTCTTCATGCGACAGGATCTGCGCCAGGGTGGCGGCCTTGCCTTCGGGGTGGGCGCCGATTTGCAGCGCGGCAACCGTGGATCGGGTCATGTGAACTCGCTTTCGAAACAACAGGGTGATTGCGTCATCGTCGGCCTTTGGCGATCATCAATCAACCGATGATCAGACAAGCTGATATGAACGACATGAATATCGACAGCGTCGACCTGAACCTGCTCAAGGTGTTGCAGGCCTTGCACGAGGAGGGCACGGCCGGCCGGGCCGCCATCCGGTTGGGGGTCACGCAATCGGCCGTCAGTGCGGCGCTGGGCCGGCTGCGCGCCCTGTATGGCGACCCCTTGTTTGAGCGCACCGGCCGTGGCCTGCGCCCCACGCCCAAGGCCGAAGAACTGCGCCCCCTGATTGCCGAGGCCCTGCAAAAGCTGCGGCAAAGCCTGGCCCTGGCCCAGCCCGGGGGCGCCAGCTTGGCCGGGCGCACCGTGGTGCTGGGCCTGTCAGACGACCACGAGATGGCCCTGGGGCGTCGGCTCATCGACCGGCTTCAGCAGGCGGCGCCCGGCCTGCGCCTGGTGCTGCGCCAGACCCACAGCGGCTTGGCCGCCGACATGCTGATGGACCGGCGCATCGACCTGAGCCTGGGGGCCGGCACGGGCAGCTCGCGCACCCTGGCGCGCCAGGTGCTGGGCACCGGCCGCTATGCTTGCGTGATGGATGCGGCACAGACCCCGGCCGGGCCCCTGGGGCTGGAGGACTACCTGCGCCGGCCGCATCTGCTGATCTCGTCGGGTGGCTTTGTGGGGGTGGTCGATGAAGCCCTGGCGGCCCTGGGCCACAGCCGGCGCATCGAGGCCTCCACCACCCACTTTGCGGCCTTGCCTCACCTGCTGCGTGGCGGCACGGCCCTGGCCACCCTGCCCGAGCACGCGGCCCGCGCCTTGGCTGCCCTGGGGACCTTGGTGTGTGTGCCCTGTCCGATCGAGCTGCCCCGCTATTCCATCGAACTGGCCTCGCGCAGCAGCAGCCTGCGCGACCCGGCGCTGCAGTGCTTGAAGACCCATCTGATGGATGTGGCCCAGGGCCTTTACGGGCCCGCCTGAGCCCGGGGCCTTGCCGCCGCGCCGCAGGGCGGCGCGCGCATTTCAGCACTCCAGGCTGGGGGTGGGCATGGAAAAACTGTTGAAGCCGCAGCGATGCAGGTAGAACAACTGCGCCCCGGTGATGGGCCCGAAGGCGCGCAGCTCCCCGCCAAACTTCAGCGAGGCCCTCAGGTGGTTGGCCGCGCCATAGCACCAGTCTGAATCCGGGCCACCGATCCGCAGGGCCACCAGGGGCAGCGCCGCCAGGGCCGGCGCATGGGCCTCGAACTGTTGCTGGCTATCGACCCAGACGCCGATTTGCGACAGATCCAAAGAGGTTTCGCCGAGCAGTTCGCGCCACATCGGCAAAGGCAGGATCAGGCGCTTGTCGGCGGGCGTCGAGATCAAATCGTCGGGCTGGTGGATCAACAGCCAGGGGTCGTCGATCCACATCTGGTTTTGCTGGCTGACCAGAAGAACCTGGGGGTTCGGCGCCGGGCTGGCTGGCTTGGCTTGGATGTCTGCGTATCGTTGTGTGGGCATGCACCGTAGTTTGGCTACACCTGCCCTGAGGCAGCCGCATCAGAAATCGGAAACTTTTCAGGATCAGTTGGCCACCACGGCGTGTGGTGCGCACAGCGCGTCGATGCAGGGTTGGGCAGGGCGTCCAATTCAGCATCGTTCGACCGTCCAAATCAACATTGAAGCAGCGTCCAAATCGACATTCAAGGGGCGTCTGGATCGACAAACAACCATCCTCCAGGTCGTTCCAAGGACCAGCCAAGGAGCGAGCCAACTCGGCCCTGTTTGGCGCAAAGGCAGGCCCATTCAGCGCCTTTCAGCACCTGAACGCCTCGAATCCCCTCGAATCGCCTCGCTTCACGCCGAGGGTGGCGGCAGTGCCTGGTCCAGCACGGACGACAGCAGGCGCAGCGCCTGCTGCAGGTCCTCGCGACCGATCGAGCCGCCCAGGCACAGGCGCAGCGCGGGCGGTGGGTCGGCGTCGGTCGAGAAGGCGGCGCTGGCCACGCAGGCGATGCCCTGGGCACGCAGGCTGGTGGCCACGTCGATCGGGTTCCAGTCTTCGCGCAGCGGCAGCCAGACATGAAAGCCCTGCGGGTCGGCCAGTGCGCCGTGCTCGGCGAGGTAGCGCTGGGCCAGGTGCTGGCGTGCGGTCGACTCTTCGCGGATCGCCGCCAGCATGGCCGGCGCTGCCCCGGTCTGGATCCAGCGTGTGACCAGGGCTGCGGTGAAGGGTGAGCTCATGACCGTGGTGGCGCGCAGCGCACCTGCCGTGCGTTGCAGCAGGCGCGGGTTGAGTGTGCAGAGGTAGGACATGCGCAGCCCCGCACCCAGGCTCTTGGACAGGCCGGCGATGTAGTAGGTCAGCTCGGGGGCCAGGCTGAGCAGGGTGGGCAGGGCCTGGGACTGCAGCTTGCCATAGGCATCGTCCTCGATCAGGGGCACGCTGTAGCGGGTGGCGATGTCGGCGATCTCGCGGCGCCGCTGCAGGCTCATGGTCACGGTGGTCGGGTTGTGGATGTTGGGGTTGCACACCAGGGCGCGAGGCTGCATGGTTTTGCAGGCGTGTTCGAAGTCCTCGGCGCTCACGCCTTCATCGTCCAGGGTCAGGGCCTGCAGCTTCACGCCCAATTGGGCGGCAATCACCTTCATGCCGGGGTAGGCCAGGGCTTCGACGCAGAGCACCTCGCCAGGCCGGCACAGCAGGGTGATCAGGGCCAGCAGCACCCCGTGGATGCCCGGGCCCACAAGCACCTGTGCGGCATGGCAATCGGGCACATGGCTGCGCAGCCACAGCGCGCCCGCATCGCGCGCCTCGTTGCTTCCGCCGTAGTCCTGGTAGCGCATCAGCTCGTAGTAGCCGTGCGAGCCGCCATTGGCCAGGGCTTCACCGGCCTGCTGCTGCATCTGCTGCACCAGGGCATGGGCCACAGGCTCGGGTGGCAGGTTCATGGTCATCTCGGCGCTGCTGCCCGAGCGCAGCGGCAGGCCAGGGATGCGGCCACGCACCACCGTGCCGATGCCCACATGCGAGTCGATCAGACCCCGGCGCTTGGCTTCGCCATAGCCCCGGGCCACGGTGGTGTAGTTCAGCTTGAGCAACTGCGCCATGTCACGCAGGGTGGGCATGCGCTCGCGCGTGCTGAGCTCGCCGCGCTGGATGTCTTCGGCGATCAGCTCGGCCATCATCAGGTAGGCCGGTCGGCTGTCCTGGCTCAGGCGCTTGCGCCAGCGGGTGGCGTTGATGGGCATGGGGGGCTTTCTGAGGGCGGGGGGGCTGCCGGATTGATTGCATCAAGCATGCCACGCGGGCCGGGCCATCGCGCGCCAAGGCCGCACCAAAGCTGCTGACTCGGGGGGGCGGCTGATCGCCTTTGGTGCCGGGCTGGCCAATGATGGAGTGCATTGATCGCATGGCCAATCAAGGCTGTTTCGGGGTCTTCAGGCGGGGTTTCGCGGCTCGGAGGGGGCCTCCATTTTTTTGCAGGCGCGCCGGGGCAATGCACAGGCGCTTGATCGCAGATTGATCGCATCGGCCAGGCTCAAACGGGCATGTGGCCTGCAATGCAGAAGGCAGACACGGGGCATTCAGCCCGGTGTCTTCCCACCAACCCTCCATGGAGCAGCGCTATGCCAAAAGTCACCCAACCCGCCCACCAGAAAGGCGATTTTCTTGTCGACTACGAAGAAAAAGTCTTTGAAGATGTGAAGGCCGCCCCCGGCGAAAAAGCCCTGGTCACCTTCCACACCGTGGCCTTTGAAGGTTCGATCGGCTTCGTCAACCTGCTGCAGGCGACCCGGCTGCTGCGCAAGGGCTTCGAGACCTCGGTGCTGCTGTATGGGCCCGGCGTCACCCTGGGCCTGCAGCGCGGCTTTCCCACCCTGGGCGACGAGGCCTTCCCGGGCCATCAGAACCACAACAACCAGCTCATCAAGTTCATGGCCGAAGGGGGCAAGGTCTATGCCTGCCGCTTTGCGCTTCAGGCTTTGTATGGCCACGGTGAGGGCTCGCTGATTCCGGGCATCCGCCCCATCAGTCCGCTGGATGTGCTCGACATCAAGCTGCTGCACCGCAAAGAGGGGGCCTTGATCATCGACACCTGGACGGTCTGAGTCGAGCAGGGAACACCACCATGACCCAAGCTCGAACCGTCCGTGCCGCCGCCGTCCAGATCGCTCCCGATCTGGAGACCCCCACCGGAACGCTGGACCGGGTCTGCAATGCCATCGATGAGGCCGCCCGCCAGGGCGCCGAGCTGGTGGTGTTCCCCGAAACCTTTGTTCCGTACTACCCCTATTTTTCATTCGTGCTGCCACCCTGCCAGCAAGGCGCACCGCATCTGCAGCTCTACGAGCGGGCCGTGGTGGTGCCCGGCCCGGTGACCCAGGCCGTGGCCGAGCGCGCCCGCGCCCGTGGCCTGGTCGTGGTGCTGGGCGTGAATGAGCGCGACCACGGCAGCCTCTACAACACGCAACTGATCTTCGATGCCGACGGTGCCCTGAAGCTCAAGCGCCGCAAGATCACCCCCACCTACCACGAGCGCATGGTCTGGGGGCAGGGCGATGCCCAAGGCCTGCGCGTGGTCGACACGGCCGTGGGCCGTGTGGGCGCCCTGGCCTGTTGGGAGCACTACAACCCGCTGGCCCGCTATGCGTTGATGACCGAGCACGAAGAGATCCACTGCGCCCAGTTCCCGGGTTCGCTGGTGGGGCCCATCTTTGCCGAGCAGATGGGCGTGACCCTTCGTCACCACGCGCTCGAATCGGGCTGCTTCGTGGTCAACGCCACCGGCTGGCTGACCGATGCCCAGATCGAGTCCGTGACCCCGGATGTGAGCCTGCAGCGCGCGCTGCGCGGCGGCTGCCACACCGCCATCGTCTCGCCCGAGGGCAAATACCTGGCCGAGCCGCTGACCGAGGGCGAGGGCATGGTGATCGCCGATCTGGACCTGGCCCTGCTCACCAAGCGCAAGCGAATGATGGATTCGGTGGGCCATTACGCGCGCCCTGAGTTGCTGAGCCTGGCCATCAACCGGCGCCCGGCCCAGACCCACTTTGAGATGCCGGGCACCCAGCCCATCTCGTCCGCGACCGCAGCGGCGCCTGCAGGCGATTCCGCGCCCGTTTCCACCCTTGTCCAGGAGTGAATCCCATGAGCCCCCAAGCCGCCTTGATGCCCGCGCCGGACACCCGGCACCTGATGAGTGAGCTGCAATCGCTGGGTCTGCGCCTGGTCGATACATCGGCGGGCGTGGCCAGCCGACGCGGCGGTGCCGGCCCCTCCGATCACAAGGCCGTGACGGTGGACGGCCACACCATCATGGTGCCGGTCCACACCTCGACCGCCTGGACCTCGCCCTTCGTGGCCCTGGCGCCAGATGCCCAGGGGCGCAGCGTGATCACCCGCGACGCGATTCCGATTGCCAGCATCAGCTTCCCCAGGCAACCGCGCTTTTATGCGCTGCAGACGCTGGACGGCGTGCCTTACTCGCACATCGCCACGCTGCATGGCGCCGATGTGCTGGCCACCACCGTGCTGCAGACCTGCATCCGCTACGAAAGCCGCAAGAAGACCTGCCAGTTCTGTTCCATCGGTCAGTCGCTGGCGGCAGGCCGCACCATCGCGCGCAAGACGCCCCAGCAACTGGCCGAGGTGGCCCGCATGGCGGTGCTGCTTGACGGTGTGAAACACATGGTGCTGACCACGGGCACACCCAACGCCACCGACCGGGGCGCGGCCCTCTTGTGCGAGAGCGCCCAGGCCATCAAGGCAGCGGTCGACCTGCCCATCCAGGGCCAGTGCGAGCCACCTGACGACGATGCCTGGTTCGCCCGCATGAAGGCGGCCGGCATCGACACCCTGGGCATGCACCTGGAGGCGGTCACGCCCGCGGTGCGCGAACGCATCATGCCCGGCAAGGCCTCGGTGCCGATTGCGCGCTACCTGAGCGCCTTCGAGGCTGCCGTGCAGGTCTTCGGCCGGGGCCAGGTCAGCAGCTACATCCTGGCCGGCCTGGGTGACAGCCGAGAAGCCATCCTGGACATGAGCGCGCGCCTGGCCTCGATGGGGGTCTATCCCTTCGTGGTGCCCTTCGTGCCCATCAGCGGCACCCCGCTGGAGAGCCACCCTGCACCCAGCCCCGGGTTCATGCGCTCGGTACTGGAGCCCCTGGGCGACATCGTGCGCGAGGCCGGCCTGCGCTCCACCGACATCAAGGCGGGCTGCGGCAAATGCGGCGCCTGCTCGTCGATGTCGGTCTATGAGTCCTGAACCCGCCAGAGCCCCACGGAGGCCCCATGAACAGCCTGATCACCCCACCGTCCACCCACCCCGCCGGGGCGCGTGACCCAAGCCCCGCCTGCCCGGCTTTCCATGTGCGCCAGGCCTTGCTTGACGAAGAAATCGCGCAGGCCATGGCCTTGCGCCGCGCCGTGTTCTGCGACGAACAGGGCATCTTCACCGGCAGCGACCGTGACGACATCGACTCGCAGGCCCGGCTGTTGATCGCTGCCGCCTATGACGTGCGGCAGGCCCACAGCAGCGTGCTGGGCACGGTGCGCATCCACGAGGCCTCACCAGGCCTGTGGTGGGGTTCCCGGCTGGCGGTGCAACGCGCCATGCGCCGCCAGGCCAGGCTGGGCGCCCAGCTGATCCGTCTGGCGGTCTGTACGGCCCATGGCCTGGGCTGCGAGACCTTTCTGGCCCACGTGCAGATGCAGAACGTGCCCCTGTTCGAGAAGCTGCACTGGCGGTCGCTGGACACCTCGCTGGCCCATGGCCGACCCCATCACCTCATGCAGGCCGATCTGGCGCACTACCCACCTTGCCACGACCCACTGATGGGGTTTTTTGTCGAAGCCGGGGGCCAGCCATGAGCGCCTTGACCGATCTGGTGGCCGCGTTGCTTGACAGCCGCGGCTTTGCCCACAAGCGTGACATCAGCGCCGTGGTCGACTGCTTTGACGATCTTTTGGCGCAGGGCGTGGGTCAGATGGACCAGGCCGTGCCCCTGGGTGACGACTGTGCTGCACTGCCCGATGGCCAGGGTGGTTACCAGCTGCTGGCCATCGAGGGCTTGGTGGAAGACTTCATCACCCGCATGCCCTGGTTTGCCGGCTACAGCAGCGTGATGGTCAACATCAGCGACATCTATGCCATGGGCGGCCGGCCCACGGCGGTGGTCAACGCTTTGTGGGGGCGGGGCGCAGGGGCTGAAACCCAGAAAATGCTGGCGGGCATGGTGGCGGCCTCGCAGCGTTACGGCGTGCCCATCGTGGGCGGGCACAGCAATCTGCGCTCCGAACGGCCTCAGCTGGCGGTCTCCATCGTCGGCCACGCCAAGAAGTTGCTCAGCAGCTTTTCGGCACGCCCAGGTGATCAACTGTTGATGGCGGTGGACCTGCGCGGCCAATGGCAGGAGCCGTTTCCATACTGGAATGCCTCCACCGAGGCCCCCGCCGAGCGCCTGCGGGCCGACCTGGCGCTGCTGCCCGAGATGGCCGAGGCGGGCCTGTGCGAGGCCGCCAAGGACATCAGCATGGCCGGCACCCTGGGCACGGCGCTGATGCTGCTGGAGTGCTCGGGTGTGGGGGCCATCGTCGATCTGGACGCGATCCCCCGGCCCGAGGGCGTGCCCCTGCTGCGCTGGCTGACCGCCTTCCCGAGCTATGGCTTCATCCTCAGTGTGCGGCCCGAGCATGCGGCGGCCGTGCGGCAGCGCTTCGAGGCGCGGGGCCTGGCCTGCGCCTCGGTGGGCGAGGTCAAGGCCGTGCGGCAGCTGATCGTGCAGCAGGGCCCCGAAGGGGCCTTGCTGTGGAACCTAGCCGAGCAGCCCTTCATCCAGGGCACACCGGCACGCGGCCTTGAGGACAGGAGCCTGGCATGAGAGCAGATTCGTTGCGCATTGCCTTGCTCACCCATTCCACCAACCCGCGTGGCGGGGTGGTCCACTGCCTGGAGTTGGCCGATGCGCTGTGCGCCCAGGGCCATGCCGTGACGGTGCATGCCCCCGGCGTGCCCGGGCGGCCCCTGTTTCGGAGCAGCCGGGCCGCCGTGCGCATCCTGCCCGTAGCGGCCTCGGGTCCCAGCCTGCGCGAGGTGGTTCAGACCCGCATCCGCAGCTTTGTGCAAGGCCTCTCGGAGGCCGGGCAGGCCGGCTTCGATGTGTTCCATGCCCATGATGGCATTGGCGCCAATGCCCTGCTCACACTGCGGCGCCAGGGCTTGGTTGGGGCCTATGTGCGCACTGTGCATCATGTGGATGCCGGCTTTGGTGATCCGGTGGTGGATGCCTGGGAAGAGCAGAGCATCCGGCAGGCCGATCGCCTGATCTGCGTCAGCGAATCGTGGGCACCCAAGCTGCGCGAGCGCTTTCAGCGCGAGGCCCAGGTCATCCACAACGGGGTGGATCTGCGCCGCTTCAGCCCCGTGCCGCAGGCCACCGATGCCGACCTGGCCAGGCGCCTGGGCCTGGGCACCGGCCCGGTCTACCTGATGGTAGGCGGCGTTGAAGCCCGCAAGAACACCGTGGGCGCTCTTCAGGCTTTCGTGGCCTTGCGGGCCCGGGTGCCCCAGGCCCAATTGCTGATTGCCGGCGGCGCCAGCCTGCTGGATCACAGCCCCTACCGGCAGCGCTTCGAGCAGGTCCTGGCCCAGGCCGGTTGGCAGGCCGGGCCTGGCCAGCCCGTGGTGCTGAGCGGCGTGCTGGCCGATGCCGACATGCCCGCCCTGTACCGGCTGGCCACGGCACTGCTGTTTCCATCACTGCTTGAGGGTTTTGGACTGGCCATCGTCGAGGCCATGGCCAGCGGGGTACCCGTCGTCGTCTCGCGGCAAGAGCCCTTCACCGATTTCCTGGGGCCCGACGACGCCCTGTGGGTGGACCCGCATTCGACGCCCTCCATGACCGAGGCCCTGCTGCAGGTGTTGTTTCAGGGCACGGCCCAGGCGCTGCGCGAGCGGGGCCTGCCGCTGGCGCGCCGCTTTGACTGGGGCGCTGCGGCCCGCGCCCATGTTGCTCTGTATTCGGCCCTGTATTCGAACCTGGATAGGGCGCTAGGCGCCCCCGCCGCACAGCCTGCCCGCCCGCTTTCCCAACCGTCTTTTTGCTGAGGAGATATCCATGCCTGAAATGTTTTTCACCGTGAAATGGCCCGATGGCGCCCAGGAGCGCTGCTACTCCCCCTCGCTGGTCATCACCGACCACCTGGCCGTGGGCGCGGACTACGCGCTGGGCGACTTTGTGGCCCGCTGCGATGCCGCCTTGAGCGAGGCTTCTGAGCGCGTGCAGCAGAAGTACGGCTACTTCTGCTCCAGTGCCATCGACCAGTTGGGCCAGATCAAACACCGTGCCCAGGCCTTCGAGTCAGAGCCTGCGCCCCGCGTGCAGGTGCTGGCCTTCACCCCCGGATCCCGTTGATTTTTCCAAGGAGCACACACCCATGTCCACCCTCTTCAAGAACCAGGAACACCTGCTCAATCAAAAAGACTACCCCGTGGTGGTGGTCGGTGGCGGCCAGGCCGGCCTGTCGGTCAGCTACTACCTTCAGCAACAAGGCATCGAACACATCGTGCTCGAAAAGAAGTTCGTCGCCCACGCCTGGGCCAAGGACCGTTGGGATACCTTCTGCCTGGTCACGCCCAACTGGCAATGCCGCCTGCCCGACTTCCCCTACGCCGGTGACGACCCCGAAGGCTTCATGCTCAAGGACCAGATCGTCGAGTACGTGCAGGCCTTTGCGCTGAAGACCCGGCCCCCGGTGGTAGAGGGCGTGGGTGTGAGCCGGGTCACCCGACAAGCCAATGGCGACCTGCTGGTGGCCACCACGGCAGGTGACTTTCACACCCGCCACGTCATCGTCGCTACCGGTGGGTATGACCTGCCCATCATTCCGGCCTATGCCGAGCGCCTGCCACGGCACATCCAGCAGATCCACTCGGTGGACTACCGCAACCCCGAGCAGTTGCCCGAGGGCGAGGTGCTGGTGGTGGGCACGGGCCAGTCGGGTGTGCAGTTGATGGAAGACCTGCACCTGGCAGGTCGCAAGGTGCATTTGTGCGTGGGCCCGGCCCCACGTTCGCCAAGGGTGTACCGTGGTCGAGAATCCACGGCCTGGTTGATGGACATGGGTGTGTATGAGCTGACGGTGGCCCGCCACCCCCTGGGTGACAAGGCCCGCGAGCGCACCAACCACTACATGACCGGGCGTGATGGCGGTCACGAAATCGACCTTCGCAAGTTCGCCCTGGAAGGCGTGAAGCTGTATGGCAGCATGGCCGACATCGAAGGCAGTACGCTGCGCTTTCTGCCCGACCTGGAGAAGAACCTCGACGATGCCGACGAGGTCTACGTGGGCATCCGCCGCGACATCGATCGCTACATCGCCGCGCAGGGCATCGATGCCCCGGCCGAGCCGGATTTCGTCAAGGTCTGGCGCCCCGAACACGAGGTGCTGGCGCTGGACGCCGAAGCCGCCGGCATCACCACCATCATCTGGGCCATCGGATTTCGGCCCGATTACCGCTGGATCGAACTGCCCGCCTTCGATGGCCGCGGGCACCCGAAATACGAACGCGGCGTCTCCTCCGTGCCGGGCCTGTATTTTCTGGGCCTGCCCTGGCTCAACACCTGGGGTTCGGGCCGTTTCCTGGGCATTGCCGACGATGCGCGGTATCTGGCGGATGTGATTGGCGGACGCGAAGCGCCCGCCGGTGAGGCCCGACACGGCTGCGTACCGGAGGCGCTGGCTGCCTGAGAGCGGAGGACGGCCAGGGCGCCGGTGCTGCTGGTCTCAGGCCCGCGGCCGCGCTCAATTGGCAGGGCCAGAGGGGGGCATGCGGTCCATCATCATCCGCATCATGGACTCCATCATGTCCATGCGCTTTTCCAGCATTCGCTGCCGATCCGGCATGCCTGAGTTGGGGGCCTTGTCGGAGGGCATGCCTCCCATGCCGGGCGTTCCCCCCATGGGCTTCATCATGGCCATGCCTTCTTGCATGAGCTTCATGTGCTCGCTCATCAAGGCTTGCCGTTCCTCAGGGGTTTTGGCTGCGGCCATCTTCTCGTGCATGGCCTGCATCGCTTTCATGTGCTGGTCCATCGCGCCCATCTTGGTGGCCCCCATGGTGCTGTCGGCAGGCTTTTGAACGGGCGCCGCAGAGGGGGCTGTGGCCTGGGGATGATGGCTTTTGTGCTCGTCTGCTGTCTGCGCCGAGGCCGTCAATGCGGCGACGGCCATGCAGAGCCCCATCCATGTTTGGCGAGAGGTGGTCATGGTTTTCTCCATTCACGAGTTGATGATGCGGGGATTCACTTGAGAGCCGCTGAACTGGGCGCTTCGATCGCGCCCGCCAGCTTCTTACTTCTGCGCGGGCTGGATCTCGGTGACGATCAGTTTTCCGCCCTCGTCAGTCGCCATGAATCGGATCTTGTCGCCGACCTTGAGGGGCGCCAGAAGAGCCTTGTCTTTGGCGGTGAACACCATGGTCATGCCAGGCATGTCCAGGTGCTTGATGTCGCCGTGTTTGATCGTGACCTTGCCGGTGCCTGGGTCGATCTTTTTGATTTCGCCGTCGGTCAGGGATGCCGGCGTTTGTGCCGCGGCCATCGTGCTCTGGTCGAGGGCGGCTTGCGCCAAGCCTGCAACTGGCAAGGTGCTCCCCAGCGCAAGGGCGCAAATCGCCAGGGTTCGGGTGATTGGGTTCATGGCTTTTCACACGTCAGAGTTGAAGGTTTTTGCCGTTCCGTCCTTCTGGACCAGAAGCACCCGAAAGGCGTCGCGACGTCCGCCATACTCGGGTCCGTCCATCCCGGGTGAGCCGATCGGCATACCCGGAACGGCCAGACCCAAAGCGGCGGGGCGTTCCTTGAGCAGTCGCTGGATGTCGGCGACCGGCACATGGCCCTCGATCACGAAGCCCTGGACCATCGCCGTGTGGCACGAGCCAAATTGCGTGGGCATGCCCAGGCGAGACCTGGCGGCCGTGTTGCCCTGCTCAAGAACGGTGACCTGAAAGCCACTTTTCTCAACGACCGCGATCCAGTCTTTGCAACAACCGCATTGGGGGTCTTTCCAGACCCGCATTGGTACAGGTGCTGGCGACGCAGCACGTGCGATGGCCAGGCCACCCACGGCAGCGAGCCCCACCAGGAGCGCACGTCTGGTGGCTGAACTTGGGATGTACAGGTCCGTCATGCTGAATTCACTCCTTTGCACAATCAGTCATCATTTCTTGTCCACCTGGATCAAACCTCTCATGCCGGCCTCGTAATGACCTGGCATCAGGCAGGCAAAGTTCACGCTGCCTGCCTGGGTGAACTGCCAAACAATTTCGCCTTGCTGGCCCGGCGCTACCGTGACCTTGCTGGGTTCATCGTGCTCCATGTCCGGAAACCTCTTCATCAGTGCCAGGTGCTCCAGCAATTCCTGCCGGGTCCCCAGGCTCAGCTCGTGTTTGACCTGGCCGGTGTTCTTCACAACGATGCGAACGGTCTCCCCTTTGCCGACCCGGATGTCGGAGGGTGTGAAGCGCATGTTGTCTCCCATCTCAACCGTGAGGGTGCGGCTGGCCTGGGCGGCCAAGCCCGGCTTTCCGATGGCTGAATCTTCTTCGGCGTGAGCGTGTCCGCCGGTGTGATTTCCGTTGGCTAAAGCCGTGCTGGACACGGCCATCCATGCCAACCCAGCCAAGGTGCGAGCGCAGCGGGATGGTTTCATTTTCTCTCCTGAGGCCGACTGAATCGCTTCAATGGCCGGTGTGGGACGTGGGCTTGCGCACCTGCACTTCAGTGGGTGCCTTCGGCTTTTGGGCCAGGGGCATGGACTGACCCCCATCAGCGCTGAAGCGGGCCGGCTGAGCCAATGGGCCTGTGTACTCGTGGGCCACCGTGCCTGGCGGGTGCTTGTACCAACCCGGGCCTTTGTAGTCCCCCGGCTTTTGATCCTTGCGGACCTTCAGGACGCTGAACATGCCGCCCATTTCCACGGGGCCGAACGGGCCTTCACCCGTCATCATGGGAGCCGTGTTGTCGGGGATGGGCATCTCCATGTCCGACATGTCTGACATGCCACGCTCGCCCATGACCATGTAATCAGGGATCAGCTTGTTGATCTTCTTGGCCAGCCCACTGTGATCAACGCCGATCAAATTGGGCACGTTGTGCCCCATGGCATTCATGGTGTGGTGGCTCTTGTGGCAATGGAGCGACCAGTCGCCTTCCTCATCGGCCACAAATTCGATCTGGCGCATCTGCCCGACGGCCACATCGGTGGTGACCTCGTGCCAGCGTGCCTGCAGCGGGGTCGGCCCGCCATCGGTGCCCGTGACCTGGAACTCATGGCCATGCAAATGCATCGGGTGGTTGGTCATCGTCAGGTTGCCGACCCGGATGCGCACCTTGTCGCCGAGCCGCACATTGAGGGAGTCGATGCCCGGAAAGACCCGGCTGTTCCAGGCCCACAGATTGAAGTCCAGCATCGTCATCGTCCGGGGGGTGTAGCTGCCCGGGTCGATGTCGAAGGCATTGAGCAAAAAGCAGAAGTCGCGTTGCACCTCATCGATCAGCGGGTTCTTGGCCTTGGGATGGGTCACCCAGAAGCCATACATGCCCATGGCCATCTGAACCATCTCGTCGGCATGCGGGTGGTACATGAAGGTGCCCGGCCGGCGGGCCACGAACTCATAGACAAAAGTCTTGCCAGGCGGAATAGAGGGCTGGGTCAACCCAGAAACACCATCCATGCCGTTGGGAAGGCGCTGTCCATGCCAATGGACGGCGTGGTGTTCGGGCAGCTTGTTGGTGACAAAGATCCGCACCCGATCGCCCTCGACCACCTCAATCGTGGGGCCCGGGCTTTGACCGTTGTAGCCCCACAGATGCGCCTTGAATCCAGGGGCCATTTCTCGCACCACGGGTTCCGCGACCAGGTGGAACTCTTTGACACCCTGGTTCATGCGCCAAGGCAAGGTCCAGCCGTTCAGGGTCACGACCGGGTTGTAGGGGCGGCCACTGTTGGGCACCAGGGGGGCCATGGTTTCTGCGGAGGTCTGGAGGATGGGCTCGGGCAAGGCGGCCAGGGCCACCCGGTTGACGGCGGCGGCGGCGAGTGCCCCCCCGGTCAGCCCGGCATGTTTGAAAAATTCACGTCTGGAAGTCATGGAGGTTCGCCTAGAGAGTCAGTGTCCGGTGACGTTGCCGGCGGTGGGGCTACCCGAGACAGGCAGGGGGGTTTTGGTGGGGCGGCCAATCAAGGACGACTGAAGCGCGGCATCGGCCAGCCAGAACTGTTGTTCGGCCTGGATGGCGCCGATCACCGTGCTGACCTGGTCTCTGGCGTCGGCCAGAAGTTCGAAAACGCCGATGATCATCCCGTTGTAGCGGAGTTGGTTCTCCTCGGAGATCACCTTGCGGACGGGAACGACTTCATCGCGAAAATGCCGGGCCATGTCATAAGCTGTCCGGTAGGCGGAGTAGCTTTCACGCAGACTGGAGCCTGCTGACCTGATCGTTGCCTCCAATTGGTTGGCTGCCGCGAGCGTGCGTGCATTCCAGGCCTGCCGCTGCATGCCTCCCCAGTCGAAGATGGGAAGGCGAACACCGATTTCATACCCCCGTTGATCGGAACGAGTGCCCGCTGCGCTGTCCCACTGGGTGTTGCGTCGCGCTGTCAGCTCGATGTCGGTGAGGCTGGTCACCGTGTTCAAGCCCTGCGACCGGCCCGCCGATGCGAGCGCACTTTGTGCCAGCCTGACATCCAGACGCGCTTTGCTGGCAAGTTGCCCCACCACCGCGGGTGACAAGGCCTCTTTAGGCAGATCGGGCAAGCGATCCGGCAGTTGCAGTTGCTGCGCCTGAGACTCGCTCAAGCCCAGCAGCCGGACCAACTCTTCGCGATTGGCCGTGGCTTCGTGGCCTGCAGCGGCCAGGCGCGACGCCGAGTCGGCATAGAAGGCCTGCTCTCTGGCCCGGGTGAGTCGGTTGTAGTTTCCGACGGACTGCATCCGCCGCGCCAGTTCGGCACTGGCTTCGGCACTTTCGAACACTTGCTGGGCGTACCTCAAGGTTTGTCGGCTGGTCACGGCACGGACCCAGGCCTGCCGGACTTGGGTGACATGGTCGACAACATCAGCCGTGAGGCGCAACTGAGCTTGTTCGATGCGGCGTTGCGCAATGCCCTGCCGCGCCGGCAGGGTCAGGACATCGAGCAAACCAAAGGACAAAGCGCGATTCACATCCAGGTCGTGGCCGGTGGTCAGGCGCTCAAACCCGAAAACAGGGTTGGCGATGCGACCGCTCTGCGCCGCCGAGGCTGACTCTGCCCAACCTTGGGCCAACAAGGCCTGCAAAGCCGGGCTGTTGACCAAGGCCAACTGCACGGCCTCCGTGGGGCCCAAAGGCTTGCTCAGCAACTTGGCTGATGCGTTGGTGCGCTGGGTTTGTTCTTCGCGCGTTTGGGCCAGGGTGACCTGGCCTCCGGTGAAATCGGCGGTTTCAGCGTTGACCCGGTCAAGGCTTTGTTCCAACGACACGCTGGCGCATCCGGACAAGGCGGCCACGACGGCAAGCGCCGTGAACAGGGAAGTGCGAGAAAGAGTGGCACCGCGACTCATGGCTTGGCGCCTCCATGGGAGGCGGGGTGCCCCTCCATGCCTGGCGAGCCCGACACCGGGGCCTGGTCAGACCGCTCTTTGGCATACGTGCGCCAACCGCCAATGCGTTGAACGCGATCATTGGCCTCACGCCAGGGCTGAACAGCCGGGTCGCTATAGGGTTCGTAATGGCTGATCCATGACCGGTACTGCAAGGGCTGAGTCAGAATGGGCGCGATTTCGGGGGTCTGGTTGAGCGTTGGTGTCTGCGCGCCCACGGCGCTTGCAAACAAAGCCAGCGTCAGCGGCCATCGGAGCCTGACGAATTGAAATGGCATGGGCGGGTTCCTCTCGGTGATCTTTCGAAGCACAGCATGATTCTGATGGGATGAAGCTGTCAGAAACCCGCCTGGAAGATGACATGTTTGTTATCTTCGGATCGGGCCTGCCGGAAGGCTGCACACTAGAGAAACTGGAGCGAGGGTTGTGAAGATCTTGATCGTTGAGGATGAGCCCAAGACGGGTGAGTACCTTCAGCAGGGCTTGACGGAGGCGGGCTTCGTCGTGGACCTGGCCAAGGACGGCATTGACGGCTTGCACATGGCCGAGGGGCAGGACTATGACCTGGTGATACTCGATGTCATGCTGCCCGGGCTCAATGGGTGGGAGGTTCTCCAACGGCTGCGAGCGCGTGGCCTGAGAATGCCCGCCATGTTCCTGACGGCTCGGGATCAGGTGGAAGATCGCGTGAAAGGCCTGGAACTGGGGGCTGATGATTACCTGGTCAAGCCCTTTTCATTTGCCGAATTGCTGGCCCGCGTGCGCACCATTCTGCGCCGGGGCCGCAGCGCCCAAGAGGTCACAACGCTCAAGGTGGCCGACCTGGAACTCGATTTGCTGCGCCGCCGTGTTTCGCGAGCCGGCCGGCGCGTCGACCTGACGGCCAAAGAGTTTGGTCTGCTCGAATTGCTGATGCGGCGGCATGGCGAGGTCTTGCCTCGATCCTTGATCGCTTCACAGGTGTGGGACATGAATTTCGACAGCGACACCAATGTGATCGAGGTCGCCGTGCGCCGTCTGCGCAGCAAGGTCGATGACGGTCAATCCGTCAAGCTCATCCAGACCGTGCGCGGCATGGGCTATGTGCTCGAAGTGCCGGAAGACCTGTGAGATGTTGCGTCGTCTTTCACTGACCCATCGCCTGACCGTATTCTTCACCGCCGTCGCGGCGGTGGTGGTGCTGGGCCTGGGCTGGCTTGTCTTCGCGGCCTCCGATCAACACTTTGCGGAACTGGACCAGATCACGCTGCAAGACAAGCGGCAGTTGATCGAGCACCTGCTGGCCCATGCCCAATCGGCGGAAGATGCCCAAGGGCGTCTGAACGAGGCCTTGAATCACCACCATGGGCTGTTGGCGGCCGTGGTGACGCCCGACGGGCAGATCTTGTTCCGATCGGATGGCTTTGTACCCTTGCCCCAGACCCAGTCGTTGGCCACAAGCCACGACACGGCGCCTGTGCTGCAACTGGGCTCGCCTGATGGCCGGGCGTTGCGGGCGCTGCTGTTCAAGGTCAGAGCCCCCTATTCATCGGCCTCCCCTCTGGAGGTCACGATCGAAATGGACACGGCGCACCATGCCCAATTTCTGGCCGATTTGCGCCTGCGCCTCACGCTTTATGCCTTGGCTGCCACGCTGGTCAGCGGCTTGCTGGGCTGGTTGGCGGCCCACCGCGGCCTGGCGCCGCTGCACGCCATGAGGGCGCGTGCCGCAGGGGTCAGCGGGCAGCGATTGAGTGAGCGCATGCCAGTTGACCAAGTGCCCGTGGAAATGGCGGAGCTGGCCGGTGAGTTGAATCGCATGCTCGACAGGTTGCAGAGCGATTTCACGCGCCTGCAGGATTTCTCATCGGATCTGGCGCATGAGCTGCGCACCCCCATCAGCAATTTGCTGACTCAGACCCAGGTCACCCTGTCGATGCCCCGCGATGCGGCCATCTACCGTGACATCCTGGCCTCGAACGCCGAGGAACTGCAGCGCTTGGCCAGAATGGTGTCCGACATGTTGTTTTTGGCCAAGACCGACCGTGGCGTCCATTTGCCTCGCAAAGAGAGTTTCTCAGCCTTGCAGGAGGTACAGGCGCTGTTGGAGTTCTATGAAGCCGTTGCTGAAGAGAAAAGCATCCGCATGAGCGCGCAGGGCCGAGGCGACATCCTGGGCGATCAGCTGATGTTCCGTCGTGCTGTCAGCAACCTGCTCTCCAACGCACTGCGCCACGCCCCTGAAGGTGGCGAGGTTCACGTCGTCATCGAGAGCTCGGGGCCCCACACCGAAGTCACGGTGGAGAACACCGGTGAAGACATTGATCCCCAGACCTTGTCGCGCTTGTTCGATCGATTCTTTCGCGCCGATCCGGCACGGCATCGGTCGGCCTCCGACGGCGCCGGGTTGGGCCTGTCCATCACCAAGGCGATTGCTGAGGCGCATGGGGGCACCGCCGTGGCCAGCTCCATGAACGGGCACACACGCTTCACGCTGACTTTTCCCTGCAGTTCATAGCGTTGGCATCGTTCGTGCCACTGGCCGCCTGATGGCGGCGACCGGGCCGGCACAGGCGCTGCGGCCTCAGATCAGTTCCACATGCTGCTGCAGGTGCTCGGCCACACGGCCCAGGGCCATCCGCACGGGGTGAACAGCCCTCTCCAGGGCGCTGTCGCCCAGCCACTCGTCCTCGCGAAAAAAGACCTGACGCACATCGATGCGGGCGCTCCAGGCCCGCGACGGCAGCGCGGTGTCGCCGCTGGTGCGCACGTCAAAGCCGTCTTCCTCGCTGCGCAACAGACACCAGCCCGCCGTCGACCCCATCTGAACGGGGGCGATGAACGAGAAGCCCTGGGGCGGCGCATTCACGGCCTGCAAGCCCTGGCCATTCAGCTGCCAGCCCCGACCGGTGTCGTGCGCCTGCAAGCGGTACAGCCCCAAGGGCAGCGGCACCGTGGCGGCACGCTCGCCACTCAACAGGTCAGGCAGCAGGTATTCGCGCAGGGCGCCGTTGGGCGACTGGAGCAGAAACTCGATGGCCATGCGCTGGCCCCAGAACACCAGGGCGGCCGGCATCGAGTGCTGGCACACCTCGACCATGCGTGCCGCCAACTCATGGGCCTCGCCACCCAGGCCCCCGTAGCGGGTGGGGACGGCGCATCGGAACAGATCGTTGTCTTGCAGATACGTCAGATCGGGTACGGGCGAAGCGCCGGTCGAGGCAGGCAGTCTGCCGGGCGTGTGGCGGGGTGGGGCGATCGTTCTCGTTGGCATGCAGCCGAGTATCGAAACTCTGCCCCGCCGTGAGCAGGATCAGATCCGCCGAAGCGGGGCGGATCAGAGGCCCGGGCAGTGTGCCGGCGTCGTGATCACGCGCACTTGTGCCTGCACAGGCTGCCGGGCATGGCCGGTTCGGGTTCTGATCGCCATGGGATTGATCCGCGGGTGGGCGCAGCAGAAAATGGAAAGCCCCTTGAATTGTTCCATGTGAGCAACAATGTGGGGCTTCAATCGATCTTCCTCAGAGCGTTAAACAACAATAAAGTCAGGCCATCGACTTCATCGTCCTCACCGACTCAACACCGAAAGGCTCACCATGACATCCAGCTCTGTTCAGATCACCCCGGTCACCCAATCGCGCAGCGTCGAGCAACTGGTGCGCGGCCAGGCCACCTCGGATGGTGCGGGCGTCAAGCTCAGCCGCGTGCTGACGCAGCCCTTGCAGCATCGGCTCGACCCCTTCCTGATGCTCGATGCCTTTGGCAGCGACAACCCCAACGACTACATTGCCGGCTTTCCCGACCACCCGCACCGCGGCTTCGAGACCATCACCTACATGATTGCCGGCCGCATGCTGCACCGCGACAGCGCCGGTCATGAGGGCCTGCTGCAAAACGGCGGCGTGCAGTGGATGACGGCCGGCAAGGGCGTGATCCATTCCGAGATCCCGCAACAGGAGGAGGGCGTGATGGAGGGCTTTCAGCTCTGGCTCAATCTGCACAGCAGCGAAAAAATGAACACCCCCTGGTACCGCGACTTCCAGGCCGCCGACCTGCCGCATTTCGTGACGCCCGCCGGCGTGGCGGTGACGGTGATCGCTGGCAGCAGCCACGGTGTGCAGGGCGCAGTGCAGCGCCCCATCACCCAGCCGCTGTACCTGGATCTGCACCTGCCCCAGGGCGCACGCTTCGATCAGGTGCTGCCACCGCAGCACAATGCCTTCGTGTACGTGTACCGGGGCGAGGTGTCGGTGGGCGGTCAGGCCGTGCCGCTGCAGCGCATGGCCATCCTGCGCAATGAGGCGCAGGCCGACGGTGTGGTCATCGAGGCCACGGCCGATGCCCGTGTGCTGCTGATCGCAGGCCAGCCCTTGAAGGAGCCCATCGTGCAGTACGGCCCCTTCGTGATGAACACCAAGGAAGAGATCTACCAGGCCCTGAACGATTTCCGCGATGGGCGCCTGGGCGAAGAAGCTGCCTGAGGCTGCGCCGCAGCCCTGATTTTCTGGATTGAACGGAGACTGACCATGACCATCGAAGCCACCCTGCAGCGCGCCAACGGCGCGCTCACCACCCTCAGCAACGGCCGCCATGTCTGGAACTCGGACATCGACAAGACCCTGGGTTCGCAGGATCGGGCCCCCGATCCGCACGACCTGCTTGATTCGGCCCTGGCCGCCTGCACCACCCTGACGCTGGAGCTTTACATTCGCCGCCGTCAGCTGGCCGTCACGGCCTTGCGGGTCACGGTGGATCATGTGGAAGACAAGGCCGACGACGGTCGTGTGCGTTACCAACTGCAGCGTCGCATCGCCATCGAGGGCACACTGACCGATGCCGAGCGCCAGCGCCTGCTCGAGATCGCCGACAAATGCCCCATCCACCGCCTGCTCAGCGGCGAGATCCACATCGAATCGGCGCTCGAAGCCACACCGGGCTGAGGCCAGCGACACGCCCGCCGCAGTGCTCATGGAATCCCTCAACCCCAACGATCTGCTGATCTACGCCCGTGTGGCCGAGGCGGGCAGCTTCAGCAAGGCGGCCGAGCGCCTGGGCCTGCCCAAATCCTCGGTGTCGCGCCGCGTCGCGCACCTGGAGGAGCAGTTGGGCGAGCGCCTGATGTCACGCTCGACCCGCCGCTCCACCTTCACCGAGTTCGGCCTGCAACTGCTCGAACATGCGCGCCAGGTGGCGGCAGAGGTCGATGCCGTCACCGCCCTCAGCGAACACCGTCAGCTGCAACCCACGGGGCGCCTGCGCGTCTCCATGCCGCCCGAAGTGACCACCCTGATGCTGCGTGAGATGCTGGCCGCCTTTGTGGCCCTGCACCCGGCGGTGACGCTGGAGCTGGACCTGTCACCACGCCGGGTCGATCTGGTGGGCGAAGGCTTTGACCTGGCCCTGCGCTTTGGCGAACTGCAGGACGATGCCTCCCTCACCGCGCGACGGCTGGCCACGCTGTCCATCGGTCTGTACGCCGCACCGGCCTACCTGGCCGAGCATGGTGATCCGCAATCCCCCGAAGACCTGGCGCAGCACAAGAGCGTGCTGCTGCTCAAGCGCAACCTGGAGCCTGCCCGCTGGACGCTGCTGCACGGCGACACCCGCTGGGAGGGCGCCCCCCCAAGCAGCTTTGTCGCCAATGCCCCCGGCCTGCTGCTGGAGATGGCGGTCGGCGGCTGTGGCATTGTGGCCGTGCCCGACGCCATGGCCCAGGCCCGGGTGCGCAGCGGTGAATTGCGCCGCGTGCTGAGCGCCTGGTGCCTGCCCCCCGAGCCGGCCTGGGCGGTGTTTCTGGGCCGGCGCCTGATGCCCAGCAAGACCCGGGCTTTCATCGAGATGCTGCAGGTGGCGCTGCAGCGAGATTGAGTGCTTGGGCTGCCGGGCCTCAGGGGTCGTACCGGGCCACCTTGAGTCTCCGTACTCAGTCATCCAGCGCCGGGCGCGCTGCGTGTCTGGTTTTGACAATGCTCCAAACCGAAGCCCCCATCAGGGCCATGCCTGCGAGCTGCGTGGGGCTCAAGCGGGTGCCATACAGGCCCCAATCGAAGAGCACGGCCGCCAAGGGGTAGACAAACTGCAGCACGGCAATGCGACCCAGCGGGAGCCTGGCCATGCCTGCAAAAAGCACCACGTAGGCCAGGCCCGTGTGCAACACGCCGAGGCCCGCCAGCCAGGCCCAGGTGCCGGGTTGCTGGGGCCAGCCAAAAACCCAGGGTGCCCAGACCAGTACCAGGCTGCCCACCGCGCACTGCCAGAAGGCCAGCGTCAAGGGCGCGATTCCCTGCTGGGTCTTGGCCAGCAGGGTCACGGCGGCATAGCTCAGCGAGCCTCCCAGGCACAGCAGCAGCCCGAGGGCATAGCCGCTGCGGGCTGTGTAGGAGATGGCCAGGTCGTCCAGCAAACCGGTGGTAAGGGCCAAACCGCACAGGGCCACCGGCGTCGCCATCCACTGGCCCCAGGACACCCGCTCGCGCAGAAACAACGCGCCAAACACGATGACCCAGATGGGCTGAATGTGAAACACCACAGTGGCCACTGCCATGGAGGTGCGTGGAATGGCGGCAAAGAAAAGGGCCCAGTTCAGCACCATCAGGCAGCCCATGACACAGACCACGCCCAGGCGCCTGCCCTGTAGGTGAAGGCCCTTCAGGTTCCCTGTGGCCGCGCACCACAAGAACAGGGCCAGCGCACCCATCGCGCAGCGAAACCAGACGGTCACCAGCGGGTGTTGAGCTGCCTCTTGCACAAACACGCCGAGGGTGCCCAGCAAGAGGCCTCCTGCCACCATGAGCCCCAGGCCGCGCTGCTCGCCGGCGGTGCGTGATGTGGATGTCGAGGCGGTGGTGAGGGCGGTCTTGCTGTGCATGGGGCGATGTTCCCGGGGCGCAAGAATTCAGTAAAGCGCATAGTTCTGACAGCTACCATGCGTTTATCGAATGAATGGCTGTCGCGATGAAACACCCGGATCTTCAAATCGATTGGTTGCGCGCCTTTGTGGCGGTGGTGGATGCCGGCTCCTTGTCGGCGGCAGCCCCCTTGCTGCACCGCTCGCAGTCGGCGGTGAGCATGCAGATCAAGAAGCTGGAGGGCGCCTTGGGCAAAGCTGTGCTGGTGCGCAGCCCGCGCCACATGGACATCACGGCGGCCGGAGCCGAGTTGCTGTCCTATGCGCGCCGCATGCTGGAGTTGCAGGCCCAGACCCAGGCCGTGATGTTCGGCCCCGAGTTGGAAGGCCGCATTCGCCTGGGGGTGCCCGATGACTATGCGGCCACCTACCTGACGCCGGTGCTGCGCAGTTTTGCGGCTCGTCACCAGGGGGTGGAGATTGAGTTGACCTGCGAGCAGTCGACCTCGCTCATCCCCAAGGTGCTGCGTGGCGACCTGGACCTGGCCCTGGTCTCCCGTGACAAGCCCCAGCGCGGCAGGCTCCTGTTCCATGAGCCTTTGGTGTGGGTCGGTGCCCCCCAGTTTGAAGTCTGGCGCAAGAACCCCATGCCGATTGCCGTCTACGAATCAGGCAGCCTGGCCAGAATCGAAGCCATGTCCGCCTTGGCCGCCAGGCGCCGCGCCTATCGGGTGGTCTATCACAGCTCCAGCCTGGCCGGCCAGGTGGCCGCCGTGGAGAGCGGGCTGGCGGTGGCGGTATTGACGCGCTGCAGCGTGCCAGCCAGCTTGCAGCCGCTGCAGGGCCTGCCCAAGGGGTTTGAGCTGCCCGCCCTGGGCGGCATGGAGGTGGCGGTGTTCCGCAGCAAAAGCTCGCAAGGCTCCAGCGCCGTTGATGCGATGTACGAGCAATTCGTCAGCACCTTGGCCAGGTAGCCCTGGGAAGCTGAAGCGCCGCGAGCCCCTTGCCGACCCCCAGGGGCACCGCGTCAGCTTGGTGCCAGACCTGTCTTTGTCACACCTGTCGGTCGGTTGCTGACGGTCAAGCGAACCGCCAAGGCCCCCAGCGCGGCCGCCGTGGCCAGGCCCACCACGCCCAGCCAGCCCCATTGGGCCAGGGCTAGGCTGCCGAGCCAGGCGCCGGTGGCCATGCCGATGAACATGCCCACGAACAGCAGGGCGTTGAGCCGGCTGCGAGCGGCCGGCTCCAGCCCGTAGACCAGGGTCTGGTGGGCCACCAGGGTGGCTTGCACGCCAAAGTCGAAGGCCACCGCGCTCACCACGATCAGCACCAATTGGCCCTGAGGTGGCAGCCAGGCGGCGCCCGCCATGCTGGCAAAGGCGAGGGCGCTCAGGCCGGCGCCCAGGCGGGTCACCAGTTCGGGGCCTCGGCGGTCCGAGATGCGTCCGGCCAAGGGCGCGGCCAGCGCGCCCGCCACGCCTGCCAGGCCGAAGGCACCGGCGGCTCCGCTGCCCAGGTGGAAGGGCTCGGCGTGCAGCATCACCGCCAGGGTCGACCAGAAGGCGCTGAAGCCCACGGCCAGCAGACCCTGGGCCAGCGCGGCATGGCGCAGCCCTGGGTAGCGCTGCCACAGCTGGCCCATCGAACCGATCAGGGCGGTGTACGAGACCCGGGTGGTGGGGGCGAAGTCGGGCAACCCGCGCCACAGGGCCAGGGCCAGGATCGCCACCGAGCCTGCGGCCGCGCCATACACCGCACGCCAGCCCAGTTGCTCGGCCACCAGGCCGCTCACCACCCGCGACAGCAGAATGCCCAGCAGCAGCCCGGTCATCACCGAGCCCACCGCCTTGCCCCGGCTGGACTCGGGCGCCAGGATGGCCGCTGCGGGCACGATGTCCTGCGCCACCGTGGCCGACAGGCCGATCAGCAGGCTGGCCAGCAACAGCCAGGGGACTGACGGGGCGAAGGCACTCAGCAGCAAGGCCGCTGTCAGAGCCAAGGCCTTGGCCAGGATCAAGCGGCGCCGGTTCAATCGGTCACCCAAGGGGGCCAGCAGCAGGATGCCCAGGGCATAGCCCAGTTGCGTCAGGGTGGGCACCAGTCCGATGTGGCTGGCGCTGGCCTGCAGGTCGGCGCCCAGCACGCCCAGGATGGGCTGGCTGTAATACAGTGAGGCCACGCTGAAGCCCGCGCCGGCGGCCAGCAAGACCAGGTGCTTCTGACGCCATTCGGGGAGGGGGGCTGCTGGGGGTTCTGGTTCATGCGCAATGGGTATGGAATCCATGGATTTCTCCGGTGAAGATCGATGCCTTGAACTGTAATGACGCCGAATCAGCCCGTGTAGTGCCCTGATTTGAACAATTGATATACGCTTGGCGCATGAGAACCACTCCGCCCGCCAGCCGCCAGGTCGATCGCATCGAGCTCTTCGACACCTTTGTCCGCATCGTCGAGGCGGGCAGTCTGTCAGCGGCGGCCAGCCAGATGGGCAGCACCCAGCCCACCATCAGCCGCCGCCTCACGGCGCTGGAGCAGCAGTTGGGGCTCAAGCTTTTGCAGCGCAGCACCCATGCCATGAAGCTCACCGAGGATGGTGAGCGCTGCCTGACGCTGGCGCGGGGGCTGCTGGAGACCTGGCAGTCGATGGACGAAGGGTTGCGCGGCCAGGCGGCCCAGCCCCAGGGCACTTTGCGCGTATTGGCCCCGCACGCCTTTGGCCAGCAGCAGTTGATCGGCCCCGTGGCTGACTACCTGGCGCGCTACCCCGGGGTCTCACTGGAGTGGCTGTTGAACGACCGCCTGCCCGATTTCATTGCCGAGGGGGTGGATTGCGCCATCCGTGTGGGCACGGTCGAAGACCCTTCGCTGGTGGCACTCAAACTGGGTGAGGTGCGGCGGGTGGTGGTGGCCGCACCGCAATGGGTGGATGCGGCCAGGCCACCCGCCCACCCCCGCGACCTCGCGGCCTTGCCCTGGATGGCAGTGCGTACCTTCTATCAGAACGAAGTGGTTTTGAACCAGCGCGCCACAGCCGAGTCGTTCAGCTTCGCCATCCGCCCCCGCTTCAGCACCGACAGCCTGTACGCCCTGCGCAATGCCGCCCTGCGTGGTTTGGGCCTGGGCATCTTCTCGCATTGGCTGGTGGACGAAGACATCGCCGCAGGCCGCCTGCGGCACCTTTTGCCCGGCTGGGAGGCGCCCTCCCTGCCGGTGTACCTGGTCTACCCCTACAGCCGGCTGATCCCTGCGCGCCTGAGCCGCTTCATCGAATTGATCCGCCAGGCGGCCCCTTCGGCCATCGACGTTTGAGGGCGCCGCCGTGCTGTTGTGCACCGCATCGGTGCCCTGCCGGCCTGATCTGGTGCGATGAGGCCCATCGTGCAGCGCCAAGCCGAACCGAGGGGCATTTTTTGGCAGGCACGGAAGCTGCTTGTATGAGGCCGTGGCCGGCAGCATCGACGCTTCACCGGCCCCTTCTGCACCGCTAACGACGGCGGACACGCGTCGCACACAGCGCCGGGCCTGGGCCCGCTTGCTGCCTGTACCGACGCGGCATCAACCCCTTTGATTTTTTCATCCATGGCAGGCACGGCACTTGAGGCCCGGCCCGCCGGTGCGCCGCGCTGCGCACTTCATTCAGGAGCACGCAACATGAAAATCATCGTCGTCGGACATGGCATGGTGGGCCACAAATTCCTCGAGAGCCTGGCCGAAGCCGGCCTGCAGGGGGCCCAGGTCACGGTGCTGTGCGAAGAGCCACGCCCTGCTTACGACCGGGTGCACCTGTCGGCGTTTTTTGCCGGCAAGTCGGCCCAGGACCTGTCGCTGGTCGAGCCCGGGTTTTTCGAGCGCACCGGCTTCAGCCTGCGCCTGGCGGCCCGGGCCGCGCAGATTGATCGCGATGCCCACACCGTCACCCTGGTCGACGGCCAGGTACTGGCCTATGACAAGCTGGTGCTGGCCACCGGCTCCAGCCCCTTCGTGCCGCCGGTGCCGGGCCATGACCGGGCTGACTGCTTTGTGTACCGCACCATCGAAGACCTGGAGGCCATGACCGAGTGCGGTGCCCGGGCCCAGAGCGGTGTGGTGGTGGGCGGCGGCCTGCTGGGCCTGGAATGCGCCAAGGCCTTGCGCGACCTGGGCCTGCAGACCCATGTGGTCGAATTTGCACCGCGCCTGATGGCTGTGCAGGTCGACGAGGGTGGCGGCCGCGTGCTGCGCCAGAAGATCGAGGACCTGGGCCTGCAGGTGCACACCCAGAAGAACACGCTGCAGATCATCGACGGCGAGACGGCCCGCCACCGCATGGTGTTTGCCGATGGCAGCCACCTGGAGACCGACATGATCGTCTTCTCGGCCGGCATCCGCCCAAGGGACGAACTGGCCCGCACCAGCGGCCTCGCCCTGGGCCCGCGCGGCGGCGTCGAGATCGACAGCGAGTGCCGCACCAGCGACCTGGACATCTACGCCATCGGCGAATGCGCCGCCTGGAACGGCCAGACCTTCGGCTTGGTGGCCCCGGGCTACGACATGGCCCGCGTGGCCGCCCGGCATCTGGCCGGGCAGGACGACGTGGCCTTTGTCGGGGCCGACATGAGCACCAAGCTCAAACTCATGGGGGTGGACGTGGCCAGCATTGGCGACGCACACGGCAAGACCCCGGGCAGCCGCAGCTTCCAGTACTGCGACGAGATCGCTCAGGTCTACAAGAAGATCGTGATCAGTGCAGACGGCAAGCGCCTGCTGGGGGCGGTGCTGGTGGGCAATGCCGACGAGTACGGCACCTTGCTGCAAATGGCCTTGAACGGCATCGAGCTGCCCAAGAGCCCCGAGTTTCTGATCCTGCCCAGCAGCGAAGGCCAGGCCAAACCCGGCCTGGGCCCGGACGCCTTGCCGGCCAGCGCCCAGATCTGCTCGTGCAACAGCGTGACCAAGGCCCAGATCTGTGATGCCGTGGCCGGCGGCGTGACCAGCATCGGCGAGCTCAAGGCCTGCACCAAGGCTGGCGCCACCTGCGGCGGCTGCGTGCCCCTGGCCACCCAGGTCATGAAGCTGGAGATGAAGAAGCAGGGCCTGGCCGTGAACAACCACCTGTGCGAGCACTTTGCCTACTCGCGCCAGGAGCTGTACCACCTGATCCGGGTGGGCAAGATCCGCAGCTTTGACGAGCTGCTGGCCGCCCATGGCAAAGGCCTGGGCTGCGACATCTGCAAGCCCGCGGCGGCCAACATGCTGGCCTCGTGCTGGAACGAGTTCGTGCTCAAGAAGGACCTGGCCAGCCTGCAGGACAGCAACGATTACTACCTGGGCAACATCCAGAAAGACGGCAGCTACTCGGTGGTGCCCCGCATGCCGGCCGGTGAGGTCACGCCGGACGGCCTGATCGCCGTGGGCCAGGTGGCGAAGAAGTACGGCCTCTACACCAAGATCACCGGCGGCCAGCGGGTGGACCTCTTCGGTGCCCGTGTCGAGCAACTGCCCGCGATCTGGGAAGAGCTGATCGCCGCAGGCTTCGAGTCGGGGCATGCCTACGGCAAGTCCCTGCGCACCGTGAAAAGCTGTGTCGGCTCCACCTGGTGTCGCTACGGCGTGGGCGACAGCGTGGGCCTGGCCGTGCTGCTGGAAAACCGCTACAAGGGCCTGCGTTCACCGCACAAGATCAAGTTCGGTGTGTCGGGCTGCACCCGCGAATGCGCCGAGGCCCAGGGCAAGGACGTGGGCATCATCGCCACCGACAAGGGCTGGAACCTGTACGTGTGCGGCAACGGCGGCATGAAACCGCGTCACGCCGAACTGCTGGCCTCTGACCTGAGCCAGGACGAGCTGATCCGCACCATCGACCGGTTCCTGATGTTCTACGTGCGCACCGCCGACCGCCTGCAGCGCACCAGCACTTGGCGCGAAAGCCTGGAAGGCGGGCTGGCCTACCTGAAGGATGTGCTGTTGCAGGACAGCCTGGGCCTGGGCGCCGAGCTCGAAGCCCAGATGCAGCAGGTGGTCGACACCTACGCCTGCGAATGGAAGGCGGCCGTCAGCGACCCGGTCACGCGTCAGCGCTTCCGGTCTTTCGTGAACAGCGAGCAGCCCGACGAGCACATCGTGTTCGTCGAAGAGCGAGGTCAGATCCGGCCTGCCCGCCCCGAAGAGCGCGCTGGCACGCCAGCCTGACCCCATCGCACCCATTCCAGGCACGACACCCACCCCACCGGAGAACTTCAGCCATGAACACCGAAACCCTGAACTGGACCGCCGTCTGCGCGGTGAACGACATCCTGCCCAACACCGGCGTGTGCGCCCGCCTGGGGCAGCGCCACGTGGCCATTTTCCGCGTTGGCCACAGCGAGTTGTATGCGATCGACAACGTCGACCCCGTGTCACGCGCCAGCGTGATGTCGCGTGGTCTGGTGGGCAGCCTGGGTGAACGCACCGTGGTGGCCTCGCCCTTGTACAAGCAACATTTCGACCTGCGCAATGGCGAGTGCCTGGAAGACCCGGCCTTGTCGGTGCGCGCCTATGCCGTGCGTCTGGACCAGGACCAGGTGCTCCTGGCCGCGGCCTGAACGGCGGGTCGGCACGTGGCCCCTCCCATGCTGACGAAAGCCGCGATGGAGCCTGCCGAGCCCGCTGTTTTGGCAACACAATATGGCTCCATGCACCAGTCTGTTTCTCACCTCGTCCTGCGCGCCAAGCAACTTGAGATCGAGGCCTTGCGTCACCTGGAGTCCCGTGTCCAGCTGGCGGGCGTGGTCGGTCAGCTGATCGACGCCCTGCAGCGCGAGCGCGGGGCCAGCAGCGTGTTCCTGGCTTCGGAAGGGGCGCGCTTTGGCGCCGAGCGTGAGGCCGCCTGTGCTGCCAGCCAACCCCTGGAGGCTTTGCTGCGTGCCCAGGTCGAGGCCCAGATGGCGCCTGAGCAGGGGGCCTCGGCACGCTTGCTGTCCTTGATGGCCTGGGCCCTGCTCGACCTGGAGGCCCTGGCCGCGCTGCGCCATCAGATCGCGTGTCGGGCCTTCAGTGCCAGCGATGCCGTGGGCGCCTACAGCCGCCTGATTGCCGGTCTGTTGGAGCTGGTGTTCTACATGGCCGATGCGGCCCCTTATCCTGAGGTGTCGCGCCTGCTGGTGGCTTTCGTGCACCTGGTGCAGGGCAAGGAGACTGCCGGCCAGGAGCGCGCCGTGGGGGCACAGCTGTTCGCCTCGGGCCTGTGCCGTGACGACCAGCAGCAGCGCATCGTGCACCTGATTGATGCGCAGGAACGCAGCCTGCGCCTGTTTGAAGAGTTTGCCGAGCCCGAGTTGCGCCAGCGTTGGCAGCAACTGCAGCTCAGCCCCAATGTGGCGATGCTGGAGCGCTTGCGCCGCACCCTGTGCATGGCCCGCGACGGTGCGGCCCTCGAGCCCCCCCTCAGCGAAACCTGGTTTGACGTGGCCAGCGAGCGCATTGCCCAACTCTGGCAGTTGCAACAGGCCCTGCTCGAATGCCTGCACCAGGCCTGCGAAAGCCAGATCCAGCGCGCCCAGAACGATCTGCAGGATTCGGCTGGCCTGCTGCGCCAGTTGCGCGACAACCCTCCGCCTCGCGCTCATGAGGCTGACCGCTTCTTTCAAGCCAGTGGTCAGGCTCAATCTCCTGCGGCTGCGGCCCCTGCAGGCACCACCGACCCCGATTCGGCCGCCTCGCTGGCCGGCCTGTTGCAGGCCCAGTCCGAGCGCCTGGCCCGCATGGAGGTTGAGCTGGACGCAGCGCGCCGGGCCCTGCATGAGCGCAAGATCATCGAGCGCGCCAAGGGCGCACTCATGGCCCGCCTGGGCCTCACCGAAGAGGCGGCCTTTCGCGCCCTGCAAAAGGCCTCGATGGACCACAACCGGCGCCTGCTCGACGTGGCCGAGGCCACGCTCAGCCTGCCCGACATGGTGGCACCGGCGCAGCGTGGCGCGCCACAGAAGTGAGCCTGGGCGCCGGTGGACGATCTCGCTCCCATCGGCCGTACTGAGCCCCTCTGGGGATCGTCAACAGGCGCTTGCTGCACCGGTCTGGTGCAGGCCGACGGGCCCAGGCACCCTGCCGCAGGCATGGAACCTGCATGGTTCGCGGTGAACAAGCTAATGGCGGCTTGACTTCCACCACACCGGCCCCTGCCGGGTGTGAGCCCCGATCCCGCGGATGATGGCGTCCCGTGAGTCCCGATCCTGATCGGTGACCCCACGGCGACGCCTTTTTTTTCGCGCTCCTCAGACTGCTTTTCAAGGAAGTGCCATGGCCTACCTCGCCCCCGCCGAATTCGTCACCAAGATGGTCGATGCCGGTGAATCCAAGCTTTTGATGTCCACCCGCGACACCCTGATCCGTGCCTACATGGCAGGCGCCATCCTCGCGCTGGCAGCGGCCTTTGCCGTCAGCGTCAATGTCAACACCGGCAACCCCTTGATTGGTGCGTTGTTGTTTCCGGTCGGCTTTTGCATGCTCTACCTGATGGGCTTCGATCTGTTGACGGGCGTCTTCACCCTGGCGCCCCTGGCCGTGTTCGATCGCCGCCCGGGCGCCACCTGGGGTGGCGTGATGCGCAACTGGGGCCTGGTCTTTGTGGGCAACTTTGCCGGGGCGCTCACGGTGGCCGTCTTCATGGCCATCATCTTCACCTTTGGCTTCTCCGAGGCTCCCAATGCCATCGGCCAGAAGATCGGTTCGATCGGCGAAGGCCGTACCGTGGGCTATGCCGCACACGGCGCGGCCGGCATGCTGACCCTGTTCATCCGAGGTGTGATGTGCAACTGGATGGTCTCGACCGGTGTGGTGGCGGCCATGATGTCCAGCACGGTGTCGGGCAAGGTCATCGGCATGTGGATGCCCATCCTGGTGTTCTTCTACATGGGCTTCGAACATTCCATCGTGAACATGTTCCTGTTTCCCTCGGGCCTGATGCTGGGGGGGCATTTCACCATCATGGACTACCTGATCTGGAACGAGATCCCCACCGTGCTGGGCAATGCCATCGGCGGCCTGACCTTTGTGGGCGCCACGCTGTATTCCACCCACTACAAGACGGCACCCAAGCGCGGCTGAGCCCCGAGGCCATGAGCACGCGTCTGCGCCTCACGCTGGGCCAGCATTCCGAGGCCGGCCGCAAGCCGGTCAACCAGGACTTCCATGGTGCGGTGGTGCCGCCCCAGCCCTTGCTGGACAGCAAGGGCATCGCGCTGGCGCTGGCCGACGGCATCAGCAGCAGCGCGGTCAGCCAGGTGGCCAGCGCTGCCGCGGTGCGAGGCTTTCTGGAGGACTACTACTGCACCTCCGAGGCGTGGTCGGTGCGCCGATCGGCCCAGTGCGTGCTGAGCGCCACCAACTCCTGGCTGCACGCCCAGACCCAGCGCAGCGATGCGCGCTTCGACCTGGACCGTGGCTACGTCTGCACCTTCAGCGCCCTGGTCTTCAAGGCGACCCAAGTGCACCTGCTGCATGTCGGAGACGCCCGCGTGTACCGTCTGCACCCACAGGCCCTGGAGCAGCTCAGCGAGGACCACCGTGTGCGCGTGTCTTCGGGCCAGACCTGCCTGGGCCGCGCCCTGGGCACCGGCCCGGCAGTCGAGATCGATCACCAGCAGTGGGACGCCGAGCCGGGCGAGGTCTATCTGCTGGCCACCGATGGGGCCTACGAGTTCCTGGACGCCGCCGCGGTGCACGTCGCCCTGTTGGCCCACCCCACCGATCTGGATGCGGCCGCCGCCGCCCTGGTGGCGCTGGCATTGGCGCGCGGCAGCCAGGACAACCTGACGGTGCAATTGGTGCGGGTGGACGAGCTGCCTCTGGTCGCAGCCCCCCGGCTGCTCGCCCAGCGCGAAGGGCTGCGCTTGCCGCCACCGCTGCAGGCCCGCATGCACTTCGAGGGCTACGTGCTGCTGCGGGCCTTGCACACCAGCTCGCGCAGCCATGTGTTCCTGGCCCAGGACACGGCCAGCGGCCAGTGCGTGGCACTCAAGCTGCCTTCGGTGGACTTGCGCGACAACGCCGACTACCTGGACCGCTTTGTGCTGGAAGAGTGGATTGCCCGCCGCCTGGACAGCCCGCACGTGGTCAAGGCCTTTGCCGGCGAGCGCCGGCGTGAGCACCTGTTCGTGGCGCTGGAATACGTTGAAGGCCAGACCCTGGCCCAGTGGATGCGTGACCACCCGCGGCCCGAGCTGGAGGCGGTGCGCCGGCTGGTCGAACAGGCCGCTGCCGGGCTGCAGGCCTTTCACCGCAAGGAGATGCTGCATCAGGACCTGCGACCCGAGAATTTCATGATCGCGGCCGGGGGCACGCTCAAGATCATCGACTTCGCGTCGACCCACGTGGCCGGCCTCACCGAGGGGCAGGTCGATGGCCGGCCGCAGGCCCTGCTGGGCTCGTTGCAGTACAGCGCGCCAGAGTACTTCGTGGGCGGTACGGGCAGTGTGCAATCCGAGTTGTTTTCCTTGGCCGTGGTCACCTACCAAATGCTCACGGGCCAACTGCCGTATGGTCTGCAGGTTACACGCCTGCGCTCGCCCGCCGATCTGCGCACCCTGCGCTATGTGTCGGTGCGTGAACTGCGTCCCGACTTGCCGCCCTGGCTGGATGCCGTGCTGCGCCGTGCCCTGCATCCGCAGCCAGCGCGGCGCCAGGAGGCCTTGTCCGAGTTTGTGCACGATCTTCATCAGCCCGCGGCCCACTACCAGACCGCCCGTGCAACCCCCCTCATCGAACGCCATCCGGTGGTGTTCTGGCAGGTGCTCAGCCTGCTGCTCGCCCTGGCCGTGCTGGGGCTGGTGGCGGCGTTGATGGTGCGTTGACGAGCGTGGCCATCAACCCAGCCTCAGCCACACCCGCCCGCCCTCGACGCGCACCGGGTAGGTGCGCAGGTTTTTCGTCAGGGGTGCGCACAGGGCTTGGCCGGTGCAGATGTCGAAACGGCCTTGATGCAGCGGGCACTCGATCTCGCGTCCTTCCAGAAAGCCATCGCTCAGGCGGGCCGCGCCGTGGGTGCACAGGTTGTCGCTGGCGTAGACCTCGCCCTCGCATTCATAGAGGGCAATGTCGTGTCCTGCCACTTGCAGGCCCAGCACTTCGCCTTCGAACACGTCGTCACGGGCCAGGGCATCGATCCAGGGTGTGGTCATGGGTCTGCTCAGATGGGGTAGATGAGTGAGTTGGCGATCATTTCGCTGTCGTACACGCACAGGCGTGTGCGCAGCCTCAGGCCCCCAGGCGTGGGCACGATGTGGTCGTGGTACACGCCCACGTTGAACACCGTGGATTCGCCATCGAGCTTGGTGCGGAACACCGCGTAGTTGGCCTGGGTGTGCCAAGCGCACACCTGGCCATCAGGGCCGGTCTCCGTGCGCAGCACCCGGGGCAGGCCCACGATGTGGCGCTGGTAGTAGGGGTCGTGGTAGAGGGTTTCTTTCACGCCATACACGCGGTCGCGCATCATGGCCTGGCTGTCCAGGGCCAGCAGGCACAGGGGCAGGCCTTGTTCGTGGTTTTCGCGCGGCTGCAGGCGGTAGCGGCCGTCTTCGGTGAAAAAGTCGGGCCAGCGCGCCCAGTCGGCCGAGTCGCAGGCCAGGGCGTAGTCGGTGTGCAGGGCCAGCACCTGCTGGAAGGTCTCGAAATCAAGGGCTTGCATGGGGCTCGTTCCTCGCTCACTCGTCCATCACCTGACGCCAGTAGGCGTACATGCCACGGATCAGGGTCTCGGTCACCATGTGCTCGCTGTCTGCGATGTCGCGCCCGCCCATTTCCACCAGGGTGCGGTGCTCGGGTTTTTGCTCAAAGCCCTGTTGCGACCACTCGATCACTTCGCCGTCGTCGGCCGACACAAACCCGGCGGGCCCGAACAGATTGGCCTGGGTGAGGCGGCGCTGCGTCATCTCGGCGCTGTCGTCCTCGAAGCCGAAATGCGTCCACACAAAGTCAAACGAGCCCGGGCCATGCGGCTGGATGTGCCGCATCGACACGCTGTTGACCTGCTGCTGGATGATCAGGCTGGGGAACACCGTGGTCATCACCGCGGTCGGCCCGCCCCACCAGGGTTCGGGCACGATGTCGAGCAGGCTCGGGTCGTTCAGCCGCATGCCCTCCTTGAAGCTGTCCACGCCGGCCACCACCTCGGCCACCTCCTTGGCCATCCCTTGACCTTGTGGCCCGCCCTGGCCCCGGGTCGAGATCATGGCGGCATGGCGGTGATGCGCGTCCATCCTCAGGGCCGATCGGTTGTCGGCCCGCCAGAGCCCGAAGGTGGAGAACCACGTGTGCAGTAGCCCCGGGTGGTAGGGGTCTTTGATGTTCTCCTGCATCAGCTTCCAGTTGCCCGGAATGCGCTGGCGCCGGTAGCCCAGGATCTTCAGCGGTCGGCCGCTGAACACGCGGTCGAACCAGGGCAGGATGTTGGGGCCCAGGTAGTCTTCCAGCGATTCCACCGCGTGATCGAATGAGGCAAACACCACGCCCCCGCGGCATGCCACCTTCAGCCGGGTCAGGCCGTGCTCTTCGGGTTTGAAGTCTTTGGGCATGCCGCCCTGGACCTGACCGTCCTGCTTCACGCCCCGGCGAAACGGCACCCCCTGCAGGTCGCCCTTGAGACTGTAGTTCCACTGGTGGTAAGGGCAGAGAAAATCCTGGGCCCGGCCGTGGCGTTCGCGGCAAAACCGCATGCCGCGGTGTGCGCACACGTTCTCGACCACGTTGATGCCGCCGTCGGTGTCGCGCACCATGATCACCGAGCGCTCGCCAATCACTGAGCGCCTGAAGTCACCAGCTTGCGGGATCTCGGCCTCCAGCCCCACGTAGCACCAGTGGCCCTGGTAGAACAGGCGTTCAAGCTCGCGCTGGTAAAGATCGGGGCGGGTGTAAGCCCAGAAGGGAATCCGGCTGGTGTCGGGGCCCGGCCAGGCGGGTGCCGCAGCGCTGTGAGGTTGGCTCATGCTTTTTGGCCTGTGGGTGGGCAGGCTTGTCTCTTGTTGCGGCCATTCTGCGCAGCGCAGTGATATCAGTCCATGCAGCCGAATACATAGATCGAATCACGGTTGTGAATATCAGTGGCTTTCGACACGAGATGTATGACAACGGGCGTTTCATCATGGAAAAATCCCGGGAAAACCCTCTTTTTGCTTCAACTGCATGGGTTAATCTGCATAAGTTGTACGATGTCGTATGTCAATTTGCGCGGGCTCAGCCCTGCGCAGCCCTCAAGCCACCTGCACCATGCCGCACCACCCAACGCCTGTTCACCCATCCCTGTCCAACATGGCCATGGGTATCGCCAGCCTTTTTCTTGCCATGACCCAGGTCAGTCATGCGGGCACGATGGTCTATGTGTCCAATGCCGATAGCCAGGAAATTTCAGTGTTGGAGCTGGACCGAGCCCAAGGTCAACTCAAAGCCGTCGAGACGGTGGTGGTGGGGGGCACGGTCATGCCGATGGCGGTCAGTCCGGACAAACGCCACCTCTACGCCGCCTTGCGCTCCCAACCCTATCGGGTGGTGAGTTTCTCCATGGATCCGGCCAGTGGTCGGCTCAAGAAGCTGGCGGAGTCGGCCTTGGCAGAGAGCATGGCCAACATCGACACGGATGTGAAAGGCCGCTGGCTCTTTTCAGCCTCTTATGGCGGCGGACGGATTGCGATCAATGAAATTGGCAAGGATGGTGTTGTCGGGCCAATTCGGCAGCTCATTGAGACTGGACCGAACGCCCACGCCATTCATGCAGACCGGCGGAACCACTTTGTGTTGGCCACAAGCCTTGGAGGCGATGAGATTTCTGTCTGGAAATTGGATCAGGAAAGAGGGCGTTTGAATGCCTCGGAGGATTCGCGAATCAAGGTCACAGCGCACTCCGGGCCACGCCATTTCGTATGGGACGCGACACAACAGCACCTGTATCTGCTGGGTGAACTGGATGCCTCGTTGACAGTCTATGACTGGGATGCGGCTTCTGGCAGTTTGCGTGAGAAGCAACGACTCAGCACGCTCCCTCCCGGCTTCTCCGGCAAACCCTGGGCTGCGGATCTGCATTTTTCACCTGATGGCCGTCATCTCTACACCTCCGAACGCAGCACCAGCACCCTGGCAACCTTCCGCGTGGATCAGGAAACCGGGCGACTCCAGGCCCAAGGCCACACGCCGACGGCCAAAACGCCGCGCAGTTTCGCCATCGACCCGAGTGGCCATTACTTGATCGCTGCAGGTCAGGACTCCCACAGCGTGTCACTGCACACCCTGGATCCTGCCAACGGGGCCCTGGGCACCGCCCGTGAGACACCGGTTGGCAAGAATCCAAACTGGGTGGAAATCGTTGACCTCCCCTGATCGGCAAGCGATGCCGAAGTGACTCAGGTATTTGGGGTTGGCTGGAATTCAAACTGCCAAGCGTTTGAATTCCAGCTGAGCGGCTGATATTTGAAGCTGCTATTCCGGTGAAATGCCCGCTTGGCTGATGACCTTGCTCCATTTGGCCAAGTCCATGTGAATCAAGTTTGCATATTCCTGAGGGCTTCCACCCTTGACCTCAATGCCCATGCTCTCGAGCTTGGCGAGCACTTCGGGCAAGCGCAGGATGGTGTTGATCTCCTGGTTCAGCCGTTGGACCACTGCTTTGGGCGTCCCCGCCGGCGCCAGGAAGCCGCCATTGGTGTTGGCCTCATAGCCCGCCAGTCCCTGCTCGGCCGCGGTCGGTACGTCCGGCAGCTGGGAGGCCCTTTTGAGGGTTGAGACCGCCACCGCCCTCAGGCTGCCTGCCTTCACATGGGCCTGCACGGCACTGAGGGTGTCGATGAACAGCACCGTGCGGCCCGCCAACAGATCGGGATGCGCAGCCGAGGAGCCTTTGTAGGGCACCAGCAGCAACGGCAGGCCGCTGGCCAGGCGGAACATCTCGGCGGCCATCTCCTGCGCACTGCCCCGGCCCGAGGTGGCCACTTTGGCCTCGTCTGGATGAGCCTTCATCCAGGCCATCAATTCGGGCAGGTTTTTGACCGGCAGTTTGGGTGGGATGGCAAAGACCAAAGGCACTTCGTGGGTGTAGACGATGGGCTCAAAGCTTTTCTCGGGGTCCCAGCTCAGATGACGGAACAAGAACTTGTTGATGTTATGGCTGCCGCCCACGATGCCGATGGTGTAGCCATCTGGTACCGAGCGGGCCAGGACCTCCGTGCCCAGGTTGTTCGAGGCCCCGGGCCGGTTGTCGACGATCACGGGCTGGCCCAGGGCCACCGCCAGCTTGTCCCCCACCACCCTGGCCAGGGTGTCGATGGCCCCGCCTGGCGGGGCGGGCACGATGATCTTCAGGGCGCGACTCGGGTAGCTCTGCGCCTGGGCAGGCAAACAGCCGGTGGCCCAAAGGCCTGCGCCCAGGCCCATGATGAGTGTGGCCCGAAGGGCCCGTTGCAACATTGGCTTCATGGTGGTCTCCGTGCAGGTGCTGACCGGCCCCGGGGCCGCCGCACCTGTCTTGTGGGGTGGTTGGAAATGCGAAAACGGGGCGCGTGGCGGCGTTCAGCCGCGTCCGACAAAGGGCATGGCACTGGCCATCACGGTCATGTTGAGAATGTTGACGCTCAGCGGCATGGCCGCGATGTGACGCACGGCATCGGCCACATGCGCAGCCGCCATCATGGGCTCGGGGGCCACGCTGCCATTGGCCTGCAGCACGCCGCGGGTCATGCGCTCTGACAGCTCGGTCAGCGCATTGCCGATGTCGATCTGGCTGGCCACGATGTGGAAGGCCCGACCATCCAGGGCCAGGGCCTTGGTCAGGCCGGTGACGGCATGCTTGCTGGCCGTGTAGGGCGCGGTGAAGGGGCGCGGGGTGTGGGCCGAGATCGAGCCGTTGTTGATGATGCGTCCACCTTGCGGCACCTGGCGTCGCATCAGGCCGAAGGCCGCACGGGCGCACAGATAGACGCCCGTGACATTGGTGTTGATGACCTTGAACCAAGTCTCCAGCGGCAGCTCGTCCATCGGAACGGCCGGGGCATTCACCCCGGCGTTGTTGAAGAGCAGATCCAGGCGTCCGAATTGCTGCTCCACGTTGTCGAACAAGGCCTGCACCTGGGTTGGATCGCTCACATCGGTGGGCATGGCCACGGCCTGCTGCCCGGCGCTGCGGGCCTCCTCGACCAGGCTGTGCAGGGGCTCGGGCCGACGCCCCACTGCGACCACGGTGAAGCCATCCTGCAGCAGCCCCTGGGCGACCACGCGCCCGATGCCGCTGCCAGCACCTGTGACCAGGGCGATGCGAGATGTCGTCGTGTGTTGTGTCGTGTGTTGTGTCATGTTCCTACTCCTTGGTCGGTGCCAGCACCGTGCTTGAAAACGTTACTAGGCCCTCGATACCGGCGCTGAAGGTGTCACCCACCTCCAGTGGGCCGACCCCGACGGGGGTCCCGGTGAAGATCAGGTCGCCTGCCTGCAGGCGGACCGAGCGCGACAGCAGGGCCACCAGTTCAGTGACGCCGAACAGCAGCTCGGCCAGGTCGGCTTGCTGACGCCGCTGGCCATTGACGTCGAGCCAGATCGCGCCCCGTCGCAGGTGGCCGCAGCGCGCCGCCGGCACCAGTGGGGAACACATGGCCGATTGGTCGAAGGCCTTGGCTGGCTCCCAGGGTTGCCCCTGTCGCTTGGCCTCCTGCTGCAGGTCGCGCCGGGTCAGGTCCAGGCCCACGCCATAGCCCCAGATGCAGCGGGCCTCGACCTCCTGGGCTGGCAGATCACGTCCGCCCGCGCCGAGGGCCACGACCCATTCGACCTCGTGGCAAAAGTCGCGTGTTTGCGGCGGGTAGTGCAGAGGCTCATGGGCATCCAGCACCGCACTGGCCGGCTTCATGAACCACGAGGGCGGGCCCACGGGTGCCGGTTCGTCGGCCTGCCAGCGGTAGTTGCGACCGATGCAAAAGACTCGCGCCAATGGGAACCGTGCCGATGTGTCAGCGACGGCCAGAGAATGCACCGGCGGTGGGTTGATGACGAAGTGAGTCATTCCAGGCTGATGTTTTGGCTGCGGATGATCTGGCCATAGCGTTGGCGATCGTCCGTGATGAGCTTGGCGAAATCGATCGGGGAGGTGCTCCGTGGGATCGCGCCGGCGCTGGAGAAACGCTCGCTGATGGCCGGGCTGGCCAGAACAGCCTGGATGTCGGCCGCGATCCGCTCGACCAGCCGGGGCGGGGTGCCTGCCGGGGCCAATGCGCCGATCCAGGAGGTGGCATTGAAGCGGGGCAGGCCCGACTCGGCCAGGGTCGGAACCTCGGGCAGGGCTGGCACGCGCTGCAGACTTGTCACCGCCAGGGCCCGTAGCTTGCCGCTCTTGAGGTGGCCCCAGGCCTCCATCACGGTCATGAAGGAGAGCTGCACATGGCCCGCGAGCAGGTCGGCCACAGCCGGCCCGCCCCCGCGGTAGGGCACGTGAAGCATCTGCGTCTTGGTCTGCTCCTTGAACATCTCGGCGGCCAGATGGGGGCCGCTGCCCGGGCCTGAACTGCTGTAGCTCAGCTGCCCTGGGCGGGACCGCGCCAGCGCGATGAACTCGGCCACCGAGTGGGCCGGGACCGCCGGGTTCACCATCATGGCCAGGGGCAGCTCGGCGACCAGGGAGATCGGTGCAAAGGCCTTGTCGGCGTCGTAGGGCAGGCGCGCGAACAGTGAAGGGTTGATGGCCTGGGTGCCGACATTGCCCAGCAAAAGCGTGTAGCCATCGGGCTTGGCCTTGGCCACAAAGTCGGCCCCGATCTGGCCCGAGGCCCCGCCCTTGTTGTCGACGATGACGGGTTGACCCCAGCGCCGAGAGAGCTGCTCGGCCAGGATACGGGCCCCGGTGTCGGTGCCCCCACCTGGCGGGAAGGGGACGACCAGGGTGACCGGCCGGGCCGGGTACGCCTGCGCCAGGGCCGGTGGGCTGCTCAGGCTGAGAGCCCCCAAGGCCACCAGCCCAAAGCTGAAAATTGCGCGACGGCGCTTGAACATGTTTGTCTCCTTTTTTTGTTGGAACACCGAATAGGGAACACCCAACTGAGCGGTGCGGGCTGCACCGGGCACTCGGCTGGCGTGCTCAGGTGGTCAGGCTCATGACCGGGCGCTGGCCCGCCAGGGCTTGAGCCACGCTGTCGAGCACCATCTGGCCCATCGCCGCGCGGGTCTCCCAGGTGGCGCTGGCGCGATGCGCCTGCAACAGCACCCGCTCGGAGCCGCGCAAGGCCAGGGGCACGTGGGGCTCGTCGACGAACACATCGAGGCCGGCCCCGGCGATGCGCCCAGTGACGATCGCCTCGGCCAGGGCCGCCTCATCGACCAAGCTGCCCCGTGCGACATTCACGAGAAAGCCCTCGGGACCGAGGGCCTGCAAAACTTCCGCGTTGACAATGCCCCGGGCTGATTCGGCTGCCGCGCACAGCACGAGGGCGTCAGACGCCTGTGCCAGCGCCACCAGATCAGCCACAAACTGATGCGGCACGTCGTCCATGGGGCGCAGGTCGGTGTAGGCCAGCGGACAACCGAAGGCCGACGCGCGCTGGGCCACGGCCCGCCCCACACGGCCCATGCCGACGATGCCGACGCGCATGCCGCTGAAGCGCCGTCCCAAGGGGATGGCACTGGGCTGAGGGAACCGCTCCCAAAGGCCATCCCGCACAAAGCGATCGCCGCCGCCCAACTGGCGGCAGATCGAGATCAGCATGCCGATCGCCATGTCGGCCACATCCTCTGTCAGTGCCCCGAGGGTGGCGGTCACCGGCAGGCCGCGCTCGCGGCAGTAGGCCAGGTCGACGGCATCGGTGCCGACGCCGTTGACCGCCACCACCCGGAGTGCCGGTAGCCGCTCCAGCAGAGCCCGTGAGATGCCGGTGTGGCCACCGGTGATCACGGCCTGGACGGCATGGGCATGCTCATCGAGCCAGGCTTCCGGGTTGTTGAGTTCGAAGTAGCGGTGAACTTCGTAGAGCGACGCCAACTGCTGGTTGATGGCCGGGACCAGGATGGGGTTGAGTTGCAGGATGAGGGCTTGCATGAGGGTTCCATCAAAGCGGGCTGAGTGCCCTGTTTCTGAGATGGACTGAAGTTTGTATATAGTTGATTTGATTGGCAATCTTGAATCACATAATCAACATAAAAAGGACCTGCGATGGCCACTTGGATCTCGATGGCGGAGGCCTGCCGTCTCCTGGGCGTACAGCAGCAGACGGTGTATGCCTATGCCAGCCGAGGCAAGGTCGAAGCCATGACCGACCCCGGCGACTCGCGCAAAAGCCTTTACCGGGCCGAGGATGTGCAGCAATTGGCCCGGCGAAAACAGGCTGGTCGCAAGCGCGAAACCCTGGTGACGCAGGCGCTCTCGGGGGTCGAGCCCAGCATTCCGACCGCACTGTCCACCTTCCACCGGGGTCGGCTGCTGTTCCGTGGGCAAGATGCGGTGGAACTGGCGCGCAGCGCCAGCCTGGAGGACCTGGCTGGCCTGCTCTGGGCCACCCAGGGCCCGGTCGATTTCCAGGTGCCCGGGCCGCCGCCTGTCGATAAGGGCCGGGTGGCTGCCTTCACCTTGCTGGGCGGTCTCGCCGCGACCGGGCTGGCCACCAGTGGCCGTACGCCCCGTGTGCTGCATGAGGAAGGGCAGAAGCTGGTGGGCCATCTGGCCAATGCCCTGGGCGCCCAGGGGCCGCGACGCGCCCTGCACCTTCGCCTGGCCAAGGGCTGGCAGCAGGGGCCGGCCGCGGCCGAGCTCTTGCGCGCGGCCATGGTGTTGACGGTGGACCACGAGCTGACCAGCTCGGCCTTCGCCACCCGCATCGCGGCCTCCACGGGGGCCTCACTGCCAGCCAGCCTGCTGGCCGGCCTGTGCACCTTCTCCGGTCCACGCCACGGCGATGCTTCGGGTCAGATTCGGACCCTGTTGGCCGAGGTCAAACAATACGGAGCCGACCAGGTCGTGGAGCGACATCTGCTTGCCGGGGTCGCCCTTCCTGGGTTTGGGCACCACCTCTATCCCGAAGGAGATCCTCGCGCACGGGCCTTGCTCGACTTGTGGACACCCGCCTCCCCCACTGCGCGATTCATCGAACGAGGAACTGCACTCACCGGGCTGGCGCCCAACATCGATCTGGCGATTGCCGCTTTGGTGGAGTACCTGGACCTGCCCATTGATTCAGGCTTTTGCCTCATTGCCTTGTCACGCAGCATCGGGCTGCTCGCGCACTGTTTTGAGCAGCTTGAAATACGACAGACATTTCGCCCACGGGGGCGCTACATCGGGTCGATTCCCAGGTCTTGAGGCGCCGCGAACTCACATCAGGTGCATTCCGGCTGCTCGTATGAGGGATGACTACCCCCAGTGGGTTGACCCTGCGCCAAATCCGGGGCGATATACCGCAGCGGAACAGGTGATGCGGCGTGCGTCGCCCCGCGCTTGCATCCTGGCGCAGCTTCGCTGGTCCGGCTCACGCACGAAGATCCGAAGCAAGTCAAAATGAACAGTTCACCCCGACAAAAGTGCGCTGAAGATCCGTCAAGGTCCCGCGCCCAAGCAATAGCCCCCATGTCCTCGCCGAATGAATCCTCCCCTGAATCCGAAGCCGCCTTGCCCTGGCCAGCCCTTTTGACGTTGGTCAGTGCCTTCGCACTGAGCCAGGCCTTTCGCAGTGTCACCGCCATGATGGCGACCGGCCTGCAGCAAGAGTTTGGGCTGTCCTCGCAGGACCTGGGCTTTTTTGCCGCCACCTTTGCATTCGCCTTCGGGCTGACCCAGTTTGCGGTCGGGATTGCGCTTGACTTTTACGGGCTGCGCCGTACCTGGCTGGTCACCTTTCCCCTGGCCATCGTGGGCGCCCTCATTTCTGCGTTGGCCCCCAATTTCGCCGTGTTGGTCGTTGGGCAGGCGCTGGTGGGCATGGGGTGCTCGCCAGCCTTCGTGGTCTGCACGCTGTTCATCGCCAGGCGTTTTCCCGTCAAGCGCTTTGCCGCGGTCTCAGGCACGGCCATGGGTCTGGGGGGGCTTGGGCTGATCCTCACGGGAACCCCCTTGGCCTGGCTCATCGACGTCAGTTCCTGGCGCGTGGGTTTTGCGGTGCTGACCGTGCTGGCTTGCATTTCGTGGGTCCTGGTCTATCGCCAGTTGCACGAGGGACCGGCCGCCACCCTGCAGCGGCCGGAGACGCTCGGCAGTGCCCTGCGAGGCGTGGGGGCCATTTTCTTGTTGCCGCAGACTTGGGGCATCTTGGCGCTGGCCGGGGTCAACTACGCCTCGTTCCTGACCCTGCGTGGCCTGTGGCTGGGGCCCATGCTGATGCACCGCCATGCCATGACCTTGGTGCAGACCGGCAACGTCGCCTTGTTGGTGTCCTTGATATCGCTGTTCACCCCTGCCTTGTTCGGGCACTTTGATCCAGGCCCGGCGCGGCGGCGACAGTGGATCATCCGTGCCGTGGCGCTCATGGCTGCTGTGTCCGCTGTGATGGCCTTTGTCCCCTCGTCCTGGGTCGGCGTCGGTGGCATGGTGGCCCTGGCAGTGTTGTCAGGTGCCGGTGTCCTTCAATACGCCAACGTGCGCGCTTCCTATGGCACCGAAATCGGCGGGCGTGCCATGTCGGTGTTCACCATGTCCATGTTTCTGGGCGTGGCCATCGTACAAAGCCTGAGCGGCTTGGCCGCCTCGTGGTCCACCGCCTTGGGGGGCGACCCCTATGCGGGGGTGCTGGTGTGCATTGCAGCGTTGTTGATGCTTGGCGCGATGGCGTTTCGCTGGCTGCCTGCCGCGTCAGTGCGTTGAGCATTGATTTGGCAGATGCTGTCCGCGTCAGAATGGAATGGCCCCGAGATTCGCGCAGGCGCCCACCTCGCGCATGGAGCCAGGATGCCGCGCTCGCCCCGTCGTCAGAGACGGCCGCTCGTCCCCCCATAGGTTCTTTATGACGATCCCAGAGCCAAAGTTCTCGCAGGCGCAGAAGGCCGCTGAGGGCTGCGTTGCTGCTCTCGGCGAATCTATGGCCCCATTTGCTGATGGGCTCGACGAGAGGCAGCCCTTCCCCACAACGGGAACCAGGTAGCAATTGCTACGCACGGCGCTCGGATCAGAGCAGCTCGAGACCGGTTGCCGTCGCTAGGCGCTTCCAACGTGCGATTTCATCGATCTGATATTTGCGCATTTCCGTGCTACCCGTCATCAGCAAGGTGGTGGACTGGCGTGAGTAGTATTCCCTGACCTCTGTGCTTGCTCCGGCCTGTTCAAACAGAACCCCTAAGCGCTTCACGGCCTCCAGCGGCGTCTTTGCGGGTACAGCCGCTGCAACCCAGTTGTGGGCAAGGTAGCCCGGTATTCCGGCTTCCGCCGACGTAGGAACATCAGGAAGGCGCTGTGTGCGTTCTGGTGCCGTGTACGCCAATGCGCGCAGACGCCCTCCCTTGACCAACTCAATTGCGCCACTTGCATCAACGACAGAAAAATCGACCGTGCCAGCCATCGTGACGTTGATGGCATCGCCTGCGCCCTTGTAAGTGATCGCAGTTGTCTTGATCTTCGCCAGCTCGTTCAGCCATTCTGAGTAGAGGGTGTACGAGACAGAGCCCGTCGCGTAGTTGAGTTCACCAGGTCGCTTTTTTGCTGCGGCGATGAGGTCGTTCAGCGACTTGTACGGAGAATTCGGAGGTACGACGATCAGGCAGGGACCACGCGAAAGCAAGGTGATCGGTGTGAAATCGGCGATCGGGTCGTAGGGCAACTTCTTGAAAGTTGCAGCGTTGGTCGACAGGGTTGAGTTGCTTCCGATGAAAACCGTGTATCCATCTGCGGGTGCATTCAGCACCGCCTGGACACCAATGAAGCCATTGCCACCCGCCTTGTTTTCGACAGTGACCGGTTGGCCTGTCAACTCGCCAATCTTCTTGGCGAACATGCGTGCCGTCGTATCCGTTCCACTGCCAGGAGGGAATGGAACAATGAACTTGATGGGGCGTGAGGGATACGCATCAACTTGCGCTCTACCCACGACCGGCATCGTGAGCGCAAAAGTAGCCATGCCCCCCAGGGCAAGCGCCGAAATTTGCCGACGACTCATCTTTCGATCGATCATGTGTTGTCTCCAGAAATAAATGTAGGTGCGGGGATCAGCGCTTCAATCCAAGCAACTCCCGCGCGATGACCCATCGATGGACCTCGCTAGGGCCTTCGTAGATGCGCATGAGCCTGGATTCGTTGGCCATTTGCTGAAGCGGCATCTCCTTGGTCATCCCCATCGCACCGAAAGCCTGCATGACGTGGTCAATCACCTCCCAAGCCATCTCGGTCGCAAACACCTTGATCATTGAGACCTGTGTGCGTGCTTCTTCGCCGCGATCTATGCGAGTGGCCGCCTCATAGGTCATCAGGCGGCAGGCATGGATTCGGGTCGCAGCATCTGCGACCCACCACTGAATGGTCTGGCGTTCCGCCAGGGATGCCCCAAAAGTCCTTCGTTGCGGGGCATACTCGCAAAGCATGTCCAACGCGCGCTGCGCTCTGCCAATGCACCACGCTGCCATCTGCACGCGGCGACTTGAGAGACGGGCCTGCATGGGGCCGAAGCCGGCACCTTCCACACCCAACAGCTGCGTCGAACGAATGCGGCAGTCCTCAAGCAAGACCTCGTACGTGGACGCACCGCCAATCATCGGAATCCGTCGCTCGACCTTGAAGCCTGGCGTATCCCGATCAATGATGAAAGCCGATATTCCCCCGCGGGCGCCTTTGGATTTGTCGGTGACGGCCATCACGATGGTCCAGTCTGCATGAGCGGCACGGCTGATCCAGATCTTGCGTCCATTGAGCACCCATTCGTCACCGTCACGCACGGCCCGAGTGCTGATGGCCGATGGGTCTGCTCCAGCGCCAGGCTCAGAAATGGCGATTGCCGATGCCGTCTCTCCGCGCGCGTAGGGCGCCAGATAGATGGAGCGCTGTTGCTCGGAGGCTGTTTTGAGGAGCATCCGCAGGTTGGGGGAATCAGGAGGGAGCTCGAAAGGCGTGATGGTTTTTCCGAGTTCTTCGTTGACACCCACCATGGCTATGGTCGGCAGATCGGCGCCTCCCATTTCGGCAGGAGCATCCAACCCCCAAATGCCGAGCTCTCTAGACAGCGAGTTCAACCGCTCATGCTCTTGCGGCAGCAAGCTGCACTCACCGGTCGCGGCCTCACGCGCCAGCACTGCGGGTTCGAGTGGGATCAGCTCTTCGCGCACGAAGCGTGCAATCAGGTCTTTGAGCATCCTATGCTCGTCGTTCAATTGAAAATCCATGTGCCGGTGCTTCTTTGCTTGGGTTAGTTGGAAGATATGGCTTGAGCCCGTCGCATCGGAGCGGTCGCTTTGTAGCCGGCCTCTGCCAGCACCTCATCCGTGTGTTGGCCCAACGTCGGTGCCGGGCGCCGAATCAATGCGGGCGTCAGTTGGAACAGGGTGGTGGGACGCAACTGGTTGATCGGCCCCTCTGTGGGATGGGTGCTCTCTTCGAACAACCCGGATGCCATCAATTGCGGATGCCGAGGCAGGTCGTCCAGGGAATAGATCCTGGTTGCTGGAATATCGACCTGCTCGCACAGGGCCAGCCATTCATCGGTACTCCGCGTCAGGAGAATTTCATGGAGATGGCGGTATAGAGACTGGATGTTCTTGTTGAGCTGATGACGATCCGAGAGCTCATACCTGTTGCAGATCTCCCCGTGGCCCGCCGCCCCGAAGAACGCTACCCAATGTTTGGGCGTGTAGGGCAGAAGAGCGATCCAGCCGTCGCTGGTTTGGGCAGGTTTGCGCCCTCCACCCATCAGGCGGGCGTAGCCGGCTTGCACGATCGATCCCGGAAATGCCAAACCACCCATGTGCTCAGTCAGCGTGAATGCTGCCATGGTCTCAAGCATCGGTACCTCAACATACTGACCGTCACCACGGCGCTCTCGGTGCAAAAGCGCAGCCATGACGGCATTCGAAACCGCAAGACCGGTCGTCTTGTCAGCGATCAGGCTTGGCACGTAGTCAGGCACATCTCGACCAACAGATGCCAAGCCCGCCAGTCCACACGCGGCTTGGATGATGTCGTCAAAGGCCGGTTTGTCATGGTCCGGGCCACTTTGCTGAAAGCCGGTTGCAGCAACGTAGACGATGCGCGGATTGATCACCTTGACCGCGTCATAGCTGAAGCCCAGCCGGTCAATCGCCGCCACGCGCATGTTGTGCACCAGTACGTCGGCACTCTTGATCAGATGGCGCAGTGCGGCTGCACCGTCCTCTCCTTTCAAGTCCAGAACGATGGAGCGCTTGTTGCGGTTAAGGGCCAGGAAGATTGAACTCATCCCGGGGTGCAACGACAAGCCATTGGATCGCATCAGATCCCCCTCGGGACCTTCAATCTTGATCACATCGGCACCGAAGTCTGCAAGCACCTGCGTGGCGAGCGGTCCCAGTACCACGGAGGTCAGATCAAGGACACGAATGCCGTCAAGTGGCCCTGACGCAGGCGCGCCACCCATGCTGTTGTTGTGCATCGAAGTCATACAGTGCGCTCCAGTTCAGTGATTCAGCGGCGACAAAAGACGGGTAGGCGACGCTCCGCCATCGCTGCGACGCCTTCCCTGAAATCTGCGGTTCGGAACTGACCGCGTTGGATCGACAGTTCGTGTTGATTGATCTGGGCAACGCGCTGCTGAAGATCTGCGCGAAGCACCGCCCGCGTGCTTTCCACTGCCAAGGGCGCTGAAGCCGCAATTTCGTGGGCCAAGGCGATGGCGCGGATGCGAATTTCGCTATCCTCCGCCGCGACTTCATCGACCAATCCAATCGCTGCCGCTTCGCCACCGCTGATACGACGGCCGGTGTAGAAGAGCAACGCCGCTTTTTGCTCACCGATCAGTCGCGGAAGCGTCAGCGTGAGCCCGAATCCCGGGTGGAAGCCCAACCTGTTGAAATTGGCGCTGAATCGCGTGCTTGGCCCGGCCACACGAAAGTCCGCTACCAGAGACAGCCCGAGCCCTGCTCCAACTGCCGCGCCATTGACTGCGGCCACGATCGGCTTGGTCGTCTTGAATAGCCGCATTGCATGGGCATAGAACGTCGAAGGGTCAACAGAATCATCAGACTTGAGCGCACCAGCGAAATCTGCACCGGCACAGAAGTTCTTTCCCGCCGACATCAACACGATCGATCGACAGGAGCTGAGCCCATCCAGGTGTTCAAAGCCGTCTGCAAGTCGCGCCATGTAGTCGCCATCGACGTAGTTCTGTGGCGGGCGATTCATCTCAACGAGGGCAACTGCACCATCGTGAAAGATGCGAAGGTCAGGGGTGTCATTCATTGGTTTCTGGTCTCGCTGTCGTTCATATGGTTGGGGCTGACGTTGACGCAGGTCTCGGCCAAATTATTGGCAAATCACTTCAGGTGCGATAGGCTGCAATTTCGATAAATGAAATTGTTGAAAGCATTGACTAAAGCCACACCAGCCCCATCAAGCCCATCGACCAGAACGCGGACCAAGCAAAGCGGGACGTTCACAAGGTCGACGTCAGGTAGTCAATCCCTGGAGAGGGGCCTGCAGCTTCTTCGATCGTTTCGAGTTGGCGTCCCGGTTCTGAGCAATGCAGAACTCTCCGAGCGCACGGGTCTGCCTCGTCCCACCGTGAGTAGATTGACGCGGTCTTTGGTCGACACCGGCTTCCTGGCATACGATCACGACAGCCGTGGCTATCGACTCACTGTTGCTGTCTTGAGTCTTGCCCAGGCTTTCCGATACGACATTCCGGTCATCGATATCGCTCTACCGTTGTTGAAAAAAGTAGCGGGAGGCGAAAAGATCAACGTGAGCCTGGCCGTCGCCGATCAATTGGAGATGGTGTACTTGGAGTCAGTGCGAGAAAGTCGCCATGGCGTATTCCGTCGGGCAGAGCAAGGGTCACGCTTCCCGATGGAGTTGACGGCCAGTGGCCGCGCCTATCTGGCTGGCTTGAACCTTCTTCAGCGTGACACCTTGCTGAGCAAACTGGCCTCAAGGCATGTCAGTGATTGGCTGAAGATCCGTGGGGAGATCGATGACGCTGTTCAAGAAATCGATCGCGCTGGTTACTGCGTCGCAAGCTGGCAACCTGGCCTGACGGCTATCGCGGCACCTCTGGTCGCGCCTGACCGTTCGCTCTATTCGGTCAGCATCGGGTTTCACCTGGTAGCAGGGCAACAACAGGAACTGGTTCAAAAGTATGCGCCCATGTTGCTCCAACTCGTTGATGACATCCATGCCTCATGGGATCGTCGGTGTCGTCCTTAGACGGGCAATCCAACCGGTCCACGAACCGTGAGCAGATGATGGCAGTGGCTCAACGTGAGCCTGGATGGATGAAGGTCGAGTCGCCTCTCGAATCGGATCCACCGCTTCCCAACGGACTCCCCGATTCAACGGGTGGTAGCAGGATCATCGACTGACAAGCTCCGGTTTCGACGGACTGTGTTTATTGGACTCAGCGCGTTGCTTTGATCCATGCCCTCTGCCATTCCGTGGCCCGGTTCAGCATGGCACGAGCTCGCAACGCCTGCGAAGAGCCCACTGGCGTCAAGGCCTGAGCACCGTGGGCCGTGCCGTCAGAGTGCTCAGGCAAGGCCTGTCTTCAAATGCCTGTGGGGCTCCTCCTGAGTGGGGTCGTGTGCGTTCGCTCATGTCGAGACTGCTGCTATGTTTGGGGTTTTTACCTCCAACACTCGCCCGCCATGGACCTGCGCCACATCGACCTGAACCTGCTGGTGGTGTTCCATCAGTTGCAGTTGGACCGCAGTGTGTCGGCCGCTGCCGAGCATCTGGGCCTGACCCAGCCAGCGGTGAGCAATGCCCTCAAGCGCCTTCGGGCCGGGCTGGGGGACGAGCTGTTCACTCGCACTTCGCACGGCATGTCGCCGACACCGTATGCCCTGCACCTGGCCGATCCGGTGGCCCAGGCACTGAGCACCCTTCAGGGGGCACTGGCCACGCGCGATGCTTTTGATCCATCCAGCAGCACCCGCCTCTTTCACCTGGCCATGACCGACATTGGCGAGATGTACTTCATGCCGCCGCTGATGGAGGCCCTGGCCCAGCGCGCCCCGCACCTGCGCATCAGCACCTTGCGCCCGCACACCGGCGACCTCAAAGAGGACATGGCCCAGGGTCGGGTGGATCTGGCCCTGGGTTTGTTGCCGCAACTGCAGAGCGGGTTCTTTCAGCGCCGCTTGTTCAGACACCGCTATGTGTGCATGTTCCGCCAGGGCCACCCGACGGCACGCTCGCCGATGAGCCTGGAGCAGTTCTGCGAGCTGGAGCACGTGGGCGTGGTGGCCGCCCACACCGGGCATGGCGAGGTCGATGGGCAACTGGAGCGGGCCGGCATCCAGCGCCGCATGCGCCTGGTGGTGCCGCACTTCATTGCGGTGGGCCACATCCTGCAAAGCACCGACTTGATCGCCACCGTGCCGCAGCGTTTTGCGCTGCGTTGCGAGCAGCCCTTCGGGTTGATCAGCTCGCCACATCCGGTGCGCCTGCCCGAGATTGCGATCAACCTGTTCTGGCACGGGCGCTACCACCGCGACCCCGCCAATCTGTGGTTGCGGCAGTTGCTGATCGAGCTGTTTGCAGACCGCTGAGCTCAGCTCGCAACGGTCTGCCGGGGCCTGCTGATCAGTAGCTCAGCTCGCCATGCGGGATCAGGCCCAGGCGGTTGGCCCGGGCGGCCTCGGCGCTGACCTCCGCCCGGGTCAAAGTCGACTTCAGCAAGGGCTGCACACGCGACATCTCCAGCAGGCTGGGGTCTGCGATCTTCAACTGGGCCGCGGCCACCGCCTCGGCATTGACTTCGGCACGGCTTCGCTGCGACACCACCGGCGCAAATTGTTCGGCGTAGGTGTCGGCTTCGCCGGTGGCAAAGCTGGGGGTGGCGGTCAGGGCCGCACTGGTGGCCAACAAGGCCATGGCGATGAGGGAGCGGTTCATTTTGAAATCCTTTCAGGGGTGATCAGAGGGTCTTGTCGGGTGCCTGTGCATCCGGCACTCGCTGGGCCTGCTGCGGCCTGGGAGGCCGGCTCTGGCGCATCGATGGGTGAACTTTATTCTTTCCAAAACAACAATAAAACAAGTTAAATAGAAATTGGAAATTTCTAAAAACGAAACAAGTAACGATGGCGAAAAACCGGAACAGGGCGTTGATGGGACCTGCGGCGCCGACAATTTGTTTCTGAAATAGAAATTACCAATTACTGAAAAACATGTTTTATTGCTGATTTAGGTGTCCTAAAGTCACGCATCGAAGACGCAAGCGTGTTCAGCGCTCCGCTTTCTCCGTCCAGCCGGGCCTGTGCCCGGCCTGCCAACCCATTCAAGGAACCTCGCCATGCACCGCACCTTCTTTTCCGCCGCCTTGTTGGCCGTGACCGCACTTGCCGCTTCCAGCAGTTTTGCTGCGGGTGAGGCCGACACCTACCAGGCTCAGTTGACGGCACCCAATGTGGCTCAGCGCAGCCGTGCCGAGGTGCGCGCCGAGGCGGTGCAGGCCGCCCGCCATGGGGCCGATGTCGACCCCATGTCCCAAGGCCTGCCCGTCGTCAAGTCGGCCGTGAACCGGCAGGACGTGCGTGCGGCGGCCGCGGCCGCCAACCGTGCCGGCCTGCTGCCGCACGGCGAAGCCAGCTTCTGAGGGCGTGCGCCTGGCTGTGGCGCCGCCCTGTTTCCTTTTTTCTTTTCCATTGGATGACCATGATGAAAAAATCCCTGATCGCCCTGGCTGCGCTGAGTGCGCTTGCTGGCTCCATCACCGCCCATGCCGAATCCGGCTCCAGTCTGCAGCTTTACGGCCTGGTGGACGCTGGCGTGCGCAGCGACAGTGCCGCGGCCAAAACCAGCGCCGGTACCGGCTCGCAGACCCAGTTCTCGTCGGGCGTGCTGAACACCTCGCGTTTCGGCTTCAAGGGCACGGAAGACCTGGGGGGCGGCCTGCGTGCCAACTTCAACCTCGAGTCGGGCTTCAACACCGGTACGGGCGCCACCTCCAGCACCAGCAATATCTTTGACCGCCGCGCCATCGTGGGCCTTGAGAACGCGTGGGGCCGTGTCGACCTGGGTCGCAACACCACCTTCAACTACGACCTGCAAGCCGGCTACATCAACGACCCGCTGGGCCAGGAGCTGACCAACAACAAGCAGTACGCCGCAGTGGCAGCCACCACCGTGAACCCGCTGGGCACCCTGGTGGGCGGCAGCCTGGACACCTCGCGTCGTGACAACATGGTCAAGTACCAGAGCCCCGTCTGGGCCGGTACCTCGCTGGGCCTGGCCTACTCGTTCGGCAATGTGGCGGGTTCGACCGCGGCCAACTCGTCGGTGCAGGCCATGCTCAAGTACGACATGAACCCGGTGCAAGTGGGCGCGGCCTACGACCGCCTGCGCGACGTGGCTGGCCGCAATCAGACCACCTGGACCCTGGGTGGCAACTACCTCTTCAATGGCCTGCGCGTCACAGCCGGCTACACGCAGATGGAGGCCGCCGCCAACTTTGCCAACAGCAACACCTCGATCCTGACCAGTTCGAGTGCCAGCACCTCGCTGTACAAGTTCCTGAATGGCGCCAGCGCCAGCACCACGGGCCTCAAGGCCCAGGTGGCCGATGTGGGCGTGACCTTCAACGTGAGCGATCTGGTGAAGGTGGTGGGGGCCTACTACAACACCAAGTACTCGGCTGACGGCCTGTCGTCCAACCGTTACGACACCTACGTGGCCCGTGCCCGCTACACGCTGAGCAAGCGCACCGATGTGTATGCCGAACTTGACTACACCAAGGCCAACAACGTGGCGGCGGCCCAGACCGCGAGCGGCAAGAGCAACAACACCGGTGTGGCTGTCGGCCTGCAGCATCGGTTCTGAAGCCGTCAGGCGCGCCAGCGCCTGACGCATCAGCGGTTTTTCTCCATTGCATTGACCCCGTCACTTCGCTGTGACGGGGTTTTTTTGCGCACGGGTCGCCGTGTTGGTGTGGTTTGGCCGGCGCATGCTGCCCACTGCGCCAGCGCACTTCTTCAGTGCGCACTGCCTGGCTGGGTGGCCTGCTGCTGCCACCCGCCGCCCAGGGCGAGGAACAGGGCGACTTCATCCAGCGCAGTCTGGCCCTGGCTTTGGGCCACTTGTTGATCCAGGCGGGTCAGTGTGCCTTGCGCCTCCAGCTGGCTGAGCAAGGGCGCACGGCCACTCTCATGCAGCCGATGGTTGTCCTGGGCCACCTGATCCGCCTGCTCGCGGGCCTGTGCCAACTGGGCTTGCTCGTCCAGCGCATGCACATAGCGGCTCAGGGCGGTCTCGGTCTCGCGCAGCGCCTTCAGCACCACCCCGTCGAAGCGGGCCAGGGCGGCCTGGGCATCGGCCTGCGAGGCCTGCACGCGGGCACGCGCTGCGTTGTCCGGAATCTGCCAACTGATCAGCGGGCCCAGGCCCCAGCGCGCGGTGGAGGCGTTGCCCAGGTCACCCAGCACCCCGCTCAGGCCTGCCGAGGCGCCCAGGTGGATGCTGGGGTACAGCGCTGCCGTGGCGACGCCGATGCGCGCCGTGGCGGCGGCCAACTGGCGCTCGGCCTCGCGCACATCGGGGCGGCGCTGCAGCAAGGCGGCTCCGTCGCCCACCGGCAGAGGTCGGTCCAGCTGTGGCGGCGCCGCACAACGGGTGCGCTCGCGGTCCAACGCTCGGGGGGGCAAGCCCAGCAGGGCGGCCAACTGGTAGTGCGCGGCGTCCTGAGCCGCCACATAGGCAGGCAGCTGCGCCTTCAGTGCCAGGGTCTGGGCCTGCGCGGCCTGCGCCAGGGTGCGGGGGCTGCGGCCGGCCTCGACCAGGCGCTGGGCCAGATCGAGCCGGCGCTGTTGCACGGCCAGCGCGGCCTGGGCACTGTGCAGTTCATGGGTGGCCGTGCAGCCCTGCACATAGGCGCGCACGGTGGCGGCGGCCACGCTCACGCGCACCACGTCCAGCGCGGCGGCCGTGGCCTGCTGGCTGGCGTGGGCGGCCTCTTCGGCGCGGGCCAACTGGCCGAACAGGTCGATCTGGTACGAGACGCTGAAGCCCAGGTTGCCCTCGTTCATCACGGGCAGCTTTTCTTTGAGCAAGTAGGTCTCACCAGCCTCCTGGGCGCGTTTGGCGGCCGCCTCTGCGCTGGCGTGGGGGCCGGCCTCGGCCTCGACAGCCTGCACCATCGCATGGGCGCGCTGTAGATGGGCCCGGGCCTCGCGCAGGCCGGTGTTCGCCTGCAATGCCTGCTGCACCAGGCTGTCCAGTGCGGGGTCGGCATACAGCTGCCACCAGTGATCGGGTAACGGGCCCAGCGACACAGCCGGGCCCATCGCCTGCTCGAAGCCCGCCTGGGCCAGGCTCTGCCGAGCCACGGTCTGATCGGCCAGCAAGGGCGCGCGCGGCAGCGGTGAGCAGGCGGCCAGTGCGCTGGTGCAGGCCAGCACCAGGGCCTTGCGCCGCCAGCGGTGCAGGCTCGCGGCGCGGTGGGTTGGCGGGGGCTGGGCGATCATGACGGCCTCCCGGGGCGGGTTGGCGTTGCTTGCGAGGTGGGCCGCTCATCCAGCACCGACACCGTGGCTGTGCGTCCTGCGATCAGGTGGAAGTTGCTCGGCACCTCATCAAGCGCCACGCGTACCGGGATGCGCTGGGCCAGCCGCACCCAGTTGAAAGTCGGGTTGACATTGGGCAGCAGGCTGGCACCGTTGCTGCGGTCGCGGTCTTCGATGCCGGCGGCCAGGCTCTGCACGTGGCCGCGCAGCCTCACCTCGCTGCCCATGATGCGGATCTCTACCGGCTGCTGCAGGTGGATGTGGTCGAGCTTGGTCTCTTCAAAGTACCCGTCGACATGGAAGGACGCCCGGTCCAGCACCGACAGCACCGGCCGGCCGGTGCTCACGTAGTCGCCCACGTGGGGGGCGCGGTCGTTCACATAACCATCCACCGGGCTGGTGACGCGGGTGCGGGCCAGGTTGAGGCGCGCCAGGGCCAGGGTGGCTTCGGTGCTGGCCAACTGGGCCTCGGCCTGTTCCAGCCGGGCGTCGCCCTGCTCCTGGCTTTCGCGGGCCACCAGGTCGCTGAGGCGGTGGTTGCGCTCAGCCTCCAGCCTGGCCTGGGTCACCACGGTGCGTTGCGCGCGCCAGGCGGCTTCGGCCTGGCGCACCGCCAGCTCGTGACGTGCGCGGTCCACCACCATCAGCAGCTCGCCCCGGTGCACGGGCTGGTTGTCGTGCACCAGTACCTCGGTCAGCAGGCCCGATACATCGGGGGCCACCTGCACGGCGTCGGCCCTCAGGTGGCCGTCGCGGGTCCAGGGGGCACCGTTGTAATAGGCCCAGAGGTGTTCGCCGGCTTTGACCGCAGCGGCGGCCATCAACAGGGTCAGCAGCACCGGGACGGCCCGGCGCTTCAGGGTAGGCAAGAGGGGCATGGGGCGCTTGGGGTTCATGGGTTCAGGTTTTCCACCACAGGCTGGCTTGCACGCAGGCCGACAGCACGACCACGAACAGGCAGAAGTTGAAAAGGGAGCGGTGCCACACCCGTCGGTACAGGCCCAGCCGGGCCAGCAGCAGGCGCAGCCCCGTGGTCAGGCCCAGGGCCAGCACGGTCAGCAGCAGCAAGCTGGGGACAAACACCCCGTACAGGTCAATCTCGGCATTCATGCAGTGGGGCTCCGTTTGGGTCGGGCGTGACCGGGGGCCGTGCGGGTGCCGGCCGGCCTGGGCACAGCGTGATGCGCAACTCGGCCAGCGCCTGGCGGGCCAGGCGGGCCTGCGGGCTGTCCTGCCTGGCCAGTGTGTGCAGGGCCCGGTCGATGCGCTGGCCCAAGGCCTGTGCTGCGTGGGGGCGGGGGGTCTGGTTCAGGCGTGCCCGGTAGTGGGCGGCCACGGCCCCCAGCACCCGGCGCAAGGCTTGCGCAACAGGGCCGGCGGGCGCGCCGCTGCCTTGCAGATCCAGCACGCTGAAGCCCACACGCAGCTCACTGAAACCATCGGTGACCCGGTCATGGGCGCTGGCGGCCAGGCGCGGTAGCAGCAGGCTCAGGCGATCCAGCATGAGATCGCCCATGGCGCCCGGCGCGGCGTGTTCGCTCGGATGGCGCCCCCAGGCGTGGCGCACCAGGTCGCGCCACAGGCTGCGCACCAGGCGGCGCAAGGCCAGGCCGGTGCCAAAGGGGCGGGTCAGCAGCGTCCACACCAGCGCGCCGAAGGCCCCGGCGATGCCGGCCAGATTGCTGTTCACAAAGTCTGCAAATTGGGCGTCGTAGGCCCCCGACAGGCCCAGAAAAGAGGCGGTGCAGACGGTCAAGGTCATCGCCATGGGGGCAAAGCTTGGGCGCAAGGCCAGCGTGCCCAGGGGCAGGAAAGGCAAGGCCAGGGCCAGCACCAGGGTTTCGAAATCATGGGTGGCCGGAATCACGTAGAACAGCAGCACGCTGGTCAACAGCATGCCCACGCAGGTCCAGGCAAAAAAGCTGCGTTGAGCTTGGGCAGGTTCATCCTGAGCAGCAAAGAAGCAGGCCGTGATGGTGCCCATGATCACCGCGCTGGCGCCTTGCTGCCAGCCGGTTTCAATCCACAGCAGGCACAGCACAAAGCTCAGCGCTGAGGCCGACAGGGCCGAGAACATCACCATGCCGTGGTCCACATGGCGGGCCTCGCTGTCCAGGTGCTGGCGACGGTAGGCCGGCACCCAGTCGTCCAAGCCGGTGCGGCCATGGTTGTTTCGGGCGATGCGCTGGCGCAGCGCCAGGCAGTCTTGCCACAGGCAGACCAGGGTGTGCAGCCGGGCCAGGGTGTGCTGCGTCAGCACCGCAGGCCAATCAGGGCCGGCCGCGCCACCTTCATCGTGGTTCAGCCATTGGAGCTCAGGGACAGCGGGCGCCTGGGTGTCAGGGTGTTGCATCCAGTGGACCACCTGCGCCAGGGCTTGCTCAAGGCCCTTTGGCAGGCCTGGTGGGAGGTGGCGCAGCTCGGCCAGCGCGGCCTGCAGTGAAGACAGCATGGGCAGCAGCAGGCTCAGGCGCCAGCGCAGTTCGCGGGCATGGCGCACCACGTCCACGCTGGCGGTGTCATAGGCCAATTGGCCGATGAACTGGTCCAGGGCCAGGATGTCGGTGGCCAGCTGGTGGCGGCTGGCGCCCGGCAACCGACCCGGTTGCAAGGCCTCGGTGGCCCAGGCCGCGGCGTCGCGCAACCACACGCCCATGCGCTGGTCCAGCACCGGGGCCACCCGGCCCGGAAACACCAGGGCGGCCACCGTGCTGGCGCAGGTGATGGCCAGCAGAATTTCCTGGGTGCGGGCCACGGCGATATTGAACACCTCGCTTGGTGAGCCCACGGCGCCGAAGGCGATCATGGGCAGCGTGTAGGCGGCCAGCATGTAGAGGTAGTTGCGCGGCGTGCGGTCCAACTGGGACAGGTACAGCAAGCTGCCTGTCCACAACGACACCACCGCACTGAGCAGCACCGGCTGGTTCACCAGCCAGGGCACCAGCAGCACCGCGGCGCCGGCGCCCAACAGGGTGCCGCCAGCCCGGTACACGCCCTTGGAGCGGGTGGCGCCCGTCAGGGGGTGCGACACCACATACACCGTGGCCATGGCCCAGTAGGGCCTGGGCATGCCCAGCGCCAGCGCGATGTACAGCGCCAGCATCGAGGCTGCAAAGGTTTTGACGGAAAACAGCCATTCCCGCCCGCTGGGCATTGTCATGGGTTCTTTCTTGGCGCAGCGGACTTCAGCGTCCACTGCAAGCGGTCAATGGGCGCTTTGGGTGCAGCGACCCAGCCACGGGTCTTTTTCGCTGTCGGGAAAGGCCTGCGTCAGGTGGTCCAGAAAAGCCTGGGTCTTGGCCGGTACGTGCTCACGCGTCGGAATGGCCGCGTGAAGGTTCAGGGCTGGCAGCCGCCAGTCGCCCAGCACGCATTGCAATTCACCGCTGGTGCAGGCCGGTGCCGCCACAAAGGACGGCAGCACCACCAGGCCCAGGCCCTGCAGCGCGGCCGAGCGGGCGGTCTCCAACTGGGTGGTGCTGAGCGCGACCTGGTTGAAGGCCATGGCATAGCTTTCGTCGGGCTGGCTGTCTCGGGCACTGGCGGGGGGCCGGCGAAAGCTCAGGTCGTGCACAAAAGGCAGGGCCACCAGGGCATGGTTGATCAGGTCTTTGGGGTGCTGCGGGCGCCCATGGGCTTTCAGGTAGTCGGGCGCGCCGCACAACACCAGCTGCGAGTGCGCCAGGCGCCGTGCCACAAAGTCGCCGTTCAAGGGCCGGGCATGGGTCATGACGACGCAGACGTCAAAGCCCTCGTCCAGGGTTTCGGCTTGGGCGTTGGTCGTCAGCTCGATCGTCACCTTGGGGTGCTTTTGCTTGAAGCTGTGAATGATGCGCACCAGCTCATAGGTGGCCAGCGAAGGGGGCGCCAGCACCTTGAGCCGGCCCCCCACCCGCTGCGTGGCCGACTGCACCGAGGCCTCGGCCTCTTCGATGTCGGCCAGGATGCGGCGCACCTGGTCCAGGTAGATGCGGCCCGCCTCGGTCAGCACCAGCTTGCGTGAGGTGGACCGGTTGAGCAGGCGTGCCGAAAGATGGGTTTCCAGATCGGAGATCAAACGGGTGACCACGGGCGGCGACATGTCGAGGGTGCGGGCCGCCGAGGCAAAGCCTTGGCAGTCGACCACGCGGCAGAAGACCTGCATGCTGAGCAGACGGTTCATGGTTGGGGCCTTGTGTGGAACAGGGGGTGGACAGCGGTTGCCCAGGCACTGGAGGTCAGGCGGGGTGGGGCACCGATCCCGATCAAAACGGGCCGCTTGTCGGGCAAGTGGGCTCAGTGTAGGGAGATCAGTTCGCCAGAGAAACCGTTTGCCAAGCAATTGGCTGTTCCTGAAATGGCAATAAAAGCAAAAATTAAATTTGTTCTATGTCCCTAATAGAAATAAATCAAACAGCGCATTTGCCGGACCTGATCAGGGGCTGCTCACCTTGAATCCGCTGGGGCTGTTGGGGTGCAGGTGTCTGTCTGCCGGGCCGGCGCGAACGAAAAAGCCCCCAGCAAGCTGCTGGGGGCCGAAAGGCGAAAGTCGGAAAGCGGGCCGGTCGCCCGGTACGGTGGCGCTCAGGTCGCTTGGGCGCTGCGCGACAAAGGCACCAGCAGGGTGAGCGCGGCCCCGGCGATGGCCAGGCAGGCCAGCACGTAGAAGATGGTGTTGAGCGGCAAGCCCGCCGCAATCAAGGCACTGCCCAGGATGGGGCCGCCGATGCCCCCGATGCGGCCAAAGCCGGCACACCAGGCCACGCCGGCGGCGCGCACCTGGGTGCGGTAGTAGTTGGCGACAAAGCCATAGATCAGGGTCTGTGTGCCGCTGGTACCCAGGCCCACGATGGCCACCACCGCCAGCAGCGCCGCCAGGGGCAGGCTCAGCGTGGCCAGCGCCAGGGCCAGTGCGCCCGTCACAAAGCTGGCGGCCACCACAGGCTTGGGGCCAAACCGGTCGGCAAAGCGCGAGGCTGCCATGGCACCGAACAGCGAGCCGCCATTGAGCACCGCCAAAAACGCCAACGAGCCCTTGGTGTTGTAGCCGGCGCGCAGCATCAGCTCAGGCAGCCAGGTGTTGAGCGAGTAGACCAGCAGCAGGCCGGTGGCGCTCATGCAGCCCAGGACCAGGGTCGGGCCCAGGTAGTACCGACCCAGCAGACCGGCAAAGCCGCTGCGGATCTGCGTGGGGTCAACGGTCGTGGAACCTGGCGTGGATGTGGACGCGAGTGAGGGTGTGGATGTGGATGCCAGCGGCAGCGGCACGCCGGTGCGCTGCGACAGCGCCTGGGCTTCGGCAGTGCGCCCGCGCGCCGCCAGCCAGGCGACCGATTCGGGCATCTTGAAATACGCCAGCGGCAGCAGGGTGAGCACAGGCAGCGCGCCGATCCAGAACATGCCTCGCCAGCCGATGTGCTGCATCAGGGCAATGGCCAGCATGGCCGACATCATGCTGCCCAACGGAATGCCGCCATTGCTGATGGCAATGAACAGGTTCTTCTTGTCACGCGGTGCGTACTCGGCCACCAGGGCTGCGGTCGTCGCCACCAGCGAGCCGATGCCCAGGCCGGTGGCAAAACGCATCCACCCGAAGGCGTCGGTGCTGTGGGTCATGGCCGTGAGGGCCATGCCGACCGAGAACCAGGCGTATGAGGCCAGCATCACCTTGCGCCGCCCGATGATGTCGCCCACTGAGCCCGCCAGAAGGGCGCCCAGTGCCACGCCGAACAGGGCGTAACTGCCCAGGGTGCCCGCGATGTGCGGGGTCACGCTGCCGATCTGGCTGTCATCGCGCAAAAAGGTGGAAACCACCGCGCCATAGACCACCAGGTCATAGCCGTCAAAGATCAGGCCCAGCGTGGCCAGGGTCAGGATCCACCAGACCGTGCGCATGCGGCGCGGGTCTTGTGGCGTGGGTGCTTGGGTGGGTGTCATGGGCGTTTTGTTGTGATCGATTGGGGTATCTATTGCATACATACAATATGCATACATATGATAAGTTTACGAATCAAAAACAAAACTAGGGTTAACACTTAAATCGATCCGCCGCGCCCCGTCGCACTGCAGGGTGGGTACCGGGCGTGCAGCGGCCTCTCAGGCGCGAGCGAGGGGGACCAGGCTTGCCAGGTGACCCAGGCAGTCGCCTGCGTCCACCCGGGCCAGCGCGCGGATGCACAGGGCCAGGCCCGAGCCCTTGAAGCGCACCTCAGTGGCTGGCCTGCTGGGTCGGGTGGGGTCGTGAATCCAGCCGGCGATCTGTCCGGCCTGCACTTCGTCGCCCAGTTGGAAGGCCGGCTCGAACAGGCCGGGCTCGGGCGCGAACACATAGTGGGCATCGCCGTCCACACGGTAAAGGCGGGTGGCCGGGTCGGGCTGCGGCGCTGGCGTCGGGGGCAGCAGGCCCATGCCCTGCATCAGGCGCTCGATGCAGGCCTCAGCCAGGGCCAGGCCTTCAGGGCTGCACACGGCCTGGCCGCCAAATTCGCCGCAGAAGAACAGCAGGCCATGGCGGTCCGCCGCGGCACCATAAGTGCGGTCTTCGCCCAGCAGGTCCATCACAAGTGTGCGCGGTGCGCCCAGCGCATGTACCAGCCGGCTGTAGTGCTCAGCCTGGCTCGGGTCGGTGGGCCACGCCGCCAGCACGGTGGGCAGGTAGTGGGTGGAGGCCCCACCTGCATGCAGATCGAAGGCCACGTCGGCCAGCGGGAACAGCACACTGTCCACGTAGTGGGCCAGCATCTCGGTGAGGCTGCCATTGCGTTGTCCTGGAAAGGCTCGGTTCAGGTTGCCCTGGTCGATGGGTGAGGTGCGGGTGCCCTGCATCAGGGCCGGAAAGTTCAGTCCCGGGATGACGATCAGGCGACCCCGGATCTGCAGTTGTGGCAGGCGCCGCATCAGCTTCATCAAGGCGATCGGGCCTTCAAACTCATCGCCGTGGTTGCCCCCGGTCAGCAGCAGGGTGGGGCCAGGCCCGTGATTCAGCACCGCGATGGGCACAGGGATGTGGCCGTAGCCCGATCGGTCGTGCGAGTAGGGCAGGCGCAGGTGGCCCGATTGCAGGCCGGGTCGGTCAAAGTCGATGTCGGTGCTGATGAGGGAGGGACGTGCAGACGCTGGGTCAACTGGGGGCATGGGAGGTGAACTGTTTCAGGGGGCCACCGCTGCAGCGCCCATCGCCGCAGACCCGCCGGCCCCGTGAAGCCGAACTATCGATTCAATGCGCAGAAACCGCCAATGCTGTTGATTGTTGGCTGTGATGCATTAAAAGCATCACAAGAGCGAAGGCGCCGTTGGCTGCAGGGCACCGAGAAACCGTTGCAGGCCCGGGCCGGTGCCCTCGCGCCGGCAGGCAAACGACAAGCTCAGGGGCACCGAGACATCGGCCAGGGGCACAAAGCGCACCCGGGCCGGCGGCCGGCCCCGGTTGGCGCCATTGACCAGCGCGATGCCGATGCCTGCCGACACCAGCGACAGCACGGCCGATTCACTGCCCACTTCTTGCACGATGTGGGGCGTCAGCCCGGCCTGGGTGCAGGCCCCCATCAGCCGATCGTGGTAGGCCGGGTACACCGGGCGCTCAAACATCACAAAGGGCTCGTCGGCCAGTTCGCTGGCCTGCACCAGAGGGCGCTGGGCCAGACGCGAACCCTCGGGCACGGCCAGGATCACGTCGTGCCGGGCCAGTGCCGTGCACTGCAACGCCGAATCCAGGGCTTCAAAGGGATAGATGAACCCGCCGTCCAGACCACCCGCTTGCAAGGCGTCCAGTTGCTGCGGTGTGCTCATCGGAAACAGCTGGATGCGCAGGCCTGGGGCTTCCTGCTGCAGGCGGCCGATGGCGTCTGGCACCAGGCCGTCCCAGCCCGCGCTTTCGATCAGGCCCAGGCGCAGGCTGCCCAGCAGGCCGGCGGCCCGCAACTGCACCGAGCGCTTGGCCTCCTGCACGGCGGCCAGGATGCGCTGGGTATCGGCCTGGAAGGCACGGCCTGCTTCGGTCAGGCACAGTCCGCGGCTGCTGCGCTCGAACAGGCTCACGCCCAGTTCGGCCTCCAGGTCCTGGATCTGACGCGACACCGCAGGCTGGGTCACATGCAGGTGCTCCGAGGCGGCGCGCACACTCTGGTGCTCGGCCACCATGGCGAAATAACGGAGATGGCGCAGTTCCATGTTGGGCGTGTCCTTGTGCGGGTGATGCTTTTGAGGCATCAAGCAAGCAAAAAGAATGAATTGTGATGTGGGTTCTCGCTCAGCATAGTGGATGGCACCCTCAACTCCAACCGGTGCCCCTCATGACGCTTCGCCTCCTGACCCATCCACGCTCTGCGGTTCGCCGTTCTGCCCTGTTGCTGGGCCTGATGGCCGCGCTGGCCCTGCCGACGCTGGGCCAGGCCAGCCCCGTGGCCGCCGGCACCGCGCCGGCCTGGAACCCTGACAAGCCCATCCGCCTCATCGTGCCCTGGGCCCCGGGCGGTGCCGTCGATGGCACCTCGCGGGCCCTGGCCAGCGGTCTGGGCGCGCGCCTGCACCAGCCCGTCATCGTCGAAAACAAGCCCGGTGCCAGTGGCATGGTGGGAGCCGGCTATGCCGCCGCCAGCCCGGCCGATGGCTACACCTTCTTCATGGGCAATGTGGACACCCAGGTGGTCAATCCCCTGCTGTTTGCCAAAACCCTGCGCTACGACGCGGTCAACGCGTTTGACCCGGTGCTTGAACTGGGCCGCGTGCCCATGGCGGTGGTTGAGCGCGCGGGCGTCAACGTGCGCAACGCCCAAGACCTGCAGCGCCTGGCGCGCGACAAGCCCGGCAGTGCCAGCTATGGCACCTGGGGCATCGGCAGCACGGCCCACCTGGCCTTTGCGCTGCTGGAGCAACAAAGCGGCGTGGACCTGAATCACCTGCCCTACCAGGGCGCCACCCCGGCCTATGCCGCCTTGCTGGGCGGGCACATCGAGTTTGCCCTGGCCCAGGTGCCCTGGGCCCTGGCGGCCCAACGCGATGGCAAGGTGCAGATCCTGGGCGTCACCTCGGCCCAGCGCAGCACGCTGGACCCCAGCCTGCCCACGTTGGCTGAATTGGGTTTCAAGGATTACGCTGTCGAGCAATGGGTGGGGCTGTTTGCGCCCCGGGGTGTGCCGGCCGATCTGCGCGAGCGACTGGGCCGTGAGGTGAACGCCTGGCTCAAGACGTCCGAAGCCCAGACCGCCCTGCGCGCTGCCGGCGTCGAGCCCGCGGGGGGCACTGCCGAGCAACTGGCGAGCCGTCAAAAATCCGAATCCGTGTTCTGGCAGCGCCTGATCCGGGCCCGCAACATCACCGTGGAGAACCTGCAATGAGCGAGTTGTTCGGCACCCAGGCCCCCACCGGCCCCGTCCACCAGGTGGGCGAGTGGTCCATCTGGAAGGTGGAGGAGCGCTGCATCGACAACTTTGCGCCTGCCTTCCTGTTCCCGGCCTGGGATGAAGCCACTGCGCCGGCGCGCACCGCCTGGGCCGATGCCAGCACCACCGCCGATGAGGGCCGCAGCCTGCGCCTGAGCATCCACAGCTGGGTGTTGCGCCGCCCCGGCCAGACCGTGGTGCTGGACACCGGCATCGGCAATGGCCGCGAGCGGCCCGGCAAGGCCATCTTCCATCAGCTCAACACCGCTTACCTGAGCCGCTTGCAGGCCAGTGGTGTGCAGCCCGACCAGGTTGACCTGGTGATCAACACCCATTTGCACACCGACCACGTGGGCTGGAACACCCACTGGCTGGACGGGCGCTGGCAGCCTTTGTTCAGCCGGGCCTGCTACCGCTTCCCAGCCCCTGAATTGGCGCACATTCGCCAGCACACCGGCCACCTGGCCCCGGTCTGGCGCGACAGCATCGAGCCCGTGGTGCAGGCCGGCCTGCATCTGCCCATTGGCTTCGAGCCCACCGTCATCGCGCCGGGCCTGACGATGGTGCCCACCCCGGGCCACACGGCCGGCCACATGAGCCTGTGGCTGGTGTCAGAGGGGCAGCACGCGCTGTTCGGTGGCGATGTGATGCACCACCCGCTGCAGGTGTTGGCGCCGGCGCTGAGTTCGGTCTTTTGCGAAGACCCGGTCCAGGCCGGCGCCACCCGCAGCGCCTTGCTCCACGAACTCAGCGAGCGGCGGGCCCTGTACTTCAGCTCGCACTTTCCGGGCAGCTCGGTCGGGCGGGTGCAGCGGGCGGGGCAGCGCTATCGGTGGGTCGCTGAATAAGCAGCGTTGCCTTGCTTGGCCTTGCAGCAGACACCAGCCGGATCAACGCCGGCAGGGGCCGATGCCTGCGCGCATTGAATGGCAGAAAGGCTTTGTCAGTCGTCGATAAATTCAGGGTCAATCCAGCCTGAAAATGATCGGGTCTTGTGTAGACTGAACCAAGGCACCGTTTCTTTTGAGAATATGGCGACAGGTTTCAGAGCGACGGGCCAATGAATATCTCAGCAGAGAGGACCCGCAATGACTGCTTCGACCCAAGAATCCAGTGAAAGCTGGACTATTTTGTGTGTCGACGATGAGCCTCACATCCTGAGTTCTCTGCGCAGGCTGCTGAAGCCCTGTGGCTATCAATTTCTCGGCGCCAACAGTGCCGAGGAAGCGATTGCCCGGCTCGCAGAAGAAAAAGTGGATTTGATCATATCTGACATGCGAATGCCCGGCATGCAGGGCGCCGAGTTCTTGGGGATTGCGCGGCAAAAGTGGCCCTCGATCACCCGGGTCATGTTGACCGGCTACTCGGATGTCAGTTCAACCATCGAGGCCATCAATAAAGGTGAGATCTACCGATATATTGCCAAGCCCTGGAATGATATTGAGGTACTGGGGGTTATCAACCAAGCCTTTGAACGTCATCGCATGGAGAGAGAAAATCTGCGTCTGCAAGCGGAGCTTCTTTCCAGAAATGAGGAATTGAATCGCCTGAACGAATCCTTGGAAGAGCGTGTGCAAGCTCGTACCAAAGAAGTCGAACGCATGGCGCAACAAATCAGAAAAAGCCACATCAATTCCATCAAAATATTCTCGACCCTGCTTGAATGGCGAGAGGGTTTATTGGCTGGGCATTCGCGTCGAGTGGCCGACATGGCGCGAAGACTGGCCAAAGCCATGGATTGTTCTGAACAAGAGCTTCAAGATATTTTCATTGCCGGCCTGATTCATGACATCGGGTTGATCTCGCTCCCTGATTCGGTGATTGAAAAGCCGGTTTCATTGTTGCAGGGCGACGATTTGCTGCGCTATGAAAAGCATCCTTCTTTTGGTGAGCAGATCCTGTTGTCGCAGGATGATCAGCAGGGGGTTGCCAGCATCATCCGCTCGCATCACGAGCGTCATGACGGGGCGGGATTTCCGGATCGGCTGCACGGCACGCAGATTCCGCTGGGGGCCCGCATCATCGGAATCGCCGACACCTACGATGACCTGTGCTTCGGACGCATCACCAGTGCCAGATTGAGTGATGCGGATGCCCGGCTGGTGATTTCCAGGGGGCGAGGCAGCCAGTTTGATCCAGAAATCGTTGATGTCTTTCTGCAAATGCTGCTGGCAGCTCAACCCCAAGCTGAAAAGCCACCTCGGCAGCTGCGCTCAGAGGCCTTGCGTGCCGGCATGTGCCTGGCCCGGGATCTGATGTCTCCCGAGGGGCTGATCCTGCTGTCTGCCGGTCATGTGATTCATGCTGACCTGATCAAACGCATCCGGTCGCGTGAAGCCAGAGAATCGAGTCATTATATTTTTCACATCAAGAATGACTGAGGATCGATCATGAAACAAAGAATCATCTTCATCGACGACGAGCCCAATATCATTTCAGCACTCAAGCGCGTGCTGCTTCCGGCGCTGTCTGAAACGGCAGATATTTATTTCACGTCCGACCTGCAAAAGGCGCTTGAGTGGGTGCGTGAGATCGAGTTCGATGTCATCGTTTCAGATTATTTGATGCCCGACATGAGTGGTCTTGAGTTCATCAAGATCGCCAAGGCACTGCAGCCGGATGCCGTTCTTCTGATGCTCAGTGCCTCCACAGAGTTTGAAGTCATGCGCACTGCAGTCAATGAGTTGAATATATATAAATACCTCATCAAGCCGTGGGTGTCTGACGAGTTGTGCCGAGATATTGCTATGGCTTTGAATAAGGCGTCCGATGATCGCTATCAGAGGGAGTTGGCTGGTGTGGGGCTGATTCAATTCAGACCTGCCGCCTCCGACTGAAGGAACTGTCCCGGACGGTGCGATGTTCAACCTGGATTTTCAGCGAGTTGATGATGGGTGTTCTGGAATTGAAGATACTTGAGGCCATCAGTCAGCCCATCTTTGTCTGCGATGGGCAAAGGATTGTTCATGCCAATGAAAAGATGCTGCGTTTGCTGGGCCGCAGTCTGGCGGATCTGCAGTCCACGACGGGCATTGATTTTTTCTCCGATGAGCATTCATCCAAGGCGAATCATTACTTGCGCACCTGCCTGGACAGCAACGTGGCGTCCCCGTCGATCGAGTTGGACATCCGCTCCGCAAGCGGCTTGACGCGATGCATCGAACTCACAGGTGTCAAACATGCCATGGCAGAGCGGGCGGTGGTGATCTGTACCTGCCAGGACCTGAGCGACATTCGAATTGTTCAGGACAGTTTGATGGAGATGGGGCAGCGACTCAATCAGATCATCGAGAATGACCCGGTCGCGACCTTGGTCATGAATGCCGACCACGTCGTGACCCACTGGAATGCGGCGGCTGAGCATTTGACCGGGGTCAGCAAGGCGGCCATGGTCGGCGGGCGTGATGCATGGCGCCCTTTTTATGTCAGTGCTCGGCCGATTCTGGCCGATTTGATCATCGAAGGCTCGGTGGATGCCGCGATGCCTGTGTTGTACAAGGGCCTCGGAAAGAAATCCAACCTGATCCCGAATGCCGTCGAGGCCGAAGACTTCTTTCCGAACATCGGCGCCAGTGGTTGCTGGTTGTATTTTTCGGCAGCGCCGTTGCGCAATTCAAAGGGCCAGCTGGTGGGGGCCATCGAAACCTTGCAGGACGTCACCAGTCGCAGAGATGCCGAGGACGCGCTGCGCCGTCAGCAATTGGCGCTCGAGTGGTCGGTGGCAGAACGCACGGCCGAGGTGCGCGCGCAGCATCAGCAAATTGAGGCGCTGCTGGAAAATGCCCCCATTGGCATTGTCAAGATCAAGGACGGTGTGATTTCGAGATTGAATGACACCTTTGTCGAAATGTTCGAATTGCAAGATCTGCCCATCGACCAATTGCGGGTTGAGCACATATTTGCCAGCCGCGATGATTACGACTTCATTCGAAAAATGTCGCGTCCAATGCTCAAGGCGGGGGCGGCTTTCAATTATGAAGCCCGAATGAAAACCCATCTGGGAAACCTGCGCTGGATTCAATTGATTGGATATCCGGCTCAACCAGGCGCTGGTGACGAAAGTTCGTGGTGGCTATTGCTGGATCGAACCGATATCAAGACTGCTCATGAAAATCTGCAGAAAAATTTTGATCGGATCAAGGATATCAATGACAAGCTGGAAGAGGCCCAGAATCAACTGCTTCAGTCTGAAAAAATGGCCTCGATAGGGCAGTTGGCCGCCGGGGTGGCTCACGAAATCAACAATCCGCTTGGCTTTGTCAGTTCGAACATCGGGGCATTGGGTCGGTATTCTAAAGACCTGCTGGAGGTCGGGCGGACCGCGATGGCGTTGTTGAAAATGCAGGATCGCCCGCCTGCTGATCGCGCCTGGGCCGATCTCGCAGCGTCATTTGAGCGGTTTGACTTTGAGTTTCTGGCCGAAGACCTGCCCAACCTGCTCAGCGAGACAGAAGACGGTCTCAACCGTGTGAAGCGGATTGTGCAAGACCTCAAGGATTTTTCCAGGGTGGACCACGATGAGTGGGCAGAGGCCGACATCAACCAGGGGCTGGATTCGACGCTGAACGTCGTCAGAAATGAGGTGAAGTACAAGGCTGAAGTCATCAAGAACTACGCCGTCCTGCCACGGGTGAAATGCCTGGCGGCCCAGATCAATCAGGTGTTCATGAACCTGATTGTCAATGCGGCGCAAGCGATCCAGGACAAAGGTCGGATCGTGCTTCAGACCGAGTTGCGCGACGGTTGGGTGGTGGTTTCGGTGTCGGATACCGGCTGCGGCATGTCCGAGGACGTCAAGAAGCGCATTTTTGAACCTTTCTACACCACCAAACCTGTTGGGCAAGGGACCGGCCTGGGCCTGTCGCTTTCCTACTCCATCGTTCAGAAGCATGGGGGCCGCATCGAGGTCGACTCAACACCCGGTGTCGGGACAACGTTCAGCGTGCACCTCCCGCTGGTGCCTCCCCCGCGGGCGCAGCCCCCGACCGCACCCAGGGCCTGACGCGGCGCCCGGAGGCACGCCGGAGCCCGAACCATCAAGGGCTGCCCGGCCCCAGCAAAACGGCCAGCTCCTGCGGCGGCATCGGGCGCGCGAACAGATAGCCCTGTCCCATGGGGCAGCCCTGCGCACACAGAAAGGCCAGTTGTGCCTCGGTCTCGATGCCCTCCGCCGTCACTTCCATCTCCAAGGTCTTGCTGAGCCCGATGATGGCTCGCACGATGGCCATGTCGTTGGCATTGCCGGGCAGGTCCCGCACAAAGGACTGATCGATCTTGATGCGATCCAAGGGCAGATGCTTCAGATAAGACAACGAAGAAAATCCGGTCCCGAAGTCGTCCACCGCGATGCGGATGCCCATGGATCGCAATTGCCACAGCACCCGCCGGCTCAGCTCCAACTCCTGCAGCAGGCTTTCCGTGATTTCCAGTTCAAGAAATTGCGGCGTGAATCCAGAGTCCTCCAGCGCTTCGGTCACATCCTGTATGAAGTTTTCTGCCGCCATCTGGCGGACCGAGACGTTGACCGCCACGGTCAGGTTTGGGTGGCCTTGCCGGTGCCAGGCGGCACCTTGTTGGCAGGCCGCGTGCAAGACCCAGCGTCCCACGGCCTCGATGAGTCCGGATTCTTCCGCAACGGGGATGAACCGGGCCGGTGACACGAGTCCGTTCTCGGGGTGTTGCCAGCGCACCAGTGCTTCGACGCCGATGATCTGCCGCCCTGGCAGCGCCACGACCGGTTGGTAGTACAGCATCAGCTCCTGGTGTTCGACGGCGTGGCGCAGCCCCTGCTCGATCCGCATGCGTTCATGAACCCGCTCTGCCATCTCCGGCGCGTAGAAGCAATAGCGGTTGCGACCCCGTCGCTTGGCGTCGTACATGGCACTGTCGGCAGCCCGTATCAGGTGGTCCACATCCTCGCCGTTGGCTGGAAAGACCGCGATTCCCAGGCTGGCCGACACCACCAGGCGCTTGTGACCGCTCAAGTCCAGGGGCTCGCGCACGGCCCGCAACAGCTTGTCGGCCAGGCCGGCTCCGTCCTCGATGCGAAGCATGTCGGGTGCCAGCACCACGAACTCATCCCCGCCGAGGCGAAACGCCATGTCTGCGCGTCGGATTGTTCCACGCAGGCGTTGCGCAACCTGTTTCAGCAGCTCGTCACCCACGGCATGGCCCAGGGTGTCGTTGATCGTCTTGAACCCATCCAGGTCGATGAAGATCAACGCAATCGGTATGCCGGAGCGCCGGGAACGCTCGATTTCACTCTCCATGCACTCGGCCAGCAGGTTGCGATTGCCGAGCCCTGTGAGGGCGTCATGAAAGGCCAGGTGATTGAGTTGCAGTTCAGCGTCGCGAATGGCGCTCAGGTCGGAGAAGGCCAGCACGTACTGGACCACCTGGCCAAGGTCATCGCGCACGGCGCACACGTGTTCCCAGGCGGTGAAGCGCTCGCCGGACCGCCTCAGACACACGGTTTCACCGTTCCAGTAGCCGTGTTCCGAAGCCTCCAGTCGTTCGTAGAAGACCGGGCTGTGCCGACGCGCGTGCAACACCTCGTCTGGCGTGCGGCCAATCACTTCGTCGGGCTCCATGGCGGTCAGCAGGGTGAACGCTGGGTTGATCGACACGATGCGTTGTTGCTTGTCCATGATCGCGATGCCCTCGGCCGTGGTGCGGAAAACGACGCTGGCCTGGCGCAGCTTTTCCTCCATTTCCTTGCGCTCTGTCACATCGCGCAGCACCCCGACAACGCGGTGCTCACCGTGCCGTTTTGCGTGGATCTCGGCCCACAGATGCACCCCGGCATCGCGCTGCAGGCGCACGGTGGCGCAGGCCATGCCAGGTTGTTGCAGGGCCTCGACCAGCACGGCGCGGTCGTCGCCATGGACCTGATGGAGCAAGGCGCTCTCACCTTCCAGAAAGGTCGTGGGGGCGCCCCCTACGATGCGTGAGAAATGCCCTCCGATCTTCAGGTGTCCGCTGTCCGTGTCCCACTCCCATACACCCAGCTCAGCGGCATCGACCGCCAGCCGCAGCCGCTCCTCGGCGCTTTCGATGTCCAGCTCGGCGGTGCGGCGGCTCAGGGCCATCTGCAAGGTGGCGCGCAGCTCGCGCATCTCATAGGGCTTGACCAGGTAACCATAGGGTGCGCTGGCCGCCGCTCTGCGCAGGTTGTCGTCTTCGGCGTAGGCCGTCAGAAAGATGATGGGCACAGGAACGACCGATCGGATCGCGCGGGCCGCCTCGGTGCCGTCCATCGGTCCTTCCAGGTGGATGTCCATCAGGATCAGGTCGGGTGGGCTTCGCCGTGCCAATTCGATCGCTGCGGGGCCGGTGGCCACGATGCCTGTGATCTCGCACCCCAGGGCCTCCAGGGCCTGCTTCAGGTCGAGTGCCACGATGCGTTCGTCTTCGACAATCTGGATGCGGGTGTTTTTCATGGCACGTCCCGGTGTTCCTGGGTGGAGTCGTCCAACGGCTGCAGGACCACGTCAAAGCGGGTTCCCTGCTCACTTGCCATGTGCAACTGGCCTTGCAGCTGCTCCACCAGCAGCGGGATCAGCTGAAAGCCCAGCGACCGGGCCTGGCCCAACGCCGGTCCTTCAGGCAGGCCGATGCCGTTGTCGCTGACCACGATGCGGCCCCGGCCCTGTGCATCACGGTCCAGGATGACCTGGACCTCGCCGGGCCGCTGGTCCGGGAAAGCGTGTTTGAGTGCGTTGGTCACCAGTTCCGTGACCAGCAAGCCGCAGGGCACGGCACGTTGCAGGTCGAGTGCGACCTTGTGGCGGTGGTGCACCAGCAGTTGCACATGCGGTCTGCCCCGGAGCATCGATTCGCGCAGCAGGCTGGCCAGCCGTTCCAGGTAGGTCCCCAGGTCGATCTCGTTGAAGTCGTGCCGCTCGTACAGCAGCTGGTGGATCAGGGCCATGGCCTTGACCCGGCGCTGGCTTTCTTCCAGCAAGGCCTGGGCTTGGGGCGGGGCATGGCGTGCCTGCAGGCTCAGCAGGCTGGAGACCACCTGAAGGTTGTTTTTGACACGGTGATGCACCTCCCCCAACAGGGCGGTCTTTTCGCCCAAGGCCCGCTCGATCTGCAGTTGGGCTGCCTTGCGATCCGTCACGTCAACAATGGTGGCCAGCACACGCTGGGATTGGCTGGTGGTGATCGGGTTGAGGCCGATCTCCACCGGAAACTCGCTGCCGTCACGGCGGCGTGCGTACAGTTCACGCCGCTGTGCCATTTCCCGGGCAGAGGGCTGGGCGAAGAAGGTCTGGCGCAGGCTGGGATGGCGTGCCCGGTAGCGTTCGGGCATCAGCATCTCGATGGTCATGCCGAGAAACTCCTCGCGCGAGTAGCCGAACAATGCAACCATTTTTCCGTTGACCATCTGCAGGCGCCCGTGAATGTCGACCATGGCCATGCCGTCCGGCGACGACTCCACGGCCTGCCTGAAGCGCTCCTCGCTCTGCCTCAATTCCTGTTCGCTTTGCTGGCGGCTGCTGATGTCGATCGACGAGGCGATCAGGTGCGTGATGACGCCGGCACTGTCGCGCAGGGGGGCGAGCATCAGGTCGGTGGTGATGCGGCCATCTTCGCGCGACCGCATCACCACATCGAAACGCACCACCTCGCCCTGGGCGGCCTGGCCCACCGAATCCCTGAGCTGCCCTTGCACACCGGGGTCATAGTTCCACCAGTGGCAGTCCCAGAACTTGCGCCCCAGCACAGCGTCCATGCCGATGCCGGCGGCGTCCAGCGGCGCCTGATTGGTTTCGATCAGCGTGCCATCGGGCAAGAGGATGCCGACAAAGGCGAACAAGGTATTGAGCAGCCTTTGCAGATGCCGTTCATGGGCTTCGTTCTGCAACTCGTTCTGACGCTGCAGGGTCACGTCCTGCACGAGCGCTAGAACGCCCTGCAGCGAGCCCTGCTCGTCGCGGTAGGGGTGGTAGCTGGCCCGCCAGCAGCGGGCCGCCTCACGTGGCGCGCCCGGGCCGGGCTCGACGCCGGGCTCCATGACGACCTCGTCGATCACTGGCAAGCCTGTGCTGAGCACACGCTGCAGCAACTCTTCGATCCGATCGGCCGCCGTGGGCAGCACTTCGCGCACGGTCCGGCCCAGGTGGGCGTCGACGGGCAGGCCGTTCGATTGGGCCAGGCAGGTGTTGATGCTCAGATATCGGAAGTCTGTGTCCAGCAAGGCCATGCCGTGGGGCACCACGTTCAGCGTGGCGTCCAGCAAATGGCGGCAAGACGGATTGAACCCTGCAAGACCCTGCATACCCCTCCCTCAAGGGTTGAGCTGTTGACGTCAAAGCCTGTCGATGTGCGACACGGCATCGGTGCTCATTTATTGTTTTTCTGGCCGTCCCTCAAGGGTCGGTGCACTGCGATGAACAGTCTTCAGCCTGATGTTTTGATGGTGGCCGTTCGCGCGGGTCGATAGTCCACGCTGGGCCAAGCTTTCATGGCTTGTGGCGCTCAGGATACCGTTCATCTCTCAATTCTGTCCAGCGGGAACGGCGGGCAAGACAGGCGATGCGCAGGGGGCGCCTCAATTGGTGCAAAGGATGGCCTGAGGCGCTGGCGCCATGGGGTCGCTCGTTGGCGTTTCGGGCAGGGCTGCCACGCAGATCCGACCTCGGCCCTGGGCCTTGGCTTCGTACATGGCCTGGTCGGCCTGGCGCAGCAGCATGTCTGCCGTGTTGCCGTGGTCTGGAAAGAAGGACACGCCGATGCTGGCGCCCACGCATACCTCGGTGCCGTTGCCCAGTGCGATGGGCTGGCGCACGCAGGCCAGGATGCGATTCAGGACCTGCTCGTGATCGCGCCTGGTGCCCAGAGGGTTCAGGATCAGCACGAACTCGTCGCCTCCGGTGCGGCTCACCGTGTCTGCAGGCCTGAGCTCACGCTCCAGCCTGCGACCTATTTCTTGCAGCAGCAGATCGCCCGCCTCGTGACCGTTCTGGTCATTGACGGCCTTGAAGCCATCGAGGTCCATGAAGCACACACCAATCACCAGCCCGTTTCTGCGTGCGTTGGCAATCGCCGTCTCCAGCCGATCAGTCATCATCCTTCGGTTGGGCAATCCGGTCAGCCCATCGTGGTAGGCCAGTGCCTCGATCTTCTCGAACAACTGGTGGGCCTGCGTGACGTCTTCGATCAACCAGAGCGACTCGCCTTCCTTGCCCGCCAGATGGCTGCCGAAAGCCTTGATCCAGAGGATGTTGCCGTTCTTGTGACGCATCTGGATTTCCGTGCGATAGCGTCCCCGGTCCGACAGCGCCGAGTAGGCCTGCTCACCAACCCGGACGTAGCTGGCCTCATCCGCGTACAGGGCGCGAATCGGTTGCCCCACCAGCTCGCTTTGCTCAAAGTCGAAGATCCGGGTCACCCCGCGATTCATCCACACCACCTTGCGGTCCACCAGCTTCAAGATGCCGATCAGGTCGTTGTCCAGCATGGCCTGTTGCTCATTGACCAGGCCATCGAGTCGTTGCTGCATGTGGTGCAGGCTGGTGACGTCGTACATGACCGTGCGTATCTGCCGGTGCGTGCCTGAGGCCTGGGGGATGGCGGTTGCACTGAGGCTGACCCGGCGCCTGGGCGTGTCCACTGTGGCCAGCAGGTCCACCTCCATGTCCTGGGCCAGGCCCTCTGTCCGGACCTTGTCCAGCAGCCTGGCAAAAACCTGTCGATCGTCTCCCGCCAGGAAGTCGGCCAGCGACCTGAACCCGATCAGGTCGTCACTGGGGTGTTGCAGCCAGCGCAGGCCCGTGGCATTGATCTGCAGGAAAGTACCTTGATCGTCCATGACGTGGTAGGCACAGGGTGCGTTGTCCCAGAGGTCTTGTGCGCGGTCATTGGAGGCCTTGAGCCGTGCCTCCAGTTCGTTTCGGTGGGTCATGTCCCGAGCCGAGCAGAACACCAGCGCCTGGCCATCGAGGGTCACCTTGGCCGCATAGATTTCGACACAGACTTGCCGCCCATCAGCTCTTCGAAACTGGGCTTCGCGGCGCAGATGGGGCCGCCGATCCAGCATCCGGCCCCACACCTGGACGTGTCGCGGGCTGAAGCCTGGCAGCCACAAGGACATGGGGCGACCGATCAACTGAGCGCGCCGATAGCCCAGCAGCGTCAGAAAGGTGTCCCCCACTTCGATCAGTGTGCCCCTGGCATCCAGCACATGGGTGCCGTCGCTGGCCATCCTCAGCAGCGCCTGTAGGCGCTGGCCCTGTCGAGCCAGGGTTTGGGCATGGGTCGACTCGCGGTCCCAGGCCTGGTAGATCAGCCATGTGTACCAGGCGATGACACTCAGTGCCAGCAGGGCCAGCGCCATCACCTGCAGCGCCTGAAGGCGCCAGAGGTGCAGATAGCCTGCGGTGGCCACACCCGCGATCACCGTCACGGCCTGGTCGGGCACGCTCAGGTAGACATAGTTGCGTTCCACGGAGTCGACGTCGCCGCGAGCCGTGAATTCGCCCGTGTCGGTCTGGCGGGCCAGAGCATGCAGAAAGTCGTCGGACAGTCTTGATTCACCGAAGGGGTCTTGTGCCTCGCCACCCGGCCCGAAGCGCTTGCTGGCAAGCAGGCGCATCGAGGGGGTATGGCGCAGGCTGATGGCGCCCTGTGGCCCCATGGCGACCGTGTCCATCAAGGATTGAAAATGCGCTGCGGGCAGCAAGCCAAGGACCGCCCCATCGTTGTCCCCGGCCGGGCTCAGCCCTTGGCGACCCAACACAAGCACCCACCGCCCATCAGGCTGGGCCAGTTGAACCAAGGCCAGGACCGACAGCCTGGTTGTACTGGCGGCCTGCAAGGCCCCGATGATTTCTTGTTCCAGAGCGGGCAATCCTGCGATCGGTTCTCGGCTGTTCCATCGGATTCGTCGGCCCGCCGGGTCGAGCCTTCCCACGGCCATCAGGCCCTGGGCCAGCAGGGTCTGTCCGCTGGCTTGTTCAAACGACCCGGTCGCGAGCCGAGCGTGCCGACGCCATTCGGCATCGGTCAGCAGGCTGTCCAGATGCAGCAGATCAAGCTCGATCACTTTTTGCAGGCTCTGCGCCGTCACCCGTGCGGTCTCGAAGGCCTGGGCCTTCAGGCTGGCCTGGCTGGCGTAAAGCCAGAACGTGGCGAGGGCCGCCAGACAGACACCCACGATGCCAGTTCCGGCCCATGCACGGCGGATCAACTGAGTGCGCAGCCGCGGGCTCAGGGTGTCGTGCAGGGCTTGTCTCAGCATGTCAGGCCGGTGTCAAAGTGGTTTTGCCAAATGTATCAAATAAATCTTTTTTTAATGCCATATCCCGCATTTAAACGGGGTCATTGTGTCGCTGACGAACGTCCAGGTCCGAGCCCTGACGCTCTGAGAGGGGCCTGCAAGGGAGAGAAGGCGCGCTGGTTCAAGGGGCTGGGGCGGTGCAACTGCGTGCGCACCGGCACTTGCCGGTGATGGACGTTCTAAGGGCCAAACGTCTTGGATTCTCGGCAGGGCAAGGTCTGTGGGCCGGCCTTGAGCTTGGTATCGATTGGGTGGGTGGCGCATGGCGCGTCATCCCTGCCGTGGTCGCGATGCGAACTTTTAGCAGAAATCACCATGAATTGATAGTGACCCGCATTTTCATCTGAGTAATCATTGTTAATTGCTTGAATTGGTATTTGACTGGACAATTTGATCAATTCGATGTTCTTTCAACGATTCAGTACCGAGGTGCCCGATGACCCTACAACGTCTCTCCGTGCGGACCCAGTTGTGCGCTGCCTTTGGCAGCTTGGCTGTCCTGGTCATGCTGGCTGCGGGCATTGCCGTGAATGCGCTCCAGGAGGCCAACGGGGCCTTTGAGTCCTTTGTGCAGGGCATCAATGCCCGCGCGATCCTGGTGGCCCGCATCCGCTCAGAAGTGGATGCGCGGGCAATTGCTGCCCGCAATCTGGTCCTGGTCACCCAAGCCAGCGACCTCGAGCTTGAGAAGGCGGCCGTCCATCGTGCCCATCAGCAAGTCCAGACGGATCTGGCGGCCTTGAAAGAGATGGTGGCGGGCCGTGACGTGCCTTCCAACGTCACGGCGTTGGTCGCAGACATCGAGCAGGTTGAGCAGGTCTACGGGCCGGTGGCCCTGGCCATCGTGCAACTGGGCCTGCAAAACAGACGTGAAGAGGCCATTGCCAAAATGAACGATGAGTGCCGGCCCTTGCTGGCCAGGCTGATTGACAAGACCAATGCCTATGCCGAAGTCACCGCCCACCGGTCGGCCGCTCTGATCGATGCGGCTGAAGCGCATTACGTGACACAGCGCAACTGGCTCATGGCGGCCTGCCTGTTGGCGTTTGCCATGGCCATTCTGGCGGGTGGGTGGATTGTTCGCAGCTTGGGCCGAGCCCTGGGCGCAGAGCCCGGCTTGTTGGGGGAGGCTGCTCAACGGGTTGCCAACGGCGATCTGAGCCCGGTCGAGGGCGTGGCTTCGGCGCCTTCGGGCAGTGTCCTGGATTCGCTCGGCCTGATGCAGCAGAGCCTGGTCCGGATCGTCAGCCAGGTGCGCGGTGCCTCCGATTCCATTGCCACCGGCTCGGCGCAGGTGTCGATGGGCAGCATCGATCTGAGCCAGCGCACCGAAGAACAGGCCACCGCCTTGCAGGAGACCGCTGCCACCATGGACCAGTTCAGCATCACGGTGCGTCACACGGCCGACCATTCGCACACAGCGCATCAATTGGCCCACACCGCCTCTGAGGTGGCCAGCCGGGGCGGCTTGGTGGTGACCCAGGTGGTGGACACCATGAAGGGCATCAACCACAGCTCCAAGAAGATCGGCGACATCATTGGCGTGATCGACGGCATCGCCTTTCAGACCAATATCTTGGCGCTGAACGCCGCTGTGGAGGCCGCGCGGGCCGGCGAGCAGGGCCGCGGCTTTGCCGTGGTGGCCAGCGAGGTGCGCCAACTGGCCGGTCGCAGCGCCGAGGCGGCCAAGGAAATCAAGGCCTTGATCGGGGCCAGTGTGGCGCAAGTGGAGCAGGGGTCCCATCTGGTCGACCAGGCGGGCCTGACCATGGGGGAGGTGGTTGAGGCCATCTCGCGGGTCAGCAGCATTGTGGGCGACATCAGCACCGCCAGCGCTGAACAAAGCGCGGGTGTGGCCCAGATTGGCCAGGCCATCTCCCAGCTGGATCAGACCACCCAGCAGAACGCCGCCTTGGTGGAGGAAAGCGCAGCCGCAGCCCAAAGCCTGGAGCACCAGGCACAGCAGTTGGTGGCGGCCGTGTCCATCTTCAAACTGAGCCACGAAGCGGTTCGCCAGACCGTTGCCTCAACCCGGAGGCCCGTCCCACAACTGCTGGCAGCCTGAACACGGCAGGCCCAACACGCCTGCCGCAGGGCCGGTCTTCTTGTGGCAAGCTGTGGCCCTTTTTGCTTCTGTGCGCCACCGTCACCTGCCATGCACCAGCCCGAGTTGTTTGCCTCTGAACCCCTCCCTGCGTCACACACCACCTTTTGTGATCTGCGCTTGGGCCGCGATGAGGTCCAGGCCCTTTTGCGGGCTGCGAATGGGGCCGCTTTGCGCTTTGAGCGCTGCGATTTTGATCAGCAGGATCTGGCTCAGCTCGCGCTCGGGCAGGCCGCTTTCATCGACTGTCAATTGGCCGAGACCGACTTCACCCGGGCTCAATTGCAGGGCAGCCAATGGTCGGGGTGCCGCGCCAGGCAGGCCGACTTCGGGCTGGCCGACCTGAGCGATGCCCGCTTTGTGGGCTGCGACCTCAATAACACCGAGTGGGGTCGGGCCAAGCTGGCCTCGGCCAGCTTTGCCAGTGTCAAGCTCACGGGGGCGCGCTTTGCCGACAACAGCTCGCTGGGCCTGGGCTTTCGCGACACCCTGTTGGTGGCCGCGACCCTGCGGGGTTTCTCGTTTCGCAAGCAGCGCCTGGAGCAGATCGACTTCTCCGAGGCCGATCTGTCGGGCAGCGACTTCCGCGACGCGGTGTTCGAGGGCGGCAGCCTGCGCGATGCCCACCTCAAACAGGCCCGCTTTGAAGGGGCTGATCTGCGCGAGGTGGACCTGGGCGGCCTGCAACCGGGCAACCTGGCCCTGTTCAAGGGCGCCACGATCTCGGTGCGCCAGGCGGTGGCCCTGGTGGCGGCGCTGGGTTTGCAGGTGGCTTGAGGGCGGGGCCGTCCGTTAAATCACCCCCCGCGAACGCAGCTGCGCCACCTCCTGGGCGGACAGGCCCAGCTCGCCTTGCAGCACCTGCTCTGTGTGCTGCCCCAAGCCAGGCGAGGGCGCGTGGTGCACCGGCGTGTTTGAAAATCGCAGCGGGCTGCGGATCACGGGGTAGCCTGCGCCGGGTGCGTCGCCCTCATCACCCAGTTGCTGCACCAACTCGCGGTGTTGTACCTGCGGGTCGGCAAACACCTCGTCGATGCGGTTGATGGGGCCGCTGGGCACCCCGCTGCGCGCCATCAGATCGCTGAGTTCGCCCCGGGTGTAGCGGGCGATGGCGGGGGCCAGTTGTTGGCGCAGGGCCTCGCGGTGTTCGATGCGCTCGGTGTTGCTGGCAAAGTGCGGGTCGGCGGCCAACTCGGGCCGGCCCAGCGCTTCGGTCAGGGCCTTGAATTGCAGGTTGTTGCCGGCCGCCACGATCAGCTCGCCATCGGCGCAGGCAAAGACCTCGGAGGGCGCGGCGATGGGGTTCGTATTGCCGGCGCGGTGCGGCACCCGGGCGCCCATCAGGTAGCCTTGAGCCAGGTGGCCGTTGAGCGCCACCGAGGCGTCCAGCAAGGCCATGTCCAGGGTCTGGCCCTGGCCCGTCAATTGGCGGTGGTACAGCGCGCTGACGATGCCCACGGTGGCGTACAGGCCCGTCACCGCATCGGTGATCGGGATGGCGGTGCGCATGGGGGGGCCGTCGCCCTCGCCGCAGGTGCTCATCAGCCCGGCCAGACCCTGGGTGATGAAGTCGTAGGCCGGCCGGGTGGCATAGGGCCCGGTCTGCCCAAAGCCGGTGATCGAGCAATAGATCAGCCCGGGCTGCTGCGCCCGCAGCGTGGCTGCGTCCAGCCCGTAGCGGGCCAGCGCGCCCACCTTGTAGTTTTCAATCACCACATCACAGCGCAGCGCCAGGGCCTGGGCCAGCGCGGCGCCCTGGGGGGAGGCCAGGTCCAGGGTGACCGATTGCTTGCCCCGGTTGTAGGCGTGGTAGGCGGCTGATTCGGTGCGCGCCGGGCCGCCCTCGGGCGGGGTCAGCGTCACAAATGGGCCCATGCGGCGGGTGTCGTCGCCTTCACCGGGCTTCTCGATCTTGTAGACCGTGGCGCCCAGGTCGGCGAGCATCTGGGTGGCCATGGGGCCGGCCACCACGCGGGTCAGGTCCAGCACCTTGATCTGCTGCAGGATGGAGGGGGTCATCGTGGTTCCCGGGGATCAGTCGAGGTGGATATGGGCTTGCTGCACCACCTGGGCCCAGCGTGCTGCCTCGCTGCGGATGAAGGCGTCGAACTGCGCCGGGGTGCCTCCCACCGGGTCGATGCCGTAGTCGATCAGCTTTTGCCGCATCTCGGGCGCATCCAGCACCTTCTGGGTTTCGGCCGCCAGGCGCTGCAACACCGGCTTGGGCGTTTTGGCCGGCGCCAGCAGGCCGATCCAGCTGCCCGTGGTAAGGCTGGGGTAGCCCAGCTCGGCCAGGGTGGGTACCTCGGGGGCGCCGGGCCAGCGCTGCGCGCTGGTCATGGCCAGGGCATTGAGCTTGCCGGCCTTCACGTGGGGCCCCATGGTCTGCACCGAGTCGAAAATCATCGACACCTGGCCCGAGAACAGATCGGGCAGCGCCGGTGCAATGCCCTTGTAGGGCACGTGGGTCATGGGCAGGCCCACGGTCTGGGCAAACAGCTCGCCCACCAGATGCGCGCCTGAGCCGGTGCCGCTGGAGGCAAAGGTCAGCGCTCCCGGGTGGGCCTGGCCCCAGGCCACCAGGTCCTTGAGCTGGCTGGCGGGCACCTTGGCGCTGGACACCAGCAGCAAGGGGATGTGGCCGAACAGACTCACCCCTGTCAGCTCGCTCAGCGGGGCGTAGCTCATGCGGGTGTACAGGCTGGGGTTGATGGCGTGCGCCGCCACCACCACCAGCAAGGTGTAGCCGTCGGGTGCGGCTCGGGCCACCGCGGCCGAACCGATCTGCCCGTTGGCGCCGGCCTGGTTGTCCACCACGATGGGGTTGTTCAGCCGCTCGGCCAGCTTTTGCATCACCGTGCGGGTGACCGCGTCCGACACGCCGCCGGGCGGGTAGGGCACCACCACGCGGATCGGCTTGCTGGGGTAGCTTTCCTGGGCCCGGGCGGGCAGCGGGAGGCCCACGGCCTGCAGGGTGGTCAGCAGGGCCAGGGCCCCGCCCAGGGCCAGGCGGCGGCCGCGGCCGGATGGGGTGTGTCGGCCTTGCGGGGCCTGGTGGGTCAAGGTCATGCGGGTCTCCGGGGTGTTCATGGGGCTGGGCCGGGGGGCGGCTCAATCGAGCCAGGCGGCTGGCACTTGCAGGGGGCAGTCCAGCAGCATCTGGGCAAATGATTTGCCCAGCGGGTCAGAGCGCAGGCTGCACACCCCGCCGCCGCCCAGGGCCTGGTGCAGCACAAAATTGAAAGCCTGCAGGCCGGGCACTTCATGGCGCTCCACGGGGCCCTGCACCAGGTGGGCCAGCCAGTGCCGCACCACCTCGGCCGTCAACTGGGCCCGCAGCAGGGGCAGGTAGCGCGCCTGGCGGGCGATCACGCCAATGTTCTCGTCGTCGCCCTTGTCGCCACTGCGGGCCCAGGCCAGGCGCAGCAGCGGCACGCTCACCAACGGGCCCGGAGGCCCATCGTCGTTCAACGGATCGCCCACCGGGTCATCCGGGCGCTGTGCGGCGTCCAGGGGCGCGGCAGGCTGCGCCGCTGCCACCGGCCCGGGCGGCACGGGCCAGGTCTGATCACCCAGGCGCAGTTGCAGCGCCACCTCGGTCTTGGGCACCAGAAAGGACAGCACCTGGATCACCGGCTGGATTTCGGCCCGGCCCGAGAAAGACGAGCGTGTGCCCGGCCCCATCGAGGTACCGGCCGAGGCGCACTCGCGCTGCAGATACACCAATCCCCGGGCCTCGGCATGGCGGGCCGCCAGTCGCAGCACCACCTCGCGGGTGGGCAGCATCTGGCGTTGCGGGCCGTACAGGGCTTCGCAGCCCAGCAGTTCGACGGCCGTCTCGCTGTAGTCGTCCAGGCCGGCCTGGGCCAGTTGCCGCCGGGTGCGCAGCAGCAAGGCCTCGGCGGTCTTGCGGGCCTTGGCTGGCGCCTCGATGCCCCGGATGGCCATCAGCACCTGGATCTGGTAGCCCTGCTGCCAGGTGCCGTTGGCCTTGTAGGTGTCGGTCGGTGGGCGCCCGCGCGCACCGCTCACGGCCACCCGGTCGGCCGACAGGGCCCGTACCTGCACCTGGCGAAAGTCGCAACTCACGTCGGGCATCAGGTAGTGGGCCGGGTCGCCCACTTCGTACAGCACCTGTTCGGCCACGGCGCCGGGGTGGATCAGCCCGCCGGTGCCCGCTGGCTTGCCGAGTTCGAACGACCCGTCTTCGGCCACGTCGATCACCGGGTAACCGATGCCGGCCCAGTCGGGCACCTGCTGCCAATCGGTGAACAGGCCCCCGGTGGCCTGGGCGCCGCATTCGATCACGTGGCCGGCCAGGGTGGCGGCGGCCAACCGGTCCCAGTCGTCCCAGCACCAGCCAAACTCATGAGCCAGCACGCCCAGCACCACCGCGCTGTCCACGCAGCGCCCGGTCACCACGATGTCGGCGCCCTGGTCCAGGGCCAGTGCGATGCCCTGAGCACCTACATAGGCGTTGGCCGAGATCAGTGCCTTGGGCAGGGGCTGCCCTTGCAGGTCGTGCCAGGCCGGGGCGCTGCCTTGGTCGGTGGCTGCCCGGTGCAACGCCGGCATCAGGTCGTCGCCCAGCAGCACGGCGATGCGGGGCCGCAGCCCTTGCTGTGCCGCGATCCGGGCCAGTTCGTCGGCGCAACCCTGGGGGTTCAGGCCGCCGGCGTTGGCCACCACGCGCACGCCCTGGGCCAGCAGCTGTGCCAGGTGCGGGGCCATCGCGTCGTGCACAAAATCAGTGGCATAGCCCAACTCGGGGCGCTTGCGGCGGGCCCGGGCCAGAATCGCCATCGTGGTCTCGGCCAGGTAGTCATACACCAGGTACTGCAGGCCGGGTACGGCCAGCAACTGCGGTGTGGCCAGGGCCGAATCGCCCCAGAAGCCGCTGGCGCCGCCAATGCGCACCCGGCGCGATGACCGAGGGTGGGGCCGTGTGGGTTCGCTCATGCTGACGCCTCCTCGATGCGCATCAACAACGCGCCTTTGCGGGTCTGGGTCTGGGCTTGCACGGCCAGCTCGGCCACCACGCCATCGCAGGGTGCCAGCAGCACATGCTCCATCTTCATGGCCTCCAGGACCACCAGCTTCTGTCCGGCCTGCACCCGATCGCCGGCTTGCACGGCCACGGCCAGTACCCGGGCCCCCAGGGGGGCGTGCACCCGCCCGCTGGGGGTGGGGGCGGCGCGCTCACGGCGCTCGCTCACCTGTTCCAGGGCCCAGGCCCGGCCTTGGTGGAACACATGCCAGGTGCTGTCTTGGGGGGCCAGCCAGACGCGCTCCAGGCGGCCGTCCAGTTCGGCCTGCAGTCCCCTGCGGGTGGCGTCGGTCCAGGCAGCGCCGCGCAGGCGCCAGGGCCCCAGGGGGGCGAAGTCGCCGGGGGCGGAAGGCGAGAACAAGCGCTCGCCCTGCAGCTGCCAGTCGCCGCCCTGGGCCTGCAGTCGCCAGCGCCAGCGCTGGCTGCCTTGTTGCAAGGTGATCGTCTGGCCCAAGCCGGCTCCGGCCAGGGGCGGCGGGTTCAGCAACTGGCCTGGGCCGGGGCTGTGGCTCGGGTGCATCAGCGCTGCGAAGGCCGTCAGGGCCAGGGTGGCCCCGGGCAAGGCCGGCGGGCGCGGGGACAGGCCGAAGCGCTCGGCCACAAAGCCCGTGTGCACGGCGCTGCCGTCCGCAAACACGGGATCGGCCAGGCAGTCGGCCAGAAAGCCCTGGTTGCTGGGCACGCCCAGCAGTACGCAATGGCGCACGGCGTTGAGCAGCTTGCGCCGGGCCTCCTCGCGGGTGCGGCCGTGGGCGATCAGCTTGGCCACCATCGAGTCGTAATGGGGCGACACCAGCGCGCCCTCGGCCAGGGCATGGTCCACCCGAACCGGCCAATCGGTGGCCGGGTCGTGCCAGCGCAGCACCGGGCCGGTCTGGGGCAGAAAACCGGCGGGCACGTCTTCGGCGGTCAGCCGCACCTCGATGGCATGGCCGTGCCAGCGCAGGTCTTGCTGGCGCAGCTCCAGCGCCTCGCCGGCTGCGATGCGCAACTGCCATTCCACCAGGTCAAGGCCGGTCACCGCCTCGGTCACCGCATGCTCCACCTGCAGCCGGGTGTTCATCTCCATGAAGTAGAACTGCCCGTCCGCATCCAGCAAGAACTCCATGGTGCCGGCGCCCAGGTAGCCGATGGCCTGGGCACCGCGCACCGCCGCCTGGCCCATGCGCTCGCGCAGAGCGGCATCCACTGCGGGCGAGGGTGACTCTTCGATCAGCTTCTGATGGCGTCGTTGTACCGAGCAGTCGCGTTCGCCCAGGTGCAGCACCTGCCCATGGGCGTCGGCCAGCAGCTGGATCTCGATGTGACGCGGGCGGTGCAAGGCCCGCTCCAGGATCAGCTCGCCCGAGCCGAAGGCACTCAGGGCCTCGGAGCGGGCCGAGGCCAGGGCCGTGGGCAGCTCGTCAGCGCTGTGCACCAGGCGCATGCCCCGCCCGCCACCCCCGGCGCTGGCCTTGACCATCAAGGGGTAGCCCAACTGTGTGGCGGCGCGCAGCAGGGCGGCATCGCTCTGGTCCTCGCCCTGGTAGCCCGGGATGCAGGGCAGCTGAGCAGCCTCGGCCAGGCGCTTGGCCTGCGCCTTGTGGCCCATGGCCTGGATGGCCCGGGCCGGAGGGCCGACAAACACCAGGCCGGCCTGGGCCACGGCCTCGGCGAATTCGGCGTTCTCGGCCAGAAAGCCGTAGCCAGGGTGCACCGCGTCGGCACCGGTGACCCGGGCGGCCTGCAGCAAGGCCTCGATGTTCAGGTAGGAGTCTCGCGCCGGGGCGGGCCCGATGGCGATGGCCTGATCGGCCGCCAGCACATGCGGGCTGCCGGCGTCGGCCTCGGAGTACACCGCGACGGTGGCGTAGCCCAGGCGGCGTGCCGTGCGCAGAATGCGCAGGGCGATCTCGCCGCGGTTGGCCACCAGCACGGTGTGAAAGGGCCGCAGCAGCGGCGGGGTGAAGGGGGTCATGGGGCCTCCGGCAGGGTCAGGGCATGGACTTGTTCGGCACTGAAATGCACCTGCCAGGCAGGTGCGCGGCGCTCACGCAAGGCGGCCAGGCCCTCGCGGCCTTCGTGGGCCATGCAGGTGCTGAAGGTGAGCGCGGCCTGATCCAGCCAGGCCGGCACGTCGGCGGTCTGGCCGGGCAGCCTGCCCAGCAGGGGTTTGAGGCTGCGATTGGCGCCGGGCGCACAGCGGCCAATGAGCTGGAGCCAATGGGCCAGGCGCGCGCTGAGTGCGGCGGAGTCGGCGGCCAGCTCATCCACCAATTGCAGGCGCAGGGCCTGCTCGCCGGCCACGCGTTCGCCCGTCAAGCCCAGGCGGCGGGTCGCGGGGGCGCCGATGCGGGCCGCCACAAAAGGGGCGATCTGTGCCGGGATCAGGCCCAGGCCGGTCTCGCTCAGGGCAAAACGGGCGTCCGAACACGCCAGCACCAGGTCGGCGGCACAGGCCAGGCCCAGGCCGCCGCCCATGGCCGCCCCTTCGACCACGGCCAGCACGGGCACGGGCAGCGCGGCCAGGCGCTGCATGAAATGCCCGAACTCGCGGTTGCGGGCCGCCACCGGGTCGGCCCCACCGGGGGGCTGGGCCTGCTGCGTGTTCAGGCGTTGCTCAAAGCTGCCCACATGCCCGCCGGCACAGAAAAAGCCCTGGCTGCCGCGCAGCACCAGGGCGCGCAATTCGAGCTGTTCACCCGCCTGGCGCACCACCTGGTCCAGCGCCTGCACCATCGTGGGCGAGAGTGCGTTGCGGGTGCCAGGATCGTTGAGGGTGGCAAACAGCACGCCCTGGTGTTCGCGAACCCGCAAAGGGGTGTCGCTGGTTGCGGGTGTCGGGGTCAGCGGCAGGGTGCCGGGTTCGGGGGTGTTCATGACCGTGCCCCCATCAGGCCCATGTGGCGGGCGATCACCATCAGCATCACCTCGTCGGCGCCGCCTCCGATCGAGCCCAGCCGGTAGTCGCGGTAGGCGCGTGACACGGGGTTGTCCCAGGTGTAGCCCATGCCACCCTGGAACTGCATGCACCACTCGGCAATCTCGCGCGACAGGCGCCCCGCCTTGAGCTTGGCCATCGAGGCCAGCTCCACCACATCGCCCCCGTGGATGTAGGTGTGGGTGGCCATGTAGGTCAGGGCGCGCAGGGCCTCCAGCTCGGTCTTCAGCTCGGCCAGCTTGTACTGGATGAACTGGTTGTCCAGCAGCGGGCGGCCAAAAGCCTGGCGCTGACGCAGGTAGTCGGCCGTCTCCTGGATCAGCGTCATGGCGGCCAGGCGTCGTGCCGCACCGTCCAGGCGCTCTTCCTGGAACTGCTTCATCTGGTAGATGAAGCCCAGGCCTTCTTCACCGATGCGGTGGCGCACGGGCACCCGCACCTCGTCAAAGAAAATCTGCGCGGTGTCGGACGACCACATGCCGAACTTGCGGATCTTCTGCACGCTGACGCCGCGGGCCCGCTGGCCCTTGTCGTCTTTCAGCGGCACCACGATCAGCGATTTGTTTTTGTGCGAGGGCCCGTCCGAGGTGTTGCACAGCAGGCAGATCCAGTCGGCCTGGGTGCCATTGGTGATCCACATCTTGGCGCCGTTGATGACGTAGTCGTCACCGTCACGTCGGGCCCGGGTCTGCAGCGAGGCCACGTCCGAGCCCGCGCCTTGCTCCGAGACGCCGATGCAGGCCACCTGCTCGCCGGTGATGGCGGGGGCCAGGAACTCATGGCGCAGGGCATCCGAGCCAAAGCTGGCCAGCGCCGGTGTGGCCATGTTGGTCTGCACCCCCACCGCCATGCCCACGCCCTGGGCCCGCACATGGCCCATGGCCTCGGAGGCGGCCAGCGCGTAGCTGAAGTCAAGGTTCAGGCCGCCAAAGGCCTCGGGCTTGGTGATGCCCAGAAAGCCCAGCCGCCCCATCTTGGCGAACAGTTCGTGGGCCGGAAAAATCTCGGCCGCCTCCCACTCGTCCACGTGGGGGTCGATTTCGGCGCTGATGAAGCGCCGCAGGCTGTCCATCAGGTCCTGGTGTGCGGGGGTGTAGATCATGGGGTGTCTCCGTGTCGGGGGCGTCTCGGGTTCAGGTCTCAGATGTCGGATCTCAGAATCGGGCGACGCCGAATTGAAGGGCGCGTGGCGTGTGGCGTTCGGCCTCGCGCCGGGTGGCCAGCGCCAGGGCCAGCACGGCGCGGGTGTCGCGCGGGTCGATCACGCCGTCGTCCAGCAGGTGGCCGCTGGTGTAGAAGGCGCTGGCCTGGCGATCGAAGTGCGCCACGATCTCGGCCTTTTGCTTGACCAGCGCGGCCTCGTCGGCGGGCTGGCCGCTGCGTTCGGCCTTCTGGCGGGCCACGATCTCCAGCGTCATGGCGGCCTGCTCGCCCCCCATCACCGAGGTGCGCGCGTTGGGCCACGAAAAACAGAAATCAGGCTGAAAGGCCCGCCCGCACATGCCGTAGTTGCCGGCCCCGAACGAGGCCCCGCACATCACGGTGATGCGTGGCACCGAGGCGTTTGACAGGGCCTGGATCAGCTTGGCCCCGTGCTTGATCATGCCGGCCTCCTCCGAGGCGCGGCCGACGATGAAGCCGGTGGTGTTCTGCAAAAACACCAGGGGCACGCCGCCTTGCTCGCACAGCTGGATGAACTGGGCCGCCTTGGTGGCCCCGGCCGGGTCCAGCGGGCCGTTGTTGCTGATGAAGCCCACCGTATGGCCTTCCAGCGGCCCATGGCCGCACACCGTGGCCGGGCCGTAGTCGGGTTTGAAGTCCATCCAGCATGAGTCGTCGGTCAGGCGGGCGATCACTTCGCGCATGTCCATGGGCTGGCGCGGCGCCAGCGCCATCACACCGGCCAGGTCGTCGGTGCTCAGCCGCGGGGCTGGCCACGCAACGGGCGGGGGCACGCGCGGCAGGGGCAGGCTGGCCACGATGTCGCGCGCGATCTCCACGGCATGCCCGTCGTCCTCGGCCACATACTCGGCCAGGCCGCTCTGGCTGGCGTGCATCTCGGTGCCGCCCAGTTCTTCGTCGCTGGCCACTTCGCCGGTGGCGGCCTTGAGCAGCGGCGGGCCGGCCAGGTAGGCGCGGGCCTGTTCGCGCACCATCACCACATAGTCAGACAGGCCCGGCATGTAGGCGCCGCCAGCGGTCGAAGGCCCATGCACCACGGTGATCACGGGCAGGCCGGCCGCCGACAGGCGTGCCAGGTTGTAGAACAGGGCGCCGCCCCGGATGAACTTCTCCACCCGGTACTGCCGCAGGTTGGAGCCGGCCGATTCCACCAGGTGCACAAAGGGCAGGCGGTGGCGCAAGGCCAGCTCCTGACAGCGCATCAGCTTCTGGTTGCCGGCCTCGGTCAGGGCGCCCGCCTGGATGCCTGAATCCGTCACCACCACCATGCAGCGCACCCCGGCCACCACGCCGATGCCCGCGATCTGCGAGCCCCCTGGCACGCTGTGCTCGGGCGATTCGCCGTCCATGCCGTAGCCGGCCAGGTTGCACAGCGGCAGAAAAGGCTGCCCGCTGTCCAGCAGGCGGGCCAGGCGTTCGCGTGGCAGCAGGGCGCCACGGCGCGCAAAGCGCTCGGCCGAGCGGGCCGAGGCGGCCACGGGGCGCTGCTCCAGTTGGCGCAGCTGCTCGATCAGGGCCAGCATGCCGCTGCGCTGTTGGTCGTACACCGGGCCGCTCAAGGCGGCCCGCGACTCAAAGGGTTTCATGAAGACTCCGTGTGCAAGGTTCGATGCCGGAGTCGATTGCAGCGCAGGGCCTGGAGCGCGACAATTTCGAAGTTCTTAAATGTTCACAATATGCACATTCAAGGGAAAACCATGACGATCGAGACCGCCCGAAGGGGTGTGGCCGGCGCTCAAAGTCTGCAACGCGCCTCGGGTCTGCTGTCGCTGCTGGCCCAGCATCAGGCGCAAGGCCTGGGCATGGCCGAGCTGGTGGCGCACAGCGGGCTGGACCGCACCACGGTGCACCGCATGATCAAGGCGCTGGAGGCCCTGGGGCTGGCCACGCGGCGGGCGCAGGACAAGCGCTACGGCCTGGGCCTGCAGGCCTTGGCGCTGGGGTTGGCGGCGATGCAGCACTCGCCCCTGATCGCCCGCATGACTCCTACCATGAAAGCCCTGGCCCGGCGTTGCGGGGCGCCGGTGTTCCTGGTGGTGCGGGCCGGTGACTACAGCCTTTGCCTGCACCTGGAACAGGGTGAGGCCCCGATCCGCAGTTTTGCCGACCACGTGGGCGCTACCAAGCTGCTGGGCCTGGGCATTCCCAGCTTTGCGCTGTTGTCGGCACTCGATGATGATCAGATCCGCCAGCACCTGGCCCAGCACGCCCGCGAGTACGCCCAATGGCAACTCGGCGAAGCCCGCCTGTGGCGCTGGGTTCAGCAGACCCGGCAGCAGGGCTACTCTCACATCCACGCCCAGGGCCTGACAGGTGTGGGCATGCGCTTTGCGTTGGGTGATTGCGCCGACGGTGCGCTGGGCATCGTGGCGCACGCGCAGCGCATCAGTCGCCTGCGGGCCTCGGCCCTGGCTGATCAGTTGCGTGAGGCCTTGGTGCGGGTGTGAGGGCGGGTCACGCCCTGGCCAGGCGCAAGGGTTGCGACGGCGCCACCGGGCCCAGCCTGAACAAGGCCAGTTGCTCGCGCAGCACGCTCACCTGAGCCGCCAGCGAGTGCGTGGCCGCGCTGGCTTCTTCGACCAGGGCGGCGTTTTGTTGGGTGGTTTCGTCCAATTGGCTGATGGCCTGGCCGATCTGCCCTACGCCCGCGTTCTGCTCGGCGCTGGCGGCGCTGATCTGGCTCACGATCTCGCTGACCTGGCGGATGGCGCTCACCACCTCGTCCATGGTCTGGCCCGCCTGGTCGACCAGGCTGCTGCCCTCGGCCACCTGGCCCACGCTGGTGTGGATCAGGGTCTTGATCTGGCGTGCCGCCTCGGCGCTGCGGCCGGCCAGCTGTCTAACTTCACTGGCCACCACGGCAAAGCCGCGGCCCTGCTCGCCGGCCCGGGCGGCCTCGACGGCGGCGTTCAGGGCCAGGATGTTGGTCTGAAAGGCGATGCTGTCGATCACGCCGATGATGTCGCCGATGCGGCGCGAGCTGTCGTTGATGCCTTTCATGGTGTGCACCACCTGGGCCACCACGCTGCCGCCCCGGCTGGCCACCTCGGAGGCGTCCAGCGCGAGTTGTTTGGCCTGCCGGGCGTTGTCGGCGTTGTGTTGCACCGTGGTGCTGAACTGGTCCATGGTGGCCGCCGTCTGTTGCAGGGCGCTGGCCTGGGCCTCGGTGCGCTGCGACAGGTCAAGGTTGCCCTGGGCGATTTCGCGTGCCGCATGGTCGATGGTGGTGGTGGCTTCGCGAACCTGGGCCAGGCTGTGCCCCATCTGCAGGCGCAGGTGGTTCACGGCATGGGCCAGGCTGTGGGCTTGGGCGCCACGGGGGGCGAGTTCGCTGGCCAGGTCGCCCTCGGCCATGCTCAGGGCCTGGCGGGCCACCAGGGCTGGCTCGCCGCCCACAGCCCGCTCGATGCTGCGCGCCAGCACCGCGCTCAGGGCCGACATCAGCAGGCCCAGCACCAGCAGGGCGGCCCCCGACTGCAGCAGTGCGTGGTGAAAGCCCTGCTCGATGTCGTCCACATAGTCGCCGGCCACCAGGTCCCAGTCCCAGGGCTTGAAGCGCACCACCCAGGCGATCTTGGGGCTGGGCGCCTCGCTTTGCGGGCGCGGCCACCAATAGTCCACGTAGCCGTGGCCTTCGGCCGAGGCGCCTGCGGCGGCAATGTTCACGTACAGCGGCGTGCCCTTGGCGTCCTTGAAGGCGATCATGTTGCGCCCCTTCAGTTCGGGTTTGATGGGGTGCATGGCGATCACCGAGTCGGCACCCACCACCGTCACATAACCATCCTTGCCATAGCGCTGGGCGGCCAGGCGGGCCAGGGCCTGCTCGCGTGCCTCGGCCTCGGTGAGCTGCCCTTCGCTGGCCTGGCGGGCCAGGTCACGCACCAGGCTCAGCGACATGTCGGTGATGTCGGCCAGCGCGGCGCGCCGGGCCTCGAACTGCAGCTCACGCGATTGCCAGGCATGGAACACGCTGAGGGCCAGCAGGCTGAGCCAGGCCAGCACCAGCGGCAGCCAGAGTTTTTGACGCAGGGACAAAGTAGGCATGGTGATCGACTCCAGACGGTGGGATGGGGGGAGAGCAGATGGCCCCTGCCAGCGCCCCTGGGGCCGTTGGCAGGGGCGCGGCCCGTCAGGCCTCGGTGGTCAAGGCTTGGGCCTGGGGGGCTGCGCCAGCGGTGGCAGCCGAGGTGGGCGCGCCGTAGCCGCCGCCGCCCGGGGTGTCGATGATGAACACATCGCCCACGCCCATCTCGACCTGGCCGATGTGGTCCAGGGTCTCGGTGCGGCCATCGGCCCGCAGCACGCGGTTGCAGCCCGGCTCGCCGGCCTGGCCCCCGGCAGCGCCAAAGGCACCCTGCAGGCGGTTGTTGCTCAGGATCGAGGCCGTCATCGGCCGCAGAAAGCGCACCCGCCGGCTGCCGCCATTGCCGCCCTGCCACTGGCCCTTGCCGCCCGAGCCGGCCCGGATCTCATAGGTTTCCAGGCGCACGGGGTAGCGCAGCTCCAGGATCTCGGGGTCGGTCAGGCGTGAGTTGGTCATGTGGGTCTGCACCACGCTGGTCCCGGCAAAGCCGGGGCCCGCACCCGAGCCACCCGAGATGGTCTCGTAGTACTGGTGCTCGGCATCGCCGAAGGTGAAGTTGTTCATGGTGCACTGGGCCGCGGCCATCACGCCCAGCGCGCCATACAGGGCATTGGTCACGCAGCTGGAGGTCTCGACGTTGCCGGCCACCACGGCCGCCGGGGCCCGCGGGTTCAGCATGCAGCCTTCGGGCACGATCACCTCGATGGGCTTGAGGCAACCCGCGTTGAGCGGGATGGCGTCGTCCACCAGGGTGCGGAACACGTACAGCACGGCCGCCATGGTGATCGCCTTGGGGGCATTGAAGTTGTTGCGCAGCTGGCGGCTGGTGCCGCTGAAGTCGACCACCGCTGCGCGGCGCCCTGCGTCCACCCGCACCGCCACCTGGATCTGTGCGCCGTTGTCCAGGGGCAAGGTGTACTGGCCGTCTTTCAGGGCCGTGATCACGCGGCGCACCGACTCTTCGGCGTTGTCCTGCACGTGCTGCATGTAGGCGGCCACCGTGGCACGGCTGTAGCGGGCCACCATGGCCTTGAGCTCTTGCGTGCCCTTTTCGTTGGCGGCGATCTGGGCGCGCAGATCGGCCAGGTTCTGTGCCGGGTTGCGGCTGGGGTAGGGTCCACTTTGCAACAGGGCCAGCATCTCGGCTTCGCGCAGCACGCCACGCTCGACCAGCAAGAAGTTGTCGATCAGCACGCCTTCTTCTTCGATGCGGCTGGAGAAGGGCGGCATCGAGCCGGGCGTGGTACCACCCACGTCCGCATGGTGCCCGCGCGAGGCCACGAAGAAGCTGGGCCGGGCGTCGTCGTCTTGCAGGTACACCGGGGTGACCACGGTGATGTCGGGCAGGTGGGTGCCGCCGTGGTAGGGGTCGTTGAGCACGTACACGTTGCCGGGCTGCATGCCGGGGTTGCGCTCGACCACGCTGCGGATCGACTCGCTCATCGAGCCCAGGTGCACCGGCATGTGCGGAGCATTGGCAATCAACTGGCCAGCCGCGTCGAACACCGCGCAACTGAAGTCCAGCCGCTCTTTGATGTTGACCGAGTAGGCGGTGTTCTGCAGGCGCAGGCCCATCTGCTCGGCGATGTTCATGAACAGGTTGTTGAACACCTCCAGCATCACCGGGTCCACCTGGGTGCCCACGGCGTGCACGGTGCTGCGGGCCAACACGCGCTGCAGCAGCAGGCAGCCGTCGGCGCCCATCTGCGCCCGCCAGCCGGGCTCGACCACGGTGGTCGAATTGCGCTCGGCGATCACGGCCGGGCCGTTCAGGGTGGCGCCAGGGGCCAGGGCCTCGCGTTGGTACAAGGCGGCGTCGCGCCAGCCAGCGGGGGCCTCGTCTTGCAGGCAGTACATGCGCACGCTGGAGACTAGGCTGGCCACATGCTCAACCGCGGCGTGGGCCAGGGTTGGCGCGGCGGTGCTCACGCCGGGCAGGGTGCATTCCACGTTCACCGCTTCGATCACCAGCTCGCGTTCGGGCATCAGAAAGGCAAAGCGCTGGCGGTAAGCCGTCTCGAAGTGCTCGCGCAGCGCGGTCAGGGCCTCGGGGGCCGCAGCCGCTGGCTCCCAGGGGCAGGGCAGGGCCGTGTCGGTGCCGGCATAGCGCAGCTGCAGTTGAAGGCGGGTCTGCAGCGCCTGAGCACCCAGGCCCTGGCTGCTCAGCTCGCCTTCGGCCTGGGCCTGCAGGGTGGCTGCCTGTCGTGCGGCATCGGCCAGGCCCGCGGCGTCCAGCGGCAATTCGATCGAGGTTTCGCGCAGGGCGATCTGGTCAGCCAGGCCCATGCCATAGGCCGACAGCACGCCTGCAAACGGGTGGGCCAGCACCCGGGTCATGCCCAGGGCATCGGCCACCAGGCAGGCGTGTTGACCCCCCGCGCCGCCAAAGCATTGCAGGGTGTAGGTGGTGACGTCATAGCCGCGGGCCACCGAAATGCGCTTGACCGCGTTGGCCATGCTGCCCACCGCAATCTGCAGCGCGCCGGCCGCCACCTCTTCGGCGTGGGTGGGGCGGCCGCTGGCGGCGGTCATGGCCACGGCCATGGCTTCAAAGCGTTGTTGCACCACGCCGCGGTCCAGCGGCTGGTCGGCCGCCGGGCCGAACACCTGCGGAAACCACTGCGGCTGAATGCGGCCCAGCATCACGTTGGCATCGGTGGTGGCCAGCGGCCCGCCGCGCCGGTAGCTGGCCGGGCCGGGGTTGGCGCCGGCCGATTCGGGGCCCACGCGCAGGCGGGCACCGTCGAAGCTGATGATGGAGCCACCCCCTGCGGCCACCGTGTGGATGCTCATCATGGGGGCGCGCATGCGCACGCCGGCCACCTCGGTGTCGAAGGTGCGCTCGAACTCCCCGGCATAGTGGCTCACGTCGGTCGAGGTGCCGCCCATGTCAAAGCCGATCACCTTGTCGTGGCCGGCCGCCACGGCGGTGCGCACCATGCCCACGATGCCCCCTGCCGGGCCCGACAGGATGGCGTCCTTGCCCTGGAAGCGTTGGGCCTCGGTGAGGCCACCCGAGCTTTGCATGAAGTAAAGCGGCACGCCCGGCATCTGCTGGGCCACCTGCTCGACATACCGGCGCAGGATGGGCGACAGGTAGGCGTCGACCACGGTGGTGTCGCCGCGCGGCACGAACTTGATCAGCGGGCTCACACGGTGTGACACCGAGATCTGGCTGAAGCCGATTTCGCGTGCCAGGGCCTCGGCCTGCAGTTCGTGCTGCGGATAGCGGTAGCCATGCATGAGCACAATGGCGCAGGCGCGCAGTCCATCGTCAAAGGCGGTCTGCAGGGCCTGGCGCAGGGCGGCCTGGTCCAGGGGCTGCACCAGGCCGCCGTCGGCATCCACCCGCTCCTGGGCCTCGATCACGCGCTCGTACAGCAGCTCAGGCAGTTCGATGTGCCGGGCAAACAGCTTGGGGCGGGCCTGGTTGGCGATGCGCAAGGCGTCGCGAAAGCCCTGGGTGGTGACCAGCAGGGTGCGGTCGCCCTTGCGCTCCAGCAGTGCGTTGGTGGCCACGGTGGTGCCCATCTTGACGCAGGCCACGCGCTGCGGCGTGATGGCCTCGCCGGGCTGCAGGCCCAGCAGGCGGCGAATGCCCTCGACCGCGGCATCCCGGTACTGCTCGGGGTTTTCCGACAGCATCTTCAGGGTGTGGAAGCCGCCGGCCGGGTCGCGGCCCACCAGGTCGGTGAAGGTGCCGCCGCGGTCGATCCAGAACTCCCACAGGGCGTTGTTGCTGGCGTGGCTCGGGGTCTGGTTTTCAAGTGGGGAGGTCATGGAGGACATGCTCGTGCTCGGTCAAAAATAGGCAGAAAGGGGTCAGCGCGCCGGGGCGGCGCTGGGGCTCAGTTCTCGGCCCTGGGTTTCGGGCAGTGCCAGGGCGGCGATGATCACCAGGCCGTAGCAGAAGGCCGAGATCCAGCCAATCGTCTGGCCCAGGGGCAAGGTGGCACTCAGTTGGCCGATCAGGGCCGGGCAGATGGCGCCGATGGCGCGGCCGAAGTTGTAGCTGAAGCCCTGGCCCGAGCCGCGCACGTCGCCGGGGAACAGCTCCGACAGGAAGGCCCCCATGCCCGAGAAGATGCCCGACAGGAAGAAGCCCAGCGGAAATCCCAGCACCAGCATCAGGCTGTCGGTGATCGGGATCTGGGTGTAGCTCAGCACCAGGGCGGCGCCCATGGCGGCAAACAAGATGAAGCAGCGTCGACGGCCGATGGCGTCCGACAGCCAGGCGCTGGTCAGATAGCCCACGAATGAGCCGGCGATCAGCACCAGCAGGTAGGTGCTGGTGCCCAGCACCGAGAGCTGGCGCTCGGTCTTCAGGAAGGTGGGCAACCAGGTGGTCACCGAGTAGTAGGCGCCCTGCATGCCGGTGGCCAGCAGGCTGGCCAGCACGGTGGTGCGCAGCAGGCTGGGGTGGAAGATGCGCAGGAAATTGCTGCGCTGGCCGCTGGCGCGCAGCCGGGCTTGCTCGGCCAGGAACACCTCGGGCTCACCGAGGTTGCGGCGGATGTACAGGATCAGCACGGCGGGCGCAATGCCGATCCAGAACAGCACCTTCCAGGCCTGTTCGGGCGGCAGCACCGCGTACATGCCCCAGAAGGCCAGCGCCGAAGCCGCCCAGCCCACGGCCCAGCTGCTTTGCACCAGGCCGGCGGCCTTGCCGCGGTGGCGCGCCGAGATGGTCTCGGCGATCAGCACCGAGCCCACGGCCCATTCGCCGCCCATGCCGAAGCCCTGCATGGCGCGGGTGAAGAACAGTTGGCCGAAGGAGTTGGTGAAGCCGCTCAGAAAGGTGAACAGCGCAAACCACAGCACCGTCCATTGCAGCACCCGCACCCGGCCGAAGCGGTCGGCCAGCACGCCGGCGGCCCAGCCGCCGACGGCCGAAGTCAGCAGGGCGCCGGTGGCGATGTAGCCGGCCTCGGCCTTGCTCATGTTCCAGGCCGCCAGCAGCGTGGGGATCAGGAAGGTGTAGATCATGTAGTCAAAGCCGTCCACGCCATAGCCGGCAAAGGTGGCGGTGAGCGTGCGGCGCTCAGAAGGGGTTGTTTGTTGTAGCCACATGGTGAGGTTCTGGTTGAGGGTTGAGGGAGGGTGAAGAAAATCCGGGTTGTGCGGGTCCCGGCCCCCGCGCACTGGGCGTTGGGGCCTGAAAGGTTCGGACAGGGGGCGGGCACCAGGCCCGCGGCGCTCAGTGCGCTTGCCGCAGCTCGCGGTTCAGCCGGTCGGTGACCAGCATGTGGCCCGGTGCATGCGTGATGCAGAAGGCCGGACGTGCGGCTGCAATGGCAGCCTGAGGCGTCACGCCACAGGCCCAGAACACGGGCAGCTCGTCGTCGTGCACGGCCACGGCATCGCCGTAGTCGGGTCGGGTCAGGTCGGCGATGCCGATCAGGGCCGGGTCGCCGATGTGGATGGGGGCGCCGTGAACCTGCGGTGTGCGGGCCGTGATCTGCACGGCCCGGATCGCGTCGGCCGCCTTCAGCGGCCGCATGGACACCACAGTGGGGCCATGGAACACACCGACCGATCGGGTCGGGATGTTGCTGCGGTACATGGCCACATTCAGTCCTTGCTCGACATGGCGCAGCGCGATGCCGGCCTCCAGCAGCGCGTGCTCGAACGAGAACGAGCAGCCCAGCGCAAAGGTCACCAGGTCGTCGCGCCACCAGTCGCGCAAGTCGCTGGTCTCGGCCACGCGTTCACCGTGGCGCCACACGTGGTAGCGCGGCACATCGGTGCGCACATCCAGGTCCAGCCCCAGCGCGGGCAGGGCGGGCGAGCCCGGTTCGGACACCGCCAGCAGCGGGCAGGGCGTGGGGTTGAGTTCGCAAAAGCGCTTGAAGTCCTCGGCCAGGGCTTGCGGCAGGATGGCCAGGTTGACCTGCACGTGCTCGCGGGCCAGGCCGCTGGTGTGGCCTTGCAGCCGGCCTGAGCGGGCGGCCAGTCGCACGGTCAGGGCGCTGGCATCGGGGCCAGGCAGGGCGGTCGGTTGGAGGGTGCCTGGGGTGGGGGTCTGGGCGGAGGTGCTCGGGCTGTTCATGGTGCGTGTCTTCAGTTGCCATCACGCATCAGGCGTGATCAGTGGCGATGGGGCGGATTGTGGAAGCCACCGCGCCTTGAATCCAACGCAAAATTTGCTGTGTTTGTCATCGAAAAAATCGATGACGCCGAGAGAATTCTCGATATTGCGAAATGCGTGCCAAGGCCATCAGGACTTACCCCAGGGGCCCGGTGCGCCAGGCTGGTGCATTTCAGGCGCCGGCGCGGCTGCGGCGTACCGGCTTGGTGCGGCCTACGTAGGCTTGTGCCGATTCGAGCACCGATTCGGCCACCCCCGAGCCGGGGTCGGCGCGGTAGCTGGCGTGGATGGGCAGGGGCGCCAAGGTCACCTCCGAGCGCAGGATGCGCAGCAACAGGCGACTCGACAGGTGGCGGGTGGCGGCGCGGGGCAGGGTGGCAATGCCAAAACCCCCTTCCACCAGCTGCACCATCGCCGAAATCGATGAGATCGCATGGATGCGCGGGGCCGGCAGACCCGCCTCCTGAAAGCGCTGCAGCAGGCTCTGGTGGGGCTGAGAGCCGCGCTGAAAGGTGATCAGATCGTGCTGCGCCAGGTCGGCCAGCGTGTAGCGGGCCTGCGCGTGCAGCGCCTTGTGGCCGACGAAGACCATCTCCATGGCCGGCATCAGCCGGGTGTGCACCTCGCTGTCACTGCCCGCGATCGAGGTGAACACCAGGTCTTGTGCGCCGCGCCGGATCTGGTCGACCAGCACGGGCGAGGTTTCCACCGTCAGCTCCAGCTCGAAGTCGGGGTGCTGCTGGCGCACCTCCTGCAACCAGCCCGGCAGCCAGCTGTGGACCACCGATTCGATGGCCCCGATGCGCAGCGCCATCGGCCCGCCACTGCCCGAGCCCAGCTCCTGTTTGACCTGGCGCTGCAGCTCCAGCAGGCGTTGGGCATGCAGCTGGAATCGCTGTCCGGCCACCGTGAGCCGGAACTGCTTTTCGCGCCGGTCCAGCAGCACCACGCCGAGCTCTTCCTCCAGCGAGGCAATGCGGTTGGACATGGCCGATTGCGTGATGTGCAGCTTCTCAGCCGCACGGGTGATGCTTTTGAGCGAGGCGGCCCAGTGAAAAGCTTCGACGAATCGCAGGTTCATGGGAGGCGATTGTGGACGCCGGAGCGGCCTGCCAGGCAGACGGGGCTGAATTTGTTCAGGCGCCGGGCGGGCTTGTGCACCGCTGCCATCCCAGCTTCACCCAAGTTTGAAACAATACCGCCCATGAGCAACATCACCATTTACCACAACCCCTCGTGCGGAACCTCGCGCAACACCCTGGCCATGATCCGCAACAGCGGCGTCGAGCCCGAGGTCATCCTTTACCTCAAGACGCCACCTGATCGCGCGCAACTGCTGGCCCTGATCGCCGCCACGGGCCAGCCGGTGATCGAGCTGGTGCGCACCAAGGAGGCTGTGTTCAAGGAGCTGGGCCTGGATGCCCCCGGCATCAGCGACGCCCAACTGGTGGACGCCATGCTGGCCCACCCCATCCTGATCAACCGACCCATCGTGGTCAGCCCCCTGGGCACACGCCTGTGCCGGCCCTCCGAGTGGGTGCTGGATCTGTTGCCTCAGCCCCAGCAGGCCGCCTTCACCAAGGAAGACGGTCAGGCCGTGGTGGATGCGCAGGGGCGCAGGGTCTGAGCCTGGCGATGCCTTCGGGCCTGTGTCGACAGATCAGAACTCCACCTTCAACGAGGCCTTCAATGTGCGCGGTGCACCCGCGGCAAGGCGGGTGCCACCGGCGGCCCAGTACTGTTTGTCGGCTGCGTTGTCGAGGTTGACCTGCCAGGTGCTGCGTTGGCCCAGGGTGCGGTCCACATAGCGGGCACCCAGGCTGTACAGGGTCACGCCGGGCAGCCAGGCCTGGTTCAGGTCGTTCACCGGCCGGCGCCCGGTGGTATAGGCCCCGGCGTTGAGCGACAGGCCCGGCAGGGCGGGTACGTTGTACGACACGAAGTTGCTCAGCGTCTGGCGTGAGGCGTTCTCGGGCAGCTTGCCTTCATAGGCGCTGCTCACATGCTGAAAGCGCGGGTCCAGCCACTGGGCCGAGCCCTGCCAGGACCACTGACGTGTGAGCGGCCCCTGAGCGGCCAGCTCCAGGCCCTGGTAGCGCTGCTGGCCGTCGGCCACATACACGTTGCTGCTGTTGGTGTAGTAGCCGGGCCGGCGGATGTCGAACACCGCGGCCGACAGCAGCAGGCCGGCCGGGCGCTGCCAGCGCACGCCCAGCTCCTGCTGGCGGCTCACGCCGGGGGCCAGGCGCACGTTCTGGTTCACCGTTCCAGTGGGGCCTGCCTCGCCTTCTTCAAGGCCCTGAGCGTAGCTGGCGTAGGCCGAGACCTGCGGGGTGATCTGGTGGATCAGCGCGGCCATCGGGGTGGTTTTGGCCACGTCGTACAGGGCCGTGCCCTGCTCGCTGCGGTAGCGGGTATGGCGCAGGCCCGCGATCACCTGCCAGCCGGGGCGCAGTTCGATGCGGTCCACGGCGTACAGCCCGGTGTCGCTGGTCTTGAGCCCGGCGGTGGTGGGGCTGGTGGGTAAAGAGCCCCAGACCACGCTGGTGAGCGGTACCGGGCTGTACAGGTTTTGCGACGCCACGCTGTAGCTGCGCTGGTAGACCGGGTCTTGTGTTTTGTCGGTGCGGCTCAGGCCCAGGGTCAGCTCATGGCGCAGGCCCAGGGCTTGCACGCTGCCGAACAGCTCGGCGCGCAGCAGGTCTGAGCCCACGGCCAGGTGCTGGCTGTTGCCGGTGATGCGCCCGGCGCCGGTGGCAATCGAGGCCTGGTCGTTGAAGCGGAAGATCGCCAGGTTGCGGTCGCGCAGGGTTTGCGAATGGCCAGCCTCCAGCGTCAGCGCCCATTGGTCGCTGAGGGCGTAGTCAGCCCGCAACTGCGCCAGGCTCGACTCGGTGTCGAACGCGGTGTTGGCGGGCGCCACCAATTTGCGCGCATCCACCGGGTGCGGCAGGGTGATCGTGCCGTTCACGGCCGTGGGCAGGTTGATGCCGATCTGTTCGTTGGTCTGGCGCTTGTCATAAGACAGGTCGGCCTGCAGCTTCAGGCGGCTGTTGACCCGCCAATCCAGTGCTGCCGAGGCAAACCGCCGCTGGCCCTTGCCGGTGTTCTCCAGGTAAGAGCCCAGCGAGCCGCCGGCTGCGTTCAGGCGCAGACCGAACTCTTGCTCGCTGCCGAAGCGGCGCGCCATCTCGGCGCTGGCGATGGCCCGGCCCTGGTTGTCCAGCGTGATGCCGACCGAGTTCACCGGCTGGGCCCCGGCCCGCTTGGTGACAAAGTTGACCACGCCTGCCGGCGAGGTGAAGCCGTAGTACAGCGCCGAGGCGCCCTTGAGCACCTCGACGCGCTCCTTGTCCTCCATGGGGATCTGCGCAAAGTTCATGATCGGCATCGAGCCATTGAGGCGGTAGTTGGTGCGGTTTTCCACCGGCATGCCGCGGATCACCAACTGATCCCAGGTCTCGCCACCGTTTTGCTGGCGCGTCACGCCGGCGGTGTTGCGCAGGGCGTCGTACAGGCCGCTGGCCCCTTGCAGCTCCAGCACCTCGCGGGTGACCACGTTGACGGTGGAGGGCACCTCCATCACCGAGGCGCCCCGGAAGGTGCCGGCCTCCACGGTTTCGGGCACAAACCCGTCGGCGCGGGCCTGCTGTACGGTCACGGTCTTCAGCGCGGCTTCGGGTTCGCCTTCGCGCGGGGGCTGCGCCGTTTGGGCTCGGGCGCCGGGCAGGGCCAGGGTTGTGAAAAGCAGGAGGGACAGGGCATTGCGCCTGGGGCGTTTCAGGATGGGCATGGGTCAGGCCGCTGGGCTGGTGGTGATGTCAGAGTCTGAATTGTATGAGAATGATTCGTATTTGAATTTGAAAGTCAAAAACTGCAAGCCGCCGTGCCCTCACCTGGGCGGCGCTGCGCCATACTCCCGGCTCCCCCAGCGGTTGGGGGTTTTGGTGACAAGGATCCGTTGTGCAATCAGCCAGTGAGCAGTGGTTTGACGAGGCGTATTACCAGCGCTTTTACTTTGACAAGAAGACCCGTGTGGTGGACGCCGGTCATGCCGAGCGTCTGGGGGCCTTTGTCTGCCATTACCTGCAGTACCTGCGGGTGCCGGTGCACCGGGTGCTTGATGTGGGCTGCGGCATCGGCCTGTGGCGCGAGGCCATCGCACGCCACTTTCCGGGCGCCAGTTACCAGGGCGTGGAGTACAGCGACTACCTGTGCCAGCGCTATGGATGGCAAAAGGGTTCGGTGGTCGATTACGCCAGCGCGCAGCCCTTTGATCTGGTGATCTGCCAGGGCGTGTTGCCCTACCTGAGCCCCGCCGATCTGACCCTGGCGCTGCGCAATCTGGCCCGGCTGTGCAAGGGCGCACTCTACGTGGAGGCCGTGGCCCGTGAGGACTATGAGCGCGACATCATCGACGAAGACCTGACCGACGCCCGCCTGTTCCGTCACCGCGCCGCGCTGTACCGACGCGGCCTGCAGGAGGGCTTTGTCGAGTTGGGCGGTGGCGTCTGGCTGAGCCGCCAGGCCGATCTGCCTTTGTTTGAGTTGGAGTGTCTGGGCGGGCGTTGAGGCCCGCCTGACCTTACTTCACCTGGCTGCTGTAGTTCAACGGCTCCCAGACAAAGCCCTTGCCCGCTGCGCGCAGGCGGCCTACGCCGGGGAAGGGGAAGTGCGCCACGGCCACCAGGCTGCCGTCCTTGGCCAGGGCCTTGAACACGTTGGCCCGGGCCGTGCGGGCATGGGCCTCGTCGCTGTCGAAGCCGATGGTGATCTCGGGTGACTCAAGCTGCACCGCGGCCACATGGATCAGGTCGCCCAGCAGGATCATCCGCTGCCCATCGCTCTCCAGCACATACACGTTGTGGCCCGGGGTGTGGCCATGGGTGGCCTGGCTGCGCAGGCCCGGCACGATCTCGCCATCGGCCTGGAAGGTCTTGAGCTTACCGGCCTCGGCATAGGGGTTCAGCGAGGCCATGGCGCCCTGGAAGAAGCCTTTTTGTGCATCGGGCGCAGCGGCCAGGCTGGCGGGCGACAGCCAGAAATCCTTGTCGGCCTGGTCGGCGTGCACGGTGGCGTTGGGGAACACCACCTTGCCCTCAGACACCAGTCCGCCCACGTGGTCGGGGTGCATGTGGGTGATGACGATGTCGTCCACCTGTTCGGGCTGGTAGCCCGCGGCCTTGATCTGGGCTGACAGGCGCCCCAGGGTGGGGCCGAACAGGGCGCCAGCGCCCGCGTCTACCAGCACCAGGCGGCTGCCGGTGTTGATCAGGAAGGCGTTGACCGAGGTCTCGAGCGGGGCCTTCAGGTAGTGCTTGCCCAGGCCCTGGGCCACCCGGCCCTTGGGGGCGTGCAACAGTTGATCGACCGGCAGGTCCACGGTGCCGTCGCTGAGGGCCGTCACCTCGAACGAGCCCACCATCAGGCGGTACCAGCCCGGGGCCTGGGTTTTCTGCATCGGGGCCGCGGCCTGGGCCACGCTGGCGGTGCCGGCCAAGCCGCCCAGAGCAAGCGCCAGGGCCAGCCCGAGGCGTGCTGCGGGCTTGGAGATGGGGTTTGAATGCCATGTTTTCATGAAGTGTCCTTGGGTGCAGGTTGCAGGGATGGAATGGAAACAGCGGCTATTGTTGTTTTTTGCGAAAAACAGAACAATACGAAGATGTGCAAAGTATCTTTGCGATGTTTGCAAAGTCAATGCGGGCCTGCCCGCAGGCTCTGGCAGCGTTCATCTCCCTGACCCGGTTCGGTTCCCAAGCCCCATGATCGATTCTCTCAAGACCTTTCTCGCCGTGGCCAGCAGCGCCAATTTCTCCGAGGTGGCACGCCAGCAGGATGTGGCGGTGTCCTCCGTCACCCGCAAGGTGGATGCGCTGGAGGCCGAGTTGGGCACGCCACTGTTCCACCGCAGCTCGCGTCGCATCCACCTGACCGATGCGGGCGAGCAGTTCGTGCCACGGGCCCGCACCATCCTCAGCGAGATCGCCGCGGCCCGCGATGCCTTGCACCAACTCGACGACCTGCCCCGTGGCCCGCTGACCGTGGCGGCGCCCACCGTGTTAGGGCGCCGCCATGTGGTGCCGGCCGTGGCTGGCTTCATGCACCAGTACCCCGGTGTGGAGGTGGATCTGCACCTCAGCGACCAGGTGATCGACCTGGCCGAGCAGGGGGTGGATGTGGCCATCCGCATCGGCGTGCTGCCCGACAGCGACCTGCAGGCCACCTTGCTGGCGCCGGTGCGCCTGGTCACCTGTGCCAGCCCGGCCTACCTGGCGCGGGCCGGGCGGCCGGCCTCGCCGATCGAGCTGCTGCAGCACGAATGCATCAGTGTGGCCACGCCGCCAGCGCCGTCGTTCATCTGGCGCTATGCGGGCGTCAACCGCAATCAGCCCCTGGCCGTGCGGGGGCGGTTTCGCACCGACGACAAGGACGGCATGTTGCAAGCGGCGCTGGGCGGTTTGGGCGTGCTGCACATCGCCACCTGGGTGGTGAGCGACCACCTGCGCGACGGCAGCCTGGTGGCCTTGTTCCCGGAGGAGTTGGGTGCGCCACCGGCTGCGGGTTTGCCAGGTATCCACGCCGTGCGTGCGCCGGGCAGGGGCCGCTCTCAGCGGGCACGATTGTTCATGGCCCACCTGCGGGCGGCCATCGGTGAGCCGGCGTGGTGGGACCGGGTGCCTGGATCGGTTCAGGAGGCCGTCATGGCATGACGGCGCTATTCACGTGTGAAAGTGCAGGCTGAGCACCCCGGGTTCTGGCTGCCCGGGGCCGTCACACGGTCTGCCCTTGCGGGTTTAGATAGAGCTTGTTGGCGCGGGTCAGGTGGGCGCGCATGGCTTCGGCGGCGGCCTCGGGCTGGTGTAGCGCAATGGCGTCCACGATGCGGTCGTGCTCGGCCAGCGTCAGGTCTTCCACCCCGGGGGCGCGCACCATGGCTTGGTAGTATTCGCCAGCCCAGCGGAACAGGGCCTCGACGATGGCCGGAAAGATCGGGTTGCCGCTCACCGTGGCCAATTCACGGTGGAAATGCATGTCCAGTTCGATGAATCGCTCCAGGTCGTTCAGCGAGGCGCGGTGGCGTGCCACCGCGAGGCGCAAACGGGCGATGTCTTCCTCGGTGGCGCGTTCGGCGGCCTGGCGGGCCATGCCGATCTCCAGAAACAGCCGGGCATCCTTCAAATGCTCCAGCGAGTCGGGCTGGCTGCGCAGCAGGTGCATGGCACCGCCAGCAATCTGAGCGATCAGCCGGTCGGCGGTAGGCACCACCACACGGGCGCGTTCGCCATGCGCGATCTCCACGATGCCTGATCGTTCGAGGGCCTGCAGTGCCTCGCGCACGGCAGGGCGGCCCACGCCGTATTCCTCCATCAGTTCGCGCTCGGAGGGTAACTGCCCGCCCGGTGGGATGGCGCCTGAGCGAATGCGCGTCATCAGGCGATCAAGAACCTCCTGGAACAGTTTGCGGCGCTGGATCGGTTCGGTCATGACGGGCGGGCTCGGTGGCAGGGGCTGGGCGAAATCGGCGATTTTCGATTATGGCCCGTCAGTGACTCACTCCGAGGCCTGGTCACGGCCCTCGCCAAGCCAGGTAGGCGTCCTCCGTGAAAACCCCAGTGCGGGGATTTTTCAATCAATGGTCTACTCATCACACCAGTTCATCAGACCAGCTGGAAGAGGCCCTGTCCATGACGTGGGGCGGCTCAAAACAACGAGGAGACTTCGTGAACAGTTCTGTCAAAACCGTGGAGCAAAGCGCGATCCGCAAGGTGTCGTGGCGGCTCGTGCCCTTTGTGGCGCTGATGTTTTTCATCAATTTCCTGGATCGCACCGCGATTTCATTTGCCGGCCCCAACGGCATGAGCAAGGACCTGGCGCTGTCGGCGGCTCAGTTCGGCATGGCCGCCGGCATCTTTTTTGTGGGCTACATCGTGCTGGAGATCCCCAGCAACCTGGCGCTGCACAAGTACGGCGCGCGTCGCTGGCTGTCGCGCATCATGGTGAGTTGGGGCGTGGTGGCCTTGTTGTTCACCTGGGTGAGCAACGTCGAGGGCCTTTACGCACTTCGCTTTCTGCTGGGGGTGGCGGAGGCCGGGTTTTTTCCGGGCGCCATCCTGTTCCTGAGCCAGTGGGTGCCGGCGCGCTACCGCAGTCACATCCTGGGCCTGTTCTACCTGGCACAACCCCTGACCACCGTGATCGGTGCGCCGCTGGCGGCCCTGTTGATCGAGGCCAACGGGCTGTTCGGTTTGGCGGGTTGGCGCATCATGTTCTTCGGCGTGGCCGTGCCGGCCATCGTGGTCGGCTTCATCGCCTGGTTCTACCTGGCCGACAAGCCCACCGATGCCCGCTGGCTCAGTGCCGAAGAGCAGCGCTGGTTGACTGACGAGTTGGCTCAGGAGGCCCGCCAGAAGGCCAAGACCCCCGGCGCCCAGGCGGGTCTGGCGCTGCGCGATGGCCGTGTGTGGCTGTTCAGCCTGGTGTACTTCGGCTTCATCTACGGCCTGTATGCGCTGGCCTTCTTCCTGCCCACGGTGATCGGCGGCTTCGAGGCCCAGTTCGGCAGCAAGTTCAATGTGTTCCAGAAGGGCCTGATCACGGCCATCCCTTACCTGCCGGCGGCCGTGGCCTTGTACCTGGCCACCCAGCATGCCACCCGCCACGGGGTGTCGCGCTGGCATGTCGGGCTGCCCGCCTTCATTGGGGCGGCCAGCATTCCCTGCGCCTTGTACATGCAGTCGCCAGTGACCACGGTGGCGGTGATCACCGTCACGGCCTGCGCGATCTTTGCCGCGCTGCCCAATTTCTGGGCGCTGCCGGCGCGCTTCCTCAGCGGTGCCGGGGCCGCCACGGGCCTGGCGCTGATCAACACCGTGGGCAACCTGGCCGGCTTTGCCGCCCCCTTCATCACCGGCGCGCTGAAAGACAGCAGCGGCGGCTACCAGCTGCCCATGTTGGTGGTCGGCGCCCTGATGGCCGTGGCCGGTGTGCTGGTGCTCAAGGTGGCACACCCCGCCATGCCGCGTGCCGCGGCGCTGGCCTGAACCCTCTGCGCTCAGCGCAGCTTTTTCTGCAAGGGCCCAAGCCTGGGCCCATCGACTTCAAGGAGAACTCCAGATGAATCCCAAAATTGCCTTGTTTGGCGCTGGCGGCAAGATGGGCGTGCGCCTGTCCAAGAATCTGCTCAATTCACGCTTTCGCGTGGCCCACGTCGAACCCGGCGCGGCGGGGCAGCAGCGCCTGCACGATGAGCTGGGCCTGTCGGTGGTCAGCACCGAAGAGGCGCTGAAGGATGTGGACGTGGTCATTTTGGCCGTGCCCGACACCCTGATCGGCAAGATCTCGCACCAGATCGAACCCCAGCTCAAGTCCGGCGCCATGGTGATGGTGCTGGATGCCGCCGCCCCCTTTGCCGGCCACCTGCCCCAGCGGGCCGACCTCACCTACTTTGTGGCCCATCCTTGCCACCCACCGATCTACAACAACGAGACCAGCGAAGCCGCGCGCAAGGACTACTTTGGCGGCGGCTTTGCCAAGCAATCGATCACCAGTGCCCTGATGCAGGGCCCCGAGTCGGCCTTTGACCTGGGTGAGGAACTGGCCAAGACCATCTATGCACCCATCCTCAACTCCTACCGCCTGACGGTGGACCAGATGGCCCTGCTGGAGCCGGGCCTGTCAGAAACCGTCTGTGCCACCTTGCTCGACGTGATGCGCGAGGCCATGGACGAAACCGTGCGCCGAGGGGTGCCGGCCGAGTGCGCGCGCGATTTTCTGCTGGGCCACATGAACATCCTGGCCGCGGTGATCTTCAAGGAGATCCCGGGCGCCTTCTCGGATGCCTGCAACAAGGCCATCACCTTCGGCAAGCCACGGTTGATGCGCGACGACTGGATCAAGGTCTTCGAGCGCGAAGAGATCGCCGAAAGCATCCGCCGCATCACCTGAGCAAGGCACCCCATGGAACGCATACACGCCACCTATTGGCTGGAGACCGGCGACGACCCGGCCCGGGCGGCCGAGGTGATTGCCGGCGAACAGTCCAGCGGCACCTTTGTGGCCCTGCCCACCGAGACGCCTGAGCTGAAGGCCCGGGCCGGCGCCCGGGTCGAACGCCTGCAGATCCTCGACAGCAGCCTGGTGCCCAGCCTGCCCACGCCCGCCCCCGCGGCCAACGGGCGCTACACGCGGGCGCTGCTGGAGCTGTCGTGGCCGCTGGCCAATCTGGGGCCCTGCCTGCCCACCCTGATGGCCACCGTGGCCGGCAATCTGTACGAGCTGCGCTGCGTCACCGGCCTGCGCCTGATCGATCTGCAACTGCCCCCGGCCTTTGCCCAGGCCTACCCCGGCCCGGCCTTTGGCGTGGCTGGCACGCGCCGCCTCAGCGGCGTGTCCAGCGGGCCTTTGATCGGCACCATCATCAAGCCCAGCGTGGGCCTGAGCGTGCAGGAGACGGCCGAGCAGGTGCAGCTGCTGGTGGATGGCGGCATCGACTTCATCAAGGACGACGAGCTGCAGGCCGACGGCCCGGCCTGCCCCTTCGACGAGCGCGTGAAGGCCGTCATGCGCGTGGTGCGGTCGGCGGCTGACCGGCTGGGCCGCATGCCCATGGTGGCTTTCAACCTGACCGGCAATCTGGACCAGATGAAGCGCCGCCATGACCTGGTGCTGGCCGAGGGCGGCACCTGCGTGATGGCCTGCCTGAACTCGATCGGCCTGGTCGGCATGACCGAGCTGCGCCGCCACGCCCAACTGCCGATCCACGCCCACCGTGCCGGCTGGGGTTACCTGAGCCGCTCGCCGCAACTGGGCTTTGACTACGCGCCCTGGCAGAAGCTGTGGCGCCTGGCCGGGGCCGACCACCTGCACGTGAACGGGCTGCGCAACAAGTTCAGCGAAGCCGACGACAGCGTGATGGCGGCCGCCCGCGCCGTGCTGGCCCCGGTGATGGACAGCGCCCCCATGACCGGCATGCCAGTCTTCAGCTCGGGTCAGACCGGGCTGCAGGCGCACGACACCTACGCCGGCCTGGGCAGTGCCGACCTGATCCACACCGCCGGCGGTGGCATCTTTGGCCACCCGGGTGGCGTGGCCGCAGGGGTACAGTCGTTTCGCGATGCCTGGCAGGCGGCGCAAGAGGGCATTGAGCTGGAGCGGGCGGCCCTGGATTCACCGGCCCTGGCCCAGGCCCTGGGGTTCTGGCGATGAATGCGATGAATGCCTTAGAAAGCCCCTTGCAGGCGGCTTTGCCCGAGGGCTTGCTGCTGACCTACTACGGCGATGATTTCACGGGCTCCACCGACGCCATGGAGGCGATGACCGCTGCTGGCGTGCCCACCGTGCTGTTCCTGGAGCCACCTGCGCCAGAGGCCTTGCAGCGTTTTCCGGGCGTGCGCTGCGTGGGCCTGGCGGGCTCGTCGCGCGGTCGCAGCCCTGAGTGGATGGCCCGCCACCTGCCCCAGGCCTTTGCCAGCCTGAAGGCGCTGGGGGCGCCCATCCTGCATTACAAGGTGTGCTCCACCTTTGACTCGTCGCCCGCCATTGGATCCATCGGCTGCGCCATCGAGATCGGGCTGCAGCACATGGGGGGCGACTGGAGCCCCTCGGTGGTGGGCGCGCCCCGGCTGCGCCGCTACCAGGTGTTCGGGCACCTGTTCGCGGCTGTGGAGGGCGTGGGCTATCGCCTGGACCGCCATCCCACCATGTCGCGCCACCCGGTCACCCCCATGGGCGAATCGGATCTGCGCCGTCACCTGGCCGCGCAGACCCCGCGTCGCACGGGCTTGGTCGACATGGTGCAACTGAAGGCCGGCGATGCCCTGGCCCAACTCAGGGTCTGTCGTCAGGCCGACGTTGCGGCCCCCATCGTGTTCATCGATGTGCTGGACGATGAGACGCTGCTCGAAGCCGGCCGCCTGATCTGGACTCAGCGCGGCGGTGGGCTGTTCAGCGCTTCGTCTTCGGGTCTCAGCTACGCGCTCACGGCCTATTGGCGCAGCCAGGGCTGGCTGCCCGCCAGTGCTGACCTGCCCGAGGCCGCGCCTGTGCCGGTGATCGCGGCGGTGAGTGGCAGTTGCTCGCCCGTCTCGGCAGGCCAGATCCGCTGGGCCAGGGCCCATGGCTTTGCCACCGAGCGGCTGGACATCGCAGCCTGCCTGCTGCCCGAGCGGTGCGAGGCCGAACTGCAGCGCGTGCTGGCGCAGGCCGGCGCTGCCCTCTCGGTCGGGCGCAGTGCCCTGGTCTTCAGCGCCGAAGGCCCGGACGACCCCGAGGTGCTGGCCTTTGACCAGCACGCCGCCCGGGCCGGCCTGAGCCGGGCCGAGGCGGCGCGTGCGGTGGGCGCGGGCCTGGCCGAGGTCATGAAACGACTGCTGGACCAGCATCCCCTGCAGCGCGTGGTGGTGGCCGGTGGCGACAGCTCGGGCGAGGTGGCCAGTGTGCTGGGCATCGAGGCCCTTACGGTGCTGGCCCGCATCACGCCCGGCGCGCCTCTGTGTCGGGCCTGGTCAGCGAACCCGCGGCGCGATGGCTTGGAGCTGATCCTCAAAGGCGGCCAGATGGGCGGCGAGGCCTTTTATGGCCAGGCCTTGCACGGGGTGTGACGCGCGGCCGGAGGGGTTTCATGCGGCGGCCAGGGCCCTTGCCCACGGGCGCGCCACGGCCGCAAGGCACGGTATATTGCCCCGACCTCAACAACCCGGCCCGGCCCCGAACATGATCACCTGCCATCTGCGCTACGTCATCGATCCCACCCAGCTTCAAACCTTCGAGCACTACGGCAAACTCTGGATCGGTCTGGTGAACCGCCTGGGTGGCATCCACCATGGCTACCTGCTGCCCTCCGAAGGCGCCAACAACATTGCGCTGGCCTCGTTCTCGTTCCCCTCGCTCGCGGCCTACGAGGTCTACCGCACCCGCTCGCAAACCGACCCCGAATGCCAGGCCGCCTTCAAGCTGGCCGAGGACACCCGCTGCATCCTCAGCTACGAGCGCAGCTTTTTTCGGCCGGTGTTTGAGTAGGCGCCTCGGTGTGAGGCAGCGCTCACCCAGCCACCCATGTTCTGGCCAGTGCCGCGTCCGGGTGTTCGAAGGCCAGAGCAAACGCCTGCAGCTCTTGCGGCGTCATGCCCACCTCGGGTGACAAGCCCAACTCACGCCACTGCCACCGGCGTGTCTTGCACCATGGCCACCAGGGCGTGGGCGGCATCCATGCCGGCCCGTCGTGCCAACTTCAGCGCCAGGACTTCCGCACGGGTCACGTTGCGCTCGTCTTTCACACTGGGGAACTTTCCCAGGGCCAGATGCCCTTGCTCATCCAGGAGGCTGCATTTTGGCCGCATGCCGCCCAAAGACGTCGCCTTGCCCCGCAGATAAGCCAAATCTTCGGCTGTCTCCTGGCCCAACTCCACGGCTTTTGACGCGTTGAGCATCTGCCCCAGTTCAAGCATCCGCGGCGTGGCTCGTCGCCCCGCAAGGACCGACCCCGGAAACCTGTCCTGGGCATCGCGCAAGCTTCAGAAGGCCTTGGGGGCACTGCGGCGCTTGCTGTGGATGCGCGTTGGCAGCTCCGCATCCATCAGCGCCAGGCCAACGGAATCGGTCGCCGTGTCCAGCAGCAGGCGAAGCTTGTCGAGCTCACCAAACACCTGCAGGGCGCTTGCCAGGTAAGACAGTGCAATACCGGGGTGCCCGTCTTCCAGCCGGCGAACCGTGCTGGTCGACACCCCCATGCGCGAGGCCAGATCGGCCTGCGACAGCCCCCGGCGCCGGCGGGCCAGCGCAAGGCTTTGGCCGAGTGCCTTGATCGCTTTTTTTTATATGAGCTCCTATCAGGATTAAACGCTGGCGGTCTCAAATCCGAAGCGCAACACCACTGCTTGATTGAAGCGATTTGAGAATCAGTGAATGGTAGCGTTCTGGCGCTGTGCAATCGCCTGCATGAACTGCTGGAAGGCTTGGTATGGAGACTTCCAGCCCAACGTTTCGCGCGGCCTGTTGTTCATCAGATCAGCAATGGAATCCAATGCGTCCTGATCGTGCACGCTCAGGTCCGTCCCCTTGGGCAGGAACTGGCGCAGCAACCCATTGGTGTTTTCGCAACTGCCCCGCTGCCAAGGGCTGTGCGGATCGCAGAAGTACACCTTCACACCCGTGGCCTGGGCCAGTTCCCGATGACGGGACATCTCCTTGCCCTGGTCGTAGGTGAGCGCTTGGCGCATGGGCTGCGCCACCTGGTTGAGCTTGGCCGTGAAGGCCGCCAGAGCGCTTTCGGCCGTCGCGTTGGGCATCTTGCACAACAGCACCAAGCGCGTGCGGCGCTCCACCAGCACACCCACGGCAGACTGGTTGTTGGCACCCTTGATCAAATCCCCCTCCCAGTGCCCAGGCATGAGCCGGTCATTGACCTCGGGAGGACGCACATGGATGCTGACCATCTCGGGAATCTGGCCCCGCCGATCCTGCCCCGCCGAGCGGGGCCTGCGGCCACTATGCCCCTGGCGCAGCAACGCAATCAACTGCTTCTTGAGCTCCCCACGGGGATAGGCATAGATGGCGTTGTAGATCGTCTCATGGGATACATGCTGGCTGGGATCATCACGATGCATGCCCTGCAGTGTGCGGGCAATTTGCTGGGGAGACCAACGCCACAGCAAAAGATCACAGACCACACGCCACAGCGCGCCATGCGGGTGCAGCTTGGGCAAAGGCCGAGAAGCGATGCGGCGGGCCTCACAGGCTGCCTGGGCAGGCTTGAAGGCATAGCCATCACAGGCCGAGCCATTGCGGGAAAGCTCACGGCAAATGGTGCTGGGGCTGCGCCCGAGCAGGTGGGCGATGGATCGTTGGCTATGGCCTTGCTGCAAAAGAGAAGCCACAGTCAGGCGATCTTCTGGCTGCAAGTGTGTGTATCGTGAAGTCATCTGTGCAAATTACCTGGGGTTCAGGTGTTGCACTTCAAGTTTGAGACCGCCCTGCCATCATCATCCTTGGAGGCAGCTCCTTGGGCTAAGCATTGAGTAAATGGCGTGTCTTCGACAAATGCAAAAGTTGAATGTGTATCAATGGAAAATCGAATGCTAAAGGAATGCACTTCAACATTCGCGCGACAATTTCGTGCTACGTCATAGAAATGCTGGTCGCGGGCAAATGCAGAAGGCGATGCTGCCAGCCAAACGAAAATAGCTGTGAGGATTGAAGGGATACGCATACTCACAGGACGTATGAGTAGAAAACGCTTTTGAGTCGATGAAGAAGGATTTCGATGATGCTAATGCAGGTCTGAACGTCCACTTATGGCCGAGGCTGTGTGGAAACGCACTCTGCCTAACAGTATGCCGAATCCTGGCGTTGTGCATGACCTGGCTGGCCTCACACGCAGCTCTAGAAGCGCTGTTTGCGCGTGGCGGCACCTTCATCTTTGCTTCGGTCTTGCATGGCGACAAAGGCACATAAAGAGGCTCACGCCCCCACCAGCCGCATCGCCTGTAGCGTCTTCTCGATACCCAGAATCCGCATTACCCGCTTGAGGTTGTAAGCCAGCACCTGCAGGCTCATCTCGGTGCCCACATGTGCCAGGGTCTTGGTCAGGAAGTGCGTTGTGCCCATCCAGTGCTTGAGCGTGCCGAACACATGCTCCACGGTGCGCCGTCGCAACGTCATCGCGTCCAGTTTCTGGTCTAGTCGCTGCTGCACGCGCTCCAACACATCTTCATGTTCCCATCGGCGTACGCGCCGGTAGCTACTGGTGGTGCACTGCGCCTTGATCGGGCATTGAGGGCAGGCGCTTGTCCAATAGACGCGTGCGTTCAGGCCATTTTTCTCCACCGTGTTGAAGCGGTAGATGGCGTGCTCGCCCGCCGGACAACGGTAGGCGTCATGCTCGGTGATGTAGACAAAGTCGCTCTTATCGAAACGTCCCTCGGCCTTGGCACCCGAGGTCATCGGCTTGGGCACGTAGGTGGCAATGCCGGCGTCCTCGCAAGCTTTGAGTTCGGTGCCGCTGAAGTAGCCACGGTCCGCAAAGGCTTGCAGCTTCTTCTTGCCCATGGCCGCCCGTGCCGCCAAGGCCATCTTGGTCAGTTGTGCCCGGTCGTTACCGATGTTGGTCACCTCGTGGGCGACGACCAGATGGTGTTTGGCATCGACCGCCGCTTGTACGTTGTAGCCCACCAGGCCGGTGCCTTTGGCCTGTGAGTTCATCGAGCGCGCATCGGGATCGGTGGTCGAGCGTTGGCCGTCGCGCTCTTGTTTAAGCTCTTCCTGCGTCTGGTCGAGTTGCCGCATTTGCGCACGCAGCGTCTTGATCTTCTCCGTCAGGCGTTCGGTCTTGGCCTCAACCTCGGCGGGCTGCGTGCGGTCTGCCGTCTCCAGCGCGTCCATGTAGCGCTGGATACTTTGCTCGATCTGCCGCTGGCGGGCTTCGATCTTGCCGGGCGTGAAGTTGCGATCCCGGCTGTTGACGGCCTTGAACTTGCTGCCATCGATGGCCACGATGGCCTGGGTGAACAGCTTGAGTTCGCGGCACAAACCAACAAAGCGTTTGCAGACGTTGCGGATGCCGACACCGTTGTGGTGGCGAAAGTCGGCAATGGTCTTGAAGTCGGGCGCCAGGCGACCTGTGAGCCACATGAGTTCGACGTTGCGCTGGGCTTCACGCTCCAAGCGACGGCTGGACTGGATGCGGTTCAGATAACCATAGATGTAGAGCTTGAGCAGGACTGCCGGGTGGTAGGCAGGACGACCTGTGAAGGCCGGATCGGCGCCTTTGAAACCGAGTGACGACAAGTCCAACTCTTCAACGAACGCATCGACGATGCGCACCGGGTTGTCCTCTCCGATATAGTCGTCGAGGCATTCAGGCAGCAAGCTCACTTGCTGGCGGGACTCGCCTTCGATGAATCGCTTCATGGGGCACCCTCGCTGGAAATGGGGTGTCCTATTTTATTTTTGAAGCTACAAGCCGTGGAGTGTTTTCACACAGCCTCGGCCGGATTCTGCCCTACATCGGAGGACCCCGGTGGGCCCGTTGCCGACACTGCCGTCGCTCCTGAGCTGTCATTGCTATTCATCGTCAAGCCTGTCGTAGGCTAGTAAAGCGACAAAGTCAGCAAACGACAGAGCCACGAAATCGACGGACATATCGTCCACGTCCCGTTCATGGTTCCACCAAACAACTCGGCTTGAAGATTTCTCAGTGCAGTCCAACAGGTATAGGTTGCCTGACCAGTCCTGAGCAACGGGTAGACATGAAGATGGCAAAACGCCGCCGACCATCTTGAACACCGAATCGACTTGGTCGAAATCTGCGCCGGTTCCCAACTTGAAAAGCGAGCGCACCCCCCAATAGTCGGGGTTGGAGGAGACATACATGCTCGGCTCATCGACCGCACGATGCGAGGATAGAAAATCGAGGTAGTCCTTTGGCAACGGCGCTCCAAGCTGCAGTTCGAGTGCAGCGAGTCGAATACCTATGTCGTTTTCTGGGGTCATTTCAATTGAAGCGCATTACCGCCTGGGGCCTTCGATGAGGGCGGTAGGGGAGTGACGGCTCTTGGCCGATAGTACTCATTCGCGGAAGCGTCCCGTATGTCTGCAGACCAGCCTGAAGCGGCCCCCAGCAACGGGAGTCGGCTCTGGTGTGGTTGCAGACCTTGGACCGATGATGCCTACTGACCGCTGGGGGCGCCAGATCAGACGGTGGCCCCAGATCTGCAAGAAGTGGTTGCAGGGTGAAGGAACGACTGGGGGTCCCGTCTCGAATTGGCATCACATGGCCGGGTAAGCCGATCAGCGTACACCGAGGTAACGCTGGAACCAGTTGATCGCCGCCTGGGATGTGCTGTCGAAGTCTCGTTCGTAGACGTCGAAGTGCCCGGCTCCCGGCACGATACGCAAAGCCTTGGGTTCCAGTGCGCGAGCATAAGCGCTCAGCGCCAGATCCGTGGGGGTGACGCTGTCGTGTTCGGCCACCTGCATCAGCAGCGCCGTCGGGCTGATGCGGTCGATGAAATCCACTGGGTTGTAGCCACGTGCCGCTTCCACCGACCGCAACGTGACCTCCGGTACGGCACCGGGGGCTCGTGTATAGGCGGCGGTGTACCAGTCCGCGGCCTCCTGGCTGCGGTAGATCGCATTGGAAGTCGCGTCGCCCATCAGGCGCAGCCGGGTCGGGGCTTCGCCACGGGCGCGGCGCAAGCGTTCTTCTGCAAAACGGCGTAGCAACGCGGCCTCAGCCTCACCCGATGCCCGACGCTGGGCTGTCTGGCTGCCATGGGTGGTGGGCACCTGCACGGCCACGCAGCGCACACGCCGGTCCGTGGCGGCGACCACCAGCGCATGACCGCCGCTGTAGCTACTGCCCCAGACGCCGATGCGCGCCGGGTCCACGGCCGGCAAGCTGCTGGCATGGGTGATGGCGTGCCGCAGGTCTTCCACCTGGCGCCAGGGATCGATCTCCTGCCGCGGCTCCCCGTCGCTGGCTCCGAAGCCGCGGTGGTCGTACAGCAGCACGGCCAGCCCTGCCGCCGCGAAGGCTTCGGCATAGCGGTCGGTGAACATCTCCTTTGTGGTGCCGTAGCCGCCAGCCATCACCACGGCCGGCGCGCGTCGCGTTGGCCCACTGCCGGCGGGCAAGTAGAGCCAGCCCCTCAGTTGAACACCATCGGCATCGAAAGCCACGTCCTGGCGGCTGAAACTGGCCTGCGGCGCGAAGGCGGCTTTGGCCGCCAAATCGGGGGAGACGGATGGTGTGGCTTGTGCAAATGGGGCGTGGAGAGTGGAGAGCATGGTAGCCATCAGGCATAGACCGACGCGTCGGCGGCTCTTGAGCGAGACGTGATCTGTCGATAGGTGAATCAAAAAAGTCAAAGTGTTGTCTCCTGGTGTCTTGTGTCGTGGACTCGCGTCTGATACGAAAAAGCCCAAGCCAAGGTTAGGAGACCGCCGCTTGACCCGCTGCGGCCAAATGGACAATGACTGCGGCAGAACAGACAAACTGAACGCCTGCAGCAGGCAGGTGGTGCTATATCCCGCCGAAGTAACTGGAGGGCACGGTACCGAGCCAGCGCCGGAACACCTCTGTGAACGCCCCAGGACTTCCGTAGCCCAGGTCCAGAGCGATGCTCGTCACCTGCTCCCCGCGCGCCAGGCGCGTAAGCGCGGCCATCAGACGCACTTGCTGGCGCCAGGTGCTGAAGGACAGGCTGAACTCCTGCTTGAACAGGCGCGCGAGCGTGCGACTCGAACAGCCCGCCAATTCGGCCCACTGCGTCAGCTCTCGGGTGTCGCCGGGCTGCGCGACCAGCGCATCGCAGACATGGGCCAAGCGCCTGTCCCGGGCCGGTTGGAGGTGAAAATCGATGGCCTCGCACGCACCCTGCACCTCGCCCAGAAGAACCTGGAGCAATTGCGCCTCGTGGCTGCCAGCGGGGTAGTCGATGGGTATGACAGAGGCTCGTACGAGCAACTCGCGCAGCAGTGGAGAGATCCCCAGCGCCTTGGGAACCACCGGCAGTTGGGACAGCACTGCCGGGTGGACGTATAGCGTGCGCAAGGCAACTGGTCCGCAAGCCTGCATGTCATGCGTCAGGCCCGGGGGCATCCACAGCGCATGCAAAGGCGGCACGAGCCAGAAGCCCTTTTCGGTACGCACCTTCATCAAGCCGGAAACCGCGTGAATGAGCTGCCCGCGGACATGGGCGTGCCAACCGACGACGAAGCCGTCTGGATAATCCTTGGGCATCACGCCCAGGGGTGATGCGGCCTGCTCGTAGTCGTGGCGGTTGGTGCTCTTGCTCGCGGCCTGCTTGTCCATGCGGACATCGTAGGCGAATCCCCTGATTGGAGGGCCGAAAAAGGCCAGAAGCCGACCTTTGCTGAGCAGTTCCACTACCATTCTTCCGAATGGAAAACATCACCATAACGACCGCCACACCCGATGAACTCCGCTCCAGCGAGCTCGGCCTGAAGCTGCGCCGCTACAACTATGGCTTCGTCGGTGAATATCCCGAGCAGCAGTACATTCGGTTAACTGCCAGAGATGAGAACGGCCGATGCGTCGGCGGGCTGAGAAGCTTTGTGTTTCTCTACTGGCTCAACATCGAAGTGCTGTTTGTCGAAGGCGAGGTACGCGGCCATGGCTTGGGCAGTCGCCTGCTCGCGGAAGCAGAACGGCAAGCCATCGAGCTGGGTGCCAAAAATTCGAAGCTCGACACCTTCGAGTGGCAGGCACCCGCGTTCTACCAAAAGCACGGCTACGAAGAGTACGCGCGGGTCGAGGACTATGCGCCCGGCTTCTACCTGGCCTACATGAGGAAATCGCTGGTGCGCTGAGCGCTGTTGCACGCTTGCTTCGGCTGCCGGCCAGGCGCAGCCGTAGGCTCGTAACTCTCCGATTGGGCTTCAATTCCAAAGGCATTTACCAATGCATGGATTTCGCGCAACTCAGGGTCGAATCTGGATCGGGACGCGGAGGTTTTACAGACCTTCCTTGGATTTGATTTAGCCTGACGCCAGGTTCATTGGGGATTCTCATGCTCATTGCTCAGTTGTCAGACCCGCACATCCGTCCCAAAGGCGAGCTGTACCAAGGCGTTGCGGATTCCAACCGGATGTTCGCGGAAGCGATCGCCCATGTTCACGCCCTTGATCAACTCCCGGACCTGATGCTGATCACGGGTGACCTGGTTGATGAGGGGCTGCCTGCGGAGTACGCGATGGTGCGCGAGTTGCTGGCGGCTTCGCGCATACCCGTCTTCGTCATTCCGGGCAACCACGATCACCGTGAGAATTTCCGTCTCGCGTTTCAGGATCAGCCCTATTTGCCCACGACGGGCCCCCTGCACTGGTGCAACGACGACTATCCAGTTCGCCTGATAGGACTCGACTCGTGCCCAACAGGGAAACACCACGGGCAGATCGACGAGCAAGGCCTTGCGTGGCTGGCCGGCGTGCTGGCTCAAGACAGGGTCAAGCCCACACTTTTGATGCTCCATCATCCGCCGTTCATGAGCGGCATCCATTACATGGACAAGTACCGCTACATGACGGCACAGGCCCTGGAGGCGGTGGTGCGGGCGGCGCCCAACATCGAGCTTGTGCTGTGTGGGCATGTTCATCGCACCATGGTGCGGCGTTGGGGTGGAACCGTCTTGTGCTCTTGCCCTAGCACCACCACGGAAATTGACTTGCAACTGGCTCCCGATGCCAAGCCGCAGTCCCACATCGGCCCGCGCGGCTGCATGCTGCACTTGTGGGACGAGGCCCACGGCATGATCAGCCACGTGAGCCACATGGGTGACTTTGAGGGGCCATACGGGTTTGCTTGATCGCAAGCGCGTCGGAGGGAGGGCCGCTCGCTTGCGCGCTGGTCTTTGTTGAGCCAATGGGCTCTTCACAGGCCAGCACCGCAGTCTGAATACCCCCCAACACCCCCCGCCAGCCTAGGGCTCACCCTTAACGATTGTTCGCGATGCGCGAACGGGCTTGACTTCAGACAATTCGCGGCAGAACAACTCGGAGACTGTCCATGTCAAGCTCACGCCGCCATCGCCTGCTTTCGCTCACCCTCCTGGCCGGGGGGCTCTTCACCACCGCTGCGCCGGCCATGGCCCTGCGCCCGCCGGCGGATGTGGATGGGCACCGCATTCAAAGGGCGGATCAAGAGCCCGGCAACTGGATGAGCCATGGCCGCACCTATGATGAGCAGCGGTTCAGCCCGCTCAAGCGGGTGAACGATGGCAACGTGGGCCAGCTGGGTGTGGCCTGGACTTACAAGCTCGACATCGACCGCGGTGTCGAGGCCACACCCATTGTGGTGGATGGCGTGATGTACACCACCGGCGCCAAGAGCATCGTCTATGCGCTCGATGCCCGCACGGGCAAGCCCTTGTGGAAGTTCGATCCGCAGGTGCGGGTGGAAAGCCTGTCTACCGGCTGCTGCGACATCGTCAACCGCGGCGTGGCCGTCTGGAAGGGCCGTGTCTATGTGGGCGCCTTCGATGGCCGCCTGATCGCGCTTGACGCCCGCAACGGCCGCAAGGTCTGGGAGGTCGATACCGTCATTGACCACAAGAAGAGCTACACCATCACGGGCGCCCCGCGCATCGTGAAGGGCAAGGTGCTGATCGGCAATGGCGGCGCCGAGTTCGGGGTGCGGGGCTATGTGACGGCCTACGATGCCGACACCGGCCAGCAGGCCTGGCGCTTCTACACCGTGCCTGGCGACCCGAAGAACCCGCCCGAGAACGCCGCCATGCAGATGGCCCTAAAGACCTGGTCGGGCAATGGCTGGGTGAAGTGGGGCGGTGGCGGCACGGTGTGGGACTCGATGGCCTACGACCCTGAGCTTGACCTGCTCTATGTGGGCGTGGGCAATGGCTCACCCTGGAACTACGAGTTCCGCAGCGAAGGCAAGGGCGACAACCTGTTTTTGTCGTCCATCGTGGCCGTGCGCCCGGACACCGGTGAGTACGTGTGGCACTACCAGACCACGCCCGGCGACCGCTGGGATTTCACCGCCACGCAGCACATGGTGCTGGCCGACATCATGATCGAGGGCAAGCCGCGCAAGGTCATCATGCAGGCGCCCAAGAACGGGTTTTTCTATGTGCTGGATCGGCAGACGGGCAAGCTGCTGTCGGCCGACAAGTTTGTGCCGGCCAACTGGGCTTCGCATGTGGACCTGAGCACGGGCCGGCCCGTGATGACGGGCGAGGCCGACTACAACAAGGGCCCGAAAATGGTGGTGCCCTCGTTCCTGGGTGGCCACAGCTGGCAGCCCATGTCGTTCAACCCCCAGACGGGCTACATCTACCTGCCGGCGCAAGAGACGGTGGCCGGCCTGGAGGCGGCCAAGGCGCCCGAGTTTCTGCCCACCAAATCGGTGGTCAACCTGGGCTTGAATGCCCCCGACCTGCCTGAAGACCCGCAGATCACAGCGCAGGTGCGCGACGCCTGGAAGGGCCGCCTGATCGCCTGGGACCCGGTGAAGAAGGCGCCGGCCTGGACGGTGGACTACCAGGCCCCGGGCAATGGCGGCACCCTCAGCACTGCCGGCAACCTGGTGTTCCAGGGCACGGCCGATGGCCGGGCCGTGGCCTATGCCGCAGACACCGGCCGCAAGCTGTGGGAGCAGCGCGTCAACTCCGGCGCCATGGCGGGCCCGGTCACCTACCTGGTCAAGGGCGAGCAATACGTGACCTTCATGGTGGGCTGGGGCGGTGCCTTGCCCCTGATCGGGGGGCCGCTGTCGCTGGGTGCGCAGGTGCAGCCCGAAGCGCGCGTGGTCACCTTCAAGCTCGACGGCAAGGCCAAGCTGCCCGCACCGGCTCAACAGGCCCGCGATCTGCCCCCGCTGCAAACGCTGACGGCCAGCGCCGAGCAGGTGCAGCAGGCGCGCACCCTGTTCAATGGCCTGTGTGCCTCTTGCCACGGCATCAACGCCATCAGCGGCGGCGTGGTGCCCGACCTGCGCTACCTGACCCCCGCCAAACACCAGCAGTTTGCCGGCATCCTTTACGGCGCCCGCATCCCCAAGGGCATGCCCAGCTTCAATGGCGTGCTGACGATGGATCAGGTGGAGCTGATTCGCCAGTACCTGGTCAAGCGCAGCCATGACCTGGCGTCGGAGCTGGAGGCCGGCAAGGGTGGCAAGGCGGCGCAAGCGGGGGGCGCAGGGTCAGTTGGGCAACGCTGAGCCCTCGATCGCCCCTTTGGCAGGCCCTTTTGGGCGGCGAGGATCTCGGTGCCAGCGCTGCGTTCGCTGCTTCCCTGGCTGTGGCCTCAGGGCGCGGTGGTCGGCAGGCATGCGCTGGCGAAGCCGGTGATGGGCGTCATCGGCAGCCGCCAGGCGATGAAGCTGGTGGCCGAAGGGCTCAGGCACCCGCGATGGGCCCTTGGGCCCAGGTCGGCACTGGATAGACGCGCTGGCCTGTGTGCCCATCCCGGCGCACCTGGAGCGCTCAGTGCTTTACTGGCCGTTCTTTTCGGCCTTCGCTGCGGCGGCACCTTCCATCTTTCTTTTGGCACGGGCTGCCTTTTTCTCTTCGGCGCTTACCTTGCCCGATGACGCCGCCTTGCTGTCACCCAGGGCCACTTCGCCCCCTTGAGGAATCGGTGTTGCCTTGGCAGCCGCGGCGCCGTTGGCCTTGCGCTCTGCACGTGCGGCTTTCTTCTCTTCCGGTGTGACCATTTTGGTGGGGGCTGCCTTGCTGTCTGCAGCATCGACCTCGCCGGCCGCGAAGGCGGTGCCGATGAAGGCGTGCGAGACCAGAAGACCGGCGATCAAAATTTGCTTTTTCATGTTGATTCCTGTTTGAAATAGAACGGTTGGGTTCTTGTTGAAAATGGGGTTCAGAGAGTCTGAACCCCGGTTGCAGGGTCTTGCCCATTTGGCGCGCACCCGTCTGCTGGTATCGCTCACAAAACGGGCTGAGTCAATTTCAAGCCAAAGCATTCGGCTTGGCGTGTTCGGGCGTCAGGGCTCGGTGGTGTGCAAGCCTGCGGTGGCGATGCAGGCGATGGCCGTCACCGGCAGCAACAGGGCCACAAAGCCGACGGCCGAATAGCTGAGGGCACCCGCGATCGACCCCAGGGCAAAGGTCAAAACCGGGTAGAAGAGCCGGCTGATGCGCTGGCTCAGGCCCGCATCCCGGCGCCCGGCGATCCAGTCGCTGGCTTCCATGACCAGTTGGGTGACGTTGCCAGTCATGACCGTGTTGGGCGTCAGCTTGGCCAGCAGCATCTTGCTGCTGGCGTTCTGCATGCCCATGGCGCCAGCGCCAAACAGGCCTGCAGCGTAGGCCAGGGGCTGAAAATGCCCTGGCACAAGCTCTGAGGCCACACCCGCCGCCATGAAAGCCAGCAAGAGCAAGGCTTGCAGGCCCATCAAGGGGCCCAAAGGCGGCCGGCCTTGGCGTTCGAGTGCCAAAGCCAGCCAACGGCAGAGCGCGACCGCCAGCACAAAGACCGGAAACGCCAGCAGCTTGAGCGCAACGCCCCGCCCGGGCTGCACCAGTTCGGCACCGATCAACACGAAGTTGCCCGTGACGTGGGCGGTGAACAGGCCGAACAAGGCGACAAACCCAAGCGTGTCGACAAAGCCGGCCACCCCCGCCAAAAGTGTGGCGCCGTGGTGGGCAGGTAAGGGTTTCATGGTGGGGTGGTCTCGGTGCGGTAAGAGGGTGTCAGTGGGCACGGAACTGGCTGCGCCACTGGCCTGGCGAGAGGCCTTCCGCAGCGCGGAAGGTGCGTGTCAGGTGGGCCTGGTCGGCAAAGCCGCATTCGTTCGCAATGTCTGCGATCGAGAGTGTGCCTTTGAGCAACAGTTTGGCCATGTCAATCTTGCGTGCAAGGCGCCATTGCGCCGGGCTGTAACCCGTCCAGGCCTTGAAGGCCACGCTGAAGTGGCCCCGCGACAGGCCGCATTGGCGTGCCACGGCGGTCACGGTGCAATGGGGATGGGCCTGCCCGCAGAGTTCGAACATGGACAAGGCCTGAATGCGATGGTGCCGGGACAGCCCCCCGCCCGATGCCTGCAGGACGGCGGCATTCAATTGGCAGACTCCAGGTTGGGCGCGTCGATCAGGTGGGCCTCGACCAGCCACAACAGCTTGTCTGTTTCGCGCGACAGTTGGGTGAACAGGTCGGCCGTGCCGGCGTCACCGAGATGGCTGGCCACCTCAATGTCTTGCCGCACGCCAGTCCCGAAGCCGCTCAGGGCCCCGCTGACGGCGTCAAGGTGGGCCGCGCCGCCCTTCAGGCCCAGCGGGTACTCCGCCAGAGAGCTTCCGTTGACGGCGGTTTTCAGGCGCCCATCGGCCGTGCCGCCCAGGGCGGTGATGCGCTCGGCAATGAGGTCGACCGCCTCTTCGATCGCGTCGTGCACTGAATCCAGCAGCTGGTGCAGCTGCAGAAATTGGGGGCCCTTGACGTTCCAGTGCGCATGCTTGAGTTGCGCGTCCAGGTCGATGGCGTCGTTCAGGCGCTGCTGCAACAAGCGTGCAACCTGCCCACGCACCAGCGGCGGCAGATCCATCTTGGTGACATATCCCATGGTGAACTCCCGGTGGTGTTGTTCAGGCCTGCAAAAAGGCCAGCAGCAACTCGTTGATTCGGTCCTTGTGCGTGGTGCACAGGCCATGGGGCGCGCCTGGCACGATCTCCAGCTTGGATCGCGGTGCCAGTTTGGCCGCCTCCCGCCCCGTGGTTTCCAGGGGCACGATCTGGTCATCATCGCCGTGGATGATGAGGGTGGGCACTGTCATGCGTTGGAGGTCTTCGCGCAGGTCGGTCTCCGAAAAGGCCTTGATGCACTCGTACTGGGCCAGGATGCTGCCTGTCATGCCTTGCAGCCAGAAGGTGTCGCGCACGGCTTCTGACACCTTGGCGCCGGCTCGGTTGTAGCCATAGAAAGGCAGGGTCAGGTCTTTGTAGAACTGGGCCCGATTGGCCTGCACACCGGCACGGATGCCGTCAAACACCGACAGGGGCACACCGGCCGGGTTCCAGTCGGTCTTGGCCATGATGGGGGTGACCGCGCCGATCAGCACCGCCTTGGCCACGCGTTTCGTGCCATGCCGGCCGATGTAGCGCGCCACTTCGCCGCCACCAGTGGAGTGGCCGACGTGCACCGCGTCTTTGAGGTTCAGCGCCTCGGTCAAGGCGGCCAGGTCATCGGCATACTGATCCATGTTGTTGCCAAAGCCGGGTTGAGACGAGCGGCCGTGGCCACGCCGGTCATGGGCGATGACCCGATACCCGCGCGATGCGAGGAACAGCATCTGATCTTCAAAGGCATCGCCGTTCAGGGGCCAGCCGTGGCTGAAGACGACAGGCTGCCCTTGGCCCCAGTCGTTGTAGAAGATGCGTGTCTTGTCTTGGGTGACGATGACATTGCCTTGGGTCATGGACTGGGCTCCTGGGTGTGACAGAGTGGATGCCGGGGTGGCGGGTTTGTCCTTGGCCATGGCCAGGGTGGGCAGAACAGCGGCCGCCCCCAGCAGGGCTTGGCGACGATCGACAGGTGCATTGAGGGACATGGCGTCTCCGGTGTGGGTTGAATACGGTGGCAATGTGTTCAGCGTAGTGATCAAGTCCCGCGTCGTCTTGGACGTTATTGATGCGCCCCGCCATCAAGGAGAAATCAAGCAGAAATCAAGCGGAGATCACCCGACGATCGTTTGGCCATCTGTGCTTGATTTGTGGGCCGCGGCCCGCCCAGCGTGCAACTGGGGCCCACGGCCTTTCAGCTGCGCGTTCTGGGGATGATGCTGCCCGGGCTCACGCCCAGCCGCTGCTTGAAGCGCCTGTTCAGATGGCTTTGGTCTGCGAAGCCGCACAGGTGGGCCACCTCGGAGCAGGGCAAGCCGGCTTGCAGGTATTGCTTGGCGCGAAAGATGCGGTAGGCCAGCAGGTAGTCGTGCGGGGCGATGCCGAAGGCCTTCTTGAACTGCCGCAGCAGGGTGTAAGGGTTGGTCTGGCACACCTGGGCCAGATCGCTCAGGCTGATCTTGTCCTGGAAATGCGCTCTGAGGTATTCGATCGCCCGAATGGGGCGATGGGTGCATGGGGCGGTCGACGCCTTCAGGCCCTGCCCGCTGCTGCGCTGGGCAATGGCCGACAACAGCCAGCTGAGGTAGGTCGTGGCCAGCAAGCTGCATTCGTTGCGATGCTCGAACAGCCAGTGCGTGTCCCAGAACAGCTGCACCAGCTCCGGGCTCATGATCACGGGCGACGAGAAATCGACCGCGGGCAGAACGCCGTGCGACTGTTCATAGATCTGCGCCAACCGCCCGCTGGACAGGTGCATCTCCCGGCATTCGGGTTCGGTATCCGCGCTGGCATGGGCCTCCATGAGGCAGGCTGAAAAGACCTGACCGGCATTGCGAATCACCAGGTGATCAGGCGTTTCATCGTGCTGGCGCCGGTCCTGCTCGCTGCGCCAATAGGACTGCCGAAAGGCCAGGATGGTGATGTCATCGTGGAACACCCGGTTGAAGGCCAGCGGTTGATCGGTGGAGATCGCCACGCGCTGAAAGCCGATGTCATCGGTGCGCCAGGCAATCACCTGGTGCTGCGGTCTGGACGGGGCTTTCCCGTCGCGGGAGGGCGCGTTCGTCATCGCTGCCGAGCCCGCCAGTCTTGTACGGCCACGAGCACGAAGCCGCCCACCAGGCCCAGGTGTTCGTAGAAGGCGTTGGCCACGCCGTCGCGCAGCGGTGGCGCCAGGGTCCAGTAGCGGTTGGCCAGAAAGGTCGCGACGACGGTGAAGCACGCCAGCAGGGCGGCCGCGAGCCCACGCCACCAACCCGTCAGGACCATGAGGGACGCCCCCAGTTCCAGTGCGATGGTGCCCCCCGCCAGGAGTGGGGCGGGGGCCAGTCCGAAGTGCTGCATCTCCTGCACCGCTGCCGGAAAGTCAAGCAGCTTGTTGACGCCCCCCTGCAGGTAGGCCGCGCAAAGCCCGAGCAGGGCCAGCCATTGAATGGCCGATGCCAGGTGATGCGCTGGCCCTTGGGGCGGCTGATCCGTCGATGATCTGAGCATGCTCGTCTCGGTCGGGGTCAGATGGCCCAGCAGGCGCAGCCGAGCGCCCCCCAGAAGCTCTTGAGGTCGGCGATGGGCAGCTTGCGGCTCCAGGCCGTGGCATGTTCGTGGCCATGGACACCGCAACTCACGTTGCATGCACAGGCGGCGGCCTGACGCTTCAAACTGGCTTGCAAGGGGGCTCCGCCTTCGTCAGCCCAGCCCGCGTAGCCGCCAAAGGTGCGCACCGGAGACCAGTCCGGCATGGCAGGGGGAGGCGCGGCCTCGTCGTGATCCTGGAAGAGGCCCGAGGCGTACACCACCTTGCCACCCACCAGCGTCAGCAAGGAGGTGGTGTCGGCAATCTCGGACTCGGGGCAGGCAAAGAAATCGCGATCGGGCACCATCAGGTCGGCCAGTTGGCCGGCTTCGATGCGGCCCTTTTTGCCTTCCTCGTTGGAGAACCAGGTCACGTTGTCTGTCCACATGCGCAGGGCGGCCTCGCGATCCAGGCAATTGCGCTGCGGGTAGAGCTGCAGGCCGCCCACCGTCTTGCCGGTGACCAGCCAGGACAAGGACACCCAGGGGTTGTACGAGGCGACGCGGGTGGCATCGGTGCCTGCCGACACCTTCACGCCTTTTTCGAGCATGCGGGCCACGGGCGGGGTGGCCTCGGCAGCGCCCCGGCCATAGCGCTCAACAAAATACTCGCCCTGATAGGCCATCCGGTGCTGAACCGCAATGCCCCCACCCAGCGCCGCAATGCGGTCGATGGACTGCTCGGAGATCGTCTCGCAGTGGTCAAAGAACCAGTTCAGCCCTTGCAAGGGCACGCTTTGGTTCACGCGCTCAAACACGTCGAGGGCTCGGCTGATGGTCTCGTCATAGGTGGCGTGCAGGCGCCAAGGCCAGCGGTTCTGCGCCAGCAGACTCACCACGGCCTCGAGTTCGCCCTCCATCTCGGGACCCATGTCAGGGCGCGGCTGGCGGAAGTCTTCAAAGTCGGCGGCCGAAAACACCAGCATCTCGCCCGCCCCGTTGTGGCGAAAGTAGTCGTCACCCTGCTTGTACTTCGAGGTGGCGGTCCATTGCAGGAAGTCTTCTTTCTCTTGCTTGGGCTTTTGCGTGAAGAGGTTGTAGGCCAGGCGCAGGGTCAGCTGCCCCGCATCGGCCAGCGTCTGGATCACTTCATAGTCTTGCGGGTAGTTCTGGAAGCCGCCACCCGCATCGATGGCCCCGGTCACGCCCAGGCGATTCAGCTCGCGCATGAAGTGGCGCGTCGAGTTGATCTGGTAGTCGATGGGCAATTTGGGGCCTTTGGCCAGGGTGGCATACAAGATGCCTGCGTTGGGCTTGGCGAGCAACAGACCGGTGGGGTTGCCACCCGCGTCGCGCAGGATCTCGCCTCCGGGCGGGGCCTGGGTGTCCTTGGTGTAGCCCACGGCCCGCAAGGCGGCGCCATTGAGCAAGGCCCGGTCATACAGGTGCAGGATGAAAACAGGGGTGTCCGGTGCGACCGCGTTGAGTTCTTCCAGCGTGGGCAGGCGCTTCTCCTGGAACTGGTGCTCGGTGAAGCCGCCCACCACGCGAACCCACTGCGGCGCGGGGGTCAGGTCGACCTGGCGCTTGAGCATGGCCATCGCGTCGGCCAGGCTGCGCACACCATCCCAGCGCAGCTCCATGTTGTAGTTCAGACCGCCGCGGATGATGTGGATGTGGTTGTCGATCAGGCCAGGCAGGACGCGCTTGCCGCGCAGGTCGATGACCCGGGTGTTCGGGCCTGCCAGCGGCAGGATCTCGTGATCGCGCCCCACCTGCTGAAATCGCCCGTCCCGGATTGCCACGGCGCTGGCATGGGGCTGGCTGCGATCGAGCGTGGTGAACAGGCCACGGTGGAGGATCAGGTCGGGATGGTTGTCGGGGTTCATCAGCTGTCCTGCCTTTCGGCGTTGGTTTCACGGGCCCTCACCGGGGCTTTGGGCAGGTGCCCGAACATGTGCGGTTTGACCTGCTCATTCAACCAGGACACGCGGTGCGCGCGCTCCTGAAGAACCTGCCTGAGCAGAGACGGGATCTGCTCGCCCGCCAGGATGCCCAGCAGGCCGACCAGCGCAATCACGGGGGGCGCTGGTGACCGCACATTGAGCGCCCCGTAGATGACACCCACCAACAGACCGACGGCCAGTGCCAAAAGATAGGGCTTCATGGCCTGTCAGCCTTCGTGGGCGCCGAACATGGTCTTGGCGTAGGTGATGCCCAGGCCATAGGCGCCGCCGTACTGCTTGGCAATGCCCGTGGTCAGCTCGTAGCTGTCGGTGCGCGCCCAGTCCCGTTGCAGTTCCAGCAGGTATTGCAGCGCGGTCATGGGGCGGGCGCCGGCCTGAACCATGCGGTCCACGGCGCGGTTGTGGGCTTCGACCGACACATCACCGCAGGCGTCGGCAATGACATACACCTCATAGCCCTGAGCCAGTGCGGACAAGGCCGGGCCGACGATGCACACCGAGGTCCAGAGCCCGCCCAGCACCACGCGGTCACGCCCGATGGCATTGACCTGTTGGATCACGTTGGCGTCTTCCCAGGTGTTCATGGAGGTGCGATCGATCAGTGCCTGGCCCGGGAAGGCAGAGGTGATCTCTTCGTACATGGGGCCGGAGAAGCTCTTTTCTGCCACGGTGGTGAGGATGGTGGGCACGCCAAAGCCTTTGGCGGCGCGCGAGATCAGGGCCGCGTTGTTGCGCAGCTGGATGGCATCGATCGACTGCGTCGCGAACGACATCTGTGACTGGTAGTCGATCAGGATCAGGGCGTGGTCCGATGGCGTGAGCAAGGTGGCGCCGGGTGTCGGGGTGGCGGTGAGTGTCATGGTGAGATCCTTGTAGGTGTGGGGGAAAAATCAATGGAAGCGAACCGATCGTGCCAAGGCGGTTCGATGCCGTCTTGAAGATTTGTCAGGTGGTCAAGGCGGTGTCGAGGTGGGCGTCAACGCGAGGGCAATTCGCGCGGCGGCAGGTTGAAGACCAGCACCTCGGCCTGCCGGCCAGCGCTCAGATGCAACACCTCTTCATGGCGCACACGGGCCCCGTCGCCTTCGGCGAGCCTTTGGCCGTTCACCTCCAGGCTGCCGCGTGCCACATGGACATAGGCGTAGCGGTCGGGCCCCAGCGCCAAAGTGCTGGCCTCGTCGCCGTCGAACAGGCCGGCATACACGCGGGCGTCCTGGTGAATGCGCAGTGAGCCCTCCGCACCGTCCGGCGAGATGATGAGCGCCAGCCGGCCCCGCTTGTCCGCTTCGCTGAAGTGCTTTTGCTGGTAGCCCGGCTTGGCCGCCCGGATGTTGGGCACGATCCAGATTTGCAGAAAGTGCAGCGGCTCGGTTGCCGAGTGGTTGTACTCGCTGTGCCGCACCCCGGCGCCGGCGCTCATCAACTGCACGTCGCCGGGGTGGATGACCGAGCCGGTCCCCATCGAATCCTTGTGCTCCAGCGCACCTTCGAGCACATAGGAAAAGATTTCCATGTTGTTGTGCGGGTGGGTGCCGAAGCCCTGCTCGGCCTGCACCCTGTCGTCATTGATGACCAGCAATTCAGAAAAGCCCTGTTGCTGGGGGTCGCGGTAGTGACCAAATGAGAAGGTGTGACGAGACTCAAGCCAACCCAGGTTGGCGAGGCCCCGATGGTCGGCTTTGCGAAGTTCAAGCATGCTGCTCTCCGGACTGGTTGATCTTTCGATCTGGTTGATGATCAATTTCATCGAATCAACTCGTCAGTGGGTGATTTCCGATGAAGAGATGCTAGTTTCCACTTCCAAAAGCCTGCTTGGATTGAAGAGTTTCATGCTTCATAATCAAAAAATCCGAACATAGAGGGGCAGTGCACGCATGTTGAAGATCACCCTTGAAGCCATTGAGTTGATGGACGCGATTGACAGGCATGGCTCGTTCGCCGCGGCGGCGGAGCGGCTTCACAAGGTGCCATCGACCGTGTCCTATGCCATCAACAAGCTGGAATCGCAGCTGGGCATGGCCTTGTTTGTGCGAAACGGGCCGCGCATCAGCCTCACGCCCCCGGGGCGGGAGATGCTCAAAGAGGGGCGATGGCTTCTCGATGCCGCTGCCGATCTGGAGTCTCGGATGTGTCAGATCGCCACCGGCTATGAGTCCGAGTTGCGCCTGGTGCATGACTCGTTGATCCCCCCCAGCGCCTTGGCGCCAGATGTCTGTGCCTTCGAAGACCTGCATTGCGGCACCCGTTTGCGCATCGCCTGCGAGGCCCTGACCGGCAGTTGGGAGGCCCTGCGTGACGACCGTGCCGATCTGGTCATCGCGGCCGGGGATGGCCCTGCCGGGGGTGGGTACAGGGCGGTCAACGTGGGCTCGCTCGCCTTCGGCTTTTGTGTGGCGCCAACCCACCCCTTGGCCAGGGCTCCGCAGCCCTTGAGCCGGGACCAGCTGTTGAAGCACACCGCCATCGTGGTCGGTGACAGCGCACGCCACCTGTCAGAGCGAACGGTGGGGGTGCAACTGGGCCAGAAGCGGATCACCGTGCCCTCCATGGAGGCCAAGGTGGCCTACCAGGTGGCGGGGCTGGGCCACGGCTTTCTGCCCTTGGCCTGCATACAGGCTGAATTGGCCCGCGGCACCCTGGTCGAACTGCCCTGCCTGGAATCCCGGCCTGACGAGCAATTCTGGCTGGGCTGGAAGATCGGCCACGAGGGCGAGGCGCTGAAGTGGTGGGTGAATCGGCTTTCCCGGCCCCTGTTGCCTCACATCCTTGCCAAGTGAGGGGGTGTCGGGGAGGGCAGGCCTTGAACGTTCAGGTGGCCTTGGCCGCCACTTCCCGTTTCACCACCCCCAGCGCCAGCGCCGTCACCACCGTGCCCACGGCAATCGCGGCGGCATACAGCAGCACCTGGTTGACGGCGTTCGGGATGGCCAGCACGAAGATGCCGCCGTGGGGGGCGTGCAGGCCGATGTGCCAGAACATGCTCAGGCCACCGGCCACGGCCGAGCCGAGCACGCAGGCCGGGATCACGCGCAGGGGGTCGCGCGCCACGTAGGGGATGGCCCCTTCGGAGATGAAGGCCAGGCCCAGCACGGCAGTGGCCTTGGCGGCGTCGCGCTCTTCGGTCAGAAAGCGGCTGCGGAACAGCCAGCAGGCCAGGGCGATGCCCAATGGCGGGGTCATGCCGCCGGCCATGGCGGCGGCCATGGGTTCGGTCACGCCCGAGCCGATCAAGGTGGTCGAGAACACATAGGCCGCCTTGTTGACGGGCCCGCCCATGTCCACGGCCATCATGCCGCCCAGCACCAGGCCCAGCATCACGGCGCTGCCGGTCTGCAAGCCCTTGAGCCAGTGGGTGAGGGCGCTCATCACGGCGGCCATGGGTTCGCCGATCACCATCAGCATCAGCACGCCGGTGATGGCCGCGCCCAGCAGCGGCAACAGCAGGACGGGCTTGAGGCCTTCCAGCCCGCGGGGCAGGCGCATGGTCCGATTGAGTGCCTGCACGCTGTAGCCAGCAATGAAGCCGGCCGCGATGGCCCCCAGAAACCCGGCTCCCACGGTACCGGCCAGCAGGCCGCCGATCATGCCCGGTGCAATGCCGGGGCGGTCGGCGATCGAGTAGGCGATGTAGCCGGCCAGGGCCGGCAGCATCAACGCAAAGCCGGCCTTGGCCCCCACCTGAAACAGCACCCAGCCCAGCGTGCCTTTGTGGGCATCGTCATAGACATAGATGCCGCCCAGCGCAAAGGCCAGTGCAATCAACAGGCCACCGGCCACCACAAAGGGCAGCATGAACGACACGCCGGTCATCAGGTGCTTGTAGGCGCCGGTGCGGGCCTGGGGGCCGGCCGGTGCTGCGCTGGCCGAAGCCGCCGCTGTGGGGTCTGTGGCAGTGTTCCAGACCACCGCCTGGCGTGCCGCCTCGTTGAACACGGCGCCTGCGTCGTGGATGGCGGCCTTGGTGCCGGTCACATGCAGGCGCTTGCCCACAAAGCGATCGCGGTTCACCTGGGTGTCGGCGGCAATGATCACCAGGTCGGCCTGGGCAATGGCCTGGGCGCTCAGGGTGTTCTGGGCACCCACCGAGCCCTGGGTTTCGACCTGGATGAGGTGGCCCAGGGCCTTGGCGGCCTGTTCCAGCGCCTCGGCCGCCATGAAGGTGTGGGCCACCCCGGTGGGGCATGAGGTGACGGCCACGATGCGCAGCGGCGCCGTGGGGGCCGTGGCTTGCGGGGCTGGGGGCTTGTTTGACGCTGGCTTGGTCGCGGCAATGGCTGGGGCCGCGCCAGCGTCTGTCGCCGGCATCAGGGCGCGCCGCAGCACGCCCTCGGCATCGGCCAGCACCTCGGCCGGGGTCACCCGCAGGGTGGGCACCTGGGGCTGAAGGTGCGGGGGCAGGGGGCTGTCCAGGTCCGAGGCCAGGATGCAGGCCAGGGCGCCTGCGCGTTCGGTCTCGCTCCAGACACCTTGGTCACCCAGCGGGCTTTTGACCCACAGGGCCAGGTGGTGGCCCTGGCGTTCGGCAGCGGCCCGCAGGGCCTCGCCAGTGACAAAGCTGTGGGCAGGGCCAGCCTGGCTGGCCGCGAGGGCAATGAGTTGCGCCATGCGTGTCTCCGTGTGCTCAGTGAAAAGGGGGCAGATCGGGGGTCAGATCAGGGTGGTGTGGATGTGGTTGGCCAGTTCGTGCACCTGGTGCAGCGGGGGCAGGCCAGGCGCAATGCGCTGGATGCGGGCGGCGGCGCAGGCCATGCCGAACACACCCGCGACCGGCATGGTCTGCCCGCCCATCAGGGCCGCCAGGGTGCCTGCCACCAAGGCGTCGCCGGCACCCACCGTGGTGGCCACCGGCACGGGCGGTGCCGCGGCCAGCCAGCAGCCCTGGGGGCTGACCATCACCGCGCCCTCGGCGCCCAGCGACACCACCATCTGCTGCACGCCGTGCCGGCCGGCCAGGGCCTGGGCCGCCTCGGCCACGGCCTGGGCATCCGGCAGGGCCCGGCCCACCAGTTCTTCGAGTTCGGCCCGGTTGGGCTTGATGAAGGCGGGCGCCACCGTTGGCCCCTGGGCCGGGTCGGACAGGCGTCGCAGCAACTGCCCCAGCACGGCGCCGCCGGTGTCGATCACCAGGTGGGCGCCTCGTCCGGCCAGCCAGCGTGCCAGGCGCTCCCACAGCGCCACATCGGTGCCCGGCGGAAGGCTGCCGGCCAGTTCGCACCAATCGCCCGGCGCCACGGCGGTGCCCAGGGCCTCTTGCAGGCGCTGTTCTGCGGCCTGCAAGGCCTCGGCGGGCAGGCTCAGGCCGGGCAGGTTGATGTCGGTGCTGTCGCCGCGTTCGGCCACGGCCAATTTGATGTTGGTGCGGGTGGCGCCAGGCAGGCGCACCATGGCGTCGGTGATGCCGTGGTGGGCAAACGCGGCGCGGAACACCGCGTCGTTGTCGGCCCCCAGCCAGCCGCTGGCAGTCACCGGCCGGCCCAGGGCGGCCAGCACCGCCGCCACACCGATGCCCTTGCCACCCGCCTCGGTCTGCTCGCCCAGCGCGCGGTGCACCGCGCCGGGCTCCAGACGGCTCAGCCGCACGGTCTGGTCGATGGCGGGGTTGAGGGTGATGGTGATCAGGCGGGCGCTCATGCCTGGGCCTCCGGGCTGTCAGCCCCGCTTGGGGTACCGTGCAGCGCACCGCCCAGGGCGCGCACTTCGTCGGCACTGTCCATGTCCAGGGCCCGGCGGGCCAGGGCCTGAAGCTCGCTCAGGCTGTGGCGTCGCAGCAAGGCCTTGATCGGCCCCACATCGCCCACGCTCATGGAGAGTTCGTCCACGCCCAGGCCCACCAGCAGGGCCGCGCCCAGAGGCTCGCCGGCCAGGCCGCCGCAAACGCCCACCCAGCGTTCATGGCGGCGCGCGCCAGCCACGGTGCGCTCTACCAGGCGCAGCACGGCGGGGTGAAGGCTGTCGGCCATGGCGGCCAGTTCGGGGTGCTGGCGGTCCACGGCCAGGGCGTACTGGGTCAGGTCATTGGTGCCGATCGAGAAGAAGTCGACCTGGGCGGCCAGCCGGTCGGCCAGCAAGGCGGCCGAAGGCACCTCGATCATGATGCCGATCGGCACCTCGGGGGCGTCCAGTTCTTCGCGCACCTGGGCCATGCGCCGGCGCAGTTCCTGCACCTCCTCCACAGTGCTGATCATCGGGAACATGATCTGCAGCGGGCCGTGCCGGGCGGCGCGGCACAGGGCGCGCAGCTGGGGCAGCAGCAGGTCGTCGCGGCGCAGCGCCAGGCGGGCACCGCGCACACCCAGGAAGGGGTTGTCCTCGACCGGCAACTGCAGGTGGGGTACCTGCTTGTCGCCGCCGATGTCCAGCGTGCGCACGACCAGCGGCCGTCCACCCAGGGCCTCGACCATGGCCCGCAGGGCCAGGTACTGAGCCTCTTCGTCGGGCACGGTGTCGCGCTCCAGAAACAGGAACTCGGTGCGCATCAGGCCCACGCCCTCGGCCCCGGCCTCAAGTGCCCGTGCCACCTGGTCGGCGCGGTTGACGTTGGCTGCGATTTCCACGGTGTGCCCATCGGTGGTGGTGGCGGGCATCAGGCGGTTGCGCGCCTCTTCGGCCTGCCGGCGGGTCAGCCCCTCGATTTGTTCCTGCGCCTCGATCAGGGCGGTGGCGCTGGGCCCCACATACAAACGGCCCCGGTAGCCGTCGAGGATGGCGAGGGTGCCGCTCTCGGCCTGCAGCAGATCGGGGCCGCCGGCCACCAGGGCCGGCAGGCCCAGGGCGCGGGCCAGGATGGCGGTGTGGGCCGTAGGGCCCCCGCTGGCGGTGCAGAAGCCACGCACGCGGGTCGGGTCGAGCTGGGCGGTGAAAGAGGGCGACAGGTCGTCGGCCAGCAGGATGGCGTCGCCCGGCCAGGTGTCGCCCAGCGCCTGCGTGGGCAGGCCCAGCAGGTGACGCAGCACGCGGTCGCCGGCATCCTGCAGATCCGCCGCACGCGCGGCCAGGGTGGCGTCGGGCAGCGCCCGCTGGGCTGCTACCCGCTCGTTCAGGGCCTGGCGCCAGGCCCAGGCCGCGCCGTGGCCCTGCACGATGCCGCGGCTCACCACCTGCAGCAGGCGGGGGTCGCGCAGCAAGCCGGCGTGGGCACTGAAGATGCCGGCTTGTTCAGCCTGGCCCTGCCCCCGGGCCTGGCTGGCCCCGGCTTCCAGCTCGGCCAAAGCCGCCTGCAGGGCGCGCTCAAGCGCTTCGGCCTCTTGCGGCGCGCTGCGGAAATGGTCTTCGACCTGCAGCACCGCCCCGGCGGCCTGCACCAGGGTGCCGATCACCAGGCCGGGGCTGGCCGCGATGCCGGTGAAGGTCTGGCGCGCCGTGGGCTGCCAGTCGCCCAGCACCTGGCCCAGGCCTTGGGCCTGGCTCTGGCGAAAGCTGGCCAACTGGGCCTGGCGCGCCTCCTCCTCGCCCAGCCGTACGACGATGGCCCGCAGGGCGCGCAAGGCCGCTTCGGCATCCGGGCCCTGGGCCGACAGGCGCAGGGTGGCCCCGCGGCCGGCGCCCAGGCTCAGCAGGGCCGCCACGTTCTTGGCGTCGACCACCACCTGGTCGTAACGCACGTGCACCTGGGCGGCGAAGCGCTGTGCGGTTTGGGCCCATTGGCCGGCAGGGCGCGCATGCAAGCCGTTGGGGTAGCTCAGCGCCACCTCGCGGCCCAGGGCAAAGTCTTCCAGGACGGCGGTGGCGGTGGCGGTGGCATCGGCTTCGCCATCGGTGGTCAGGGCGCGCACGATGTCTTGCGCATCGTGGGTGGTGACCAGGCGCTGCATCAAGGCCTCGTTGCGCATCAGGCGGGTCAGGCGGCGCAGCACGTCAATGTGCTCGTCCGAGGCGGCCGCAATGGCCACCACCAGGTGGGCCTGCTTGGCGTCGTCCCCCCAGCGCACCCCGGCCGGGACCTGCAGCACCGCCAGGCCCGTGCTCTGCACCAGGTGGCGGTCTTCGATCAAACCGTGCGGGATCGCCACCCCCTGGCCCAGAAAGGTGTTGGCCAGCTTTTCGCGTTGCAACAGGCTGTCCACATAGGCCGGCAGCACATGGCCGGCCTGGGCCAGCAGGGCACCGGCGGCACGCACGGCATCTTCGCGGTTGTGGGGGGCAGCCCCCAGACGGACTTCGACCTGGATCGGCATCTCTGTCTCCAAATTGGTATCGATTTCAGGTCGGCATTATCGATCTCGTTTCTCTGGAATGGACATGATTGCGCCATTGAGCGGCCTAAAACAAGGGTAAACCCTGAATTTTTGGCGAAGAAATTAAAAGCAACGGGTTACTGGATTTGATTGTGCAGATCAGAATTCTGTTTGTTTTTGGAATCGATACCAAATTGGTTCACGGGCGTTACCATGGAGGCCGGTAAAAGAAAGGATTCCAGGTGAGCAGCATCAAGGACGTGGCCGCCAAGGCCGGCGTGTCCACCACCACAGTCTCGCGGGTGCTCAGTCAGCCCCAGGCGGTGCGACCGGCGTTGCGCGCCCAGGTGGAACAGGCGATTGCCGCCCTGGGGTATCGGCCCAATCTGGCAGCCCGCCGGTTGCGACAACAACGAGCCTCGTTGTTGGGCCTGATCGTGTCCGATATCCGCAGCCCCTTTTTCACGGACGTGGGGCGGGCGGTTGAGGACATGGCCTACCGCCACGGCCTGCGTCTGATCTTGTGCAATACCGACGAGAACCCTGAAAAAGAGCACTCCTACCTGCAACTGATGGCCGACGAACAGGCCAGCGGGGTGATCTACTCACCCACACTGGAAGGCCTGCGGCGCTTCAGGCCCACGGACTGGCCGTTTCCGGTGGTGATGGTGGACCGTGCCCTGCCCGACACCCCGGTGGACCGGGTGCTGCTAGACAACGTGGCGGCAGCACGTCAGCTGACCGAGCACCTGCTGGCGGCGGGCTACCGGCGCATTGCCTTGCTGGTGGGCCACCACAGCACCACCGGTCAGGAGCGCCAGGCCGGCTACGAAGCCGCCTTGCAGGCTCAGGGCCTCCGCCCCGAGGTGCACCGGGTGGCGCCCACCCGCGAGGCCGGCATTGAGGCGGCCGCCGCTTTGCTGGCCCAGGCCGACGGACCGGACGCCCTGCTGGCATCCAACGGCCTGCTGTTGATGGGCGCGGTGCAGGCCTTGCAGGCCGCAGGCAGGCGTTCGCCCGGCCAGATCGGCTTGGCCGGTTTCGACAACAACGACTGGACAGCGCTGCCCTCGGTCGACGTGACCGTGATCGCCCAGCCCACCTACGACATCGGCCGCAGCGCGGCCGAACTGATGCTTCAGCGCATCGACGACCCGAGCCGCCCGGCCCGCAAGGTGGTGCTGGAGGGGCAACTGGTGATCCGTGGGTCGAGCCGCGGGCCGGAGGGCCGCCGGGTCTGACTTCAGGCTCAATGGAGTGCTCGGGTGTCGGGTGCTCGGGCGTTTGCCGAAATTGCATGACCACATTGCGAATATGCCAACCCATGATCGGCAGGGTCTCGGGATAATTTTGATTTCAGACCACGGCATCTCGAATCAAAAATGAGCCTCCCATCACCGCAACCATCCCAACATTTCAGCAAGGTCCGCAAACATGCCGGCCTCCTCTTTGTGTCTGGCGAAGTGGCCCACCAGAGCTCGGGCAGGGCGCCCGAAGGGGTTGAAGCGCAGACCCGCCTGGTTCTGCATCACCTGGCCGCCACGCTGGCCAATGAAGGCTCGAGCCTGGACAAGGTTCTCCAGGCCACGGTTCATCTGCGCCACCCTGAGGACTTTGCCGCGTTCAATCAGGTGTACGGTGAGTGCTTTGCCCCGCCTTTCCCTGTGCGGACCACCGTCGCGGCGGAGCCCTTGTATCCCGGTGCGCTGATCGAGGTCACGGTGGTGGCCGCAGCATGAAAAAAGCCCCGCGGGACATGAAGTCTGGCGGGGCAACAGGCTTGCCTGGAGAAAGTGTTGTGCCGTGACTGGCGTTGCGGGTTCAGGCTTGGCAAACCTCTGATTCTTCGATCAGGGGCGAGAGGTGGACGGCGTCCGGCAGCGTGACTTCGAGCAACTGAAGGTCTTCGCTCGCCTTGGCGAATCCGTATCGCAGGGCCCCTGGTACGGTGACGCTGTCGTCGCTCTTCAAGGTCAGGCGCTCTTGACCATGGCAGAAATCCAATTGACCCGACAGCACAAAATAGAAACAGAATTCAGTTTCATGCTGCTGATCGGGGATCATGGCAGCGCCCAGGCCTTCAGGCCGGATCACGCGCACACCGGCCAGGCCTTTGGTGGCCTCGCCGATGCCGGTGTCCTGGCAGGACAGGCCTGCCAGACGCCATGGCTTCCAAGGGGCGCTACGCGCCTGATGAAAGACAAAGCGCTGGCCGCCGAATTCATGCGCGGGCGGCAACAGGTGATCCGACGGCAAGGACATCGCATGGTCTGCGATGGTGATGTGTTCGGCCGGCGTACCGATCTCGATCACCTCGGCACCCGCCGAGCTTTCCATCACCCGGTGACGGATCAACGGGGGTTGAAGTACGCAGTCGCCAGCTTGCATCACCAGCGGTTCGCCCTGGCCTTCGTACGCCACTTTGACCCAGCCCTTGCGGCAGAAGATCATTTGGAACCGGACCTTGTGATAGTGCTCGTAATCAGGCACGACACCGCCGTCCAGGATCCGGATGTGGGAGGCAATGAAGGCACCGCCGTGGCGGTCTGGCAGCAGGTCGCGGTAGCGCAGGCCGGCGCGACCCACGCTCCAGTGAGTGGCAGCGCCGTGTTGGCTGATGACCAGGGACTGAACGGTGGCGGGCAGCTTCATCTCGGGGTCTACCGGGGCCAGATGAACCGCCGTGCCATTGGGCGCCGACAGCACGAGGCGCCCGCCGGCCACGGCCGCCGGATCACGACACAGCAGGGTCAGGCGTGGCGCAGCGTTGGGCACCCCCACCGAGAGCTGCAGGGTGATGCCGTGCCCCACCACCAGGGCGGTCTTGGGGTTATCGGCCGGAAAGATGGCCAGCACCCGCATGCCCAGCTGATGGGTGAAAAAGCTGAGCGTGGGCTCAAGGGTTTCACAGCCAAGCTGCACCATGGCGGCGCTGATGCCATCGAGGTTCAAAGAGGGCAGCGGCGCACTGGGCGACGACTGGGCTGGGGTCAGGCTGGCAGGGGGCATGAAGGTCTCCGATGAAAAATGGGGTGGATGCATGCACGCGTGTCAATCGAGATTCAGCTTCAGTTGCTGAGCCACGCGGCGGAAGCTTTCGGTTTCGCGGTTCACCAGCGTGCGCATCTCGTCCGGGCCGAGTGCGACGGGCTCCAGGAAGGCTGCGGTGGAGCGATCGCGCGCCTCGGGTTGGGACATGATGTCGATCAGCTCGCGGCTGAGGCGGTCACGGATGGCCTGCGGCGTGCCGCTGGGCATCGAGAATCCGAAGAAGGGTTGAACGGCGGCCTGGCCCAGCCCCAACTCGGCCAGGCTTGCCACGCTGGGGAGCAGCTTGCTGCGTTCGGGGCTGCCGATGGCCAGGGCCCGCAGGCGGCCCGAGCGCAGTTCGCCGCCCACGCTGGCCAGTGTTTCGAAGCTCAGATCCACATCGCCTCGAAGCAGGGCCAGCTTGGCATCTGCCGCTCCCTTGTAGGGAATGGCATCCATCTTGATGCCGGCCGCGTTCTCCAGCATCACACCGCACAGATGGTTGGCCCCGCCTTCACCATAGGTGACATAGCGCAGGTCGCCTGGTTTGGCCTTGGCCTGGCGGATGAAGTCGGCCAGCGAGGCATAGGGCTTGTTCGACGCGGTGACCAGCACGTTCGGGGTGTAGCTGACCAAGGCCAACATGGCCAGATCCCGGTCGATCTGAAACGGCAGGTTCTTGCGCAGGGCGGGCAGCACGCTGTAGCTGCCAACCCCTGCGAGCAGGAGGGTGTAGCCGTCGGGGGCTGCTTTGGCGACGGCGTCGACGCCGATGATGGTGGAGCCACCGGGTTTGTTGTCGATCACCACGGGCTGCCCGAGACGACGGGGCAACTGATCGGAAATCAGGCGGGCGATGGTGTCCGATGCGCCGCCGGGGGCAAAGGGCACCACCAGGCGGATCGGCTTGCTGGGCCAGGACTGGGCTTGCGCACTGTGCCACGAACTGGCCATCCAGGGTGCAGCGGCGGCCGCGATCAATGATCGGCGACGCAGGGATGAGGAGGGGGTGGGCATGGGAGGTGAGGGTGTTGTTGTTGTGAGGCGTTGACACCGGAGGCGGGTCAAAACTTGTGCCGGATGCCGGCGCGGATCATGCGTTGTGAACGATCAGCACCAGGGACCCCATCGCTCAGTCCCGGCGAATTCATGGACTTGGCACCCAGGTATCCGGTGTTGAAATACAGATCGGTTCTCTTCGACAGGTAGTAATCCAGGCCCAGGTTCAGCTGGTTCAGTCGGCCTCCGGCCGCGGCCACGAAGTCGACCTGGTTGCGGATGATGCTGGCATTGAGGTTGAGATTGGGCGTGACGGCCCAGCTGGCACCGAGGTCCAGGATCGTGGACTGGCGAGCGGAGGCACCCTTCAAGTCACGCGAGGTGCTGGCGATGGCCAGGGGCTGGCGCGTGTCCGAGTAGGTGCCATGCAGGCGGACGACACCCCACTGGTAGGCTGCACCCAATGTCCAGGTGCGCAGCGCCACGTCGCCCGCGCCCCCCTTGTTGGCACCGATGTTGGCGGCACTGGCATCGGCAGAGGTGGCACCGAGTCGGGTCTGATAGAAGGCGCCAGCCAGGCGCAGCGCCTGTTGCTGGTAGTCGAGGCCGAGTGCCACGGTCTGGCCCGCCTGGCTGTCGCCCGCATTGCCACCCAGGCCGACCATGGCGGTTCCTTGCAGCCCGCCTTGACGCACCGAGTTGTAACGGATCGAGTTGTTGGTCCGATCGGCGTAGGTGCGGTCCAGGCCGTGGATTGGGGCCGCCTGAGAGCCGAAATCGATCGTGGACGACAGGGTGCCCATGTCATCCAGGGGGTCGGTCTGGCGTCCGACCAGCAAGGCACCCCAGGGGGTGTTCAGGCCCACAATGGACTTGCGGCCAAAAGCGATACCGCCTTGTGCGAAGCTGCCGCTGTTCATGTTGAGGCCCGATTCGAGGGCGAACACGGCGCTGATGCCGCCGCCAAGGTCCTCACGCCCCCGGTAACCCAGGCGCGATGCCTGCATGGCGCCCGGCAGCACCGACCACATCGAGCCTGGTGTGGTGGCGCTCCCTGATTGGATCCGATTGGTGTAGCTGACCCCGGTGTCCAGGATGCCGTAGATGGACACCGATGAGGCACCGGTGCTCTGGGCGTGACATGCGAGGCCCGCCAAACTGAACGTGGCGCAAAGAAGCTTGTGTTTTTTCATGTGTGCTTTCTGAGGGTCGTGGGGAAACCTGTCAGCGGCCCGTGGAGCGGCCACCGGTTGGATGGGGCAGTCGGTTCCAGCCTCAGTCGGCGGCGCCGACGCTGCTGGTGCTGTTGGCAATGGCGGCACGCCGCGCTTGCATCACCTGATGGCCTTGTTCACCCAGGTCCCAGAAGAGGCCGGCCATGATCTGAAGGCCCTCTCTGGTGACGCTGGCGAGCACATGCTCGTTCGGTGCATGCTGGGCGCAGCCGGGATAGGAGTGCGGCACCCACAGGGTGGGCAATCCCAGAACGTCGGCAAAGGCATCGTTGGGCAAGGAGCCTCCCAGGTTGGGCAGCAGGCTGGGGGCCCTGCCGGTGGTCTGCCTGAGCGAAGCAAGGCACCACCGAACCCACGGATCGCTCGGGTCCAGGCGTGTGGCCATGGCCTCAGAGCCGGCCTGACTGAGTTCGACATCCTGAAAGCCGTGTGCGTCCAGGTGGCGACGCAGGTGTTCCAGAAACCGGGTGTTGTCGCTGCCGACCACATAGCGGATCTGGCATTGGGCAAATGCATGCGGTGGAATGGCATTGACGGGCGCTTCGGGGTTGCCGGTCTTGAACGCGATGACCTCGAAGCTGTTCCACCCGAACACCCGTTCGGTCGGGCTGAGGCCGGGCTCGCCCCAGTCGGGGTCGATCTCGGGTGCTCCGGGGTCTGTCCCCACCTCGATGGTCTGTAAAGCCTCCCGCACGTTGTCCGGCAGGCTGTCCGGCAGCAGGCCGGGGACCAGGATGCGCCCCTTGGCATCGACCATGCTGGCGATGGCGTGTGCCAGGCGGATGCCCGGGTTGCGCAACAACCCACCCCAGTTGCCCGAATGGTGACCCCCTTCCCGCGCCCGCACGTGCAGGTTGAAGTTGAGGCCCCCTCGGGCACCGAGGAACACGGTGGGTGAGGCGGCATTGAGACGAGGCCCATCCGAGGCCACGAAGACATCGGCGCTCAAGGTGTGCCGGTGCCTGGCGCAGAACTCGTGCAGGCCGGGTGAGCCGGCTTCCTCGCCCATCTCCAGCAGGATCTTCACGTTGAAGCCCAAGCGGCCACCGCGCGCACGGATGACCTCGCCCAAGGCCGACACGTTGATGCTGTGTTGCACCTTGTTGTCCGCAATGCCGCGGCCGTACCACCGAGGCCCTTCCACCGTCAGTTGCCAGGGCGACAGGCCCGTACGCCATTGCGTGTCGTAACCGTTGACGACGTCGCCATGGCCATACATCAGCACCGTGCAGGCCGCCACATCTTCGATGCGGGAGGCGATCAGAAAAGGGCTTTTGCCAGCTTCCGGGTTCGGTTCGATGCGCACTTCAAAACCGATGGCCTGCAGTTCCGGGCCGATCAGTTCCTCCAGGTAGGCGTGCAGGATGGGCAGGCTCTCGGCCTTCTGGCTTTCTGTTCGCATGGCCACCCGCTGGGCCAGCAGCGCCTGAAAGCGGCCCGTGTCAAACAGGCGCGTCGCCGCGTCGATGGCCCGTTGGCGGCCTTGGTCGTTAAAGGTGCTGATCGCTGCCTGCTTCATCTTTGTCTGCCCTTGAATCGGGTCTCCGTATGGGGTGTTCGGCTTGTGTGACGCGAAGAATAGGGCGATGAGACATTTGCCACCATTAGATAATTAACATGCTTTAATTGCCGTTTTGGCAAACCATATCGAAACCCATGAAGTCCGATCACCTCAAGGAAACCTCGTTGCGGTACTTTCTGGAGGTGGCGCGCTGTGGTTCGATCACCCAGGCCTCAGAGCGGCTGTTCGTCGCTGCTTCGGCCATCAGCCGACAGATCAGTGCGCTGGAAGACGTGCTTGAAGTGACGCTGTTCGAGCGCCGACCCCGGGGCATGGTGTTGAGTGCTGCGGGTGAGATGCTGGCGGCTCACGCCCGCCGTGCCGCCCTGGAGGCCGACCGTGTGGTGGCCGACATCGTGGCCCTGCAGGGGCTGAAGCGGGGCAAGGTCAGCCTGGCCTGCACGGAAGGCTTCGCCATTGATTTCCTGCCTTCCGTCATCATTGAGTTCCAGAAGAAATACCCCGGCATCACCTTCAACATGAACGTGTCCGGCCCTGACGAGGTGACCGAGCGGGTTCGCAACGGAGAGGCCGACATTGGCCTCGCCTTCAATCGCCTGGCGCAGCGCGAGATCAAGGTGGAGCATCGGCTTGCCGCGCCGATCCTGGTGATCATGCGCCCCGACCACCCTTTGGCCAGCAAGAAGAGCCTCAGCCTTTCGCAGCTGGCCGCCCACCCCTTGGCATTGCCGACCCAGGAGACCAGCCTGAGGCAGATCTTTGACATCACCTGCAGTCGACGCGGGCTGCTGATCGAGCCGACGGTGGCGAGCAACTGTGCTGCGACGCTGCACAGGCTGGTGCTCTCCAGCGGTATCGCGTCGATTGCCGGCGAGGTCTCGGTGCGGCACTTTCTCAGGGAAGGACGCATGGTCGGCCTGCCCATCCGCGATGCGGGCCTGGAGAGTCGCAGCATCGAATTGCAGACGCTGGTGGGTCGAACCCTGCCAGGGGTGGTGCTGACGTTTCTCGACTACCTGAAGAACTGCCTGGCGCAGTCAGAGTCTTGAGCCCTTGGGGCGTGGCTCGGTCAGGCCTGAGCCAGCGCCTGCAATGCGGCGGGGTCCATGGCCACATAAAGGCGGCCTTCGCGGGACAGGACCCGTCGCCTGAGCAACTCTGTCATCACGCTGGACACACTCATGCGTGAGAGGCTGCACAGGCAGGCCATTTCCTCCTGTGTGAAGTTGATCCGGATCAGGCGCCCCGCGGGGTGGGCCTGCCCGTGTGAGTGGAGCAAGCCCAGCAGGGCGGTGGCAACCCGTCGGCCTGCGCCGCCATGGCTGAGCAGGTCATGGTGCATCAGCAGCGCCTGCAAGCGCTGGTTCGAGAACGCCAGGTACTGACCCAGCAGCGTGGGCTCGGCCTGCAGGTCTGCCATCGCCTGCGGCCAGGGCAACTCGACCACCAGGGCCTCGGACGAGGCCACCGCCGTGCAGGCATGGAACCCAGATTGAGATGCTCCTTCGTCACCCAGCAAGCCACCGGGCCCGATGACCATCAGATGCCGCTCGTGGCCATCGGGGGTGTAGCGCACCAGCCGGATCCGCCCGCGCAGCACGATGTGAAGCGCCCGAAACAGGTCGCCCTGCGTGTAGAGGACGGCTCCCCGACGCAGCGGCCTGGCGGGTCGATCGGCAATCAGCGAAGCCCAGTCGTGCCGGGGCTCTCCGAGCCAAAAGGTGCAGGCGCTTTGGGGTTCACTCACTGGGGGGCTCATGGGCTTGGTTTCGGGTGATCGACTCAGGCGGCTGATTCCACCGATTGTGCCCTCGCCCTGTTGTGTAAAGCGCTTGGCAGACCCCACCATGACGCCGTCCTACGCTGCGCCTACCTCAATCACTTTGCTCATGTGACGCCATGCACCACCCGTTTGCCGCCTTCCGCAGTCAATTCCCCATCCTGGATCACCAGGCCCAGCTCTCCAGTTGCTCCCAGAGCGCGTTGTCCGTGCCGGTGATCGAGGCGGTTCAGGCCTACCTCGAGAGCTGGCAGACCCAGGGTATGGACTGGGCCGGCTGGATGCTGGCCGTCGACGGGGCCAAGGCCGAATTTGCACGCCTGATCGGCGCAAAGCCCCAGGACATTGCTGTGGCTGGCTCGGTGGCCGACGCGACCAGCGCCGTGGGCAGCGCACTGAGGTTCGAGCCCGGCAAGGAGTGCGTGGTGGTCGGTGAGAGCGATTTCCCGTCACAGGGCCACGTTTGGCTGGCCCAGGAGCCTCGCGGAGCGCGTGTCCGATTCGCCACCGCCCAGGCTGACAGATGCGTCACCCCCGCGTGTCTGGAGGCTGTGATCGACGACCGCACCCTGCTCATCCATGTCTCTCATGTGGCCTATGACACGGGTTACATCCAGGACCTGGCGGCGATCCGGCAGCTCGCGCGCCACCATGGCGCCATCGTCTTCGTGGATGCTTACCAGTCGGCGGGCGCGCTCGACATCGATGTCGAACGCGACCAGGTGGACATCCTGGTGGCTGGTGCACAGAAGTTCATGTTGGGCTGTCCCGGCATCGCCTTTCTTTACGTGCGGCCCGGTCTGGCCACGACACTGCAGCCCACCCACACCGGTTGGTTTGGCCGCCGAGAGCCGTTCGCGTTCGATATCCGGAAACTGGATTTTTCCGACAATGCCAATCGCTTCAACACTGGCACGCCCCCCATGGTCAACGCCTACGCAGCGCGGGCTGGGTTGCAACTGTTGAACGCCATGGACTGCGTTGAAGTGCAGGGCTACCTGTTGGAACTGTCGCAAATAGGTCGTCGGGAGGCCCGGCGCCTGGGTCTGAAGCCCGTGGTGAGCGACCTCAGGGTGGGCACCCTGAACACGGCCATCCTGGTACAGGATGCCGCATCCAGCGAACAGCATCTGCGGCAATCTGGCTTCATCACTTCGGCCCGCAATGACGTGTTGCGCATCGCGCCTCACTTCTACAACACAGAGGACGAAGTCATCCGTGCCGTGCGGGCGCTTGCCGAGTGGTGTGGCAAGCGGTAGACCGTTCCGACCCGGCGTCTGAAGCAGGTGTCTGGGATTCGGCCGCCTTGAATGCCAATTGGGGTGCCCAGCTGCCGTCGGTGGCGGCCTGTGAAATCAGTGGATGGCCGCGTACATGATCGCTTCCTGGCTGGCCTGCTCGGCAGAGAACTCGACCACCACTTTGCCTTGTTTGGCCACCAGGATGCGGTCGGACAGGGCCATCACCTCGGGCAGATAGGACGAGATCACCACCACGGCTTTGCCGGCATCGGCCAGTCGGTTGATTTCGGCATGGATCTCGGTGATGGCCCCCACGTCCACGCCGCGGGTGGGCTCGTCAAAGATGATCACATCGGGGTCTTGCACCAGTGATTTGGCGATCACCACCTTTTGCTGGTTGCCGCCCGACAGTTCGATCACCTTCACGTCGCGGCTGATGGCGCGCACATTGAGCAGCTGGCTCCAGTGCTCGCCCATGCGGGCAGCGCGGCCCGGGTCGAGCAGGCCTACCATCGAGCCGAGCTTGCCCAGCCAGCCCATGTAGATGTTCTGGGTGATGGACATGGTCTCGAAAAAGCCCTCCACCTTGCGGTCTTCGGTGATGTAGGCGATGCCATCGGCCACGGCCTGGCGTGCCACGCGGTAGCGCACCGGGCGCCCGCGCAGCAGCACCTCGCCGCCGTGAAAGAAGTCGCGCTTGATCAGGCCGGCCACCACCTTGAAGGTCTCGGTGCGGCCTGCCCCCACCAGTCCGAACACACCCGTCACCTGGCCTGCAAACACCGACAGCGAGTTGTTTTTCACCATCGAGGCCATGCGCAGGTTGCGCACCGACAGCACGCAGTCCCCCTGGGCCCGGACCTGGGTCTTCTTTTGCCCGTACAGGGTTTGCGACAGGTCGCGGCCCACCATGGCCTGGATGATGCGGGCGCGGTCGAAGTTCTGTTTGAGGTCAGTCACCACGTGCTGGCCATCGCGCAACACGGTGATGCGGTCGGCCAGCAGCAGCGCCTCTTCCAGCGCATGCGAGATGAAGATCACCGACACGCCGCGTGCCTTGAGGTTGAGCATCAGGTCGAAGAAGTATTTCTTCTCTTCGGGGGTCAGGCTGGCCGTGGGCTCGTCAAAGATGATGATTCGGGCCTGATGCAGCACGGCGCGGGCAATCTCCACCATCTGTTTCTTGGCGGCGCCCAGCAGGCTCACCGTGGCCGTGGGGTCGACATCGAAGTTGAGCGATTGCAGAAACTGCTGCGCCGAGATGTACACCCCGCGCAAGCGGTTGAAGAAGTGCTCTTGCCCCAGGAACAGGTTCTGTGCCACGGTCATGGTGGGGACCAGGCTGGTCTCCTGGAACACCATGGCAATGCCCGCGTCGCGGGCCTCCAGCGGGGTCTTGAGCTGGACCTCGCGCCCCTCTACCAGCATCTGCCCTTCGCTCAGCGCCACCACACCGGCCATGATCTTGGTCAGGGTGGATTTGCCGGCGCCGTTCTCGCCCAGCAGGGCGTGGATCTCACCGCGCCGCAGATCGAAATTGACGCCGTCGACGGCTGGCACACCGCCGTACTTCTTGGTGGCCTGGCGCAGTTCCAGCACCACCTCGTCGGCCAGGGGGGCGGGTGAGGGGGTGTGGGTGGAATCCAGCTGAGAAACCGTCATGTCTGACTCCCTGTCGGCTGGGCGTCCAGCCGCAACAAGCGCCCCGCACCGCGCGAGGCCACGTACAAGACCATGCCCACCTGGGCCACCGCCGTGATGCCGTGGTGCTGTCCGTCCACCTGGCTGTGCAGGGACGACAGCACCCGGCCATCGGCCGCCACCCTGAGCACCAGCCCATAGGAGCGCGGAGGGGCCCAGGGTTTGAGCACGCCCATCTGTTTGACGCCTGCACCCTGCAGCGGCTCCAGAAAACTTTGGCCCGATGACAGCGCAGGTGCGATCCAGTGGCGTGGATCGATCTCGGCCATCATGCGTTGGCGGTAGGCCGGCTCACGCAGCACGAACTCGACCAGTTGCGAGCGGCACACAAAGCAGCTGAGCCAGAAGCCGCCACGGTCATCCACCGCCATGCGCGAGGGGTAGCCCACCAGTTCAGCGCTCAGCGAATGGCCCTGGCGCGGGCCGGCGCCGCTCAGGTCCAGCACCCGGTGATGCCAGCTTTCGCTGGCCAGCACCCGCGAGCCCAACGCCAGCACGCCAAAGGCATGACGCAGCCCCTGGGCCAGCAGGTCGGCCTGCGGTGTGCCCGGTGTCCAGCAGCCGACCCGACCCGTGTGGCCCAGGGCCATCAGGTCATGGCACCAGGCCTCGGTGCCGTGATGTGAGGAGCCTTCACTGAACAACAGCCGCCCCTGGGTGTCAAAACTCAACGCGTTGACGCTGAGCAGCGGCGTGCCCGCCAGTGTCTGCAGGCTGGCTTCGGTGTGCCACACCGGGTCTTGGTTGGGGCGGTACAGGATGCGCAACTCGCTGCCGCCCAGGGCCACGGCCAGGCGTTCAGGCCCTTGCAGGGCCAGCGCGGTGATGGGGCGGTCAAAGCGCATTTGCTCCACGGGCCCGGCGTCCTGGTCCAGGCGATACAGCGCATTGCCGGCGCTCATCCAAAGCTGGCGCCCGTCGCTGGCCAGGTCGTTCAGACCCGGCAGATGGGCCACCACCTGGGCCTCGTCCAGGGCCCGGTTGGGCTTCAGGGCGCCATCCATCACCGGCACGGTGATGGCGGCATCGCCCCGGCCCAGAAATCGGTCGCTCAGTTGTCTGAAGGTGGCCAGCATCAGCGTTGCTCCCAGCGTTGTTCGTAGTGGGCGAAATCCGCCTTGGCGTCGGGCAGCTTGTAGCGGCCGATGCGGTTGTTGGAAATGCCGCCCAGGTACAGGTAGCCCCGGTGCTCGCGCATCGAGGTGATCATGGGGTGGTTCTCGCCGCCCAGGTCCCACAGGGTTTCAAGCACTTCGCCGCGCTCGCTGAACTTGAGCACGCAGCCGGTGTTGATGTTGGGGAACAGCCATTCGTCCACCGGCACCCGCTTGGCCATGCGGCGCCTGAAGCCCGGCATGCGCATGGCCAGGTCGTAGGCCGGCGCGCGCATGCCCACCAGGGCCATCCAGTAGTGCCCGTCAGAGGCCAGGTTGATGTTGTCGGGGTAGCCCGGCAGGTTGTCCAGCACCACCTCGACCTGGCCCTGGCGTGGCCCGTCAAACCAATAGCGCTTGACGCAGCAACCCCAGGTCTCGGCAAACAGGATGGACTGGCCGTCGCTGCCCACGCAGATGCCGTTGGGAAACTTCAGCCCGCGCAGCAGGGTGCGGGTGCTGCCGTCACGCGGGTCGTGGCACACGATGCGGCCGTTGCCGCGGGCCTCCAAGCCGTCCACCGGCCATTCGTGCATTTCATAGCGGGTGGTGGCCTCGCTGAAGAAGATCCGGCCATCGGGCGCGATGTCCAGGTCGTCGGCCAGGCGCAGGCGGCTGTCGTCGTTGATCGAAGCCCAACTGCGGTTGGTCTCGTCGGTCACGCAGTGCACCTCGCGCTCTGGCGTCACCTTGTACAGGCCCATGCCACCCACGCAGACCAGCAGGTTCCAGTCGCGGTCGAACGCCATGCCCAGCGGCTGGCCGCCGATGTGGGCAAAGACCTCCATCTCCTGGTAGTCGGGCGCCTTGAAGCGGATGATGTCGCCATGGCGCGAGCCCGCATACAGGTGGTTGTCGCGGTCCAGGATCACGTCTTCGGGGGCTTCGATGCGGCCCAGTCCGATCAGGTCCACATCGCGCAGCTTGTTGTTGACGGCCCAGGCGGTGGGCGCCTGGGCACTGCAGTCGGGGGCGGCTGGCAGGCGCAGGTAGGTGGGGCTCACGTACACCTTGCTGATGATGCGGTGGCGGTTTTTCAGCCAGCGCACGTCGATCGCGGCGGCCGCGATCAGGATGGCCGCCAACACCATGCGTGTCACGCCGCCGGGGGCCGACAGGGAGGTCAGGCCGTTGGTGATCAGCAGCACCACCAGGGTGCCGACCAGGGCCTTGGTCACCGAGCCGCGCCCACCACCCAGGCTGATGCCGCCCAGCACGGCCGCGGTCAGCACCAGTACCTCCATGCCCACGCCGATGTCGGCGCCTGCCGTGGCCAGCCGCGATGCGAAGAAGCAGCCGCCCACGGCCGTCAGCACGCCACTGCCCACATAGCTCAAGGCCACGGTGCGGCGCACAGCGATGCCACAGTTGTAGGCCGAGCGGCGTGAGCCGCCAATGGCCATCACATGCCAGCCCCAGCGCAGCCGGGTCAGCATCAGGTGGCCCGCAATGGCCACCACGGCATAGACCCAGGCCACCGAGGGGATCTCCAGAAACGTGCCGCCGCCCAAGAAATCCCACCAGGCCGAGTCGGGCAGGTTGCCGGCGATCTCGGTCGAATAGCGCAGGCTCAGGATCTCGTACAGCGAGCGGAAGATGATCAGCGTGATCAAGGTGGTGAGGAAGGCCCGCAGGCGCAGGTAGCCGATCAGCACACCATTGATGCCCCCCAAGACCGCGCCCGTGAGCAGGGTGCCCAACACGGCGGCCGGCACCGGCCACTTGAGCACATGCATCATCATCAGCGCGCTGAAGTTGGTCAGTGCAAAGATCGAACCCACCGACAGGTCGATGCCGCCCACGATCATCACCAGGGCCAGGCCCAGCACCACAAAGCCCACCTCGCCGGCCTGCCGCAAGGTGTCGGCCATCACGGCCATGCTGTAGAAGTTGGGCAGCAACTGCCCCGAGGCGATCAGCACCGCCAGCAACAGGATCACCGGGATGGCCGTCTCGGTCCAGCGCTTGGACAGGATTTCGCCCACCCAGTGGTCGGGCCAGTAGCGATAGCGCAGGCGCGTCAGCGTCTCGGTCCACGAGGGGGCGTCCGCGTGCTGGCGCGACGGCGCGCCGGCCTGCAGCAAGGGGGGCAAGGTGGTGCTTGAAGGGTCACTCATGGCAGGTTTCCATCCATTGGTGAGGCGCCCTTGGCGCAAGGGCGGGCCTGGCGCCGGCGTTGGGGGGGCCGGCCCGGCGGCCCCAGAGGGCGCCAAGGCTCGGTTGATGTGCGCACAGGCGCAGCGGCTTACTTGGCAGCCAGCTTCCAGCAGGTGCCGTCGGCCCCGGCGTTCTCTTTGGTGATCGGGATCAGCGTGGTGTAGATGTTCTGGCGCGCCTGGCCTGCCTTGAGGCCGTTCTGCACCAGCCACTTGATCATGGCGGCCATGTTGCTGGCCTGCGTGGGCACGTCGTAGCTGATGTCGTAGTCGAAGCCGCCGCTCTTGACCATGTCGCATGCACCCTTTTGCTCGCCGCCGCCCGAGGTGGCGAGGTACACCTTGCCCGTCAGGCCGGCCTCCTTGATGGCCGCTGCCGTGCCGATGTCCATGCCGTCCCAGAAGCCCACGATGCCGCACAGATCAGGGTGCTGCTTGAGCACGGTCTGGGTCAGGGCCTTGGCCTTGGCGGCGTCCCAGTCGGCGGCCTGGTTGGACACCACTTTCACGGTGGGGTTCTTGGCCAGCACGTTCTCCACGCCCTTGAGGGTGTAGGCACTGGCGGCTGCCGTGGGGGCGCCCTGCACAATGGCGATCTTGTTGGACTTGCCCTTGCAGGACTCGACCACCGCGGTGGTGGTGCGTTCACCGATGTCCACCCAGTCGGCGCCGACAAACACGGTGGAGGGCTGGGCCGAGCGCATGTTGATCTGCACCACGTAGATGCCTTCGTCCTCGGCCTTCTTGATCAGCTTGGCGTAGGTTTGCACATCGGGGTTGTGGATCACGATGGCGGCGGGCTTTTCGGCGATCAGCGAGGTGAAGGCCTGGGCGCCAGCATTGGTGTTCCAGTTCGGGTCACGGGCCACCACTTTCATGCCCGAGGGCTCCAGCTCCTTTTTCAGGCCTTGGTACCAGCCCTGAGCCAGGTCAAAGCCCATGGCCACCGGAATGTAGCCCACGGTCTTGCCGGCTAGCGCCTTCTTGTAGCCCTCACGGAAGGGCTCATCCAGGCCCTTGCTCTGGGCCAGTGCGCTGCCCACCAGCCCCAGGCTCAGGGCCAGACCGGCGAAGGTTGTCGTCCACTTTCCTGCGTTTCCTGCGTTGTGCATGCTTGTCTCCTTGCTTGTTTGAGGATCAAAAGCGCCTGAGGCCGGGCGTGCGGCATACCGAAACCAGAATGGGAGCGGGCGGCTCTAGATGTCGCCCTGTTGGGCTGTCTCTTCGTTGCGCGGGTTGAGCACCGAGTCGATCAGGATGGCGGCCAGCAGCACCAGGCCCTTGATGATGTTCTGCACCGAGTAAGAAATGTCCATGATGGTCATGCCGTTGAGCATGGTGCCGATCAGCAAGGTACCGATCACCACGTTGGCCACGCCGCCGCGGCCACCCGACAGGCCGATGCCGCCCAACACCACCACCAGCACCACGTCATAGACCATGGTCGAGTTGTAGATGCGCGTGGGCATGCTGTTGACCGAGGCGGCCATCACCAGGCCTGCAAACAGGCCGATCAAGGCGGCCAGCACGTATTCAAAGACGATCACCGGCCGAGTGGGCAGGCCGGTGGCGCGGGCACTGAAGGGGTTGTCGCCAATCGCATAGATGAAGGCGCCGGCACGCACCTTGCGCAGCAGCAAGGCCATGAGGGCCGAGGCCAGCGCGAACATGACCACGGGCATGGGGATGCCCCCCAGCGAGCCGCGCCCCATGCCGGCCACGGCGTCCAGCGCCGCGGGCCATTGCACCACCTCCAGTTGAAAGATGGCCGCCTGCCCCAGGCCGGCCAGAAACAGGCCCGAGGCCAGGGTGGTGAACAGCGAAGGCACCTCGGCATAGGCGATCAGCCAGCCATTGATCAGGCCAAAAGCCAGCGACAGGCCCAGCGCCATCAGCCCTGCCGAGGCGATCGACTGCCCATTGGCGACCATCTGCAGCATCAGGCCGGCCGGTACGGCCAGCGCGGCAATCATCGAGATGTCGATGCCGCGCCCGATGACCACCACCGCCATGCCCAGGCCCAGGATGCCCAGGATGGCCACGTTCTGCAGCAGCGTGAGCAGGTTGTCCAGGTTGGAAAAGCCGGGCAGCAGGACCGTGAAGCCCAGGAACATCACGATGAACAGGGCAAACACAATGGTTTGCTGGGTGGCACGCAGTTTGGGGATGGTCATGGCGGGCTCCTTGGGTCAGGTCAGGGCGGCGTTGAGCGAGCGACGCAGCTCGCGCTTGACGATCTTGCCGTTCAGGTTGCGCGGCAAAGGTTCGGTATCGATGGTCCAGGTCTCGGGCACGGCGTAGTCGGCCATGCGCTCTGCACAGAAGGCCTGCAACACCGGGGCCTGGGTGTCGTCACCCAGTGCACGCACGGTGACGAAGGCGTGCACTCTTTCACCCAGCACCGCGCAGGGCACACCGACCAGGGCCACTTCGATGACTTGAGGGTGCTCGGCCAGTACGTTCTCCACCGCGGCGCAATACACCTTGTAGCCGCCTCGGTTGATGATGTCTTTCTTGCGATCCAGGATGCGCAGATAGCCTTCGGCGTCCAGGCTGCCGATGTCGCCCGAGCGCCAGAAGCCGCCCCTGAACTCGCTGGCGGTGGCCGCCTCGTTGCGCCAGTAACCCGGTACCACCATCGGACCGGCGATCCAGATCTCGCCCACGCTGCCGCGCGGCAGCTCGCGGCCCTCGTCGTCGACGATGCACACCTCGCCACAGGGCACGGCCTGGCCCACGCTGTCGCGGTGGTGGTCGGTCTGACCGGGCGGCATGATCGTGGCGGGCGAGCAGGTCTCGGTGGCGCCGTAGGCGTTCATCAGTGTCAGGCCGGGCAGGCGCTGCGCCAGCGCATCGATGGTGGCGGTCGACATCGAGGCGCCCCCAAAAGCCCCGATGCGCCAGTGCCGCAGATCGTGGTTCTGCAGATCGGGCAGCAGCAGGCACAGGTTGTACATGGCCGGCACCATGATGGTGTGGGTGATGCGCTCGGCCTCGGCCAGTCGAAGAAACTCGCCCGCCTTGAAGGGGGGCATCAGCACCAGGCAGCCGGCGCAGTGGAGCATCGTGTAGAGCTGCGCCACCAGCCCGGTGACGTGGCTCAGGGGCACGGCCACCAGCGTGCGCTCCTGGGCGCCCAAGGCCATCACCTGCGCAAAGTGCATCACCGAGTGGATGATGTTGAGCTGGCAGATCATGGCCCCCTTGGGTTTGCCGGTGGTGCCCGAGGTGTAGAGCAGCACGGCCAGATCGTCTTCGTGGGCGGCGTGGGGTTGGGTCATGGCCTCGCCTTGCAACAGGCCGGACAGGGCGCTGAAGCCGGTCACGGCCTGGCTTCCGCACACCAGCCGCCAGCGCAGCGCCTCGAGTGGTTGGTCGTGTGGGAACCACTCGACCAGCTCGGGTGCGCACACCACGACCACCGCCCCTGAATCGGCCAGGGCATGGGCCAGCTCAAGCCCCCGGGCCCGGTCGCTGATGGGCACCAGCACGGCGCCCATCCAGGCGCAGGCCAACCCCAGCAAGACGAATTCAGGCCGGTTGGCCATGTGCAGGGCCACACGGTCACCGGGCTGCACGCCCAGGCGTGCCAGGCCGGCGGCATATCGGGCGGCGGTGTGTTGCAGCTCACGCCAGCTCAGCCGCAGCCCGCCTGAAACCAGGGCTGGCGCATCAGGGTGCGCCTGGGCGGCCCGCTGCAGCATGTGGCCCAGGCTGATCGGGCGTTCGCTGTAGCAGCGCATCACACGGTTCTGGAAATGGGTTTCGCGACGCGTCAGGGGCATGCTGTCTCCAGTCTGGTCGGGGCGGGCCGGGTGGGCCGCGGGCTCGCTCAAGACGCCGCGCAGCAACATCTCCAGGCAATGGTCCACGGCGTGGCGCAAGGCTTCGGCGCTGTGCTGGCCCGGTCGGTACCAGCGACCGATGCCGCTCAGGGCGCCGACCACGGTGAATGAGGCGACGGCGGCATCGCCGGTGACGATCCAGCCGGCCAGCATGCCTTCGTCGATCAGCACCCGGAAATCGGCGTCGACCTGACGCTTGAGGCGGCGCAACTCGCGCCGCCGCTCTTCGGGCAGGGTGTCCTCGCCCAGGCGGATCACGCATTGGCCGAAATCACCTGTCACCACGCTGGCGTACAAGGCCATGGCGGCGCGCAGGCGCTCACGCCCGCTCAGCCCCTGGCCCTGCAGCTGGGCCAGGCCAGTGTGAAACTCGGCCAGTCCGCGCTCCACGCAGTCAAAAAGGATCTGCTCCTTGTTGTCGACGTAGTAGTAAAGCGTTGGCTTGGACACCCCCAGGCTGCGCGCGATGTCGTCGAGCGAGGTGTGCTGGAAACCGTTCTTGGTGAACAGGCGCGCCGCTGCCAGCAACACGGCGTCCTTCTTGGCCTGGCGCGCAGGTTCCCGCTCATGGCGGGTCGCCCAGGGCGAGCCCTTGGGCTCGGGCGGCTTGCTCCCTTGGACGCTTGCAGCAGCAGTTTTAGGCACGGACACCGACCTTTCCTGGCTTGATCGAGATCAGGTTACCGGCGGGTAAGCCTGTCGACTGGCGGAAAGATAGACCTCCTGAAAGACATTTCAGCTAAGGAAAACCCTTTGACGCAAAGCACCATCTGTCTGGTGCGCGACATCTGGCCTCCGCTTGCGGCGCGGCTGGATGTGGACCGGGAAGTCACTGGTGACGACGCAGGCCAGGTGAGGCGGTGGGCTCCGAATCAGCCTTGGGCGGCCGGGTCGGCAGCGGCAGACAGACAAAAAAAAGCCCCCGTGCCGATGCGGAAAAGCACCGGCACGGGGGCTGGATGCGCGGCAATCAATGCACGCGCACGCTCACCATGGTCTGGTTCAGCAGTTGGTAGGCGATTTCACCAAAGGTGATGGGGCCGGCCATGCCGCCGATGGCCTTGCCTTCGAGCTCTCCGAACACGAAGTTCAGAATGCAGTTGCACGACAGGGCCAGGCCGTCTGCACTCTGGTCGGCCAGGCGGGCGCGGAAGGCGGCGGCGTAGTCACCCACGGGTTTGGCAAAGCGGTAGTCCACCCCGGGGAACACGGGTGCATACAGCACCACCTTGCCGCCCGCCTCGCCCACGCTTTGCAGCGACGCATTCACGTGGGCGCCGGCAAAGTCACCCACCAGGGGCAACTGGCCGTTTTCCAGGCCGTGTTCGCGCACATACGCGGCGAAGTTGGTCGGCTGGCCATTGACCAGGCATTGGCCCACTTCGAAGGTGGTCTGCTCGAACTGCAGCAGGTCGCCGGTGCCGGGCTCAAACAGGTTGACGATTTCGATCGAAGCCAGTTTGTCTTCGGGCAGCTTGACATAGGCCACCACGGCGCGGTCTTCGTACTTGGTGGCGGTGCGGCCGTCATAGACCTTGGGGGTGGCGCTGCCCAGCTGCGACAGGTGCACACCGGCGATCCAGCCCACCGTGGGCTTGATGAAGGCGTCTTCGAAGTTGGCGGCACCTGCGGCGAACTTCTGGTGCGAGCTGCTGCCGGCCGGGATGATGGTCACGGCAAAGCCGTTGTCGGGGCCGTTGCGGCTGATGTCGCCCAGGGCCTCAGGGCCGTAGCTGGCAAAGCTCACCTCGCCGACGGGCGACAGATCGGTGGCAAAAACCTGACCGTCCTGCACCACCACGCCACCGCTGGGCACCATGAAATAAGGGATTGTGCCGCCAATCCAGTTGCCGGCAGGCAATTGGTCCAGTGCGGATTCGGGGCCGGCCAAGCTCAGCGGCGTGCCTTGGCGGATCAGTTCGGCCGCAGCCTGCACGGAGATCAAATTGTTCATGGTTCGGTCCTCAGAGTGTGGTCAGTTGGGCGACTTCGGTCGGGAGAATGCGTTCCCACTTGGTGAAGAAGGCATGCAGCTCGGCGGCGCGTGCGGGCAGCGGATCGGTACTTCGTTCGATGCGCTTGGCCAGCAGTTGGGTGCCCAGGTGCTGTGTGCGGATTTTGCTGAGCCCGCCTGCGGCCAGCTTTTGCCAGCAGGGATGGTTGAGAGCCGGAATGGCCATGTTGTGCTCCAGAGTGTTTGTGGCTGCCGTGAATATCAATTGTCTCGCCATGGACGATGTCAATTGTATCGCTATGATCATTTAAAAGTCCAAAATGAACAATAGCCGACTGAAAATAATGATTGATTTGATTTTTAAGGTGTTGATCAAACGCAAATCCAGAACACTCCCTGTGTGGCTGGCCGGGGGCATCGGCGGTGCTTGTTGCGCTGAGTCATGGTGTCGCCGCAGAGCGGCTCTAGAGTGGGAAGGCGCGCCCTTGCGTGCACCTCATCTCCAGGAGTCAGCCCATGAGTACCTTGATGAAAGCCGCCGTCTTTGTCGAACCCGGCCGCATTGAACTGGTCGACAAGCGCATTCCCGATGTCGGGCCCAACGATGCCTTGCTGCGCGTCACCACCACCACCATTTGCGGCACCGATGTGCACATCCTCAAAGGGGAGTACCCGGTGGCCCGCGGTCTCACCGTGGGCCATGAACCGGTGGGGGTGATCGAGAAGCTGGGCAGCGCCGTGCAGGGCTACCAGGAAGGGCAGCGGGTGATTGCGGGGGCCATCTGTCCCAATTTCAATTCGTATGCAGCCCAGGACGGTGCCCCTTCGCAGGACGGTAGTTACCTGGTGCCTCAGGGCTTGTGCGGCTGCCATGGCTTCAAGGCCACAGCAGGCTGGCGCTTTGGCAACCTGATCGATGGCACTCAGGCCGAGTACGTGCTGGTGCCCGACGCCCAGGCGAACCTGGCCCCGATCCCCGATGGCCTGACCGATGAGCAGGTGCTGATGTGCCCCGACATCATGTCCACCGGGTTCAAGGGCGCTGAGAACGCCAATATCCGCATTGGGGACACCGTGGTGGTGTTTGCCCAGGGCCCGATCGGCCTGTGCGCCACGGCCGGGGCCCGTCTGCTGGGTGCCACCACCATCATCGCGGTGGACGGCAATGCCCACCGGCTGGGCATCTCCAGGCAATTGGGGGCGGACGTGACCCTCAACATCCATGAGTGCGATGTGGTGGCCGAGGTGCTGAAGCTCACGGGCGGACGCGGAGCAGATTCGGCGATCGAGGCGCTGGGCACCCAGGCCACCTTCGAAGCGGGCCTGCGCGTGATCAAACCCGGGGGCACCCTGTCGAGCCTGGGCGTTTACTCCGGTGACCTGACGATCCCGCTGTCGGCGTTTGCCGCTGGACTGGGTGACCACCGCATCAACACCGCGCTGTGCCCGGGCGGCAAGGAGCGGATGCGCCGTCTGATGAACGTGCTGGCCTCAGGCCGGCTGGATTTGGGCGTGCTGGTCACCCACCACTACCCGCTTGATCAGATCGTGGCGGCCTACGACCTGTTTTCGCACCAACGCGACGGGGTGTTGAAGGTCGCCATCAAGCCCTGAACACCAAGCCCTGAGGCGGTCAGGTGCCGGTTCAGCGACCCCGCGCCGCGCTCAGGCGGCTTGGGTGGTCGAGGCACGCTCCAGGATTTGGAAGCCGATGTCCACGATCGGGTGCTGCGGTGTGTGGCCCGCGCAGCGCTCCAGGATCAGGCGGGCCGACAGCTCGCCGATCAGACGCCCATCGACGCTCACCGTGGTCAGCGCGGGCTCGACATGGGCCGAGAACTCGGCATTGCCAAAGCCGCAGAGGGCCAGGTCTTGCGGCACACGCAGGCCGCGCGCCTGGGCTTCGATCATCACACCCTGGGCCATCTGGTCGGAGCTGCAATAGATCGCCTGCAGATCGGGGGCCTGCGCCAGCAGCTGGCTCAGGGCCTGGCGCCCCAAGGCCAGCCCGCTGGGGGCGGGCACGAAGGCGGTGGGCACCTCGCGGCCCCAGGTGGCCACGAAGCCTTCGCAGCGCTGGCGGGCCCGGTGGTCGTCGGCACTGGCGATGCCCACCCGTTTCCAGCCCTTGCTGAGAAAGTAGCCGGCAATCGCACCGCCCACCTTGAGGTGCGAAAACCCCACCAGCATGTCGATCGGGCGGTCGCTGTAATCCCAGGATTCGACCACCGGAATGCCGGCCTGCACCAGCCGTTCGCGGGCTGAGGCCGAGCCCACCAGCCCGGCCATGAACAGGCCATCGGGGCGGCGGCTGATCATGGTGTTGATCAGGGCGTCTTCGCGGTCCTGGTTGTAGCCACTCTGTCCCAGGATGAGCTGGTAGCCCGCCTGGGCCAGGGTATCGGTCAGGGCCTGCAGCGTGGGCAGAAACTGAGCCACCGACACCGCCGGCAGAATGCCCGCGATCATCTGGCTCTTGCGCGACTTGAGGCCCCCGGCCAGCAGGTTGGGCAGGTAACCGGTGGCGGCCACGGCCTGTTTCACCCGTTCGAGTGTCTTGTCGGACACCAGTTCAGGTTTGCTCAGGGCGCGCGAGGCGGTGATCAGAGAGACGCCGGCCTCACGGGCAACGTCGTGCAGGGTGGCCGCTTTCTTGGGTGCTGTGGTCTTCATCGGATGCTTGCTGCGGAATACCGGTCAGGGTATCAGACCTGAGGTCGCCCCAAGGGCCTGAGCCTCTCGGCCATCAGTTGACGGCAGCGCCCAACGGGACCTTGCTCTGCTCTTCAGTGGCGCAGTGCATGCCCAGGCGCTGCAGCAACTGCCGGTCTTTTTCGGCCTGCGGGTTGCTGGTGGTGAGCAATTTGTCGCCATAGAACATGCTGTTGGCACCCGCCAGAAAGCACAGTGTCTGCAAGGCTTCGGGCATGTCTTCGCGCCCGGCCGACAGGCGCACCATGGCCCGCGGCATGCAGATGCGGGCCACGGCGATCATGCGCACGAACTCCAGCGGGTCGAGTGTCTGGGTGCCGGCCAGGGGGGTGCCCTCCACCTGCACCAGGTTGTTGATGGGCACCGACTCGGGGTAGGGCTGCAGATTGGCCAGTTGCACGATCAGGCCCGCGCGCTCACGGCGTGATTCGCCCATGCCCACGATCCCCCCTGAGCACACTTTCAGGCCCACATCACGCACCCGCTCCAGGGTGTCGAGGCGGTCCTGGTAGGTGCGGGTGGTGATGATCTGGCCATAGAACTCTGGCGAGGTGTCCAGGTTGTGGTTGTAGTAGTCCAGCCCCGCTTCGCGCAGTTGCTCGGCCTGACCGTCGGCCAGCATGCCGGCGGTCAGGCAGGTCTCCAGGCCCAGGGCTTTGACCTCGCTGATCATCTCGCCAATGACCTCGACATGGCGCGCCTTGGGCGAGCGCCAGGCCGCACCCATGCAAAAACGCGTGGCGCCGTTGGCCTTGGCGGCACGGGCGGCCTCCAGCACCTCGGCCAGCGGCAGCAGTTTGTCGGCCTTCAGACCGGTGTCGAAGTGGGCCGATTGGGGGCAGTACTTGCAATCCTCTTCGCAGCCGCCGGTCTTGATCGACAGCAACGTGGAGAGCTGGATCGCGTTCGGGTCGAAGTGCTGGCGATGCACTTGCTGGGCCCGGTACATCAGGTCGTTGAAAGGCAGTTCCAGCAGTTCCAGCACCTGGGCCACGCTCCAGGGCTGGTGGTTGATGCGGTCGGCGTCGGTGGTGGGCGTGCGAGTTTGGATCTGGTTCGGGTTCATGGTTTGCGTGTCGCCGTCTGAAGGCCGTCGATCTGGGGGTAATGCTTCTTGGTCGGGCATTCTAGAAGCTGTGCTGGGTCAACCCGACCGGATCAGCCCGGCGCTCGGTGCCCGGCTCAAATCGCAACCTCCGAGTCCGGGATGGACCCCTGCGTCGACTCTCAGCCCCCTTGCAGCAGGCGTTGCGCGCGGCTTTCTTCGGTCACAGCGCGATCAAAGTCCGGCAGGCCGATCTGGTTGAGCACGCGCTTGAAGCTGGCGGCCACCTCGGGTTTCAGATCGGCCAGACGCCTGGCGATCTGCAACCCCTGGGCCGGCAGCGTTGGGGCAGGGGCCACCTGCCAGATCAGTCCCCAGGCTTGGGCTTGCACGGCATTGAATTCATCGCCGAGCAGCATCAGGGCTTTGGCCCGAGCCAGCCCGGCGAGGGCAGGCAGCGTGGCGGTCAGCCCGCCGGTGACGAACACGCCCAGTGAGGCTTCCGGCAGCTTGAAACGCGTGTCTTCTGCCGCCACGACGACATCGGCATCCAGCATCCATTCCAGACCGGCACCGACAGTCCAGCCATGCACCTCGGCCAGTACCGGCCGGGGGCTGTGCACGATGGCGCGGGCCACGGCCTGAACCAGCACCAGGTCTTGTTCCGTGGGGGGCGCCGAGACGTCCCGCCCGGCGCAGAAGGCGCGACCCTCGCCGCGCAGCCGGATGGCCCGCACGTCAGGGGCCTCCGCCGCGTTCTCCAGCGCCTGAAGCAGCGCACTGGCCAGCTCATTGTCGATGGCATTGAGTTTGTCGGGGTGGTTCAGCGTCAGGGTCAGTACACCCTCGTCGAGTTGCTGCAGCAGTTTGGGCGATGGGGGCATGGCGTGGCGCAATTTGAGACGGGTTGCCCATGGTGCCAGAACCAGGGCATCACCCGGGCCTGCGCCGTTCCTTGCGCCGGCGGCCCCCTCGGCGTCTGAGCTGGGGGAGGCGGATTTTCGACAGTCTGGGCAGCACGCGGGCCGACGGCCAGGGAGGCCTTCAACCGATGGTGTCGAGCCAGAACCCGATCATGGCGATCGCGGCACCCAGCAACACGCCCGCAAGCAATGCCTTGTTCCAGTGCGATCCAGTGTTCGGGTTTGGGTTCAGGCCTCGGGGCAAGGGCTCCATGGGGCGTGTTTCCTGTGCAATCAGGGAGTCACTGAAGTAGGGCGCGGCAGGTAGTTTCATCAGGCACCTTTTGGAGTGGACTTGTGTCGTAACTTAGAGGGCGTCGACTGACCAAAACCTGACTTGGCACCGCTTGTCATGATTTGTCACAATTTTCTGCCCCTGTTCCCATCAACACATCGACTCACAAAACCCCACTGATGCGGTGGCGCACGAGGCAAATTCTTCGCGGGGCGGCCCGCTTTCAGCGTGGGGGGCTGCTCGCCGGGTGGACAATCCACCCTGCCGATTCGCGACAATCGGCGAACCGATTGAAAACGCCATGCAAACCAAGACTCTCTCCATCCTTCCTGTCATCTTCGCCATCGCTGCGGGCGCTCTGGTGCCAAGTTCGGCGTCATTTGCTGCGGGTGGACACCATGCCGCCAAGGCTGCCTCTCCCAAGAAGGCCGCCGCCGCTGCTGCGAACGCCCTGCCGCCCCTGGCTGCCCAGACCACCCTGGCCGGCAGCCCACCCGCGCTGCCAGCCAAGGCCTGGCTGCTGATGGACTTTGACTCCGGTGAGGTGCTGGCCTCGGCCAACGCCGACGAGCCCCTGCCGCCCGCGTCGCTCACGAAGATGATGACCAGTTACCTGGTCGAGCAGGCGCTGCGCTCAGGCAAGCTCAAGCAGGACGATCTGGTCTCGGTCAGCCAGAACGCCTGGTGCCGTGGCTCCAGCACCGAGTCGTGCATGTACCTGCCGCTGAACAGCCAGGCCACGGTGATCGATATCCTGCGCGGCATCATCATCCAGTCGGGCAATGACGCCTCCAAGGCGATTGCCGAACACATGGCCGGCTCCGAGGAGGGCTTTGCCAAGCTGATGAATGCCGAAGCCCAGCGCCTGGGCATGACGCACACCCATTTCATGAACCCGACGGGCCTGCCCGATCCGGATCACAAGTCGTCTGCGCGTGACCTGGCGATCCTGGCGCGCGCCATCATCCGAGACAGTGCCGACTACTACCCCATCTACGCGGAGCGCGAGTTCAAGTACCACGGCATCAAGCAAGGCAACCGCAACGCCCTGCTGTACACCGACCCCACCGTGGACGGCCTGAAGACGGGCCACACCGAAGAGGCTGGCTACTGCCTGGTCACTTCGTCCAAGCGCAACGGGATGCGTTTGATCACCGTCATCCTCAACACCAACAGTGCCCAGGCCCGTGCTGACCAGACGCGAGCCATGCTGGGCTGGGGCTTCAGCACCTTCGAGAAGGCCACCCCGATCCAGCCGGACGCGGTGGTGGCCACGGCCAAGGTCGGCTACGGCAAGGCCGATACCGTGGCCGCCGGCCTGGGGGCCCCCTGGACCCTGACCGTGCCGCGGGGCCAGCAGGTGCAGACGGCGGTCGAGTTGAAGGCTGATCTGGAGGCTCCGGTCGCCAAAGGGGCTGTGATCGGCAAGGTGGTCGCCACCTCGAATGGCAAGCCAGTGGGTGAAGCCCCGCTCGTGGCGCAGGCTGAAGTGGAGCGTGCCGGCCTGATGCTGCGCGCCTGGCAGGGCCTGGCCAAGCTGTTTGGCAAGTAAAGCCAGGCGGGTCTGCAGGGCGCTCAGCGTGCCGCTTCGGCGGCGCCGAGGGCCACGCGTGCAGAGAGCCGTGGCCGGCGGTGCGGTGTCGCACCGGAGTGCGATACCGCGGTCGGGCTCATGCCGCCTTCACGGGCGAGCGTTCATACCAGCGCTTGCTGTTGTTGACGATGCTCACCACCAGCAGCATCACCGGCACTTCGATCAGCACGCCCACCACGGTGGCCAGTGCCGCACCTGAGTTGAAGCCGAACAGGCTGATGGCCGCTGCCACCGCCAGTTCGAAAAAGTTCGAGGCACCGATCAAGGCCGATGGGCAGGCGATGTTGTGTTTTTCTCCCACGGCGCGGTTCAGCCAGTAGGCCAGCGCCGAGTTGAAAAACACCTGGATCAGGATCGGCACGGCCAGCAGTGCAATCACCAATGGCTGCTTCAGAATGGCTTCGCCCTGGAACGCAAACAGCAGCACCAGCGTGGCCAGCAAGGCCGCGATCGACCAGGGCCCGATTTGGGCCATGGCCGCATCGAAAGCGGCCTGGCCTCTGGCCAGCAGCGACCTGCGCAACCACTGGGCCAGGATCACCGGAATCACGATGTAGAGCGCCACGGATGTCAGCAGGGTGTCCCAGGGCACGGTGATGGCGGAAAGCCCCAGCAGAAAGCCCACCAGCGGCGCAAAGGCAATCACCATGATGCTGTCGTTGAGGGCGACCTGGGACAGCGTGAACAAGGGGTCGCCGCCGGTCAGGCGGCTCCAGACAAACACCATGGCGGTACAAGGTGCGGCTGCCAACAGGATCAGCCCCGCAATGTAGCTGTCGAGTTGATCGGCCGGCAGCAGTGGCGCGAACCAGTGGCGGATGAACAGCCACCCCAGAAAGGCCATTGAAAAGGGCTTCACCAACCAGTTCACAAACAGGGTGACGCCGATGCCCTTGACGTGTTGGCGGACCTCGCCGAGCGCAGAAAAATCGACCTTCACCAGCATCGGGATGATCATCACCCAGATCAGCAGGCCCACGGGCAGGTTGACCTGGGCCACTTCCAGGCGGCCGATGGCCTGGAACACGCCCGGCATGAGTTGGCCCAGGGCGATGCCGGCGACGATGCAAAGAAAGACCCAGACCGTCAGGTAGCGCTCAAACACACTCATGGGGGCGCTGGCCGCTCGTTGGGCAGTGGTTTCGCAGGGGGCGCTCATGTCAGTCCTTGGAGAGTTCACGGGCCGTCGTCTGCAGCATGGCCTTGGCCAGCTTGTCGGCTGGCAGGTTGATCAGCAGCTCCAGGCGACGCTTGATCAGGTGCAGGGTCTGGCGGAAGGCCTCCAGCTTTTCCTCGTCCGAGGACTCGCCTTCGGAAGGGTCGGCATAGCCCCAGTGGGCGGTGGCCGGGTGCCCCGGCCAGATCGGGCAGACCTCGCCCGCGGCGTTGTCGCACACGGTGATGATCAGGTCCATCTTGGGGGCGTCTGCCGTGGCGAATTCATCCCAGCTCTTGCTGCGCAGGCCTTCGGTGGAGATGCCGGCCTTTTGCAACACTTGCAAGCCCAGCGGATTGGGCTTCTGGTTCTCGCGTGGGCTGCTGCCGGCGGAGAAGGCCTTGAAGCGGCCTTGGCCCATGGCGTTCAGCAAGGCCTCTGCCAACACGCTGCGGGCAGAGTTGTGGGTGCAGAGAAACAAGACATTCAGGGGGGTGGTTTCGGTGGTCATGACAGGCTCAGCAGCAGGTGGATCGGGTGGTGTTGGGGGTGCAGCAGGCCGCTTGTTCAGGGGCGTGCGCTACTGCAACGGGGGCACAGCAAGCCGATGCGGCCCGGTCGCTGCCGGCCTCCTGGACGGCCGCCTGCCCGGATTGCAGCGCGGCTGTCGGTGTCGATGGGCTGCAACAGGCGCCGGCTGCGGTGGCTGGCGGGTTCTCGTTGAACACGGGGATGTCACCCAGCGTGTGAAAGTGCTCCCAGGCGATGCCTTGGGGGTCTGTGACCCAGTGTTTTTCACTGCGGGCGTAGCAGCAGGTGGTGCTGCCTTCGTCGAGCAACGCCAGGTCAGCCGATCGGGCCCGGGCCTTGAGCTCGGCCAGTTCGTCCGCCTCATCCACCTGAAAGCCCAGGTGGTCCAGCCCCGGCTTGCTGCCGCGGGTGGAGATGGCGAAGTTCACCCGAGGGTCCTCCAGCATCCATTTGGCGTAGTCAGCCTCTACCCTGGTCGGCTCGGCAGCGAACAGCTGGGTGTAGAAGCCGATGCTCTTGGCCAGGTCTTCAACATGCACGTGAACATGGAATCGTTTCATGGGGCTCTCCTGAATGGACGTTCAACAATCGCACGGGCGCGCTTTTGACAGCGTGCAGTCCGTGCCTTGGCAGCAGTTTTCGGTGAGGTAGCTCAACAACTCGTTCATGGTTTCGAACGATGCTCGATAGATCAGATTGCGTCCCTGGCGCTCCTGGCTGATGAGCCCCGCGTGGGCCAGCTCTTTGAGGTGAAACGACAGCGTGTTGGGCGGAACGGCCAGTTGCTCTGCCAGAACCCCCGGGGTCATGCCCGCCTGGCCGGCGACCACCAGGGCGCGAAAAACCCGCAGGCGCACTTCTTGGGCCAGTGCTGCCAGGGAGCGGACGACATCTTGTTCTTTCATGCGTCAACTATACAACGATATTGGAAATGTTGTAAATTTAAGCCTGTCGAGGTGATTTCCAACTTGTCGCGCTGCGCGCAGACACCTCGCTGGCCTTCTGAAACAGGAAATTCATGCCGTCATCCATCCGTCTTCTGGATGCCCCGACCAAGTACCTTTTCTTCACCGGAAAGGGCGGCGTGGGCAAGACCTCAGTGTCCACAGCGGTGTCCATTGCCCTGGCAGATTCAGGTAAAAAGGTCTTGCTGGTCAGCACCGATTCAGCCTCCAACCTGGACGAGATGCTGGGGGTCGAGTTGCGCAATCAACCGGTCACCGTGCCGGGTGTGGCCGGCCTCTCGGTTTTGAACATCGACCCCGAGGCCGCTGCCCGGAGTTACCGCGTGCGCGTCATCGAGCAGATGGGGCCTCAGGCCAGCTCGGAGGACGTGTCCACGGTGCGCGAACAGCTCTCGGGTGCCTGCACCACCGAGATCGCCACGTTCGACGAATTTGCCAGCCTTCTCTCGGATGGGGGCGAGGCCTTTGACCACGTGGTGTTTGACACGGCGCCCACGGGCCACACGCTGAGGCTGCTCAGCCTGCCCAAGGCCTGGAGCGGGTTTCTGGGCGGCAATGACCGGGGGGCTTCGTGCCTGGGCCCGCATTCGGGCTTGAAGATGCAGGAGCAACTCTTCAACCGGGCCTTGAAGTCGCTGAACGATCCGGCGTTGACCAGCCTGGTTCTGGTGGCCCGCCCCGAGGCCAGCGCCCTGCAGGAGGCCGCCAGGTCCTCGGTCGAACTGCTGGCGCTGGGGCTGACTCGGCAGCGCCTGGTGGTCAATGCCGTGTTCAAGGCCAGCGACCGGCAAGACGCCATCGCCATGGCACTGGAGGACTTGGGGCAGCAGGCGCTGCGGGCGATGCCCGATGCACTTCGCCACTTGCCTTGCGATCTGGTGGCCTTGCGTCCTGTCGATTCCGTGGGCTTGGCGGCGCTCAGGGCGCTGCTGTCGGGCAATCCGGTCGATGCCCCTCCACCCCTGGCGCTTGATCTGGCCCGGGCGCATCCCGGTATGGGGGATCTGGTGGCCGAACTGGCCCAGGGCGAGCACGGCTTGATCATGGTGATGGGCAAGGGCGGCGTCGGTAAAACCACCGTGGCAGCTGCGCTGGCCCTGGGCCTGGTCCGACATGGCAAATCGGTTCACCTCAGCACCACCGACCCTGCCGCTCACCTGGCGGTCACCCTCGAGGGCGAGGTGCCTGGCTTGAGCGTCGGCCGGATCGACCCCAAGGCCGAGACCCAAAAATACGTGGACAAAATCGTGGCGGCCAGGTCGCCCGGCATGACGGCTGCCGAAAAAGACCTGTTGATCGAAGACCTGCGCTCACCCTGTACAGAAGAGGTGGCGGTATTTCATGCCTTCTCGCATGTGGTTTCGCAGGCCAGAAGTGCTTTTGTTGTGCTGGACACCGCTCCAACCGGGCATTCTTTGTTGCTCATGGACGCCACCGGCGCCTACCACCGTCAGATGCTCAGAGAGTTTGAAGGCAAAGGGGCAGGGCGCATCGTGACCCCGCTGATGCGCCTGCAAGATGCCGACTACACGAAGATCATCCTGGTGACCCTGCCTGAGGCAACACCGGTCTCGCAGGCGGCGGCTCTTCAGGATGACCTGCGGCGCGCCCAGATCGAGCCCTTTGCGTGGGTGATCAACAAATCCTTGCTGGCCACGGCCACCCAGGATCCCTTGCTCCAGGCGCGACTGCTCAGTGAGCACCGGCAAATCGAGCGTGTCCTGGGGCTGGCCGGGCATTCGGTCTACAGCGTTCCCTGGACCGCGAAGCCGCCGGTGGGCGTGGCGGCCTTGCAGGAGCTTGTCAGGCCCTGATACCCGTCCGGCGGGTTTGAGTGGGCATGGGGGGGGCAGGGCCGCCTGGCGGCTTCTGTTCAGTCGTTTTTAAAAATGGTATCGTTGTCATTGCTGTTCAAATAGAAAAATCCCCTTGCAACATCTTATTTGCAGGGTGGGTTTTCAAAAAAATGTGACGGTAATGACAACGACAATCATTGATGAAGCGCTCGCCATGAGCGAACGCACATGGAGACGACATGACATCCCTGCTGTTGGCCAGACCGGCCCTGCCCAGCCTGCCAGTGCTGGCCAGTGAGCTGCAGTGGTCGATCACGCGGGTGCACGCCGGCGCCGCATCGATGTTGATCCAGCCAGCCGGCATCGAGCCCGGATGAAGCACCACAACAACCTCAGGAGACCCGCATGAAAACACCCTCCCACCTTTCAGGCCGTCGTTGGATCCTGGGCCTGGCCGCGCTCAGTGCCTGTGTTCTGGGCACGGCCGTGCATGCCCAGGCCCATGATTTCCCGAACCGACCGGTGACCCTGGTGGTGCCGTTTCCACCCGGCGGCGGCACCGACACCAGTGCCCGCCTGATCGCCACGCGCCTGAGTCAGAAGTGGGGCAGGTCGGTCATCGTCGACAACAAGGGCGGCGCTGCCGGCATGATCGGCGCTGACTTCGTGGCCAAGGCCAAAAGCGACGGCTACACCTTGCTGTTTGGCAACATCGGCACCCAGGCCATCAACCCCTCGTTGTACAAGTCGATGCCGTATTCGCCCGACACGGCCTTCGTGCCCGTGTCCCTGGTGGCGGAACTGCCCCTGGTGATGATGGTGAATGCCCAGGTGCCCGCCAAGACGGTGGAAGAGTTCATCGCACTGGCCAAATCCAAGCCTGATGCCATGAGCTACAGCACCTCGGGTGCGGGCAGTTCGATGCACCTGGCGGCAGAGATGTTCAAGAGTGGCTCCGGAACCGCTGTGCAACACGTGCCCTACCGGGGGGGTGGCCCGGCCGTGGGCGACCTGTTGGCCGGCCATGTGCAACTTTGTTTTGCCACGGTGCTTGAATCGAGTGGGCACCTCAAGAGTGGCAAGGTACGTGCGCTGGCCGTCACCGGCAAGACCCGGGTGCCCGCCTTGCCACAGGTGCCGACGCTGGCCGAAGGTGCCATCCCGGGCTTTGATTCCATCTCCTGGGTGGGGCTGTTGGCGCCGGCCGGCACCCCGCGGGAGATCACCGATAAGATTTCAGCCGACATCCGGCAGGTGCTGGCGCTGGATGAGGTCAAGGCCCGGCTGGCCGAACTGGGCGCACTGCCCGTGGGCAGCACCCCCGACGCGTTTGCCAAGCTCATTGCCAGCGACCGCAAGCGTTACGCGCAAATCATTGCCGATAAGAACATCCACGTCGACTGACTTTTTTCCCTGAACGACCCGAGCTTCTCCCATGACCACCACCTCACCCCGCCTGATCCAGATCGGCCGTCAGATGCCCCAGCTTGAAGCCGCGCTGGCGGCCCGCTACACCGTGCACCGCCTGGCCGACGAGGCCGACCCGGCCGCTTTCCTGAAGGCCCAGGGCCACACTTTCGCCGGCCTGGTCACCTCGGCCGCCATCGGGGTGGACAACGCCGTCATCGCAGCGTTGCCTCAGCTCAAGGTGATTTCGAGCTTCGGCGTCGGCCTGGACAAGATCGATGTGGCCTACGCCAGCGCACGGGGGGTGCAGGTGGGCTACACCCCCGAAGTGCTGACCGACTGCGTGGCCGACCTGGCCTTCGGCCTGTTGATCGATGTGGCCCGGCAGATTGCAGCCGGCGACCGCTTTGTGCGCCGTGGCGCCTGGACGTCGGCCAAGTACCCCATGACCACCCGTGTCAGTGGCAAGAAGCTGGGCATCTTCGGCATGGGGCGCATTGGCAGCACCATCGCCCGCCGCTCCAGCGGCTTTGACATGAGCGTGCGCTACACCAATCGGCATCCGGTGGCGGGCTCGCCCCATACCTTCGAGCCCAGCCTGATCGAACTGGCGCGCTGGAGTGACTTTCTCGTGATCGCCGCTGCCGGTGGCGCCGCCACCCACCACCTGGTCAACCAGGCTGTGCTGCAGGCCTTGGGCCCCAAGGGCTTCATCATCAACGTGGCCCGGGGCAGCGTGATCGATGAGGCCGCGCTGGTGCAGGCCCTGGCCGACGGCACCATTGCCGGCGCAGGGCTGGATGTGTTTGAGGCCGAGCCCCAGGTGCCCGAGGCCTTGCGCCAGATGGATCAGGTGGTGCTGCTGCCCCATGTGGCCAGTGGTACCCACGAAACCCGGCAGGCCATGGCTGACCGGGTGATCGAGAACCTGGAGGCGTTTTTTGCCGGCCGGCCACTGGTGTCGCAGGCGCACTGATCCGCCGTGAGGTGGGCCCCTCGGGTGGCTGCCTCAACCCGCCGTGTTGCGGGCCTCCAGCGCCCGGTGGCGTTCGCGGCTTTTGGCGATGTGCAGGCGCATGGCGGCGCGCGCCGCCTCGGGCTGTTGATGCAGGATGGCCGAGTAGATCTCTTCATGCTCGTCGGCCACGTGGTCGAGGTAGTTGCGCCGGCCTTCCTCAACCGGGTCTTGCGTGGTTTGCCAGCAGCGCGGCAGGCTGCCGGGGCTCAGTGTGCCCATCATCGCGATGTAATGCGGGCTTTGTGAGGCACGGGCAATCTCGCAGTGAAAGCGAAAATCGGCCCCCACCGGGTCGGTATTGGCCAGCCAGGCCTGGGTCACCGCATCCAGCGACTGGCGCAGTTGCTGCAGATGGGCCTCGGTACGCCGCTGGGCCGCCATGGCGGCGGCCTCGGGCTCCAGGCCCATGCGCAGCTCCAGCACGGCCAGCAGGTCGGGCAGGGAGTGCATGCTGGCCGGGTCGATCGAAAAAGGGCGGGCGTCTTGTAGCGCAGACACAAAGGTCCCCAGACCCTGGTGCGCATAGATCAAGCCCCGGGCCTTGAGGCTGGTCAGTGCGTCGCGCACCACCGTGCGGCTGACGCCGAACTGCACCATCAGATCGGCCTCGGCGGGCAGTTTGTCGCCAGCGCGCAGCTGGCCCGCCTGGATGCGGGCCGCCAACTGTTCAACCAACTCCAGCGCACGGGCTGGGGCTTTGCGGGGAGGCTGGGGGCGAGGTGAAGTCACGGTCAAGGTCGGGCCGGGTTGAGGTCAAGCGGGCTGGTGCCAGCTCAGCCTCGATTTTGCATGACGCGGCGACCTCGCCACCCGCCCCGGGCCTGATTAAAAGCAACGGCGGCTCAGGCTGCGCCCTCGGCCTCCACGTACAACGCGTAGAGCGAGTGGCAGCTGGCCATGTAGAGGCGGTTGCCCTTGGGGCCGCCAAACGTCAGGTTGGGGCAGCGCTCAGGCAGGTGGATGTGGGCAATGGCCTTGCCCTGGGAGTTGAACACCCGCACGCCGTCGTGGTCGGCCGGGTTCACGCCCAGGCGTCCATCCGAGCCCCAGCCGCACCACAGGTTGCCGTCGCGGTCCACCTTGAAGCCGTCGAGAGCACCCGGGCCGTTGGCATCAATCAACTTGGTCTTGTTCGAGGCGCTGCCGTCGGCCGCGATGTCATAGGCCCAGATGCTGCGGCTGGGCGTGCCTTTCCACTCCACCACATACAGCTTTTTCTCGTCCGGCGAAAAGGCCAGGCCGTTGGGGTTCACCAAGTCGGTGATGATGGCGCGGATCTGTCCGTTGGGGTCGATGCGGTACACGTTGGTGGTGGCCTGTTCGGGCTTGGCCTTGAAGCCCTCCCATTCGCCATTGATGCCGAACAGCGGGTCGGTGAACCACACGCTGTCGTCTGACTTGACCACGATGTCGTTGGGTGCGTTCAGGCGCTTGCCTTCGTACTGGTCGGCCAGCACGGTGATCTTGCCGTTGTACTCGGTGCGCGTCACGCGGCGGGTGAGTGAGTGTTCGCAGGTCAGCAGCCGGCCCTGGCGATCGCGGGTGTTGCCGTTGGCATAGTTGGCTTGCTCACGGAACACGCTGAAGGCGCCGTTGGTTTCGTCGTACTTCATGATGCGGTTGTTCGGGATATCGCTCAGCAGCAGGTAGCGCCCGGCTGGAAAGTACACCGGTCCCTCGGCCCAGCGCATGCCGCTGGCCAACTGCTCGACCGAGCTGCTGTAGAGGCGGTACTTGAGAAAGCTCGGGTCCAGCACCTCGACGGCCATGTCGGGGTAGCGTGCGTTGGGCTTGAAGTCGATCTTCTGGGCTGCCGCCAGCCCGCTCAAGGCGGCCAGGCCGGCGCCGGTGGCGGTCTTCATGAATTGGCGGCGTGCCGGGGTTGCTTGGGGTTCGTTCATGCTTGTCTCCGTCTTCGTTGAAAAATCGCTGTCGGGCTGGCGCCTCAGGTCACGGGTGCCGGGTTGAACAGCACCAGGGCGTTGTGCAGCTTCCACTGCTCGGCCCAGGTCTTTTGGCGGCCGCTGGCCACACCGAGCATCAGCTCGAACAGTTCCCAGCCCACCTGCTCGATGGTTTTCTCGCCGCTGGCGATGCGGCCCGCATTCACATCCATCAGGTCATGCCAGCGTTGGGCCAGGTCGTTGCGCGTGGCCACCTTGATCACCGGGACCTCGGCCAGCCCGTAGGGGGTGCCGCGGCCGGTGGTGAACACATGCAGGTTCATGCCGGCAGCCAGCTGCAGCGTGCCGCAGATGAAGTCGCTGGCCGGGGTGGCGGCGTAGATCAGGCCTTTTTGCGTGAGCTTTTCGCCGGGCGAGATCACGCCACTGATGGGGGCGCTGCCGCTCTTCACGATCGAGCCCATGGCCTTTTCGACGATGTTCGACAGCCCGCCCTTCTTGTTGCCCGGTGTGGTGTTGGCGCTGCGGTCCACGCGGCCCTGGTTCAGGTAGGCGTCGTACCAGGCCATCTCGCGGATCATGGCCTGGGCCACCTCGGGGCTGGCGGCACGGGCGGTGAGCTGGTCGATGCCGTCGCGCACCTCGGTCACCTCCGAGAACATCACGGTGGCGCCGGCGCGCACCAGCAAATCGGTGCAAAAGCCCACCGCGGGGTTGGCGGTCACGCCCGAGAACGCGTCGCTGCCACCACACTGCACGCCCACCACCAGCTCGCTGGCGGGCACGGTCTCGCGTCGGCGTGCGTTCAGGCGCTGCAGGTGCACCTCGGCCTGGCGCAGGATGTGCTCGACCATGGACATGAAGCCCACGTGGGCCTCGTCTTGCAGGCACACGGTGTCCAGCGGGGCGTCGGCGCCGGTGGGTTGGCCGCGTTCGTCGCGGATGGGGATGCTGCCCGGGGGCAGCAGGCGCTCGGGCTGGAGTTTTTCGCAGCCCAGGCTGATGACCATGACCTCGCCACCAAAGTTGGGGTTGAGGCTGATGTTGCGCACGGTGCGGATGGGGATGACGGCATCGGGGGCGTCGATGGCCACGCCGCAGCCATAGGTGTGCTCCAGGGCCACCACGTCGTCGACATGGGGGTAGCGCGGCAGCAGCTCGGCCTTGATGCGCTGCACGGCAAAGTCGGTGACGCCGGCCACGCACTGCACGGTCTGGGTCACGGCCAGAATGTTGCGCGTGCCCACCGAGCCATCGGCATTGCGGTAGCCCTCGAAGGTGTAGCCCGTCAGCGGCGGCAACGGGGCGGGTTTCACCGTGGCCATGGGCAGGCCTTGCAGTTCACGGGCCGCTGGCATCTTCAACAGCCCTTCGTGCACCCAACTGCCGGCCGGGATGGCCTGCAAGGCATAGCCGATCGGCACGTTGTAGCGGCGTACCGCCTCACCCTGGCCAATGTCCACCAGGGCCACCTTGTGGGCCTGCGGCACTTTCTCGCGCAGCACCAGGCCCGAGGCAAAGCGGGTGCCCGCGGGCAGGCCCCCATCGTTGACCACAATGGCCACGTTGTCGAGCGCGTGCATGGTGATGTACAGAGGGGTGGCGGGGCTTGAGGTCATCTTGGGGATTCACTAGAAAACGTTGTCATTCTGGGTTGACACGCCAAGCAGAAGAAAGCCAATTGCTTAAGCGTATTCAGATTTCACAAGCAGAATGGTAACGTTAACAGTTTGGCTGTCAAGAAAAGCGGGGGCAAGCCCTGTCCGGCCGGTGCCCGACTGACATTGGATAAGGCGGCTGCGTGTGAAAAAATCCGGCCGCAAGGCCGGGAAAAGCCCAGGCCAGCTCGGGGCCGGCAGGGGGCTTGGAGAAAGTCGCGGTGCCGGCCTTCGGTCTGGCGGCATGCCCGGTGGGCTCAGAAGGTGGTGCGGATGCCCAGGTCGAACCCGGTCGAGCTGCCGTTGGCATTGCTGTTGGCCGTACCTGCCGGCACCAGCGAGCCGCCGCTGAACGAGCCGGCTGTCATCGATGCACCGCCCTGGTTGCCCACATGCGCCCAGGTGGTGTACAGCGCGGTGCGCTTGGACAGGTTGTGCACGTAGCCCACAGCCCATTTGTCTGCGCGGGCGCCGCCCACTTTCAAGGCACCGTACTGGGCGATCCAGTTGCCGGCACCTACGGGGGCGTTGAAGGCCAGCGACCAGCCCTTGATCGAGGCGGTGTTGCCCAGGCTGCCCACGTCGGCGACCTGCTGGCGGGTCATGGTACCCATCAGCTTGAGTGCCCCGAAATCGTAGGAGCCGCCCAGGTTGGTGTCGGTGTAGTTGCCTCCGGTGACGGGCATGCCCAGCAGGTTGGCCGTGCTGTTGGTGCCCGCCTAGTAGCTGCGTCGGCCGTAGGCCGCCGCCACGTTCACAGGCCCCGCCGCATAGCCCACGCGGGCGCCAGCGTAGTTGCCGTTGTCTTTGATGTTCACGTTGCTGCTGCCGTAGGCCGTGGCGGACGCCGTGTCGGCGTTGTTGCCGAAGGCGTAGCTGGCCTGGCCATACAGCCCACCCAGGCTGGCCGGCAGAAAGTAGCTGATCGAATTGGACGAGCGCACCGAAGTGGCGCCGCTGCCTCCGCCCGAGGCGCCCAGGGCCGCGTAGGTGGCGATCAGGGTGCCCACGCCGGCCACGCCGAAGGGGTCGAACACGGCCAGGTTCCAGAAGGTAGGCACGTAGTCGCGGCCCAGGCGCAGCTCGCCGGCCGCGCTGTTCAGGCTCAGCGTGGCACGCCGGCCGAAGGTCAGGCCCCCGCCGGCCACGTTCGAGGCCACCCCGTTCTGGTTGTTGGGCGAGGTGCCTGAATTGCTGATGCCACTGTTGATGGCCAGCGCGGCCTCCAGCCAGAAACTGGCGCTCAGGCCGCCGCCCAGGTCTTCAGTGCCCCTGAAGCCCAGGCGGCTGGCACTGTTGCCCGAGGGGGCCAGGCCCGAGACCCGGCCGGAGGCGGTGCGCACACTTTCATAACCGGCGTCGACGATGCCGAACAAGGTGACCGAGGACTGGGCCTGAGCCAAGCCGCTGAAGCCGAGGCCGGCCAGCATCAACCAGGGGGTGGGGTGGAAGCGTTTCAAAACAGGTCTCCTGATTATTGGTAAAGATAATGAATTGCCGAAGCCATTTGATTATGGATGGCGGATTATCTTTGGCGCTGTATGTGGAGCCTTGATCGGTTTTCGTTCCATCAGTTGGAACAGGACTGAAAATGCCATTCGATCGCTCGAATGGCGCACCGAGATGGGCTTGAAAGTCTTCAAGGCCCAATGAATCCGGGCTTGTCGGATGGCCCGGGTGGTCGGTGCTGGCTTGTCGTTTGAAAGGTATTAATGAAATCATCAATCCAAATCGGATTGATATTTTCTGGTCTGTCAAATAGCAAGGTAATACTGAGGAAGGTGGACTGCTCACATAATCGAGCCGGAAAACTCAAGCCCACCGTGCCGGGACGCCAGTCTTCCTCAAGCCGGATGAATCCCTGCTGTTGAAAGCTCCGGTAGGCGGCTGCAATGTGCTCGCGCGCCAACGTCTGCTGGGCCTCGGGCTGTTGGTGTAATTGGGCCAGCAGCCGGGTGCGGGTGGCCAGAGGACCCGTGATGCAGTGCAGCAGGCCGGCCGAGCTGTGCCACAGCGGCAGCGCGTCGCCGGCCCGAACCTGGGACGGCCCCGCTGCCGTGACTGGCCGGGGGCCATAGGCCTTGAGGCACAGCACGCGTTCGTGCTCAAGCCGGCTTACCAGCACCTCGCAGTGTTGGGCCTGGGCCCATTGCTGCAGCCGCCAGTCGGTCTCGGGGCCCAGTCCCAGCCGCTGCTGGATGCTGGCACCCATGCACAGCAGGCGCTCGCCCATGCTGAACTTGCGTGTGCCGTCGTCCCAGCGCAGGTAGCCCAGGGCATGCAGGGTCGAGGTCATGCGCGAGATGGTGGCCTTGGGCAACTGGGTGCGCCCGGCCAGATCGCCGTTGCCCAGGCTCTCGCAAGCCGCAAATTCGCTGAGGATGCGCAGGCCCTTGGCCAGGGTGGCCGAGGCCTCGGTGGTGGGGGGATGAGGCTGGGCCATGGGGTTGGCTCAAGGGGTTTGACTTTGCGGTGCCTCAGCCACGGATCGGCAGGCCGACCCGGGCCTCAAGTTCGGCGTGGCTCAGGCCATCGGCCCGGTCGATCAATTGCAGACCCCAAGGGGTGCACTCGAGTGTGGCCAGGTCGGTGTAGATGCGCTTCACGCAGGCCACCCCGGTCAAGGGGTAGGTGCACTGCGCCACCACCTTGCTCTGGCCCGACTTGCTCAGCAGGTCCATCATCACCCAGGTCTGCTTGGCGCCAATCGCCAGGTCCATGGCGCCGCCCACAGCGGGGATGGCGCCCGGCTCGCCGGTGCTCCAGTTGGCCAGGTCGCCCGTGGCCGACACCTGGAAGGCGCCCAGCACACAGATGTCGAGGTGGCCGCCACGCATCATGGCAAAGCTGTCGGCATGGTGAAAGAAGGCGCCGCCCGGCAGCAGGGTGACCGGCTGCTTGCCGGCGTTGATGAGGTCGTAGTCCTCCTGGCCAGGGGCCGGTGCCGGGCCCATGCCCAGGATGCCGTTCTCGCTGTGCAGCACCACCTCGACACCTGCGGGCAGGTGATTGGCCACCTGGGTGGGCATGCCGATGCCCAGGTTGACATAGGCGCCGTCGAAGATGTCCTGCGCGACGCGCTGGGCCAGTGCGGTCTTGCTGCGGGCTTGGGGGGGGCTCATTCAGGACTCCTGAGGCTGCGCGGATCGGAACCCGCCGGCTTGGGTGGTGGTGCGTCCGACCTTCACGAGGTGGGAGACAAAGATGCCGGGCGTGACGATGGTCTCGGGATCCAGTTGGCCCAGTTCGACGATCTCATGCACGGTGGCGACAGTGCGCTTGGCCGCGGTGGCCATCACCGGGCCGAAGTTGCGGGCGGCCTTTCGGAAGGTCAGATTGCCCCATCGATCCCCCGCCTCGGCCTTGATCAGGGCCAGGTCGCCTCGCAGCGGGTACTCCAGCACATGGCCGCGGCCATCGATCACGCGGGTTTCCTTGGGTCGGCCATCTGGGTTCATGGCCAGTGCAGTGCCGTAGCCTGTCGGGGTGTAGAAGGCCCCGATGCCTGCGCCCGCCGCGCGCAGGCGCTCGGCCAGGTTGCCCTGGGGCACCAGCTCCAGTTCAATGCGGCCGCTGCGGTAAAGCTCGTCGAACACAAAGCTGTCGGCGCTGCGCGGAAAGCTGCAGACGATCTTGCGCACCCGCCCGGTCTTGAGCAGGGCGGCCAGGCCTGCGTGGCCATTGCCGGCGTTGTTGTTGACCACGGTGAGATCGCGCGTGCCGCGTTCGATCAGGCCCTCAATCAGTTCATTGGGAATGCCAGCGGTGCCGAACCCGCCGATCAGCACCGTGGCGCCATCCTGCAAGCCCTCCAGGGCCGCGGCCACGGAAGGCCGTTCTTTGTCGATCAAGGCTTGCTCCTGCAAATGGAAGAAGGTGAAAAGAGCGCGGCCATTTGGCTCAACGCGGCGTGGGCAGGCCGTGGTGGGCCACCAGTTGCCAGCGGGCACCACTCGGTGCGCACGGCTGCGCCAGCCAGACGGTCATGAACAGGCTGTCCACGCGCAGGGCCTGCCCGGCCTTGAGCACGCTGGCACGCATGCGCCCAGTCACGATCAGCGTGCCTTCGTGCGCCTGGCATTGCAGGTCGTCCAGCGACAGGTCCTGGTAGCGCAGCTGTCCGTTGGTCAGCCGGGCCATCAGGCTGGCGCAGCTGTCGCGCAGTCCGCTGGAATGCACATACACCAGGCCGGGCGAAAGCAGGGCCTGCAAACCGGCGCGGTCGCCCGCCAGCAGGGCGGCGGCGCGCCCGGCCTCCAGCGCCTGGGCCTGGGCCAGCGGCTCAAGGGTGGGGCTCATGGCGCTCAGTCCAGCTTGAGGCCGGTGTGGCGGATGGCTTGGCCCCACAGCACGGCGTCCTGCTTCAGAAAGGCGGCAAAGGCTTCAGGCGTGTTGGCCTTGAGCTCGCCGCCATAGGAGCGCCACCGTTCGATCAAGGCCGGGTTCTGGGTGCTGGCCTTTTGCATGGCTGCGCTCAGTTTGTCCACGATGGGCTTGGGCGTTCCGGCCGGGGCAAACAGGCCGGTCCAGGCTGTGGGGCTGTAGTCCTTCAGGCCCAGTTCGGCAAAGGTGGGCACATCCGGAAAGCTGGGGTGCCGGCTGGTGCCGGTCAAGGCCAGCACCTTGAGTTTGCCGGCCTTCACGTTGCCCAGGGCGGTGGGCAGGGCATCGAACATCAGCTGAACCTGGCCCGAGACCAGGTCGGCATAGGGGCTGGTGGTGTTGTACGGCACAAAGTTCAAGCGCACCCCTGCGCTGTGGGCAAACCACTCGCCGGCCAGGTGTGAGTAGCTGCCCACGCCGGAGGTGCCGGCCACCAGACCTTCGGGCTGCAACTTCAGCCGGGCCAGCACCTCACGGGCGTTGGTCTCGGGCAGGTTGGCATTGGCCAGCAAGGCGGTATTGAGCAGGCCCAGGATGCTGATCGGGGCGAAATCGCGCTCTGCGTTGTAAGGCACCTTGCGGTACAGGGCTGGCACCACCGAGTGTGAAGTGGTCGAGCCCATCACCAGGGTGTAGCCATCGGGGGCCGAGCGGGCAGCAGCATCCATGCCGATGGTCGACGAGGCCCCGGGGCGGTTCTCAACCACCACGGGCTGGCCTAGCACGCGTGTCAACTCGGCCGCGATTTCGCGGGTGTTGGCATCGGGGCCGGTGCCCGCGGCGAAGGGCGCAATGATCCGGATCGGTTTGCTGGGGTAGTCCTGGGCGCTGGCCGCGGGGCTGCTCAGCAAAGCCAGAGTGGGCAGCAAGGCGCCCAGGCAGCGGGTGAATAGGTTCAAGGCAAGTCTCCTGTTTTTCATGGTGTGAGTCTCTTTGTCGTTCGACGGCTGAATTTTGCAGTAAAAAACAATTGAATGTCAAAATATAAGAAAACAAAGATAAAAAACTGGTGCAGAATAAAAAACAGATGCCTACTTATCAAAAGGAGACAAGATGAGCATTCCTGTTCCGCCCTTGAGCCGGCCCGGCTCCCTGGTGTTCAGCCACATGGGCTTTTATGTGTGCGACCTGGAGCGCATGGCGCGCTACTACCAAGAAGTGCTTTGTTTCACAGAGACCGACCGGGGCGACCTGGGGCCGGTGCAACTGGTCTTCATGAGCCGCGATCCGGCCGAGCACCACCAGATCGTCTTGGCCAGCGGCCGCCCGGCCGATCTGGCGTTCAGCGTGATCAACCAGATTTCGCTGCGGGTGCCCGATCTGGCCACCCTGCGCGCGGTGCGAGCGCGCGTGGCGGCCGACAGTGGCAGCAGTGAACTGATCAGTGCCACCCATGGCAATGCCATCTCGATCTACTTCCGCGACCCCGAAGGCAACCGCCTGGAGGTGTTCATGGACATGCCCTGGTACTGCGAACAGCCACTGCGTGAGCCCATCGACCTGGATCAGCCGGACGAGCAGGTGTTCGAGCAGGCGCGCCAACTGGCCAGCAGCCGGCCGCGATTCCAGAGCCGCGCAGAGTGGCAGGCCGGAATGGCGCGGCGCATGGGGCGGGCCGAAGGAGGCGCAGCATGAGCAGCACACTTCACGACGTGGCCATCGTCGGTCTGGGGCCCGCCGGGGCGATGCTGGCCAACCTGCTGGGCCAGGCCGGGCTGTTGGTGCTGGTGCTGGACCGCGAGGCCGGCATCTACCCGCTGCCGCGGGCCATCCATTTCGATGGCGAGGTGATGCGGGCCTTCCAGGGCATCGGCCTGCGTCAGCAGGTGGAAGCGATCTCGCGTCCGGGCCTGAACGGCATGCGCTTCGTGAATGCTGACGGGGAGACCCTGATGATCCGGGGGGGCACCCAGTTGAATGGCCCGCACGGCTGCGCCAGCAACTACTACTTCAATCAGCCCGAGTTGGAGCAGGTGTTGCGCGAGGGCTTGCGCCGCTTCGAGCGGGTGCAGGTGCTGTTGCGCCATGAGGTGCTGGCCGTGCAGGACGAGGGTGAGCAGGTGCGGCTCACCGTGCGGTCGCCTGACCATGTCGAGCCCTTGAACCTGCACGCGCGCTATGTGGTGGGCTGCGACGGGGCCCGCTCGATGTTGCGTTGCGCCATGGGCTCGCCCATGCATGACCTGGGCTTGCGTCAGCCCTGGCTGGTGTTCGATGTACTGCTGCGTGACAACGCGCCCGAACTGCCTGAGCACACGGTGCAGTACTGTGACCCGGCGCGCCCCATGACCTGGTGCAACGTCACGGGTCGGCGCCGCCGCTGGGAGATCATGGTGTTGCCCGGTGACGACCCGGTTGAGCTGGTCAAGCCCGAGTCGCTGTGGCGCCTGGTCAGCCGCTGGATGAGCCCCGAGCATGCTGAGATCGAGCGGGCCGTCATCTACACCTTCCAGTCCGTGATTGCCCAGGGCTGGCGTCAGGGCCGCCTGCTGCTGGCCGGCGATGCGGCCCACCAGACCCCGCCCTTCCTGGGGCAGGGCATGTGCGCGGCGATCCGCGATGTGGCCAATCTGGCCTGGAAGCTGCAGGCCGTGTTGGCTCGGCAAGCCCCGGACACGCTGCTGGACAGCTACGAGGCCGAGCGTTCGCCCCATGTGCACGCGTTCATCGAACTGGCGGTGCGCCTGGGCAACATTATCCAGACCACCGATCCCGAGCAGGCGCGCGTCCGCGATGCGCGCTTTCGCCAGGATCAGCCCGAGATCTTCGAGTTCCCGGCTCCCTGCATCGGCCCAGGCCTGTGGCGGGGCGAGGCCGCGCCGGTGGCGCAGATCTTCCCTCAGCCCCGTTTGGCCGACGGCCGCCTGCTGGACGAGGCCCTGGGCCAACGCTTCGCCGTGATCGGCCTCGCCCTGGCGCTGGCGGCGGCCTCGGCGGCCACCCAGGCGCATTGGCAGGCGTCCGGCGCGGCCGTGCTGGAGGCCGACGCCGGCCTGCAGGATTGGCTGCAGGCCCAGGCGGCACAGGCCGTGGTGTTGCGGCCCGACCGCTATATCATGGGCTTGGCCAAGTCGCCCGGGGAGTTGGATGCCATCACGGCTTTGATGCCCGTGGCGCCCCTCCAACCCCACTGACCCGAGCCTCATGACCGACAAATCCGATTCCAGCCTCGTGCGCATGCTCAGCGTGCTGGATCTGTTCTCTGACCGCCAGCTGAGCTGGAGCGCCGAGGCCATCACGGCCGCGCTCCAGGTCTCCCTGCCGACGGGCTACCGCTATGTGAAGATGCTGACGGACGCGGGCCTGCTGCAGCGTTCGGCCGACTCCCAGTACACGCTGGGACCGCGCATCATCATGCTGGATTACTACATCCGGCGCGCCGATCCGGTGCTGCAGCACGGTGTGCCCTTCATGCAGGAACTGGTCACCCAGACCGGATTTGATTGCGTCATCTCGGCCTTGTATGGCCAGCAGTTGCTGGACACCCACCGCGAACTTGGCACCGCACCCGCCAGCCTGAGTTATGGCCGGGGCCGGCCCCGTCCCCTGTTTCAGGGCGCGGCCCCGAAAGTCATTCTGGCCGGTCTCAGCCCGGCCCAGTTGCACCGCCTGTTCGACGAGCACCTCGATGAGGTGGGCTCGGTCGGACTGCCCTCCAACTGGTCCGACTTCAGAAAGTACTACAGCGCTATCCGCAAGACGGGCTACTACTTCTCCAACGGAGAACTGGAGCCCGAGCTGGCGGCACTGGCTGCGCCGCTGTACCGCGCCGACGGCTCTGTCCTTGGCGCCATTTCCCTTGTCACGACCGTGCAGCGCATGGCGCTGGTGGACCTGCCCAAGCTGGCGCGTCTGCTCACCCGCGCCGCGCAGGAGATCACGGTCCGCATCCCCTAGCACCCCTACCGGAGTTCCCATGAAATTCGTCAGCTTCCTGAACCAAGGTGTTCCCAGTTACGGCCTGGTCCAAGGCGAACACGTGCTTGACCTCAAGCCCTTGTTTGGCGACCGTGCCCCCGACCTCAAGACGCTGATTGCCCTCGACCTGCTGGGCGCTGCCGCCGAGGCGGCCGGTCAGCACGCGGCCACGCTGCGCTTCTCGCAACTCACCCTGTTGCCTGTGATCCCCAATCCGAACAAGATCGTCTGCGTGGGCCTGAACTACGGTGAGCACGTGCGTGAGACGGGCAAGCAGGTCACCGAGTGCCCGGTGCTGTTTCTGCGCACCACCGAATCGCAGGTGGCCCACGGCCAGGACATCATCCGTCCGCCCGAGTCGCACCGCCTGGACTATGAAGGCGAGATCGCCATCATCATCGGTCGTGGCGGGCGCCGCATCAGCGAAGCGGACTCTTGGAGCCACATTGCCGGCTACAGCTGCTACAACGACGGCAGCATCCGGGACTGGCAGGTGGCCACCTCGCAATGGACACCCGGCAAGAACTTTTACCGCACCGGTGCTTTCGGCCCCTGGATGGTCAGTGCCGACGAGATCGCCCCCGATCAGCAGATGACGCTGGTCACCCGCCTCAATGGCCAGGAAATGCAGCGGGCCACCACCGACATGATGATTCACAGCATCCCACGCCAGATCGCCTACATCTCGGCCTTCATTCCGCTGGAGGCCGGCGACGTGATCGTGACCGGCACGCCGGGTGGGGTGGGCAACAAGCGCACCCCACCGGTGTTCATGAAGCCTGGTGACGTGGTCGAGATCGACATCGACGCCATCGGCGTGCTGCGCAATGGCATCCGCGACGAGGCCTGAGCCCGGGCTGGCCGCCTTGCCGCCCACACCGCCGGTGGCACGCCTGCTGGGGGCGCAGCCCCTGGCCCTGGACCTGGCGCAGGGGCGGCTGAGCGTGGCCTACGAGGCCACGGCCGCCTTTCTCAACCCTGCTGGCACGGTGCAGGGCGGCATGCTCTGCGCCATGCTCGACGATGTGACGGCCTGCCTGCTCGATGCCAGTCTGGCCGGCGAGGGCGTCGTCCTGACCCTGAACCTCAATGTGGCCTTCCACCGGCCCGCCCGCCCGGGGCCGCTGCAGGCCGAGGCCTGCTTCGTCCACCGCGGTCGCCGCGTGGCCAACCTCAGCGCCACCTTGTCCCAAGGCGGTCGGGCGGTGGCCTCGGCGACGGCGGTGTGCCAGATCGGCGTGCGCGGTGCGGGGCCTGTGGCCTGAGACTTCAGTTGGAGGATCGGGTCGCGGTGGCCGCGCCGCTGCCACCCCCAGGGATTCCACGGGGCTTGGATTCGGAGGTTCTGCGCCGCGTCAGGGCGAGTGCGTCTGCCAGGGCGGGTTGGCGAAGCGCAGCACCAACTCATCGAGCAGGGCGCGCACAGCGGGTGACAGCTGCCGGCGCGAGGGGTACAGCGCCTGGATGGTGAGGGTGGGCAGTTGCCATTCGGGCAGCACGGCCTGCAGCCGGCCCGCCGCCAGTTCGGCGTGCACCAGGTAGCTGGGCAGCAGGGCGATGCCCGCGCCGGCCAGGGTGGCCTGCATCAGGGCGGTGGCTTCGTTGGCGCTGAAATACGCCGCCACGGCCACCTCACGGGTCTCATCGCCACGCGTCAGTCGCCACACATGCTTGCCAAAGTTGGCGTAGCTCAGGCAGCGGTGCCGGCCCAGGTCTTCGGGTTGTTCGGGCCGGCCCTGGCGGGCCAGGTAGCCTGGCGCCGCCACCAGGTGCGATTCGCAGGGCGCCAGGGGGCGGGCGATCAACATCGGGTCGGGGTCGCTGCTGATGCGGATGGCCAGATCCACCCGCGCCTCAACGAGGTTGAGGGCCGCCTCGCTGGCATTGAGGTCGATCTTGAGCTGCGGGTGCCGGCTCAGAAAATCGGTCAGCATCGCCGCCAGTTGCGCGTAGGCCAGCGATACGCTGCAGGTCACCCGCAGCAAGCCGCGCAAGGTGTCGCCATGGGTGTCGGTCTCCTCTTGCAGGCTGTCGGCCAAGGCCAGCATTTGCTGACATCGGCGTAGGCAGTTTTCGCCAGCGTCAGTGAGGGTCACCTGGCGGGTGGTGCGTTGCAGCAGGCGGGTGCCCAGCCATTGCTCCAGCTCGCCCACATGGCGCGTGACCATCGAGCGTGACATCTCCAGCGTGTCGGCGGCGGCGCTGAAGCTGCCGGCCGTGGCCACCTCGGCAAACACCCGCATGGCAGTGAGACGGTCCATGATTTGATCGATTTGTGCAACAGATATGCGCAGATTATCGGGTTTATCTGCGCGATTCAGGAAACTAAACTGCCGGTCATCCCAATCAACCACCAGGACCTTGCTCATGTTCCGCACCACCGTCATCGCCGCCACCCTGTCCCTGGCCTTTGCCGCCGCCGCCCAGGCCGAGCCCCTTCACCTGCAGGTCTATACCGCTGGGCCCAACAGCTTCAACGTCAACTCCACCCTGGTCTATGGCGCCAAGGAGGCGGTGGTCATCGACGCGGGCTTCACGCGCTCCGATGCCCTGCGCATCGCAGCCAACGTGCTCGACTCCGGCCGGCAGCTCAAGACCATCCTGGTCAGCCAGGCTGATCCCGACTACTACTTTGGCGTGGAAACGCTGAAATCCCTGTTCCCGGCCGCCGAGGTGGTGGCCACCCCTGCGGTGCTGGAGAAGATCCAGGCCAAGCTGGCCGGCAAGCTGGCCTATTGGGGCCCCAAGATGGGCGCCAATGCGCCGGTCACCCCGGTGCTGCCCAAGGCCCTGCAAGGCAACAGCCTGAGCGTGGACGGCGAAGTCATTGAACTGCGCGGCACGCAAGGCCTGCTGGCGCACCGCCCTTATGTCTGGATCCCTTCGATCAAGACCGTCACCGGCGCTCTGGGGGTATTCGGCCAGATGCATGTGTGGACGGCCGATACGCAGACGGTGGCCGAGCGGGCCGCCTGGGTGGCCCAGCTGGACGAGATGGCGGCCCTGAAGCCGGAGGTGGTGGTGCCGGGCCACATGGCGGCAGCCACCCCGCTGACGCCGGCCAATCTGAGCTTCACCAGCACTTACCTCAAGACCTTTGAGCAGCAACTGGCCAAGGGCGCCAACAGCGCGGCGGTGGTGCAGGGCATGAACCAGGCCTACCCGGGCTTGCCCGGCGCGATGTCGTTGGACCTGGGGGCCAAGGTCAACAAGGGCGAGATGAAGTGGTGAGCCGCTGAACGATCACGCCATCCCGTCAACCCAACCGGAGTGCCACATGAGCCAGACCGATCCCATCCAGGTTCGCTATTTCTTTGACCCCTTGTGCGGCTGGTGCTATGGCGCAACGCCAGCCCTCAATGTGTTGCAGGGGCAAGCCGACATTGCGCTGACCTTGGCGCCAGTGGGCCTGTTTGCCGATGAGGCGGCCCGGCCCATGGACAGTGGCATGGCGGCCTATGCCTGGGCCAATGACCAACGCATCCAGGCCTTGACCGGTCAGGTGTTCAGCCCGGCTTACCGAGACCAGGTGCTTGGAGACGCTTCAAGGCCCTTCGATTCGGGGCCTGCCACCCGGGCTTTGAGTGCGGTGCAGATCACGGCCCCCGGGCGTGAGCTTGAGACCCTGCACGCGCTGCAGCATGCGCGGTATGTGGATGGCCTGGCCACCAGCGATGCTGCCGTGGTGGTCGCCCTGCTCAATGGCCTGGGCCTGCAGGCCGCGGCCCAGGCCTTGCAGATCGGCGATGCCGGCCTGTTGGCCCATGCCCGCGAGCGCATGCAAAAAGCCCGCAGTGCCTGGCAGCAACTGGGGCTTCAAGGGGTACCGGCCCTGCAGGTGCAGGCCGCGGGCGGCTCAAGGGTGGTCACCGGGCAGGTGCTGTATGGTGCACCCCAGGCCTTGCTCAGCCTGGTACGGGGCCACTGAGATCCTCAGGTGCGCGCAGTTCACCAGGCGGTCAGGCGAAAGTCGTTCTCGAAGCGGGCGTCAAAGTCGCGCTCGCTGATGTGGTTGATGCGGGCGTCGCACTGGCTGGGCAGGGCCACGCTGCGGCGGCGCACATAAATCACGCAGCCCAACAGCCGCCATACCACCAGCCGTTCTTCGCGTGGCTCTGGAAAGGCCTCGCGGTGCGGGGCGATGAGGAAGTCCCGATAACGCAGCTCTGCTGTCATCCAGCCCTTGCGCCGCGTGCGAACCACGCGGTAAAGCCCCAGGTGGAGTTGGCGCTGCCATGCCATCAGCAGCATCGCGAATAAGAGAGCAAGCAGAAGTGTCATTGGGTTAACCTCCTTTCGTGGTGGGATGCAAAGATAAACAGTATATATAGTTTATACGGTTAATGAGTGAGTGCTTCTAGCCCCTTTTTTGGCACGACGCAGTGCATCGCCGCGGCGGACGGGGGTTTCACGACCCTGTCATCGTTGCGAACTATGTTCGTACGCTTTGGGTTCGGAACATACGGTCATGAAGCTCGCATCAAAGAGGGTGCTGGCGGCAAGTTTGCTGTTCAGTGTGGTGGCGACAATTGCAAGTACGGTGCATGCAGCTGCATTCACGCCGGGCAATCTGGTCTTGTACAGGGTGGGCGATGGCTCGATCTCAGCCAGCACAGCAGCTACGGCGGTCTACCTGGATGAATACCGGGCGGATGGCACCTTGGTGCAGACCATCACCATGCCGACCGTTGCCGGCACTGCACCTCTGACCAATGCTCTGACCGCCAGCAGCACGGGCTCGGAGGGGTTGTTGACCCGTTCCTTTGATGGGGCCTGCCTGCTGGTGCCGGGGTATGCCACAGCGGCCGGCACAACAGGTGTGGCGGCTTCGGCCAGCGGCACGGTGCAGCGCTCGTTGGCGATCGTGAGCGCTGCCGGCGCTGTGGACACCACCACCACGCTGGGCAGCAATGCGTTCAATACCAAATCCCCTCGCGCAGCGGTCAGTGACAACTGCAGCCATGCCTGGCTCAGTGGGGACGGCAGCACGTCGGCCAAGCAGGGGGTTTGGTATGCCACCAAAGGCAGCACCAATGCCACACAGGTCTACAGCACCAATGCCGTGCATGGGTTGCTGGTGGCCGATGGCCGTTTGTGGGCTTCTCTCAAGAGCTCAACGCTGAACATCATTGGCACCGGCCTGCCGACCACCACAGGCCAAACCGGTAGCGCCATCGGCAGCATCACGACCGTGGGCAATTACCGCGGTATGGCCTTGCTGGATCTGCAAACTGGCGTCTCGGGCAGTGACACCCTGTATTTGGCCAACAACAGTGCAGGCAGCATTGACAAGTACTCCTACGATGGCACCCTCTGGACCAGCCGGGGCAGCCTGACTGCTACGGGCGTCGGCAACCTGCAGGGGCTGGCGGCACTGAATCTTGGCGATGGGCGTGTGGCGCTGTTCTACACCGATTCCAACACCGGCAATCTGTACCGCAGTGTGGATGGTGCGGGTCCGACGGCAAGCATGGCGGCCAGCACACCGGCCATCATTGCCACGGCAACGGGCGATGCCACGACCACCTCGACCAACACCTTCTTCTATGGTGTGGCGTTAGCTCCTGAAGCGAGTCTGCCTGTTGAAGCCCCTGGCAGTGCCAGCCAGGCTGATGCAGGCACTGTCACTGCCACCAGCTTTGTTGCGCAATGGCATGCGCCGAGTTCCGGCGGGGATGTGGCCTACTACGTGGTAGAAGTGTCGAGCGACAACTTTGCCACCGCGCCGTCCCAGACCCTGATCGTGCCCGGCACCCAGACATCGGTCACGGTCTCCGGACTCAGTGGTGCAACCCACTATTTCAGGGTTCGTGCGGTGAACAGCCTGGGTTCCAGCACGGATCTGGTTTCTGCCGCCATTGCGGCTCCCAATACGGCACCGTTGCTGACCTTTGCCTCGGTCACCGACGGCACTGACACCGTCGGCTATCCGATCACGGCAGGCGACACCCACGATCCAGTCGCCAGCACGGGATTGAGCTTCACCGTGTCGGACGCCGAGACGCCGACAGCCAACTTGACGGTCACAGCGCACAGTAGCAACACAGCCTTGTTGCCCGATTCGGGGCTGGGTTTGAGCGGCTGCAGTACCGGAGCCTGCACCCTGACCATCAGCCCGGCGGCGTTGACCGGGGCAGGTTATGTCGATGTGACCGTGTCGGTCACCGATGGGGGCGATGCCCAGGGACAGAACCAGGCGGTCACGACGGCAACTCGTCATTTCGCCGTGTCAGCGCGCAGCGCTGCCGACCTCGCTGGAGGCACCAATCCACGCTGGATGGCCGGGCGCTCAGATTCATCCGATGCCATCGTGAGCGGCAGTGCTGGCAGCCCCTATGTGCTGGTGGCCGACGATGAACCAGGCAACGTCATCAACCTCTGGGACCGAACGCGGTCGGGGCAGCCGATCAAGGTATTTGATATCTCTGCCGATCTTCAGGTGAACACGGGCAAGACAGGTGTCGATTGCACCTTTGCTGCCACCATCGCCAGCTATGGCGCCAATGAATGCAACACCAACCTGGAGTCCGACATGGAGGCCGCGACCCGGGTTGGCAATGTCACCTACTGGTCTGGCTCCCACAGCAACAGCAGCTCCGGCCAGATCCGCCCAGCCCGTTGGCGCTACTTTGCCTATACCCTGGACGACAGTACTCCATCCGACCCGAGCTTGACCTTCGTGGGCTACTACAAGTACCTGCGTCCTGATTTGATCAACTGGGACCGTGGCAACATGCATGGTCTGGGGGGCGATTATTTCGGCTTGGCGGCCAGTACGGCAGACGGCAACGCGCCGGAGGGCAGCAGTCTGGACGGCTTCAACATCGAGGGGTTGACCACCTCACCAAACGATTCCGTGGGTTGGTTCGCATTCCGCGCCCCCTTGGTACCCGCACCCGGACAACCTGGCGTGACCTCTGGCAACAACGCGGGCCGTACCCACGCACTGATCATTCAGGTGGCCAATTACCGTGACACCAATCAGGTCTTGACGACCAGTGGTGGCACCTACAACGCCAGTCAACCGAGTTCCGGTCTGGGCCTGCCGATCCGACTCGATCTTGGGGGGCGGGGCATCCGCGACATCAAGAAAAACGCGGCAGGACAGTACCTGATCATTGCCGGGCCGGCCAACAGCGCCACGGGGACGGCACCTTACGATTTCCGTCTGTTCACCTGGGACGGTTCATTTGATTCCAGCACGGGTCTGGCCACGAATCTTCAGATGCGGGCGACCGCCTTGGGAAGCATCACGGCGCCCAACTATGGCGGTTCTGTAGAAGGCGTCGTCGAGGTCCCGGACACCACCAACTCTGCCAGCACGGTGGATTTGATCAGCGACAGTGGTGATGTGGTCTTTTACGGCGATGGCCTTGGCGCCAAGGATCTGGATGGCGATGTCAACGCCATTCAGCACGATTACCCAATCAAGAAGTCGCGGGTGGATACGGTCACCCTCGGCGCAGTGGTTTCCTACGACTCTCGGCTTGCGACACTCAGCCTGAGCAACGCCACGCTTTCGCCGGTCTTTTCGGCGACCGTCTACGGCTACAGCGCAGTGTTGAACAATGGCGCGAACGCTGTGCAGGTCAGCGCCACCCCCGACGATCTCAGCCATGCGGGCATGGCCCTGAACGGCAGCTCGCTGCTTGCAGGCCAGGCCTCGGCCGCCGTCGCCGCGGGCAGCACCATCAACCTGGTGGTGACTGCGCAAGATGGCAGCACCAGCACCTATACGATCACCGTCGGTCAGGCCACTCAAAGCATCACCCTGGGCAGCGCGCCGGTGGTGTCTGTGGGTGGCACGGGCACGCTCAGCGCCAGTGCCAGTTCAGGCCTGACGCTCAGTTGGGCCAGTCAGACCACCTCGATTTGTACCGTGAGCGGACAGGTGGTCACGGGTGTAGCCGAGGGCACTTGCACTGTTACAGCCAGTCAGGCAGGCAATGCCGTCTATGCGGCAGCCCCATCACAAACGCTGAGCTTGCCGGTCACGGCGCGAAATTACAGCGGCACGCCCTCGGGTGGTTCCGGATCGGTGGGGGCGGCGTTCACCGGTGGGGGCGGCAGTGCCACCTTGACCCGTGCCCGCCTCATCGCGGTGAGTGGTGACGCCGGTTCCCCAGCAACAGCTGCGCCCGCGGGGGTCAGCTTCCCCTACGGCCTGTTTGACATGGTCATCAGCAATGTCACGGTTGGGGGAACCGTTCAACTGACCCTGACCTACCCGCAGGCCTTGCCAGCGGGTGCCCGGTACTGGAAGTACGGTAAAACCAGCCCTACAGACGCGGCGCACTGGTATGTCTTTTCCGGGGCCTCAATCTCGGGTAACACGGTCACATTGACGCTGACAGATGGTGGCTCTGGTGACGACGATGGGTTGGTTGATGGAGCGATCACTGACCCGGGCGGGGTGGGGCTTGGCGGGGCCGATGCCTTGAGCGTGCCAGCGTTGTCGGATATGACGCTGGCCCTGTTGGCCATGCTGTTGGCGGCCGTGTCATTGTTGGGCTTCAAGGGGGGGCTGATCAGGCACCCTGCCTGAAGCGTCAGGATGGCGGGCCCCGCTGGCCCGGGCCGGCGCTAAACTCACCCGGGTATGCCCAGCACACGTGTTTCTGACCCCACCGGCCCCGGCCACCTTGATCACCATCGGCTCACCCGCCTGCTGGGTTATCAGTTGGCGCAGGCGTCCATCCCCACCAATCGGCTCTTCAAGTCGAACATCGAGACCCATTGCCAGCTCAACAAGCTGGAGTTCAGCCTGTTGATGCTGGTGGCCTCCAATGAACATGTCACGCCCAAACGCCTGTCGGTGGCGATGAATGTGCCGGGCCCCAACCTCACGCTGCTGCTGGGGCGCCTGGAAGAGCGAGGGCTGCTGCAGCGTGAGCGCAGCGAGACAGACCGGCGTGTGCAGCACCTGAGGCTGACCCCCGACGGTGAGGCGCTGGTGCAAAAGTTGGAAGCCATCATCGACCGCATGGAGGCGGATCTGCTGAGCCACCTCAGCCCGGGTGAGCGCACCCTGTTGTTTGAGTTGCTGGCCAAGGTCGCTGCACACCGCAAGGTCTGAAAGTGCCCCTGCCTTGATCCATCGAATCCGTCACCTCTGGCCCGCGGCGCTGACGGGGCTGCTGGGCCTGGCCTTGGCCGGCCTGTTGTGGGTGGCTTTCGGCGATGCGGGCAGCGATGTGACCGACCCGGGCCTGAGTCTGGCCCGTGGCCATGGTTGCCTGTCCTGCCATGGCCTGGTGCACAAGCAGGTGGGGCCGGGCTACGCCCAGGTGGCCCAGCGCTACCGCGGAGATCCCAAAGCCCCGGAGCGGCTGGCGGCGATCATCCGCGCCGGCTCGGTGGGGCGTTGGGGGCGCGTGATCATGCCTCGCCAGCCCGGTGTGACCGAGGTCGAAGCCCGTCAACTGGCCGCCTGGGTGTTGGCCCAGCCTGATCCCCACTGAATCTCTGTTTGTCTTTGGACGAGTGGCCCTTGCGTGGGTGACCACACGCCTGTGTGCACCGTGGCCTTTTGCCTGGGGCACCTGTCCGGGTGCGCCGGATCGGCTTCCATCCCCTCTTCGATTCCTTCGCGTAATCCCTAGTTTTTGTGCAAAACTAATTACATATAGTAAGTATCTGGAAGGTCGTGAGTTGGACTTTCCCAATATAAATCGCGAATTGACCCACGAGGAGACATGAAGATGCTTAATAAGGTAAATGATTCTGCCGCGTGCCGATGGTTGCCCGCTGCATTCGCTGTGGCGGTGCTTTCGGCCTGTGGCGGCGGTGGCGGCGGTGTGGTGATCCCCCAGTTGGGGGCCGCCACCGGTGCTAGCCTGAGCGGCACCTGCGAGGCCTTGGCCAGCAAGTTGGGCGCCCTGCAGAACACGGCCATCACGGGCACCAGCACCGTGGCTGCCGGCACCCTCACGGTGGGGGGGCAGGCCGTGCCGGCCCATTGCCTGGTCACAGGCAAGATGAACCAGCGTGTGAGCGCCGTCGATGGTCAGACCTATGCCATCGGCTTTGAAATGCGCCTGCCGGTCAATTGGAATGGCCGCTTCTTTTACCAGGCCAATGGGGGTACCGACGGCAATGTGGTCACGGCCACAGGTGGCTTTGGCGGGGGGCCCCAAACCCATGCCTTGCTGCAGGGGTTCGCAGTGTTGAGTTCGGACGCCGGACACACTGCGGCCCAGAACCCGACGTTCGGTATCGATCCCCAAGCTCGCCTCGACTACGGTTACCAAGCGGTCGGAAAGCTGACCCCAATGGCCAAAAACGTGATTCAACTGGCCTATGGCAAGGGCCCTGATCGGTCTTACCTGGGCGGTTGCTCCAACGGGGGGCGTCACACCCTGGTCGGGGCGGCGCGCTACAGCGACCAGTACGATGGCTTTCTGGCAGGCGCCCCGGGTTACAACCTGCCCAAGGCGGCCGTGCGCAGCATTTACCGGGGCCAGCAGTACGCCAGCCTGGTCGCGGCAGGCACCGACCCCAGTACCCCGGCCGGCCTGGGCACGGCCTACACAACCGCCGAGCGCACGATGGTCTCCAAGGCGGTGCTGGCCAAGTGCGACGCACTGGACGGCGCCACGGACGGGATGATCCAGGATGGCAAGGCCTGTCAGGCCGCGTTCAACATCGCCACCGATGTGCCCACCTGCACCGGCAGCCGCGATGGCACCTGCCTGACCACGGCTCAGAAAACGGCGGTGTCCAACATCTTCAAGGGCCCCACAACCAGCGCGGGCGCCGCCGTTTACAACAGCTTCCCGTTCGACAGCGGGCATGGGGGTGCCGGCGTGGCCTTTTGGGAGTTCACGGCGCCGCTGCAGCTTGATTCAGGCGCCGTGGGCCTGATCTTCAAGACCCCGCCCGAGGCGGCAGCCACCTTCAACGGGCCGGCCTTCACCCTGGGCGCCAACATCGACACCCTGGTGGCCCAGATCAATGCCACCAACAGCACCTACACCGAGTCGGGCATGGGCTTCATGACGCCACCCAACCCGACCGACCTGTCCGGGTTGAAGAACCGGGGCGCCAAGGTGATGGTCTACCACGGTGTGAGCGATCCGATCTTCTCGGTCAACGACACCGTGGCCTTGATTGACGGCCTGAACGCTGCCAACGGAGGCGATGCCACCAACTTTGCCCGCCTGTTCAAGGTGCCTGGCATGAACCACTGCTCGGGCGGCCCCGCCACCGACCAGTTCGACATGATCACGCCCCTGGTGGCCTGGGTGGAGCAGGGCAAGGCCCCGGATCAGGTGGTGGCTAGCGCCCGGGGGGCCGGCAATGCGGGTGGCGTGAATGCCGATGTGCCCAGCACCTGGTCGGCCACCCGCACTCGACCGCTGTGCGCCTACCCCAAGGTGGCGCGCTACAACGGCACGGGGGACGTCGAGTCGGCCGCCAGCTTCAGCTGCCAGCCTTGATGCCCGAGGCGGGGGCCTGGCCCGAAGGGGCCTCTGTCGCCCGCCCTCAGACCGCCTGGATGGCCTGCACCAACAGGTCAGCCAGGCTTTGTGCTTCTGGATGCAGTCGGGCGCCTTTGTGAACAATCAGGCCCAGGGTGCGTGAGACCGCGGGGTCGGTCAGGGCCACCCCTTTCAGGCCCGATTGGAGCGGGCCCTGCACGGCCAACGCCGGCAAGACAGCCGCCCCCAGCCCCGCTGCCACCAGGCTCAAGGCCCCGGTGACGTGGTTGACCTCGTAGCGGATGGTGGGGCGCATGCCGGTGCGTGCAATGGCACTGTCGATCAGCAGGCGGTTGCCGCTGCTGCTGGACACCGCAATCAAAGGCTCTTTGAGCAGCGTCTTCCAGGACACGCTGCGACGCCGGGCCAGGCCGTGGCTTTCGGGGACCACCACGACGTAGTCCTCGGTTCGGATGGGCACGAACTCCAGATCGGCCTCTTGGCTGCCCAGAAAGTTCACGCCGAAATCCGCATGGCCGTGCAACACGCTGTCCAGCACGGTCTGCGCACTTTCATCGATGATCTTCACCCGCACGCCTTCGTTCAGGCTGCCGTAGTGGGCCAGCACGGCCGGCAGGATGTGATGCGCCACCGAGGGCACGCAGGCCACCGTCACCTTGCCGGTGCGGGCCAAGGCCCGGGCCTCCAGGCCTTGGTAAGCCAGGCGCAACTCTTCCATCACGATCTGCGCATGGGCCTGCAACTGACGGCCTTCGTCCGTCAGTGCAACGCGCCGTGTGGTGCGTTGAAACAACTGGCATTTGAGCTCCAGCTCCAGCTTCTCGATGCGGCGGCTGAGTGCTGGCTGCGAAAGGAACAGGCTCTCCGCCGCGGCCTTGAAGCTGGATTTTTCAGCCACGGCCAGGAAGGCCTGCAGTTCCCCTAATTCGATATTGATGCGCATGAAGCATTTATAAATCAAATTAATGCAATTGAGAAATAGCCGTTGACCCGGCATCATCACGCCGCTTTTGCGCGGGGTCCGCCACGCCATGGCCGCTGCAGGCGGCGGAGCACATTCACCAAAACGATATCCCGGGAAACGAGGAGACTTGCATGACCAAGAAGAAGATGCCCCATCGGGCAGCCTATGCCCTGCCCACGCTGTTGTTGGGCCTGCTGGCCTCGGGCCTGGCTCAGGCCCAGAGCAGCGCCGTGGTCTACGGCATCATGGACGCAGGGGTGCGCAGCACCTCCGGCATGGACCCTGCCAATGCGCGCTCGGTGGGCAGTGCCAGCATGATCAACAGCGGCATCAACACCACCAGCCGCCTGGGCTACCGCGGCACCGAAGATCTGGGCGGCGGGCTGCAGGCCCTGTTCTTTCTGGAGTCGGGGCTGAACATCAACACCGGCGCCACCGCCAGCAGCAGCAAGTTCTTTGACCGCGGCGCTTACACTGGTTTGCGGGGCGATCTGGGTACCCTCACCCTGGGCCGTCAGAACACCTTGCTGGCCGACGCGGTGCTGCCGGTGGACCCCCTGGCCACCCGCTTTGCCAGCTTGAACTCGAATGTGGCGATTGCGGCGCTCAGTGCCCATCAATTGGGCATCGAATATGGTGCTTCGGGCTCCAGCACCGGCAGCTACCGGTTGGACAACTCGGTCAAGTACGCCTATGGCTTTGGCAACACCACGGCTCGGGTCATGCACGCGTTCGGCAACCAGGCCGACAGCAACAGCAAGCTGTCCTCGAACGGGGCCAGCATCGAATACAAGGCTGCAGGTTGGCAGGCCGTCGTGGCCTACACGCAGTTCAAGACGGTCACGGGCCTCACCCTCAACGGCTATGTCAGTGGTGTTGCCGTGCCGGTGGGGGCGGGCAGGCTCAACCTGACCTACAGCGGCCACACCGCAGACACCTCGGCCACGGCCAAGACGCGCAACCAGGTGCTGGGCCTGGGCGGCACCTGGCCCATCACGCCGCAGCTCGATCTGCTGGTCGGGCACTACCGTGTGAACCGGTCGCGCACGGCGGCACTCGATGACGGCTACAACCGGACCATTGCGTTCCTGGAATACAAGCTGTCGAAGCGCTCTCTGGTCTACCTTGAGGCCGACAACACCCGCTGGAAGCGCGACTACCAGGGCGCCGGCCTGAGTGCCACCAGCACCGGTATCTCGCTGGGGATGAAGCACAGCTTCTGAGGGCCCTCCGGGACTGCAGGTGGGCGGGGGGGGGGGGGGGGGGGGGGGGGGGGGTGGCGCTGGCTGCCCCACCCACCCGGTTGCAGAATCCCCAGGCGTTGCACGGCCTTCGTTTGGGAGGCCGCTGCAACCCGACGTCTGGAGCCCACCATGAATCCTTCCGATGACGAATTGGCACGCGCGATCCACGAGGAGATCGCTGCAGCCGCGATAGCGGCACGGCGCTTCGCGATCCGCAACTACTTTCTGGCCTATGCGGTGTCGGGTGTCATCGTGCTGGCCAGCATTGGCTCCGGCATCACCGTGGCCATTGCCGAGATTCCCAAGTGGTTCACGGCCTCATTGGCGGCCCTGCCCGCCGTCATGCTGACGGCCAGCACCGTGTTCCGGTTTGAGCAGAAGTCCGCCTGGTTCTGGAAGAAGACCAAGGCGCTGGATTCGCTGGTGCGCAAGATCCGCTACGAATCGATGGGCACCGTCGAGGCCAGCCAGGCCTTCAGCCGGATCGAAGAAGACCTGGAAAGCGAGTGGATTTCATTCGGCACGGTGGGCCGCAGTCAGGACTGATGGCGCTCGTCTTGCTGGCCTGCTGCCGCATTCAAAGGCTGTGCCGTGTGGCAGGGGCCATTTCGGGCAGGAGGGGCTCTCAGTAACGATGCGGTAAGTCGATGCGGGCGACCATGGGGCATCTTCTCTGTTTTGAAAGAACCTCATGAACGCATTCATCCCACAGATGGCACGGGCCGTGCCTTTGGCGGCCCTGGCCATGTGCCTGGCTTGTGCCCAGAGTGCACGGGCCGACGGTGCACCAGGCGATGCCGATCCCCCCTACGGCTGGGGTGTCGGCGGTGTGGTGTTCCCCCGGGTCCGGGCTTACAAGGACTTCAGGCACAAGACCGAAATCTTCCCCATGGTGACGTACGAGAACGCCTGGGTCCGGGTGTTCGGCCCGGGCCTGGAGTTCAAGCTCGGTCAGGCCGGGCCGGTGGCCTTCGGGCTCACGCTTGGCTACGGGGCCGATGAGGGTTACCAGGCCAAGGATTCGCCCACCCTGGCCGGCATGGCTGATCGCAGGTCCAGCTTCTGGGTGGGCACGCGGGTGGCCTGGCGCACCGAGCTGGCCAACCTGTCGGCCGAGTTGGCGGGCGACGCCTCCGGCTACAGCAAGGGGCAGAAGATCAAGGTCGGGGTGGAACGCCGCTTTGACCTGGGTGGCTTCGGCCTTGCCCCGCGGGCCCAATTGAGCTGGCAGGACCAGAAGTACGTGCAGTACTACTACGGCGTGGAACAGGCCGAAGCCCGAGCCGGCCGTGCGGCCTACCAGGCCAGCGGGGCCCTGAACACCGAATTGGCGGTGCGCCTGGACTACCGGCTGGCGCCCAATCAGACCACCTTTTTGGACCTGGGCGTGACCCGCCTGGGCTCGTCGATCAAGAACAGCCCGTTGGTGGACCGCTCGACGCTGCCCATGCTGCGCATCGGCTATCTTTATCGGTTCTGAGAGGGAGTCGCTTTGTGCAACGTGTCCTGCTGATCGAGGATCACCCCAGGCTGGCCAGCCTGATCAAAAGAGCCCTGGCCCAGGCCGGTGTCGAATGCGATGTGCTGGAGCGCATCGACCAGGGCTGGGCGGCACTTGAAAGCCAGGCCTACTCAGCGGCGCTGGTCGATCGCGGCTTGCCGGATGGCGATGGCCTGTCGCTGATCCGGCGCTGGCGTGACAGTGGCAAGCAACTGCCTTGCCTGATCCTGACCGCGCGCGACGCCTTGCACGACCGGGTTGCCGGGTTGGAGGGCGGCGCCGATGACTACCTCACCAAGCCCTTCCCGCTGGAAGAGCTGGTGGCCCGCACCCGGGCCCTGTTGCGCCGCGCACCGGAGCAGACCTCGCTTGAGCCCCGTTTCGCAGACTTGCAGGTGCAACCCCATAAGGCCTTGTTGGTGTGTGCTCAGCAATCGGTGCAACTGCCGCGCACCGAACTGCAGATCATGCTGACCCTGATCAAGGGCGGGGGCGACCCGATACGGCGCAGCGCCCTGGAGGCGGCGGCCTGGGGCTTGCAGGAGGCGGTCACGCCGAATGCGCTCGATGTGGCCTTGCATCGCCTGCGCAAGAAGATCCTGGCGCTGGGCTCGACTGTGAAGATCCAGAACCTGAGGGGGGTCGGCTATGCGCTTGAAGACCTGTAGATGGGCCGACCTCAGCCTCAGTGCCCGGCTGATGTGGACCTACCTCGTGGCCTGGTTGGTCACGCTGTCGCTGATCGCCCTGGCCATCGTCTGGTTTCTGCGCGGCGATCCGCTGCACTGGGTGGACCACTCCACCCTGGCTGTGGCCACTGAACTGGCGGAGCGCGTGCAGTTCGACGCGCAGGGGTTGCCGACCCAGGTGCTCATTCCGCAAGAGGTGCGATGGCTGTCCGATCTGGCGCCGCTGGATCTGGTCTATCGCGTCTTCGACGATCAGGGCCATGAACTGCTGTGGTCTTCTGAGCGGGCCCGGCAGGTCTGGCCCGGCGCCGCACCGGCCGCTGAACCGCACGAGACCCATGGGCGGGTCTGGGTCGAGGGTTTGCCGCTGCGTGTGCGCACCGTCGCCTTGCCCGCGCCAAGTCAGGGGGAGGACCATCTGTGGTTGCAGGTCGGACTCAGCGAGCGGCTGGTGGTTCTGTTCCATGCCGGCAACGGGACACGGCTGGGGGGGATGATGCTGCTCATGGCGGTGCTCTCGGTGCTGTTGCTGGGCGGGGTTCAGTTCTTTCTGTTCCGTCGTCTGCTGGCCCCCGTGACGCGGCTGTCCGAAGAGGCCGGCCGCATCCAACTCAGTCGCCCCGGCTTGCGTCTGGGCACCGAAGGGGTGTTTCGAGAGCTCAAACCCCTGGTGCTGTCGTTCAACGAGAGCCTGCAGCGGCTGGAGGACGCTTTTGCCCGGCAGCTGAAATTCCTGGCGGACGCCGCCCATGAATTGAAGACACCGTTGGCACTGCTCAAGGGGCAGATGGAGCTGGGCGAAACCGATGCCCGGGCCTTGATCCAGGATGTCGATCAGCTCTCGCGCCAGGTCCAGCAGATGCTGGTGCTGGCCGAGGTGACCGAACCCCGCAGCTACCGCCATGCGGAGTTGGATTGGGAGGCCATCGTCTGGGAGGTGTGCCACTTTCTGGCTCCCCTGGCCCAGCGCGCCGGTGTCGGCCTGGTGCCCGACATCGAATCGGTGCCCCGGGGCGTGCGGGGCGACCACTCAGCATCGTTCGTGCTGCTCAAGAACCTGGTCGAGAACGCCATCGGCTTCGCGCCTGAAGGCTCCATGGTCAGCTTGCGGTTGCAGGCACAGGCCATCGTGGTGCGCGATGTCGGTGCGGGCATCGATCCGGCCGATTTCGCCCACCTCTACGACCGCTTCTGGCGCGGCCCCGGGCGGCGTGATGTGGGGGCCGGCCTGGGACTGGCGATCTGCCTCGAAGTGGCGCAGGCCCATGGCTGGCATCTGAAGGCGCGCAATGCTGAACCCGGGGCCGAATTCAGTCTGAACCTGCTGCCCGTCGCCTCGCCGGGAGGCGCGTCATGGTCCGCCGCCTGACGACCCCTGTGCTGCTGGTGGCCTTTCTGGGCATGGCCAGTTCAGGGCTGATGATGCTGATCGTGGACCAACCCTCGTTCACGCTGCGCATGCACCCGGTGCACAAGTTGTTCGGCATTGTGTTGGTGGCTGCCGTGGGGGTGCATCTGTACACCCAGGCAGCCACCCTGCGGCGCCACCTGAAGGCACCTGCCGCCCGCAGCGTGGCCGGATTGGTGTTGACGCTGTTGGTGATCTGCTACGCACTGGTCTGGATGAACCCCGTGGCGTCTGACCAGGCGCGGCAGCTCGACGACATGGCGCGTCGCATCGAGGTGGGTGAGGCCTGGGAGGCTTCCAAGGCTGCTTCGCCAACTGGCCAGACACCCGGGCCGGGCCTCGAACTCAAGTCGTGCGATGCGCAGGGCGGCGGGCGCCAGGTGCGCCCGCCCGATGGGCTGCTCTGACTCAGTCCAAGCCGGTCTTGCCGGCTGCCCAATAGGCCTTGCTCAACAAGCGATGGCGGGGCACGTCTTGCGCCCGCAGGGCCGGCAGCAGGCTCTGGATGGTGCGTGCCCGCCCGGTCAGGACGTAGCGCGAAGCCGCGTCGGCGCCGGCCAGCACCAGCGCTGACAGGGCGGGTAGGTGGGCGTCGTCGCTTTGGCGGGCCACCAGTTCGGCCTGCAACTGCCAGGTCTGCAGCAGGGCGTGGATGCGCTCGGGCTGGTCGACCTCCAGGACGATGCGGGCCGGCCGCCATGCGGCTGCCAGGCTGATGCTGCTCTCATCCCCGACCAGCACGCCGGTGGCGGCAGGCCAGGCCGACAGGTCCAGCGACCGGCGCGGCCCCATCAAGGCCACGGCCTGCCCCACCCGGGCGTGGCGCACCCATTCGCTGCCCGGGCCGTGTGCCAAGGCGTGGGCCACAAAGCGGGTCTCGCCGGTCTCCGGATTCCAGTCGATGGGGGTGTAGGTGCGGTTCGTCATGCCGGGGCCTACCTTGATCTGCAGTTTGTCCCCAGGTGACCAGGTCAGCCCCTTCAGTGCCTGTCCCTGCACAGAAATCATGAACAGGCCCGGCGCCAATGCCTGGTGCGCGGTGATGACCGCTTGGCGGAAGAACAGCCGTGTCAGAAGCCGGGGCAGGGCTCGGTCCAGGCCGCCAGAATCCGGGACGGGACCTTGCGACGCGAGGTCGTTGCGCCACATCTCCTGAGGGGGTAGAGGCATTGGGTCATCACGCATGGTGTCACTCCTTTGTTTGTTGGGGGGGGGATCTGAGGCTGTTGGTGTTGACAAGGCGTGCTGCGATGTCCGGCCTGAAGCAAGCACTGAAGTCGGCATGGGGGCTGCGCAGGTGGAAGGGCGGCGCTGGAAGGTTCAGTGCGTCTGCTGGATCCTGGCCAGCAGGGCCCTGGCGTCCTGACGGAGGCCTGCTTCGGTCAGCGGTCGGCCCGGGCGATCCGGTGCGGCCAGGGCTTTCTCGAGGTAGGGCAGGGCCTGGTCTGGCAGGCGGGATTCGACCAGGTACTCGGCATAGAAGTAGTTCGGGTCCAGGCCCTGCGGATCAAGTCGCAGAGCCCGGGTCAACAGCGCGCGCGCCTGGGCTTTGTCGCCGAAGCTCAGCGGCCAGCCCGGTGCTTTGTAGTAAAGCACCCCGAGGCCGGTGTAGGCCGTCCCCTCCAGCGCCTGGTCATTGATCCGCAAGGCCTGCTCGAACCGGCTGCGCGCCTGCTTGAGCAGCGGCAGGGCGCTCAGGCCGCCCCTTTCCTGGGCCAGCGAGCCGAGCACGATCCCCTCCCAGATCAGGGGTTCGGCTCGGCCTTCGTAAGTCTCGCTGACCACGTGGGCCTTGGTGGCCAGGCCTTCGAACCACTTTTCACGCTCACTGGCGGCCTTCTGGTAGCGGATGGCTTCCCAGTCTCGCTGCAGCCGGGCGACGGCCGCCTCGACCGGCGGCATTGGCGAGCCCTGGGCCCAGGATGGGCCGAGGCATGCACCCATGAGCATGATCAACAGCGCTCTGCGGCCCCGTGACAAGCTTTGCCGGGCACCTCCGGCGGGCGTTGTCGCGACCCGCTGGCGGGTGGCGGGGAGGGGCCAGGGCAAGAGGGGGCGGACAGCCTTCATGGTCTGAACCTCCGTGCATCAGGTCCAGGCCCGCTCCTCAAAAGGACTTGAGGACGAAAAACAGGCCTGGAGATGACGCATGGTCATCCGGCCTGACTTACTGCAGAGTTACCCGCTTCTGTGATGCTGCGCGGCTTCAGATCAGGCGGAACACCCGGATCACCACAGCCGCGCGCTCCGGGCGCAGGCTGTCGAGCATGCCCACGTGCACATGGTCGTTCAGCCAGCCATAACGGCCCTCGGGGGCCACGATCTCCAGGGTTGAGAACGCGTAGCGGGCGCGCCCGTCCTTGGGCGGCCGCACCAGCACCTTGTTGCGCACCGAGATGATCACGCCGTCATGCGTCTGCAACTCGTACACCGCGTCCAGCGAGCGGGCACCATCGCGTCGGATCAGTTGGCGGTCGGCCCCACCCGGTAGCACCTTGCCCTTCAGACCCGGGCCTTCAAACGTGCCGCCGGCAATCGGCACCATGCGACGCTCGCCCCAGGGTGACTGGCCCAGGTCCAGCGTGGGCTCCAGATCGCAGACCGCTTCGTAGACGAATTCGGTGCGTGGCAAGGCCATGGGTACCCGGTCGGTGGTGGCTGTGCTGGGCCCCGGTGCGGCCCGGGCGGGCGTGGCCATCAGGCCGGTACCGGCCAGCAGGCCGGCCCCCAGCCAACGGCGTCGTGGCATCGAAGGCGTGCCCTTCTGGCCGGTTTCAGAGACATCTGCCGTCATGACGCTTGCTCCTCATCGGCAGCTGAAGCTGGCGGCCGACTCCACATTGCCCGAACCGTTGTAACGGGCCACCTTCGGGTAGGGGCACAGTGGGCGGGTACGGTTGGGTGACCAACTGGTGGGCACGTCGGCGTTGGTTGAGGCAATCGAGCCACCAACGCCCCGAGCGGAGGCCAGCACGCTGTCCGGGGCCTTGCCGTACTCCACCCAGTTCACGATGGCGTCCACCATGTCGTAGTTGTCGGTGGCGGGCCCGCCTCGCGAGTGGCCCATGCCCGGAACAACGAACAGCCGTGCCGCCACCTGGGCCTTGTCATTCCAGGCGGCCTGGAAGTTGCTGTACCAATTGATCGTGTCCTGGACCGAGAACACCGGGTCGGCCGAGCCTTGCACCAGAATCATCTTGCCCCCGTTGCCAACCATCTTGCTCATCAGCAGGTCAGGTGGGGTCATGAAGGCCATGGCCGACTGGGTGTAGGTGGCGTTGGTGGCGAAGATCTTCGGCGCATCGGTGTCGAAATTGAAGCCGAGCACGAAGTTCAGGATGCTTGGGTCGACGCCGGTCATCACGCTGGGCAAGGTGGGTGGGGTCGTGAACACAAAGCCCACGGACAGCGGATCGCGTGGTCCGGTGGCGTTGGCGGTCTTCCAGGTGAACCAGCCTGAGGAGGAGCTGTTGTAGATGCCGGCATCCCAGAGGAACTGGGTGTAGAGCAACTGGCCGGCCGAGTTCTTGGCCCCCGCGTGCATGTTGGCCAATACCGTTTTCTGGCCGGCGCTCAGGCAGGTGCCATCGGGCGTGCCGGCGCAGGTGGACACATCGGTACTGATGTTGAAGGCTGTCTGACAGGCCTGGATGTCGTTGACCGACTGATCGGCCACGCCATCGAGGCTGTCGCACTTGGCAATGATGGCGTTGGAGACCAGTTTCAGGTCGCGGCTGACGTTGAAGCTGGTCGACACATCGGGCAGGCCAGCCTTGGCGCCGCTGCTGAACTTGCTGGAGATGGTGGCCAGCTGGTTGGCGCCCCAGAGCTGGGCCACAGCCGCCTTGGGCAGGTTGAAACCCGGCGAGCCGGCCACAAAACCGTCGAACTGGTCGCCAAAGCGCGAGGCCGCCACCATGGCGTGGCGCCCCCCGTTCGATGTCCCCACGATGTAGGAGCGGTCAGGCTGCTTGCCGAAGTATTGCTTGATCAAGGTCTTGGCCATCGGGGTCAGGCTGCCTACTGCGTTGTAGCCGTAATCCAGGCGCGCTTGCGGGTCGATGCCGAACACGCCTCCATTGATGTTGGCGTTCACCGTGGTGTCGGGCTGGTGGCCTGCATCGGTGCTCAGGGTGGCAAAGCCTTTGGTCAGTCCTGTGGAGGCTTGCCCGCCGCCGAGGATGTCGCCCACGGCCGCCACCACCGAGCCATCCAGACCGCCGTTGGGCTGGTAGAAAAAGCGGCCGTTCCATTGGGTGGGCAGACGCATCTCGAAGCCGATGCCATAGGGGCGTCCATCCAGGGCACCCGTGCGGGGGTTCAGGGTGCCCACCACGTCGCAGTACTCGGGGTTGGTGATGGTCACGCCGCTGCTGCCAGCCGCCTCATTGGAGCCGGCTGCCACCAGCTTGACGGATGTGACGGTCAGGTTGCTGTACGAAAAAGTGGCCGCGCTGCAACTGGCGGCCGGAATGGCACCGACCGCCGCCCTGGGCCCGGAGTCACCGCCGCCGCAGGCGGAGAGCGAGAAAGCCAGGCACGCCATGCCGAGCGAACTCAGTCGGTACATGGCGGTGGGCGCTGAAAACGGGGGGGTCAAAGGCGTTGGCTTCGTGAACATGGCGTTGCAGATGGTGTGGTGAGTTTGAGATTGAAGATAACGTTGTCATTTTCAATATGCTTACATTAATGAACTAAATTGATCGATGAAACCGTATAAACCCTGGGGCATGGCTTGGGCTTCCCATGGCAGAGATGATCTCGCTATGGCGCATTTGGCGCATTTGGCGTCTGTGCATGGATGGGGCGTCATTTGAAGACACTGATGAACTTGGCGACGGCTCATTCGCCAGCAGGTATGTACTTATATTTTTGAAATTTCAAAACGGCGGGCCTGAGCGGTCAAAAGAATGTGGCGGGCCGCGCAGTGGTCTTTTTGGAATCGGATGCAAGGCGCGGTGCGCTGTCGATAGCCCGGCTATCGACAAGTGCCGCAATGCCGCAGACCGCCTGAAAAGGCCACGGCCCGAAGGGTTGGCGCGAAATCGGGCACGAACCCGGATGTGTGGCGCCCCGCCCGCTTGCATGGGCACAAGCCCATGCGGCGCATCCGGGCCACCCACTCATCCCGATTGCGCTCCAACGCGGCCCGTGCGAGATCGTCAACAGGCGCTCACTGATGGCGGCATGGTGCATCACCAGCAGCAGGGTGCACAGCCCGCGCAGCGTGGCCAGTCCGGCCAGTCCGGCCTATTGCGGGCTGGCAGGGCGGGGCGGCGGCTGCATGGTGTTCAGCCCGCGTTGGCGGGGCTCGCAGGCAGCAGGGCCTTGGCCGCTTCGATGCGCAGGGCCAGGGCTACGCCGGGGTCGTCCATCACAGCACGCAAGAAGGCCTGCGGGCTCAAGCCAGGACCAGGCCCGGCGCTGGTGTGGGGGGTGGCTGGTGGGCCCATCGGCGCAGGCGCCGCCGCCTGTGCCTTGTGGGCTTGGGGCGCTGGCGCGGGTTGCAAGCGCTCCCAGGCCTGCAGCATGTCGCCAGGGCGCATGCTGGTCAGCCGGGCCAGCAGATCGGCCTGGGCCTCGGGGCCGGGGGGCAGGTCGATGGCGGGTTCGTCGGCAAACACGGCGGCCAGGTCAGGCGCCACAAAGGCCGACCACAGCCCGGTGTCGGGCCGCAGCGCTGGCACCTGGGGCACGCCCTGGCCAGGCTGGGGCAGCAGCCGCAGGCGCCGCGCCGGCACACCGGGCAGGTAGCGCGCGCAAAGGGCCTGCAAAAAGGCCTGGGCTTGGGCCAGTGGCATCGCTTGGGCCCACGAAAACCACAGCTGGTAGCCGTCCAGCCCATTCACGGCGATGGCCGGCGCTGGCAGGCCCAGGTCGGCCTGCACCCCTTGCCAGAGGGCCGACAGCGCCGGCCAGTCGGCCGGGCGGGCCAGTTCCAGCACGGCGCCTCGCAACGCACCGTCGGGGCCGGTCAGTGCCAACTCGGCCACATCGCCTTCAGGCGGCGGGGCGCCCGTGGGGAGGTACAGGCGGCACAGCTCGGATTGCAGTCGGTTCATGGTGGTCGGGCCAGGGGGCGATGTGGGTGGCGGAACTCTAACCCAGCCCGAGCGCCATCAGCCCATGGTGCGCACCGAACTGCTCACCGCCCTGGCGCACTGCAGCAGCGGTGGGGCCAACCTGCGCTCGGCCTCCTCCAGGGTCCATCGGCTGGTGGGGGCCACCACGTGGATGGCGCCCAGCGGGCGGCCACTGGCGCCAAGTACGGGTGCGGCCAGTGTCATGTCGCCCAGAAAGAGCTCCTCGCGGTTGATGGCGTAACCGCGCTGGCGCGTCTGGCGCAGTGCCTCCAGGATGGCCTCCACGGTCGTCAGGGTGTGCTGTGTATGGGCCACCCGGTGTGCCGCCTCAATCAGGGCCTGGGCTTCGGCCTCGGGCAGTGCACTCAGGTAGGCCCGGCCTGAGCCGGTGCAGTACATGGGGATGCGGCTGCCGATGGGCATGTGCACCGGCACGAACTGGGCGCTCACAAAGCGGGCCACATAGACCATTTCGTCACCATCGCCCTCGGTCAGGCACGAGGTTTCGGTCGTGACGTTCGACAACTCGGACAGGAAGGGGTTGGCAATCTCGATCATCGGATTGGCCGACAGGTAGTTGAATCCGATCTCCATCACCCGCGGAGCGAGTTGGTAGCGCCGGGTCTGCGGGTGTTTGCGCAGGTAACCCAACTGTTCCAGCGTATAGACCATGCGTTGGGCCGAGCTTTTGTTGATCCCCACTGCTTCGCCCACCTCGGCGATCGTCATGGTGCGGCGCTGGCCATTGAAGGCGCGCAGCACGCCCAGTCCTTTCTCAAGCGACTGGTTGAACAGCAAGCTGTTGCCGCCGGCTGCCGGCGCGTCGGCAGCACTTGTCTTCAGGGTGTCTTGGGTGGGGATCATGTCGGTCTTAAAAATCGATATTCGATTCTATATCGTCGAATAGTGGTTTGTATTAATTGCAATAAGAGTTTTATAAATCGAATATTGGCATGTTCGTTGCACCAAGCGATGCAACTTCACCCATTCATCCACCCTCTGGCCTTGCCTGTATAGGAGCTTTCCATGTCACTTGCCTCATCCCTTCGCCGTGCCGCCCTGATCTTGTGCGCGGCCTGTGTCACTTCGGGTGCATGGGCCCAGGGCGGTGCATCCAGCTACAACGTGGGGGCTACGGCCACGGGCATCCCATTCACCTTCCTGGACGTCAAGAGCAACTCCATCCAGGGCATGATGGTGGACACCGTCACGGCGGTGGCCAAGGCCGGTGGATTCAGTGTCAATGTGCAGCAGACCGTTTTCTCGGCCCTGATTCCGTCGCTCACCTCGAGCAAGATCGACATCATCTCGGCCGCGATGCTCAAGACGGCGGCGCGCCAGCAGGTGGTCGACTTCAGTGACCCGGTCTATTCCTATGGCGAAGGGCTGCTGGTCAAGGCCGACGATGCCAAGCCCTACACCACGCTTGATGAGCTCAAGGGCGAAGTCGTTGGGGCCCAGGTGGGTACGGTGTTCCTCGACATGCTCAACAAGAAGGGCATTTTCAAGGAGGTGCGCAGCTACGACTCGGTGGCCGACCTGGCGCGTGATCTGGCCCTCGGTCGCATCAAGGCCGCATTGGCTGATCAGCCCATCATGGCTTATCAGATCCGCCAGAACACCTTCCAGGGGGTGCGCCTCGTCGACAGCTACAAACCGCTCAACGTGGGCGATGTTTGCCTGGTGGTGCGCAAGGGTGACACCGAGACCCTGACGCGCCTCAACAAGGCGATTGCTGCGATCAAGGCGGACGGAACCCTGGCCAAGATCGTGCAGAAGTGGGGCATCTGAGGCCCGCGCGCCCCAGGTCTGAGAGCGCTTCATGATTGCGTCCCAGTTCATCGACCATGCGCGTGAGTTCCTGCCCATCCTGCTGCAGGGGGCGGTGGTCACCGTCGAGGTCACGCTGTTGTCCTTTGTCTTCAGCACCGTGCTCGGCCTGGTGCTGGCATGGGTCCGACTGTCCCCGGTGCGGGCCCTGGCCTGGGCCGGGGGCGCGTTGATCAACCTGATCCGCGGCCTGCCCATCATCGTGCAGTTGTTCTACATCTATTTTGTGTTGCCCGACGTCGGCATCCAGCTCACGGCTTTCCAGGCTGGCGTGATCGGCCTGGGCATCGCCTATTCGCCCTACCAGGCCGAGAACTTCCGGGCCGGCATCGAGGCGGTCGACCCGGGCCAGCGCGAGGCTGCCTTGGCCATGGGCATGGGACCGGTGCTGATCATGCGCCGGGTGATCCTGCCCCAGGCCTTCCGCATCGCGCTGCCGCCCTATGGCAACACGCTGGTGATGATGCTCAAGGATTCGTCGCTGGTGTCCACCATCACCGTGGCAGAGATGACCCGGGCCGGGCAACTGATTGCCTCGTCCACCTTCCAGAACATGACGGTCTACACCCTGGTGGCCTTGCTTTACCTGGTGTTGAGCCTGCCTCTCGTGGCGGGCCTGAAGAAACTTGAACGCCACTTTGGCAAGGGGGCCCGCAGGCCATGATCGAAATTCGCGATTTGCACAAACGCTACGGAGCACACGAAGTGCTCAAGGGCGTCAGCCTGAACGTGGAAGCCGGCCAGGTGGTGTGCCTGATCGGGCCGTCCGGCTCAGGCAAATCCACGGTGCTGCGCTGCATCAACGGGCTGGAAACCTACGAGGGCGGTGAAATCCGCGCCTTTGGCCAGCCCGTGGATGTGCGCAGTGCATCGATCCGGCAACTGCGCTGTCGCATGGGCATGGTGTTCCAGCGCTTCAACCTGTTTGCCCACCGCAGCGTGCTGGACAACGTGATGGAAGGCCCGGTGCATGTGCAGGGCCAGGCCCGCGGTCCGGCAAGGGCCCTGGCCCTGGATCTGCTCGACAAGGTGGGCCTGGTGGACAAGGCTCAGGCCTACCCGGCCCAGCTTTCGGGCGGTCAGCAGCAGCGGGTGGCGATTGCCCGCGCGCTGGCCATGAAACCCGAGGCCATGTTGTTCGACGAGCCCACATCGGCACTGGACCCTGAGTTGGTGGGCGATGTGCTGGAGGTGATGCGTGCCCTGGCCCGCGAAGGCATGACCATGATCGTGGTCACCCACGAAATGGGTTTTGCCCGCGAGGTGGCCGACCGGGTCTGTTTTCTGCACAGCGGCACCATTGTCGAAGAGGGCAGCTCCGACCAGGTGCTGGGGGCACCGCGCCACGCGCGCACGCAGGATTTCCTGCGGCGGGTGCTGCATCAGCCGGCCCAGGCGGTATTGGAGCGCACGCCATGAGCCTGCCCTATTCCGAAGCCATGCCCCCTTCGCTGTGGGCGGCCACAGCGCTGCCCGCCACCGCCACGCCGGCGCTGTCCGAATCGACCCGCACCGATGTGCTGGTGATCGGCGCGGGCTACACGGGTCTGTCCACTGCCTTGCACCTGGCCCAGGCGGGCACCCGCGTGACCGTGCTGGAGGCCCGTGAGCCGGGCTGGGGGGCCTCAGGGCGCAATGGTGGGCAGGTCAACCCCACGCTCAAGCACGATCCCGACGATCTCAGGGCCCTGCTGGGCCCTGAGCGTGCCGAGGCCTTGATCGAGGTGGTGTCCGGGTCGGCCGACCTGGTGTTCGAGCTGATCCGCCGTCATGGCATCGCCTGCGATCCGGTGCGAGCCGGTTGGCTGCAGCTTTCCTACGACGAGAAGCTGTTGGCGAGTCTGCAGGCGCGTTCGCGCCAATGGGCGGCCCGAGGCGTGGCAGTCGAGTGGCTTGACCGCGCAGCGGTGATGCGCCGCGTGGGCACGGAGGCTTTCGCCGGCGGCTGGCTCGATGGCCGTGCTGGTGGGGTACAACCGCTGTCCTATGCCCGGGGCCTGTTGCAAGCCGCTCAGAGGCAAGGTGTTCAAGTGCACGGGCACAGCCCGGTGACAGCCTTGCAGCGGGTGGGCCGGCAGTGGCTTGCCACTTGCCGAGGCGGCGCCACGGTGCGGGCCGACCGCGTGGTGATTGCCACCAATGGCTACACCGACGGTCTGTGGTCTGGCTTGCGTCAGACGGTGCTGGCCGCCAACAGCTTCATGGTGGCGACGCGCCCGCTGCAGGGCGAGCAGTCAGCGGCCATCCTGCCGGCGGGTGAGACCGCTTCCACCTCGCAACGGCTGTTGCTGTATTTCCGCAAAGACGCCCAGGGACGGCTGCTGATGGGGGGGCGCGGCCATTTCAGCGACCCGGTCGGCGCTCAGGATTTTGCCCACCTCGAACGCTCGCTGGCCTTGCTGTTTCCAGGCTTGGGGCCCTTGCAGTATGAATACCGCTGGGCCGGTCGCATCGCCATCACGCGCGACTTCATGCCCCACGTGCACGAGCCTGCTCCCGGCGTCACCATGGCGCTGGGTTGCAATGGGCGTGGCATTGCGTTGTGTACCAGCCTGGGCCAGCAGATTGCCCAGCGCCTGACGGCCGGCGAGCTTGCAGGAGGGGCGCCTTTTCCGTACCCCATCACCCGCATGCGTCGCATCCCCTTGCACGGCCTGCAGCGCTTCTACATCGCCGCGGGCGTGGCCTGGTATTCATTGCTCGATCGGCTGGAGTCAAGCAAGGGCCGATCTCGCTGAGGCCTTACCGCCTCATTCCAACAGCACCGTGTCCCCGTTGGCCTGTGGCGGGACCTTGATGGCGATCGCCTTGAAGCGCCCGCTGCTGGGCACGGTGCCGGCATGGGCGGTGCCCTTGGGGATGACCAACAGCATGCCGGGCTTGATGTCCACCAGCCGGTCGCCCAGCCAGGCAGTGCCCGTGCCCTCGACGATGTACTGGATCTCATCCGATTTGGCGTGGTAGTGCTTGGCCACATTGCCGGTCTGCACGGCCAGGGTGGCCTGGTCGGTCACCACCAGGGTCTTGCTGCGCAAGTCGGGGTTGGGGGTGGCGGACAGGTCAGCATCGGTGAGTGCAGCAATGTCGATGGCGACCGGCGCCAGGGGGACCGCCTGGGCGTGCGCATCGCGCAGCAGGTCGGTGGCCCAGGGCCCGGCCAGCAGGCCGGCGGCAAAGGCCAGAGCGATGGGGGCGGCAGTCTTGAGTCGCATGGGTCAGGTCTCCGGTTGGGGTGTGGATTGCGAGCCAGGCCGCAACGCGGCCCGGGGCGCGGAAACAGTGTGCCTCAGGAACCGCCCGCCCGCTGCGGTGCCAGGGCGCCGACCGCGGGGGCCGACAGCGTTTGCTGCAGCAATCCGGGCAGCATGGCGAGCAGGCGTTGCACGGCCTGGCCCGGTGGGTGATTCGGGCTGTGGTAGCTGTACAGCGACATGGGCGGGAGTTCGTGCAATTCGATGGCCACCATGGTCCGCGGGTCCAGGTGCTGGGCGGTCAGAAAGTCCACCACAGTCCAGCCCATGCCGCGGCGCACCAGCTCCAGTGCCAGCTGCGATGTCTGCACTTGAATGCCGCCGCCAGCCTCCGGCACACCCAGGCGTTGAGCCAGTTCGTCAATCGCCTGCCGCATCGGGTCGTTGCCCACCAGGCGGATCACCGGCACCTGGGCCAGCCGCCCGTAGGCCAGCGGGGGGCTGCCGCGCAGCGACCAGGTCCACAGCTCGCGTGTGACCGCCAGGAACAGGCGCCCGCTCACCAGCAGATCGCTTTGCAACTGCGGGTGCGGGTGCGGGTAGAAGCCCAGGCAGAAATCCACGCTGTGCGTCAGCAATGCCGGCGCCATCTGATCCTGGTTCAGGGTGCGCACCTCTATGCCCACCTGGGGGTGCCGGCCTGCATGGGCCTGCAGCAGGCTGGGCAGAAAGTTGTGGCTGATCGAGGGAATGGCCGCCAGGCGGATCTGCCCACCCTCGCCGCGGGCCAGGTTGCGCGCAGTCTGGCGCAGGCCCTCCAGTTGGCGGTGGATGCCGGCCGATTCGGCGGCCAGCACCTGGGCCTCGGGGGTGGGCGTCAGCCCTGCCGGGCTGCGCGTGAACAGGGCATAACCCAGTTGCAGCTCGGTGTGGGCCACCGCCTTGCTGACGGCCGAGGGCGTGACGCACAGCAGGCGTGCGGCGGCGCTCATGCTGCCGGTCTGCAGCACGGCCTGGAAGACTTCGAGTTGCCTCAGGTTCATGGGGGCCCAGCGATGAATCAGGGTTAATGCGGATATGAGCGGATTTCACACCCTGCGGTCGATTATTCCGCATTGGCGGCCTGGTGGCGCCCCTAGCATCAGCCATCCCGCGGCGACCCTGCGGGATGAGTTCAAGGCCCCACCCGAGGGCTGCGTGCTCCCCCTCAAGACCCGAATTCAGGAGTTTTCCTTCATGCTGATGTCCACCCGTCAATCGCTGAAACAATGGCTGGCCGCCGTCGCGCTGAGCGCCCTGTCTGCCGCCGCACTGGCCCAGGCGGCCAAGCCGCACGTGGTGGTGCTGGCCACCGGCGGCACCATCGCTGGTGCTGGCGCCTCGGCCGCCAACAGCGCCACCTACGCCGCGGCCAAGGTGCCGGTCGACAAGCTGCTGGCGGGCCTGCCCGAACTGGCCAACGTGGCGCAGGTCACCGGCGAGCAGGTCTTCCAGATCGCTTCCGAGAGCTTCACCAACGAGCACCTGCTGACCCTGGCGCGCCGGGTCTCGGCCCTGAGCAAGCAGGCCGATGTGGACGGCATCGTCATCACCCATGGCACCGACACGCTCGAAGAAACCGCCTACTTCCTGAACCTGGTCGTGCACACTGCCAAGCCCATCGTGGTGGTGGGCTCGATGCGCCCCGGTACCGCCCTGTCGGCCGACGGCACGCTGAACCTGTACGACGCGGTCAGCGTGGCCGCCAGCAAGGACGCCGGCGGCAAGGGCGTGCTGGTCACCATGAACGACGAGATCCAGAGCGGTCGCGACGTCAGCAAGACCATCAACATCAAGACCGAGGCCTTCAAGAGCCAATGGGGACCCCTGGGCATGGTGGTGGAAGGCCGCAACTACTGGTTCCGTGCACCGGTCAAGCGCCACACCAATGCGTCCGAGTTCAACATCGATGACATCAAGACCCTGCCCGCCGTGGACATCGTTTATGGCTACGGCAACATGAACACCACCGGCATCGACGCTTACGGCAAGGCCGGCGTCAAGGCCCTGATCCACGCCGGCACCGGCAATGGCTCGGTGGCTGCCCAGGCCGTGGCGGCTTTGCAGGGCCTGCGCGCCCAGGGCGTGCAGATCATCCGCTCGGCCCGTGTGCCTGACGGTTTTGTGCTGCGCAACGCCGAGCAACCCGACGACAAGTACGACTGGGTCGTGGCGCACGACCTGCGCCCGCAAAAGGCCCGCATCCTGGCCATGGTTGCTCTGACCAAGACCAACGACAGCAAGGAACTGCAACGCATCTTCTGGGAATACTGATCCGTCGAACCCCGATCGATCCAGCGATCACCTGAGGCGCCTCGGGGCGGGACACCCCCGCCAGGCCCTGACGTGAACCGACGCCCGCCCCGGCCACAAGCCCGGGCGGGCTTTTTGCTTGCAGGCCAGGGCATCCGAGCGGCCGCATCAGCCGCATCAGATCGGTGCCACCATGACACTGACTGCGCCATCGAAGGGCAACCCCGTGAACACCCCACTGAACACCGCTGATCCATCCGCCGCTCGCCGCCATGTGGCCATCATCGGCACAGGCGCCGTCGGTTGCGCCACCGCCATCGAGGCACTGCGCCTGGGATTGCGTGTGACGATGGTCGAGCCCGAGGTGGCTGGCGGCCAGCACGCCACCAGCTACGGCAACGCAGGCTGGCTGTCATCGCATTCGGTGATCCCACCGGCGTTGCCGGGCGCCTGGCGCCGCGTGCCCGGCTGGCTGGCCGACCCCCTGGGGCCCTTGGCGGTGCGTTGGCGCTACCTGCCCCAGGCGCTGCCCTGGTTGCTGCGTTACCTGGCCTCGGGCTGGACCGAGGCCCGGGTGCAGCGCGCGGCCCACGCACTGCGGGCCTTGTTGGTCGACGCCCCGGCGCTCCACCAGCGCTTGGCCCGCGAGGCCGGTGTGCCCCAACTGATCGAGCAGCAGGGCCTGCTGCATGTGTATGGCTCGCGCGAAGCGTTCGAGGGCGAGGCGCTGGCCTGGCGGGTAAGGGCACGCACCGGTGTGCAGTGGGTCGAGTGGGACGAAGCCACCCTGCGCGAGCGTGAGCCCGATCTGGATCCCCGCTACCGCTTTGCGGTCCATGTGCCCGAGGCGGGGCAGTGTCGCGATCCGGGCGGCTATGTGGCCGCCCTGGCTCGCCACGCCCAGTCGCTGGGCGCCGTGTCGTGGCAGGCCCGCGCCACTGGCTTCCGCCTGGAGGGCGGGCACTTGCGTTCGGTGGTGACAGAGCGCGGTGAGTTGCCGTGCGACGCGGCAGTCATCTGCGCCGGTGCCCGTTCGGGTGCGCTGGCTGCAGCGGCCGCCACACCGGTACCGCTGGAATCCGAGCGCGGCTACCACGTGCAGATCGCGCAAGCCACCCGTGGTCCCCGTTTACCCATGATGGCCGCCGACGGCAAGCTCATTGTCCACTGGATGGCGGGCGGCCTGCGCGCCGCCGGCCAGGTTGAAATCGCGGGGCTGCACGCTGCCCCGGACTGGCGCCGTGCCGACATCCTTTACCAGCACCTGTGCAGCATGTTCGAAGGCATGGGCCCCCACCTTGAGACCGACGTCGTTCAACGCTGGCTTGGGCACCGCCCCAGCCTGCCCGATGGCCTGCCCTGCATCGGCCCTTCGCGTGCTTCGCCCGATGTGGTGCTGGCCTTTGGCCATGGTCACGTGGGCCTGGGCGCTTCAGCACGCACGGGGCAGTGGGCGGCCGCACTGGCGGCGGGTCAATCGGTGCAGCAGGATCTTTCGGCATTCAGCCCCTCGCGCTTCGGTCCTCAGGCGCAGCGTTGACGTGCCCGGCTGCGGGCCGACGTGGCCTTCGAGGCGGGGCGCGTGGCCGGCTTGCTCTGTGAAGTTTCATTGATCTGATGTCAGTTTTTTGTGAACCCATGGCGGCATAATCTTCGGCTGTCCATGCGCCACTTGAGCAACTCTTTCCGCAGTGTCTCCTGCCGCCGGCTTGCCAGCTGGTGGATGGTGGCGGCCATGGTGCTGGCCTCGCTCATGCCCACGGTGTCACGGGCACTGGCGGCGCAGCAGCCCTCGGCCCTGCTCTGGGCTGATGTGTGTTCGGCCAGCAAGCCCGCCAGCCCATCGCTGGCCAAGGCAGCGCTGGCGGATCTGTCCGATACCGCTGCTGTCAGCATCGATGACTGCGCCTACTGCGTGCTCATGCTGGATCGCCTGGGCCCGGCACCCAGCCTGGTCCTGCCGATGCTGGCGCCCGAGCAGCCCAGGTGGCGGCTGCCGACCCCATCGGTTCCCGATCTGCGCCCTGACCTGCGTCTGGCGCATCCACGCGCGCCTCCGCTGGCCTGAGGCTGCTGTTCAAGCTGCTCTGTTGCGTCTTGTACCGCTTGGTATGAGCGCGTGCAGCCACGCCCGGCCTCTTTTCAACACCTTCTCGCGCCACTGGGTGCCGCGGGCCCCTGGGGCCTCGTGCACCCGGAGTGAACACGTTCCTGGTCACCCCCTTGGGGTGGGCCGTGCCGTGTCGCTTCACTTTTATTTCTGATCGCAACACCAGACCTGCGCCCGGTGCACGGGGTGCTGGTGACCGATTGCACCCTTTTCATTTCAATCATTCGATGCAGGAGCTTTTCATGGCTGGCATTTCTACGACCCGGTTTTTCAAATCCTCTCTCGGCGCGGGCAGTTGTGCCCTGGCGCTGTCGGTACTTCTGAGTGCCTGTGGCGGCGGCGGCGACAGCGGCAACGGCTGGTCGGTTGATTCAAGTGGCGCAGTCAAGCTGCAGTTCGCGGCCTATGCCGGCAGCGCCCCGATCCAGTGCGGCACCGCTGTGCCGGCGCTGGGCAGCAAGAGCAGCGCTGCCCAGATCCAGGACCTGCGCTTTTACATCTCGAACGTCAAATTGCTGAAGGCCGATGGCAGCACGGTGGCGCTGACCCTCTCGACCACCGACAACAACAACTACCAGGGCACCGACAGCGTGAGCCTGATCACCTTGTCTCAGACCGGTGTGGGCAGTTGTACGGCGGGCGCCTCGCTGAACAAGCTGATCCAGGGGACGGTGCCGGCCGGGCAGTACGTGGGGGTGAGCATGACCTTGGGCGTGCCGTTCTCGCTCAATCACCTCAATTCGACCGACCCGGCCACACCGGCGGTCTTGCGTTCCGACGTGAACCCTGGCATGTCCTGGAACTGGCGCGGTGGCCGCAAGTTCACCAAAGTGGAGCTGCAAAGCGCTGATGCTGGCAACCCCATCACCTTGCTGCACCTGGGTTCCACCGGCTGCGTCGGCGATCCGGCCAATGGGGTGGCCATCAGCGGCTGCACTGCGCCGAACCGCGTGCCGCTGACCTTTTCGAGCTTCAACCCCAACACCCAGGCGATTGCGCTGGACGTGAAGACCTTGTTCGCCAGCGCCGATTTCAGTGCGGCCAACAGCTGCATGTCCAGCCCCACCGACGCCAAGTGCGTGGGGCCCTTCGGCGTGCTGGCCTTGAACTTCAACAGCGACGGTACGGGCACAGGGCAAGCGATCGCAGGCCAGACCCAGGGCGCCTTCAAGGCTGTGGGCTTGTGATCCATGGGCACCCCTCTGCTTGATATCTGGGGTGCCCGGTGGCCAGGGGTCTTTCTGGGGGTGGGTCTGTTGGTGGTGGCCTCGTGCGCCAGCCAACAGGCCCTCGCCTCCAAAGACAGCCCCCGGGCTGCCGGTGCCGCTGCCTCCAACACCCCTGCGGCGTCCCTTGGCAGCGCTGCCGCGGGATCCTCTGACTGGCGTTGGCAGTTGCCCGCCGATGTGCCGCCGCCGCGCGTGCCAGCCGACAACCCCATGTCACCCGCCAAGGTCGAGCTGGGGCGCTTTCTGTTTTATGACAAGCGCCTGTCGGGCAATGGCACACAGTCTTGCGGCTCGTGCCACTTTCAGCGGCTGGCCTTCACCGATGGCCGTGCCCACGGGCTGGGCTCCACCGGGGAGGCCCATCCGCGCAGCCCGATGTCGCTGGCCAATGTGGCGTTCATTGCCACCTACACCTGGGCCAACCCGGCGCTGATCACGCTGGAGCGCCAGATGACCAATCCCGTCTTTGGCGAGACACCGGTCGAAATGGGGGTGAACGACAACAACGTCCAGCAGGTGCTGCAACGCCTGCAGGCCGTGCCTGGCTACCCGCGGCGCTTTGCCGCGGCCTTCCCGGAAGACCCGCAAGCGACCATCAGCTGGGACCATGTGATCAAGGCCGTCTCGGCCTTTGAGCGTTCGCTGCTCAGCTTCGACAGCAAGTACGACCGGGTGAAGCAAGGCAAAGCCCGCTTCAGCGCCCCTGAGGCGCGCGGCCTGAAGGTGTTCCGCCAGGCCGAGTGCATCCAATGCCATCGGGAGCCGAACTTCAGCAACCAGTTCCTGACGGTGGCCACCCGCGAGGTCGATGTGAGCTTCTACAACAAGGGCTTGTACAACCTGGATGGGCGCGGTGCCTACCCGGCGGCCAGCCCCGGCCTGATCGAGATCACGGGCAAGGCGGCCGACATGGGGCACTACCGTGCACCCACGCTGCGCAACATCGAGGTCACTGCGCCCTACATGCATGACGGCTCGGTGGCCACGCTGGCAGAGGTGGTGGCCCTGTACGCCGATGGTGGGCGCTTCGTGGCCCAAGACCCTGACGCGGGCGACGGGCGAGCCAGCCCGCTCAAGAGCCCTCTGATCCACCCGCGGGCCCTGAGTCGCCAGGACCAGGTTGACCTGCTGGCTTTTCTCAAGACCTTGACGGACCACCGATTCCTGCACAACCCGCGCCACGCCGATCCGTTCCGGGGCTCTGGCAAGACCCCAAGGAAAACGCCATGAAACGACACCCGACCCGCCACTTGGGCGTGATCGCCCTGTTGGCCAGTTCAGCCAGTGGCCTGCTGATGGCTCAGACCCCTGTCACCGGGGATTCAAACATCGAAGGCAAGACGCCCGTGCCAGTCGCGGGCACCCTCACCGCCGTCACCGTGACCGACACCGCACCCGGCAACGAGAGCCGCAGCCTGCCGGGGCGCCTGCGCCTTGAAGGCGCGGCCCTGACCCCGCGCCGCCTGGGCAGCAGCGATGCCGCCGAGTTGCTGGACGGGCTGCCCGGGCTCAGCCTGTATGGTGCGGGCGGCGTGTCGTCGCTGCCCGTCATCCATGGCCTGGCGGACGAACGCCTGCGCATCCAGGTGGACGGCATGGACCTGATGGCGGCCTGCCCCAACCACATGAACTCGCCGCTGTCCTACATCGATGCCTCGAACGTGGCTCGGGTGCGCGTGTTTGCCGGCATCACGCCGGTCAGCGTGGGGGGCGACAGCCTGGGCGGCAGCATCCAGGTCGAGTCGGCGGCACCGAAGTTCGCGGCGGTCGGTCAAGGCCTGCTGACAGAAGGGCATGTCGGTTCGTTCTACCGAAGCAATGGCCGTGGCCGAGGCGCCGATGCCGCGCTGGTGGTGGCCAATGAGGGCCTGAGCCTGAGCTATACCGGCTCCAGCGCCCAATCAGACAACTACCGCGCTGCAGCCGCGTTCAAGTCGGCTGCGGCCACCTCGGGCGGCGCGCTGGCGGGCGACGAGGTGGGCTCATCCGGCTTCCGCGCGCGCAACCAGAGCCTGGCCCTGGCGCTGCGGCACGACACGCATTGGTTGCAGCTCAGTGCCAGCCAGCAGGACATCCCCTTTGAGGGCTACCCCAACCAGCGCATGGACATGACGGGCAACCGCAACACCCAGCTCAATGCCCGTTACCAGGGGCAATATGAATGGGGCGAGTTGTTGGCCCAGGCCTACAGCCAGCGCACCCACCACCGCATGGACATGGGGGCCGATCGGGACAGTTATGGCACCGGCATGCCGATGAGCACCGAGGCCCGCACCCTGGGGGCCTTGCTCAAGGCCAACATCAACTGGACGCAGCAAGACCTGCTGCGCCTGGGCCTGGAGGCCCAGCACTACAGTCTGAATGACTGGTGGCCTCCGGTGGGCGGCACCATGGGTCCGAACGCGTTCTGGAACCTGAACTATGGACGGCGCCAACGCCACGACGCCTTTGCCGAGTGGGAGGCCCAATGGCAGCCGCAGTGGAGCAGCTTGCTGGGCCTGCGCCTGAGCTCGGTCAGCTCGGACGCAGCGCCGGTCCAGGGTTACAACAACAACCTGGCCAGCCTGTGGGGCAACGATGCTGCCAGCTTCAATGCCCAAGGGCACCGTCGCTCCGATCTGAACTGGGACCTGACCGCCCTGGTGCGTCACACGCCTGTCGCCGGCCAGACCTACGAACTGGGTTATGCCCGCAAATCACGCGCACCCAGCCTGTACCAGCGCTACCCCTGGTCCACCCAGGCCATGGCCGCCTTGATGAACAACTTTGCCGGCGACGGCAACGGCTACATCGGCAACCAGAACCTGCGCCCCGAGGTGGCCCACACCCTCAGCGCTACGGCCGACTGGCAGGCCGTGCCGCCCCCCGGTGCCGCCCCGGGCAGCCAGCCCGACTGGCAGGTGCGCGGCACGGTCTACCTGACGCAGATCGAGAACTACATCGACGCCCAGCGTTGCGCCATGGGCCAGTGCGCTGCCGCCAATCAGACCGACACGCAAAGCTTCGTGCTCTTGCAATACCAAAACCAGCAGGCCCGGCTACAGGGGCTGGACCTGTCCGGGCAGGCGGTGCTGGGGCGCAGTGCCCGCCTGGGCACGCTGCAGACCCGTGCCGTGCTCAACTGGGTGCAGGGCACGAACCGGGTCACGGGCGACGGCCTTTACAACCAGATGCCGCTGAATCTGCGCTGGTCACTGGAGCAGCAGCGGGGCGCCTGGACCCAAAGCCTGGAGTGGCTGGCCGTCAGTGCCAAGACCCGGGTCTCGCAGGTGCGCAACGAGATGCCGACCCCAGGGTATGCCTTGCTGAACTGGCGCGCCAGCTACCAGTTCCAGAAGGCCCGTTTCGACCTGGGTGTCGACAACCTGTTCAACCGCTTCTACAGCGCACCCCTGGGCGGGGCCTACCTGGGTCAGGGCTCATCGATGGCCATCAACGGCATCGCATGGGGCGTGCCCGTGCCCGGCAAGGGCCGCTCGATCCAACTGGCCCTGCGCCTTGATTTCTGAGGACTCTTCACCATGTTCGCAAACATCTCTTTGTTGCATCGGCAGCCCAGGGCTGGGGCATGTGCCCTGGCCGCGGTTGTTGCTTCGGGCTTGGCAGGGCTGCTCAGCGCCTGTGGCGGCGGCCTGGCTCCCGCCACCCTGGCCAAGGCGCAGACCCTGCAGTTTGGGGCGGCGCCTGCCCTGGTCCTGGGTCTGAGCGCCCAGGTCAGCGCCACGTCCAGTTCCGGCCTGAGTGCCCGCTTCAGCAGCCTCACGCCGGCCGTGTGCCAGGTGCTGGACGCGGGGCAGGTCACGGCCCTGACCACCGGGACCTGCGTGGTGGCGGCCAACCAGGCTGGCAACGCTGACTACCAGCCAGCACCCCAGACCACCCAAAGCCTGGTGGTGCAGACCCAGGGGTTGGCTGCACAAACCATTCGCTTCGGCATTGCCCCAGCGCTCACGCTGGGGGGCAGTGCCACGGTCACGGCGTTGGCCAGCTCGGGCCTGGCCGTGCGTTACGGCACCCTGACGCCCCAGGTCTGCACCGTGCAGGCTGTCAGCGGCCTGGTGCAGGGCCTGGCCCTGGGCACTTGTACGCTCTCCGCCGACCAGGACGGCAACAGCCTGTACGCCGCCGCGCCGCAGGTGGCCCAGACCCTGACCGTGAGCCCGGCCACCTCGGTGGGCGTGCCTGAAGCCCCCACCGGGCTCCAGGCCCGCCTGGGTAGCGACCCGCGCACGGTCGTGATCAGCGTCGGCGCCACCGGCAGCGGGGGCTCGCCGCTCACCGGCTACCGGGTCAGCTCGGTGCCGGCGGGGCTGAGCGCCAGCGCCAGTGCGTCGCCGATCCAGGTGGCCTGCGGCACGTCTTGCGCTGGCTACGCCTGGGTGGTGAATGCGGTCAATGCACTGGGCACCGGCCCGGCCTCCGAGCCTTTGCAGGTGATCACCCGGTACCAGATCACCGCCACGTTCTACGAGCCGCAGACCCAGCCCAACAACAGCATCTTCACGGGCAGCTTCAGCTTCAATTCGACCACGCGGAGTGTGTCGGGGCTCAATGGGGTGCTGACCCAGTCGATGACGGATTCGCCCATGAGCACCGTGCCCTTGAGCCACCAGGGCGTGCACTATGCCGACAGCACCGGTACCGGCGTGATGGTGGGGGCCTTCTACCTGGCCACCAACAACACCTTCGTGGTGGCGCATGGCAATGAAGGCTGGCGACCCGGCGTGGCCAGCGATGCGCGCTATGACGGCTACCCGGCGGCCGCCAATCCTTCAGCCGGTGGAGTGGGCAACGCCTATGCCCTGGTCTTCGTCAATACCGACGATCCCAGCGCTGCCCCGACCACTGCACAGCTGCAGCAGACGGCCTATGCCGACTGCACGGCCCTGGGGATGATGGGTGCCAGTTGCATGACGGGCACAGCTGCGGCGGTCTATGGCACGGTCGGCACCATGGGCGGCTATCCCTTGTCGCAGCAGGTGGTGCGCAAGCCTTGAAGGGGGGGGAGCTTCAGCCCTCGGACGGATTCTGATCCGGAGTCGGTTGGTCAAGCGTAGCGCCGAAGCTTGCCATGGCCTGAATCACACCGCTCAGACCCGAACCCACGGGCGTCAGGCTGTACTCGGTGCGCGGCGGCACCACCGGGTAGATCTTTTTGGAAATCAGCCCCTGCTGCTCCAGAAAGCGCAAGCGTGCCGCCAGCACCTTGGGGCTGATGCCCTCCAGCGAAGACAGTAACTCTGAATACCGCCGGGTGCCACCCAGCAGGTCGCGGATGATCAAGGTGGTCCAGCGGCCGTCGATCAGACGGGCCGTCTTGCTGACCGGGCATGCGTTAAGGCAGGGGCCTTGGCGCAGGGTGGCGAGTGGGGCGAGTTTCATGGTTTCCAAATGGTAACTACTTCCCAAAAGATAGCTAGGACCCTAGCATCGCTTCACTGCGTCAACAGGAAAGATATTCAATGTCCCGATACCGTGACAGCCTCAAGCCGTCCACCACCACGTGCCCTGCGCCGCTGCCGTGCGAGTTCCGTTCCGAACGGCAACGCCATCGCCTTGATACCGGGAGCCGCCCATGTCGTGCCTGAGCGCGTGGTTCTTCGCGCGGGTGCAGGCCGCCCCCATTTACAAGGCCTTGCATGAAGAGGCTGTAGCTCTGTTGCCAACTGGCCAAGGCAAGCTATGGCTCGACATGGGCTGTGGGCCAGGGTTGTTGAGTCGCCTCGCCTGGCGACGGGGTTACCGCGTCAAGGGGGTCGATGCCGACCCGGCCATGGTGCGTTTGGCCCAACGCATGGCCACTACCCTGTCCGGTGATCATCCGGCGTTCGAAGTGGGGCGGCTTGGTGATCCGATGGCGGCAACGGCTGACGTGGTCTCGGCGGCTTCGCTGCTGGCCGTGCTATCAGATCGTCCGGCCGCACTGCGTGCGCTCCTGGCCCTGCTGCGCCCCGGCGGCACCCTGTTGTTGATCGAGCCCTCGGTGCTGATGAATCCCGAGGCGGTGCGCCGTTTTCTGGCCGAGCACAGGGGCTTGCGCGACGCGTGGGTCCTGCGGCTTTGGGCCCGTACTCGCCAGCCCTCGCGGCTGGTTCAGGCTGCCGATCTGGCCGTGCCGGGTTTCACGATCACCCAACAACCCTTGCTGGGCGGTCTGGTCAACGCCTGGATGCTGCACGCTCGCGCGGGTGGGCCCCACCCGGTCGGAGGCGCCCGATGAGCGCCAAGGCGCGTTGGCGCGCGCGCCGGGCAGCGTGGGCGATTCTGTTGTTGGTGACGTTGGCCCTGGCGGGCTGCGCCGGTGTCTCGCCGACCTACCGCAACAGCGATGGGCAGGTCATCGACAAACCCCTGGGCGAGGTGCTGACCTGGATGTTGACCTCCTGGTGGCATGGCCTGCCTCCGCCGCCCGGGCGCTACCTGCCAGGTGGGCGTTTCGCGGTAGTCCACGATCCCGAGGTAGGGCTGGCCCTGGCGCCAAACCAGGTGGCGGTGACTTGGCTGGGGCACGCCAGCACCCTGGTTCGCATCGGCGGCTTGCGGGTGTTGACCGATCCCCATTTCTCTCACCGTGCCTCGCCCTTCGGCTGGGTGGGCACTGCACGCAGTGTGCCGCCGCCCTACCGGCCGGAGGAGTTGGGGCACATCGATCTGGTGCTGATTTCGCACAACCACTACGACCACCTGGATGAGGCCAGCGTCCTGACGCTGGCGAGTCAGTCCGGCGGCAGCCCCTTGTTTCTGGTTCCGCACGGCTTGGAGCGCTGGTTCGAGGAGCGTGGCGTCCAGCATGTGCAGGCCCTGGCGTGGTGGCAAACCCAGGCTGTGGGCTCTGTGCAGGCGCAGGCCGTGCCGGCACACCATTGGAGCGCGCGTGGCATCAGCGACCGCCACCAGACCCATTGGGCCGGCTGGGTGTTGAAGTCCGGTGGGCGTTCTGTCTACTTTGCGGGTGACACCGGCTATTCAGACGACTTCAAGACCCTCCGGGAGCGGGTGGGGCCGGTGGAATTGGCCCTGCTGCCCGTGGGGGCCTATGAGCCGAGGGCCTTCATGAGGGCGCAGCACGTGAACCCCGAGGAAGCCGTCAAGATCCATCAGGACGTCGGGGCCCTTCAATCGGTGGCCATCCATTGGGGCACCTTTGCACTCAGTGACGAGCCCCTGGATGCGCCGCTGGCCGAGGTGCCCGCAGCCCTGGCGCGGGCCGGGCTGCCCGTGTCGGCGTTGCGCCTGTTGCAGCACGGGCAAACGCTGCACATGCCCCCGCTTTGAATGCCGGTTGCACCGGCTTCAGTGGCCGCCGGGCTCGCTCCGGTCCGGTGGCGTTTTGTGGCGTCGGCAGGCTTCGCTGCAGTACAGCACCGATTCCCAATTCTTGGCCCAGGCCTTGCGCCAGCTCATGGGGCGACCGCAGACCGCGCAGGGCTTGCTGGGCAGGTGGCTTTTGTTGCCTTTGAAATCGGGGGGGCACATGGGCACCTTTCAAAACAGGGTGCCCTGGTTGGGCGCGGGGGTTGGGGCGCTGGGGGCGCTGGGGGCGCGGCGCCTGCCGGCAGCGGGTTTGCCGCTGGGGGGCAGCCCGCTTCGGCGGGAGCCGTGCCGCGCCTGCACGGCATCGGCCTCGGCGCGGGCGGCCTCGGTCTGGCGCAGGCCATAGAGGCGGTCTTTGGCGGCCTTCACGGCCACCTTGTCGTCCACCACTGGGGCCGGGTAGTCGTGGCCGATGTGGCAGCGGGCCAACGCTTGCACGGGGGCTGGCATGGTCCAGGGCTGGGCCAGGTAGGGCAGGGGCACCGCAGCCAGTTCAGGCACCCAGCGGCGGATGAACAGGCCTTCGGGGTCGTGGTCCAGCGCCTGCTTCACGGGCGAGTAGATGCGCAGGGTGTTGATGCCGGTGGTGCCGCTCTGCATCTGCATCTGGCACCAGTGGATGCCGGGCTCGAAGTCGAGGAACTGCCGCGCCAGGAACAGCCCGGTCTCGCGCCAATGCAGCCAAAGGTGGTAGCTGGCAAAGCTCACCAGCATGGCCCGCATGCGAAAATTGAGCCAACCCGTGGCCTGGAGCGATCGCATGCAGGCGTCCACCATGGGGTAGCCGGTGCGGCCCTGGCACCAGGCCTCGAAGCGTGTCGGGTTCCAGTCGTCTTCGCGCAAGCCGTCGTACGCCCTGGCCATGTTGCGCCACTCGATCTGGGGCTCGCTCTCCAGCTTTTGCATGAAATGGCAGTGCCAGCGCAGGCGGCCGCCGAAGGCGCGCAGCGCCGAGGCCATCTTGCGGTCGGGCGCGTGCAGGATGGCCTGTTCGGTGGCCTGGTGCACCGTGCGCATCGACACCGTGCCGAAGGCCAGGTGCGGGCTCAGCCGGCTGCAGCCCTGTTCGGCGGTGAGCGGGCTGGAGATCGTGCGCCGGTAGTCGTGGCCGCGCCCGGCCAGGAAGCTGCGCAGGGTTTGCAGGGCGGCCTGTTCGCCGGGCGCTTGCAGCGTTTGGACCGGCGATGGCAGGCCCAGTTCGGCCAGGGTGGGCCAATCGGGTTGACTCAAGTCGGTGGCGGCCTGGAATCGGCCCGTCAGTTGGAGGCGAGGTGCGTCCATGCGGGCCTGCCAGCGTTGGGCCCAGCCAGCGCGCTGGCGCAGCCCACGCACCACGCCGGTCTGGCTGAACTCCTGCCAGCTCACCCCTTGCTCGCGGCACCAGCGGGCCACTGCCAGGTCTCGTGTGTACGACCAGCCTGGGCCGGTCTCTTCGTGGCTCAGCAGGTGGGTGAAGCCCAAGCCCTGGCGCAGGTTGGCCAACACCTCGTTGGCCGATCCCACCCGCACCAGCAGGGGCAGCCCGTGGTGGGCCAGGCTGGCTCGAAGTTCGGCCAGGCAGCCCAAGGTGAAGGCCACGTGGCTGGGCGAGCACTCCGGGCTGGCCAGCCATTCCGGCTCGATGATGAACAGCCCTGCGGCATCACCATGGGCCTGTGCCGCCACCAGGGGGGCGTGGTCGGCCACCCGCAAATCGCGTTTGAACCACACCAGGGCACGGGACGAGGGCAGGGGCTGCGCAGACATGGGCCGCACTCTAGCGGGCCCTGGCCGGCCCAGGGGGGCGAGCCCGGAATAGCCTCAAGCCGGGCTGGGCTGGGCCTGCAGGCCGAGGCCCGTCAGGGCGCGGGTTCGGCGCCCACCTCTTGGAGCAACCAGTCCCGGAACTCGCTCATCGCCGTGCTCGGGGCCCGCGATTTGAGGCGCGTCAGCCAGTAACGCCCCTGGGTGATCTGGAGGTCGAAGGGCTGCACAAGCCGGCCCTGGCGAAGGTCGAGTGTGAACATCGAAGGCGGCAGCAAGGCAACGCCGAAGCCTTGCACGGCGGCCGAGGCCATGGCCAGGGAGGTGTCGAACACCGGGCCGCGCAGCACGGGCGGTGTGATGCCGGCAGCCTCAAACCACGCGGGCCATTCATCACTGCGATAGGAGCGCAGCAGGGAGTGCCGGCAAAGGTCGTCGGGTGAGCCCAGCCGAGCAGCGAGCTCGGGCGAGCACACCGGGCTCAGGGGGGCCTGCTGCAATGCGTCGGCCCAGGTACCGTGCCAGGAGCCGTCACCGAAGCGGATGGCGAAATCCAGCCCTTCGCCGGCCAGATTGACCTGGTTGTTGTGGGTCAGCAGGCGCAGGTCGACAAACGGGTGGTCGAGCGTGAAGCGTTCCAGCCTAGGCATCAGCCAGCCCACCGCATAGGTGCCCACGGTCGCCACCGTCAGGGGCTCGCGCAGGCGCCCCCGCTCGAACTGCCCCAGCACCGCCGCCATGCGTTTGAACGAGTCGCTGAGCATCGGCAGCAAGGCTTGGCCCTCATCGGTCAGAACCAGGCCACGGGGCAGGCGGCGGAACAAGGGCGAGCCCAGATGCTGCTCCAGGTTCTTGACCTGGGCACTGATGGCGGACTGGGTCACGTTCAACTCGCGCGCAGCCAGTGTGAAGCTCAGGTGGCGCGCGGATGCCTCGAAGGCGCGCAGGGCATTCAAAGGAAGGTTCATGCCCCAGATTTTCTATGGCTTCGCACCCGAAATCATCGTTTGTCCTGCGCCATCGACTTCACTAGCATGCCGGCTCTTGATCACCCAACTTGCAATTGAATTCCATGCAAAGAAGAAGCTTCAACCGGTTTGCCCTTGTCTCGGCGACAAGCCTGGCTTGTACAGTGGCCCGTGCCCAGACCGAAGCCATGGCCCATCCCCCAGAAAATGCGGCCCAGTGGGTGGCCCTGGAGCGTGAGGCCCAGGGCCGCCTGGGGGTGGCGGTGTGCGACACCCAAACCGGGCTGTGGACGGGTCACCGGCTCGACGAGCGCTTTCCCATGTGCAGCACCTTCAAGTGGCTGGCCGCCGCCCAGGTGCTGCGCCGGGTAGACCAGGGCCTGGAGCACCTGGACCGGCGAATCCCGTTTGGCCGCGAGGCGTTGCTGCCCTGGTCGCCCGTGACCGAAAAACACGCAGATGGCTCGGGCATGACCGTGGGCGAGCTGTGTCATGCCGCCATCACCGTCAGTGACAACGCAGCGGCAAACCTGCTGCTGCGCTCGCTCGGCGGGCCCGAGGGCTTGACCCGGTTTGCCCAGCAACTGGGTGATCCGGTCACCCGGCTGGACCGCTGGGAGCCCGAGCTCAATGAATCCACCCCCGGTGATGCGCGCGATACCAGCAGCCCCCGGGCCATGGTGAACTTGCTCAGGCAGGCAGTGCTGGGCCCCGCCTTGTCGAACGGCAGCCGGCAACAACTGGCGCAATGGTTGCAAGACACCCGGACCAATGCCAAACGACTGGCTGCAGGCCTGCCTGAGGCATGGCGCGTGGGCAGCAAGACCGGCACGGGGGCACATGGCAGCACCAACGATGTGGGTGTCTATTGGCCGCAAGAGGGGGGGCCCATCGTGGTGGCCGTGTTCCTGACGGAATCCAAGGCCAAGCTGGAAGCGCGGGAGGCGGTGATTGCGCAGGTGGCCCGCCGGGTTCATGGATGGCGACGCAGTTGAGCCCCCCGTGGAGGCCGTGGGCGGTGGCGGCGAGCCCGAAGCCTGGCGGCTTTCGCGGCCAGGCCGACCTCGCCAAGCCCAAACAAGTGGGCAAGTGGCGGTGTCGTGTGACTTATTGCCTGCTTTGACGGTGTGGTGCAGCCTGATGCGGGTCATCGGCGCGCGCGTTAGGTACGTTGTGTAAGCGAGGCTTCAAAAGGTTTGATGCCCCAACCTGGATCACCGCAAAGGACTTCCATGAAGACATCCGTTTTCGCTTTGACACTCGCCGCCGGGCTGCTCTGCGCCGCTTCGGGCTTTGCACAAACGGCAACAGCCGCAGCCCCTGCGGCTGCCCCCGCCGCGACGGCGCCGGCCGCTGCCCCTGTTGCCATGCCGACACCGGCAGCCGCAGCGAGCGCCACGCTAGCCCATTCGCCCGCCAAATCGCCCTCTGCGGCCCCTGCCGCACCGGGGGGTGGCAGTGGCCAGGTTTGGGTCAACACCAAGTCGCATGTGTACCACTGCGAAGGCAGCAAGTCCTATGGCAAGACCAAATCCGGCGAGTACATGAACGAGGCCGATGCCAAGGCCAAGGGCAACCACGCCGATCACGGCAAGGCCTGCGCCAAACAGGTTTGAAGCCTGATGGCAAGCGCAAGCTGCGTTGGGGCGACCCAGGTTCACGGCGCCCTTGGCGCTTGGCATGGCGCCTCTCGCAGACGCCTCAGGGCGTAGGTTCCGCGATCGCCGCTCAGGCGACCACCAACATTCATGAGATGAGGTATTCAATGACGTACGTTGTTCGATCTGCCGTCCTGGTTGCCAGCTGTCTGGCTGGCCTGGGGTTTTCTGCTTCACCGGCCTATGCGCTGGGCTGCATCAGTGGCGCCACGGCTGGCGCCGTGGCAGGGCATGTCGCTGGCGGCCACGCGGTCATGGGGGCCGCGGCCGGGTGTTTCGTGGGTCATGAACTGGCCGTCAAAAGGGATCGCGAAGCGGAGGCCAACAAATTGATTGCCCACTACGAGACCGCGCCTGAGGGCAGTGCAGAACGCTCCAAGGACTTGGCGGGCATCGACAAGCTGGCACGTAAAAATGTGCCCATCGCTGTCAAATGGGTGCAGGAGCACAGTGTCCACAGTCAGTGATGGCGACGTCACGGGTTGGGCAGGGCCTCACGGCCGGGTACCAGCAGCCGTTCAACGACCTGTTGCGCGGCCCTCTGTCGCACTGACCCGCCAGACGACGTTGCCCACGTCGTCGGCGACCAGCAGCCCACCTTGGCGGTCGATGGCCACGCCCACCGGGCGCCCATAAGCGCCGCCCTCGCCATCGAGAAATCCGGTCAGCACCTCCAGCGGCGCTGCGCCCGAGGGGTGGGGGCCTTCGAACGGCACAAAGATCACCTGGTAGCCGCTGTGCGGACGTCGATTCCATGAGCCGTGCTGCCCGACGAACATGCCCTGAGCAAACCGGCCTGGCAGGCGATTGCCCTGGGCCGATACAAGTCCCAACGAGGCGGTGTGCGGCCCCAGCGCGTAGTCCGGCACCAGGGCGCTGGCTACCCGCTCAGGGTTCTGAGGCTGCACGCGCTCGTCCAGGTGGGGCCCAAAGTAGCTGTAGGGCCAGCCGTAAAAGCCGCCGTCCTGCACCGAGCTCAGGTAGTCGGGCACCAGGTCGCTGCCGATCTCGTCGCGCTCATTGACCACGGTCCACAACCCGCCATCGCTGGCCCATGCCATGCCATTGGGGTTGCGCAGGCCGCTGGCGAAGACGCGGTGCGTGCCGCTGGCCAGGTCCAGTTCCCAGATCGCGGCACGCTCAGCTTCTGCGTCCATGCCCAGCTCGGCCACATTGCTGTTGGAGCCCACGGTCACGTAGAGCTTGCGGCCATCGGCGCTGGCCAGCAGGTTCTTGGTCCAATGGTGGTTGACGGGGCCCGCGGGCAGTCTGGCCACCACCTCGCCTGGGGCGCTGATCTGGGTGTCCCCGGGCGTGTACGGAAAGCGCAGAACAGCGTCGGTGTTGGCCACATAAAGGTGCTGGCCCAGCAGCACCATCCCGAAGGGCGAGTTGAGGCCCGTCAACAAGGCATGGCGCTCGTCGGCCACGCCTTTGCCCTGGCTGTCGCGAAGCAGGGTGATGCGATTGGCGCTGGGCGCTGCGGCCCCGGCCCGCTTCATCACCAGGCGGGCCGCGATCCCTTTGAGGCCACGGCTGTCATCGGGCCGTTGCGGTGCGTTGGTTTCGGCCACCAGCACATCACCGTTGGGCAGAACCAGCAGCCAGCGGGGGTGGTCCAGGCCATCCGCAAAAGCCGCCACGCGCGTGCCCTCGGCCGGCGTTGGCGTCTTGCCCGCAGGCCAGCCTCGGGCGGGCGCGATGTTCACGGTCGGGATCAGCGTGGTGTGGGGCGCTACCCAGCGTGGATGTGGCCCGGTTCCTTCAGCCACCGTGAGCAAGGCGGTGTCACCGCAGGCGGTCAGCAGCAAGCTGCTCGTGGTGATCAGGGCAAGGCGCATGTGTTTCATGACGGTCTCCAGAGGGGCAAGGGCTGACGGCCCCCGCCGACCAGCAGGCTTCCATTGTCTGTGCAGGCGCCGCAGTCAGGCTGTTGAGCAGCCTCTGGCTTTGGCGCGGGCTTGGCGTTGGCCACCTAGCCGCATGCGAGCTTGAGCAAGCCAAGCACTTTGTCGGCCCCGGCGTTTGTCAAGTTTCGCGGGGCTGGCCGCCCAGGGATTGCCGTGGCACTCGGCATGTTCTGTGCGCGGTGGCGCCGGGCGGGTAAAGTGGGGTCGGCTCTACAACGGCCTGTCGGAGACCCTCGATGAACGAAACATTGACTTGTCTTGCCAGCCAGCTGCGGCTGGACGCTCCCGAAAACAGACCCTTGGCACTGGCCTTCTGCCTGGCCTGCGCCCGCCGGGTCGAACACCTGCTGGAGGAACCCGAGGTCATCGCCTGCCTCCAGGTCCTGGCCCGGTATGTCGATGGCCAAGCGGATGAGGCAGCGCTGCAGACCGCCGCCGACCAGGCCGCCACCCTGGCGAATCGACACCGGGGATCGCGGTCGCTGGATGGCTGTGGCCATGCGGCCGTGTCGGCCAGTTACGGTGTGGCCAAGGCCGTGGCAGGCAAGGCCATCGAGGCGGCCCAGTACTGTGCCTACGCTGCCGTCTACGGCTCGGGTGGCTACGCCGCGGTGGCTGAACGAGAGGCCTTCGAGCCGGAGGTCGGCTGGCAGCTGCAAACCTTGCAGGCATTGGCTCAATGCGACCATCAGCACCTTGGCAGGTTTCAGTCGAGCACCATTTGATCGATTGTGGTCGGGGGCTGCTCAGATTGCGGCCCCCTTCGAGCATTTCACGTGCACCGAATCATGATGGCTGGTCAATGGCGCTCCCAGCCCCGATAGCTGCTTGTTTCCGAGGTCAGTGGCAACCGACGAGTCACTGCAAGTGAGAAGAATGAGTTCGCACAGTTTCAGGCTGCCGGCTTTCCACGCTTGAGGGCCGTGTCTGAACACGTTTATCTCGCCCTTGGCGGCAGCCGTCTTCATCGGACCCGCAACAAGCGTTACGGGATTGGAGTGAGGCATCACCGCACTGCAGGCAGACAACGCAAATGGAGGGGTCCCCTCGATCTGCAGGTTTTCGCTTGTTTGCCAAGCTTGTTTTTAGGCCGAACTCATTGATCAAACCTGCTGCACTGTTTGTGAGGATAGCCCGTGAACGATTTTTATTTTCAACGCTCATCTTATTGAGGATTGAGTAAATTCTAAAAATAGAGCGAATCAGCAACGCCAACACGAAAAATATGGACAAGGTTCCCAGGTATGTCAGCGCAGGGTATGTGTACTCTGAGAACATTCACTCTCTCGCAGTTGATTGCTGGTCAAGCAATAGCCCATGGCTGCCATTGTCATTTTGAAAATGGAACCGATCGAGAGTATTAGATACCAATCATGATTTGAGTATGTTGCCAATTGGAGAAAGTTGCTTCAACTGAATAAGCATTCAGCCTTGTTGAAAGTGCTGCGCCGGAGTCATGGCCGTGAAATGAGTCTGTTGGCATTAATCATTTCGAAATCTGAATGGGAATTCTCTGTCGTTTTTCTATCAGAAAGACAATGGAATCATTGTCTTGTGTTGCTCTGCTTGTCTGAATTTGCCGTTCGTAGATTATGTATTTTAGAATTGGGAGTCATTCGAAGAACGGTGCTGTTCATCATTTATTGGTTTTCTCTTGTTTTTTGAAGGGGATTATTGAGGTTTGATCTGCGTCAAATGCTGTTCTCGGGGCTGCAAAACAATTGGTGCTTCTTGAGTCTGACAGGCTGCTTGATTCCGTTTGTTTTTTAACAGCGCGGGCTGTTGTCTGAAATTTTCGTAGGGATATAAATATGAAGTTGGCGCATAGACTTATCGGTTCATTTGTCTTGGTTGGAGTGATTGGTTTCGCTGTCAGCAGCGTTGGTATCTGGGGCATGTCTCAAATCAATGAGCGTGATCAAATGCTCTATGAAAAAGAGTTGAGAGGGATATCGCTGTTGAAACAATGCACCATCAATATGCTGTATGTGGGGCGTGCCGTGCGTAACGTTATGCTTGCCCCTAGCGAAGAGCGTCGGTTGAAATCATTCGAAACCATTGATAAAAATATTGAGTTACTGAAGTCCAACCTGCGTGATGTCGACTCCATGGTGTATTCGGCACGGGGGGTTGAGCTTCTAAAGAAGCTGAATGAGTTGATGCCGGGCTACCAGGAAGAAGTCAGTCGAATTGTGTCCATCGCAAAACGCGAAGGAATAGGAAGTTCGCATGAATCCAGCGCCTACCTGTTTGGCCCATTCAGCGTCAAGGTCAACGAACTGGATCAAGCCATGCAAGAGCTTGTGGTTTTGAAGGAAGGAAACGCCAAAAAGTCTGTTGAAGCCAATCTGATCGCCTACCATGACACCAGCACCCTGTTGATCGTGTTGACGGTTGCCTCACTGGCCATCGGTGTGGGCCTGGGCCTGGTGATCACGCGCAGCCTGACGAAGCAACTCGGCGGTGAGCCCGATGCCGCGGTGGGTGTGGCCCAGAAGGTGGCTGGCGGCGACCTCACGACAGCTATCGATGTGAAGCCCGGTGACACGGGCAGCATCATGGCAGCCATGCAGTCCATGCAGCAAAACCTGGCATCGGTCATCTCCAACGTGCGCATGAATGCGGAAGGTGTGGCCACGGCCTCCACGCAGATCTCGATGGGTAACACCGACCTGAGCCAGCGCACCGAAGAGCAGGCCAGTGCGCTGCAGCAGACGGCAGCGACGATGGATCAGTTCGGCACCACGGTGAGTACCAACGCCGACAACGCCAGGTTGGCCAATCAGTTGGCAGCAAGCGCCTCGCAGGTGGCCTTCAAGGGGGGCGAGGCGGTCAAGCAAGTCGTGCACACCATGAAGGGCATTGACGAAAGCTCCAAGCGGATCGCGGAGATCATTGGTGTGATCGACGGGATTGCATTTCAAACCAACATCCTTGCATTGAACGCGGCAGTGGAAGCAGCGCGTGCGGGCGAGCAGGGCAGGGGATTTGCGGTGGTGGCCAGCGAGGTGCGCAGCCTGGCGGGCCGTTCGGCGGACGCGGCCAAGGAGATCAAGTCGTTGATCGGTGCCAGCGTGGTCCAGGTGGAACAAGGCACGCTGTTGGTGGACGAGGCGGGTCGGACAATGGAGGATGTGGTGCTGTCGATCAAGCGGGTGAGTGAAGTGGTGGGTGAGATCAGTTCAGCCAGTACGGAGCAGAACACCGGAGTCAGCCAGATTGGCCAGGCGGTGAACCAGTTGGACCAGACGACCCAGCAAAATGCCGCGCTGGTGGAGGAGAGTGCGGCGGCTGCGCAAAGTTTGGACCAGCAGGCGCGTGAACTGGTGGCGGCAGTGTCGGTGTTCAAGCTGGCCAATAGCCAATTGCCAGTGAAGCGCAGCAACGCCAGCAATCAGCCGCAGGTCCATGCCCGGAATTTGAGCGTGGTGGCAGGTAACCCGATACGGCCCAGCTTGGGTCCCCAGGGGGGCATTCTGCTCACCAAGGCAGGTTCACCATCGGCCTTGGGCCGGTCAGTCCCGACGGCCGGGCGCACGGGTACCGATGACGCCTGGGAAACCTTTTGACACCTGATGTGAAGGCGGAGGGCTGGCGTCGACGCTGGCCATCAAACGAGGGCGTGGGTGCGTTGAAGCGGGCACCGCCTTGGTCAACCAGGCTGGGCAGACCATGAACGATGTGGTTCGGGAGAATCGGAGCCTCACCGACCTCATGGCCCAGATCTGGGTTGCCAGCCGTGAACAGACCCCAGGGATTGCCCAAGTGGGCGAGGCAACCAAGTCGCTGGAACAGAACGCGCGCCAAAATGTGGCTTTGGTCAGAGACAGCGCATCAGCCTCACGGCACTGCGCCATCAAGCCAATCAATGAGTCAATGTCGTGGATGTCTTCAGGCGTCCGAGTGTGAACGCCAATCGGGCGTTGCACACCTGAGGGGCAGTGGGCCAGCAAACAGGAGCTCGCCTGGGCCCCGGCCTGCGAAAAGGGGTCAGCAGGCTTGCTGGCGGAATTGGGTCGGACTCAGACCCACATGCCGTGAGAAGGTGCGGGAGAAGTTGGGGGCATCGCCAAACCCGACCAGGGTGCCAATGTCTGCCACGGTCTGCTCTGTTGTCATCAGCAACAGGCGCGCCCTCTCGATTCGTCGGTGCTGAATGTACTGGTAAGGCGTTCGTCCGGTCGCCTCACTGAACAAACGAATAAAGTGGAACTTGCTGGTTTTGGAAAACGTGGCCAAGTCACTCAAAGTCAGGTTCTCACTGATGCGATCCTCAATCATGTCCAAGAGCTTTTGCAGATTCCGACCATTCAATTGCTGGGGCGGCATGCCGGCGCGTTGCGTGATCTTGGACGCGATGCTGTGCAAAATGCAGACAAGGCTGCTTTGAAAGAACAACGGATTGCAGCTGGTACCCGAGCGGGCAAAAGTCCAAAGGCGAAGGATAAGGTCATGCACCAAAGGATCTGAGTAGCCCTTTTCGGCCAGGGGCTTGACCAGTTCGATGGCATCGTCATTGATTTCTAATTCCTCGATCACTGCGCTGATCTGTGACATGGAGATGGACAGCATGACCACCATGAGTGCGCCGTCTATTTTCCATTCATGTGCTGTGTTTGGCGGCGTGACATAGATCGCGTGGGGGTCGTCGCAGAAGCGATCATTCCAACCGTTGCCAAAGTTGAACATCGCATGCTTTTTTTCGGCATGAGGAAACAAAGCCACGCTGAGATAAGGGGTCCCCACACTGGACGATTGGTGTGCGGGCCCAGACCAGTGCGAAATAAAGCTGGAACCCACATTGCCTGGCAGTGGGTAAGTCTGAATCCCTGCTGAGCCAGGTAACAGAATCGAACCTAAATCAAATGGCTCGTCAAGACGCACGCTGGCTCCAGGTCTCGGTATGAGGCTCGATCATAAGATGATAAAAATAAATGACAAAATCATTTAATTTGTGATGTGCGATTTTCATCATAAGTTGATGCTTTGGTCAAGATTTGATTCAAGTCATAAGAGATCGGAAAGATTTGAATCGCAACTGAAGAGGACAACCCACCCACGCCGTGTGAATGCGGGGCATCACTGATGTGATCCCGGTGTGACAGATTTCAAAAAAAGGCCCGGCATTCGGACCGTTTCACGGGGGACCAGTCCGGCCACGTGAAGGTCGGATGACGACCTCTTTCATCGTGCCATCAGAAATGTTCAACAGGGTCACAATTCTGGCAATTGTCATCAAGAATACGCATGGCAGATATTGCGATCAATGTCGATGATTGCTCAGTTTCACCTGCTGCCTGTAGGCCCTTGAAAGGTCGGGTAACCCACATTGGGTCGGTTCGATACAACTGTATGGGCCAGGTGACTTTTTCTACACCTGTTGTTGCTGACGGAAAGCCGTTGCGAAAATGAGGGTGTAGAGCGTGATCCGGCTTGGTCGTCAAAGAGAAAGAAGGAACTGGTCTGGGCCCATATCGACGGCAACACCTCACTTTCAGAGGGGCGTCGGGCCTGCGTCATCAACGCCTTTCGAGCTTGAACATGGGATCGATGCTGTCACGCGCGGCCTGGAGGGCGCAGCGCGGCAAACCCCGGGATATCAGGGTGGCTGACCCAGCGTTGCCGGATTTGGACGGAGCGCCATAAGTGCCGGGTCGATGCGGCTGCCAACGACTGCTGACCCTGCGTTCCACTCGGAAAGCCCTGGCGGCACCGGCCGGATTTGGCACAATCGCAGCAGCCCCCACCGGAGTCCCCAGCACCATGCAATACGCCGTCATTCCCACCCAGCTCGGTGCGCAGCTCAAGGCCCTGCGCCTGGCCCAGCAGGTTTCGGTGGCCGAGGTGGCAGACTACATGCAGATCAGCAGTTCGCGCGTGTGGGGCATCGAGCGCAATCCGCTGGCCATCAAGCTGCACCAGTTCTACCTGTTGATGACCGCCCTGGGCGCCGAGGTGCATCCGTTTCCCGATCTGGCGACCTTGCGCCCGATGCTGATCGAGGCCCGCCGTGCCACTGGCCTGACCCAGGCCCGGTTCGGGCAGATGGTGGGGGTCACCCAATCGCGCATCGCCCACATCGAGTCCGACCCTGCACACATCAGCATGGACCTGTTCCTCAAGGTGCTGGCCTCTTTGCGCATGCGCCTGTTCATTGGCCAGCACGTCTACCGGGAGCCTGCGGCGGCCTTGCGCAACCGTGTCGGTGCCAATGCCGTGCCGCCCTTGCTGGCAGAGCCGCCCACAGCTACCTCTGGGCTGGCGCCTGTGGGGCTGCCCCTGCCCGCCGGTGGCCTGCTCTTTCAGGCGCCCCTGAACTGAGCCCTCGCTTCAATCGCCCTGTGGCCTGGCGGCCAAGGCGGTTTTCAAGCCCACCTGTGCTGGGGCAGGCGCATTGCCCCTTACCATTTGAGGCATGGATACAAGTGTTTGGTGGTCATATTTCGCGGCGGCCTGGCTGATTGCCCTGTCGCCAGGTTCCGGGGCTGTGCTGTCGGTGGGGCATGGGCTGCGTTATGGCGTGCAAGGCGCCAGCGTCACCATCCTAGGCCTGCAGGCCGGTCTCATGGGCATCACCCTGATTGCCGGGGTGGGGGTGGGCTCGCTGCTGGTGGCTTCGGCCATGGCGTTCACCGTGGTCAAGGTGCTGGGGGCTCTGTACCTGCTGTGGCTGGGCTGGAAGCAATGGCGCGCGCCGGTACACGCAGGCCACGGTTTGCTGGATGAGGCGACCGACAACCCCGGGGCGAACGCCGGCGCAGTGCCGATGATGTCGGCCCGGCAGCGTTTTTTGACGGGCTTGTTCACCAACCTGACCAACCCCAAGGGCATCGTCTTCATGGTGGCTGTGCTGCCCCAGTTCATCGTCGCCAGCCGCCCCCTGCTGCCCCAGATCGGGGTGCTGATGCTCACCACCGTGGCGGTAGACTTGGTGGTCATGCATGGTTATGCGTTCACCGGCGCACGTTTGGCCAGCCTGCTGCGCAGCGCCCGGGCGCAACGGGCGCAGAACCGCCTGTTTGGCGGCGTGTTGATGGCCATGGGCGCCAGTCTGATGTGGGTGCGCCGGGCCGCCTGAGCGCACCCGGGTTCCCACCTTCCCGGTTTCAGGCCTGCGCTTGATCGCGGGCTTGGCCCCGCAGCACAAAGCCCTGATAGTCCTCCTCGGGCATCAGCATGCCCCCGGTCAGCCAGGCCACATGGGTCGCCTGCGCCATCTGGCTGTCCAGGCCCCTCTGTTGCAGATAGGCCTGCCCTTGGGGGGTGTTGAGCAGCATGGCCGGGCCTGACAGGCCGGCAGCGGCCGAAGGCTCGATGCGCAGGCCCTGGCTGGCCTGGGCCTGCCACAGGTGGCGCATCAAGGTGTCGTCCTGCACGGTGTAGATGCCCGCGATCTGGGCGCCCACGGCGGCGGCCGCCAGGGTGGAGGCCCGGGGCACGGCCAGCCCGTCGGCTTCGGTGAGGTTGTTCAGACCGATGTCATATACGCTGGGGTGTGGCCCGGTGGCGGGCAGGCCCGGCCAGCCCGCCAGCCGCTGCACCAGAAAACAGGGCGATGCCGTGGGCTCGGCAAATAGGCAATGCACATGGTGCCCGAACAGCTGCTGCAGACCGTACGCCACCCCGCCGGGGGCGCCCCCCACACCGCAGGGCAGGTAGACGAACAGCGGGTGCCGGGCGTCGACAGGCCGCCCCGCCTCTGCCAACTGGGCCGCCAGGTGCGCGGCAGCCGTGGCATAGCCCAAGAACAGCGAGCTGGAGCGTTCGTCATCCACAAAATGACAATGCGGATCGGCCGCCGCCCCGGCCCGCCCGGCTGCCACCGCGTCAGCATAGTCGCCTGCGTGTTCGATCACACTCACGCCGCGGCTGCGCAGCCGTGCTTTCTTCCAGGCCTTGGCGTCGGCTGACATGTGTACCTCGGCCCGCAAACCCAGCGCGGCGGCCATGGTGCCGATGGCCAGCCCCAGGTTGCCTGTCGAGCCCACGGCCACCGTGTACTGGCCAAACAGGGCCCTGGCCTCGGGGCTGGCCAGTCGGCGGTAGTCCCCGCTTGGGTCGATCAGACCGTGCTGCAGGGCCAGTGTTTCGGCAAACTCGATCACCTCGTGGGTGCCGCCACGCGCTTTGACCGAGCCGGCCACGGGCAGCAGGTGGTCGGCCTTCACCCACAGGCTGCCCCGGCTGGGCGGCAGGCCCAGGGCTGTTTGCAGATCTGGCACGTTCATCAAAGGCGACTCGATCTGCCCGCCGCAGGCTTGCAGCCCATCAAAAAGCTCGGCCAGCAGCGGTTCGAAGCGTTTCAGGCGCAGGCGGGCCGATTCGATGGCGGCCGGTGACAAGGCCAGGGTGCCCTCATCCTGCACGGGGTTGGGATGGCCTTGGGTTTGGGTCCAGAGCACCGGTCGGCCGTCCAACAGGCCTGGCATGTCAAAGTCGATCTTGAAGTCGGTGTGGGAGTCGGTGTTGGGGGAGCGCATGGGCTGCTTTCGCTAATGGATGGCTGCATTGTTCATCCAGCCATGCCAACAGAGAAGCGGCCTATACTGATGCAATTCATTAGTCAAACCAATGTGAACTTGTGAGCCTGGTCCACCTTTCGCCGTCCTTGCTGGTCTGGGCCCGCACCTTCGAGGCCGTGGTGCGTTGCCAGAGCTTCACCAAGGCGGCGCAAGACCTCTGCATCACCCAGGGGGCGGTCAGCCAGCAAGTGCGCCAACTCGAAGAATGGGCAGGCAAGCCCTTGCTGGTGCGCCATCACCGCACGCTCTCGCCCACTACCGAGGGCCAGCGCCTGGCCTCGGCGCTCACCCCCTCCTTGCAAGCCATCGAGCAAGGACTGGCACAGATTCGCACCCCCGACGCACAAGAAGCCCTGCTGCTGAGCTGCTCCCCCACATTGGCCATGAGCTGGCTCACGCCCCGGTTGGGTGATTTCTACCGCCGTCTGCCAGAGGTGGGGCTCAAGGTCATGGCCGAGTTCCATCCGCTCGATGCCCAGCGCATGCGGGCCGAGGGCTTGGCTGCGGCGTTGCGGTACGACCTGGGGCACTATCCCGACCTGAAGGCCCAGCAGGTGCTCGACGAGGTCTTGTTGCCAGTGGCCAGCCCGGTCTTCATGGCCGAGCACCCCGAGCTCCGCTCGCCCACCGATCTCGATGGGGCCTGGTTGCTGCACGATGAGTCCCCTTGGGCCGGCGCCCGGCCCGGCGAAGAATGGCTGCACTGGCTGACGCAGGCCGGTGTGGCCTGGCCGGCCAACCGCTTGCCGCAAGGGCGGGTGTTCAATCTGTCACTGCTGGCCGTGGGTGCGGCGATGGCGCATCAGGGGGTGGCCATGGGGCGCCTGAGCATGGTGCTCGACGAGCTGCTGGCGGGCCGGCTGGTGCTGCCGTTTCAGGGCTACGTCACATCCCGGGCGGCTTACCACCTCATCTGTTCGGCCAGCCCGCCGCCTGCGGTGGCGCTGGTGCAGGGGTGGTTGATGGAGCAGGCCGCGGGCTTCAAGGGTCGTCGGGACGCCTATCTGAAGCCCTTGATCTGCCTTTGATGCGCCCCGTGACGGGCCCGGTTGACCCGTTCCTTGGGTGCGCTCCCTGACGGCGCGTGACCCGTCGCGGTAGGCGGTCTTACGCCAGCTGTGGAGGGGCTTGCCCCCAGCCAAGCCCGGGGCCGTATGCTCCAGGCCTGCCATGACACTTCACTACGAACCCGCCCGCCTCGGCGATGCCGAGGAACTGGTCGCCCTGCGCATCGCGGCCATGCAAGCCAGCCTGGAGGCCTTGGGGCGGTTTGACCCCGTGCGGGCCCGGGCCCGCTTTCTTGAGCATTTTTCGCCTGAGTGCACTCGTCACCTGATGGTGGGGGGGCGCAGGGTCGGTGTGGTGGTGCTGCGGCTTGAACCGCAGCACCTGCTGCTCGATCACCTGTACGTGCACCCCGATCACCAAGGTCGGGGCCTGGGGGCCGCAGTGGTGGTCGATGTGTTGAGGCAGGCTGCGGCTCAGGGCCTGCCGGTCAAGGTGACGGCGTTGCGAGGCAGCCGCTCGAACCACTTCTACCAGCGGCATGGCTTTGAGCTGGTGGAAGAGTCCGAGTGGGATCTTGTCTACCTGAACCGCACCGGGGTGGCCATGTTCACTGACAGCTCACGCTGACCAGCGAAAGCTTGTTGGTGGCGGTGACGCCCGTCGGGTTGCTGACCAGGCAGTTGCCCACCAGGGGTTGCTGTGCCACCACCACGTTGTAGTTGGTGCCGTTGGGCAGCGAATTGGCGAACCTGAAGTCGCCGTTCTGTGCCAGGACCACCGACATGCCGTTGGTGCTCAAGATCACGCTGTAGCCGCTTTGCAGCCCGGTCAGGGTGCCGCCGATGGAGGGGCCGGTGTCGCAACTGACCTTGATGTTCTGGACCGAAGAGCCCACGTTGTTGATCTTGCCGCTGCCATTGGTGACTTGGCACCTCACGCCGGTGGGGGCGGTCTTGATGGTGACGCTGTAGCTGGCGTTGGCCTTGAGCTCCGTGGCAAAGCGGAAGTCGCCGTTCTGGGTCAGCGTCAGGTCGTCGGCACCATTGTTTTGCAACACGAGCTGCTGGCCCGTTGGCAGTCCCGACATCGTGCCGCCGACCAGGGCATCCAGCCCACCGCCGCCACAGGCTGACAATCCAAGAAGGGCCACGATGGAAAGGGTCAGCAGGGGCCGACGAAAGTTGTTGAAGTGCTTCACTTTGTATTTTCTCCCTGAGAGGTCTTCATCACCTGAGGCTGAGGGGCCGCAGGGCGGGCCGCTCTCGGCACCGCTCAAGGTAGACGAGCTCATCTTTACAAAGTTCCGCGACCAAGGCTTGCACCCCGGCCTCTGACCGAACTGGGTCAGGATCTGTCAGTGGGCCGCGCCCCGGTCATCGCCTGGGCACGGCCCTGGATGGCCTCGAACAGCCGCCGGTCGGGCGACCTCATGGCCGGCTGGGCTTGTTCGATGCGCCTGCTCGATGGGGGCCTGATGCTGCCGGTGTGCCGCTGACGTCACCTGAAGGAACGCTCATTGGTCTGAGCGCCCTTTGGGCAGCGCTTCAGACACAGAGGATGTCGAGCGTCAGCCCGATCAGCCCCACGGCCGTGGCCAGCAGAAAGCCCACGGCCAGCACCTTCAGCCAAACCCAGCAAAGCGATTCGCCGGGATCGCTGGTGGCACCAGGCAAGGGGCGCCAGGGGCGCTCGGCCTGCAGGCCAGGCCTTGCGTCGTATCGAGGTTCTGTGGGCAAGATCAGCGGTCCTTCATGAAGTGGCATGACCTTAGCGTGGTGCGTCTGACCGCGGCCTGACTTGGCCGGGCTTTGCTGAAGGCCCTGGTTTGGCTGATAAGCTGACGCCCCTAGACATTCATCTCAGGCAAGGCAGGCGCATGAAAATCCTGATCATCGAAGACAACCCCTCTGTCAGGCAGCTGATCGTGATGGCGCTCGATTTCATGGACTGCGAGGTGATCGAGGCTGTGAACGGACGCAGTGGCCTGGATCAATACCACGAGCACAAACCCGATGTGGTGTTGCTCGACGTGATGATGCCCGGTGGGCTGGACGGCCTGGAGGTCTGCAAGGTGATCCGGGCTGACACCAGCCACAGCTGCAAGATTCTCATGTTGAGCGCCAAGGCCCAGTTGATGGATCAGTTTGATGGGCTCATGGCGGGAGCCGACGAGTACATCGCCAAGCCCTTCAGCGTGACCGAACTGCTCGCCAAATTGCAGATGCTCAGCGACAAGCCCTGAGCGCCTTGCTTGGCCCAGCCGATCAGCCCTCACCCGATGACCCCCATGCCCTCACGCCCCTACACCTGCGAAGCGCCCGCTGGCAGCCTGATCAGCCCCTTGCTGCCCGGGGCCTATTTTCACGATGCCAACGCCATTGCCGTGGGGCCCAGCCAGGCCACCGCTCTGGACCATTTTCTGCAGGCTTTGCGGCACACACCGCGCTGGGTTGACACCCTGATGGTGCTGCGCAACCGGGTGGTGGCCCTGCTGGGCCTGAAAGACCTGGGCGCCTTGTCGCGACTGGACCCCGCCAAGCCCGGATCAGCGTATGCCGTGGGTGAGCGTGTCGGCATATTCACCCTGATCCGCAACACCCCCGACGAGGTGCTGCTGGGTGACCAGGACAAGCATCTGGACGTGACCCTGTCGGTGCATCGGGCCGCCGACCCGGCCGGAGGGCCGAGCACCGTCACCGTGACCACCGTGGTGCATGTGCACAACCTGCTGGGCAAGCTTTACATGCTTCCGGTCACCCCCATGCACCGCATCATTGGCCCGGCCGTGCTGAAAGCCATTGGCAAGCCAGACGTGGTGTGAGCCGCGGGCTCAGCGGCCGGTCAACCGCTTGACGAACGAGGCGGCGTAGGCCGGCGAGCGAAACAGCAGCACCGGGTCTTCAGTGGGGGCCATGCCCTCGGCGATGACCAGGGGGTCGAAGTTGATCTTTTCGCATTCGGCCCCGGCTTGTGGCGTGGCGGCCGTCAGGGTCAGCACGCCCGCCTGCATCTGGCGGCGTTCGGCGGGCCAATACACGGTGGAGTTGTTCTGCTCGTCGCCGGCCTCGCCCAGCGTCACCACCATGTTCCAGCGCAGGGGCCCGGCCTTCACGCGGCTCAGCAGGTCTTCATCCAGGAAGCGGGCCGGAGCCGTCTTCAGGGCTTCGTCGCTCCAGCGGCTGACACCGGCTTCGGGGTCAAAGCGCCAGCGCACCAGGGTGGTCTGGTCTTTGGCGCTCACAAACTTGAAAGTGTGCACGCTGTAGAAGTCACTCTGGGCGTAGCTCACAGGCGGGTTGTGGCTGGCCATGAAGGCGGCCAGGGGCTTGGCGTCAGGGTGGTTGTCACGAAAGGCCTGCTGCTTGGCGGGGTCGGGCTTGCCGGTCGCCGGGTCGGGCAGGTTGGCCAACAGGGTATCCTGGAAGGTCTGTGGCGTGGCCGCGCTGAAGACCGGCACGTTGAGCATGGTGAAGTGCTGCAGGCTGCCGCCCGGCAGGCGAAACTCGACGGCCAGCCCTCGCGGTGATTTCGCCGAGTCGGGTGTGTTGGGGTTGCCACCTGCGAGCGAGAAGCGGGCCACGACGGGCACGGGCTGGCCGCTGAACAGCGCCGAGCGCGAGTAGGCCTGCACCGCCGGTGCACCCACAAAGCTGCCCGTGGCACAAAGGCCCTGAATGTGATTGCGCCGGGCGCCCGGCGTGACGCCATTGAGCTTCTCCATCGTGCTGACCACCTCGTCGGCAGTGGGGGGAGCAGCCGATGCCGCTGTGCTGGCCAGCAGAACGGCCATCATCAGGGCCGAGGGGATGGGGTGCTTTGTTGTCATGGGGGTCCAGGTGGGTTGCAGGGCCAAGGCCAGTGGGGGCAACCCTGTCGGGCGCAGTCTTTGCGCCTCAACAGGGCTGGTGGCCTGGCGGGTTATAGCAACTTTGAGTCTGGGGCGTTGGCGCCTGCGCCATGCCCCCTGACCGGACTCGGCCAGCACAGGCCTTCACTGCAGCGCTTGCTGGCGATCTGCCGGTCCGGCACGGCAGGCTTCGTCCACCAGGGCCCAGCCCCCGTGCACCACGGCCTGCTGGCTGTCATGGCACAGCTCCAGGCGCTGGCTGTCGGGCCAGCGGGCCCGGACAAAGGCCTCCAAGGTGGCCGGGACGCTGACCTTCAGTCGCAAGGCGTAGCGGTCGTCTTCGGGGTGGTCGTCCAGGTGCACCAGCGGCACAAAGCTGGCGGCAAACATCAGCCAATGCGAGGGCACAGGCACGGGGGCGGGGGCGTAGCCGGCCTGGCGCAGCCATTGCTGAGCCTGGGCGCGCAGATCGGGGCCAGGGGGCAGGGCACCCCAGGCCAGGGCCATCAGCTCCAGGACCCATTGGTTGCAGTTTTGGTAGCGCAGGCTCCAGGCATAGGCATTGGCGCTGTAGCGGCCGGCCAGCAGTTGCAGGGCTGCAGGCGTGTCGAGGGCGGCCGCGCGCAAGGCCCGGGCGGCATCAGGTGGCAGGCGCACGATGGACAGATAGCCCCGCTGCGGCCGCTCGGAGCCCATCACAAAACCTGCCAGCCCTTGGTCGTACAGGCGTGGGGCCTGTTCGTCGCAGGCGTAGTAGAGCTGGCGCACGCGCCACACGCCGGTGTCGCGGTCACGCAAGGCCACCCCGGCGTGCGAGTAGCGCAGCCCGAACTCGGACAGATCCAGGCCCGAGCGGCTGATCAGCACCGTGTCTTCGCCGGTGGCGTCGAGTTCGGCCCGCAACACACCGGCAAAACGCAGCAGGGTGTCCTGCTCGCCAGCGCTCAGCGTGGGGTTGCGCTCACAAAATGACGACGACGCCCATCCGGCAGCCTGTGCCGTGGCCCAGGCGCCGGCGAGTGCCAGGCCCGCCAGCAGGCCCCGGATCACCCGCGGCTTCACAGCCCGATGACAGGGCGGGCGGCCAGGTCGTCGTGCCAGTCGTCGGCCAGCACCAGGAAGAAGGCTTGCCGGGTTTCGGTACGGCTGAACTCAATGCCATAGACGCGCTGCTCGGCATGCACGGTGCCGCCCGCGCCCAGGTCTTGCTGGCGCACCACGTCGGCCGGCAAGTCCAGCATCAGCAGGGTCGGGTCGGCCGCCGCCGTGACCTGGGCTGTCGGCAAGGCAGGCTGCCATTGCAGCGTCAGGCGCAGCTTGCCGGGGCGCTCCGGCACCGGGGCCAGCGCCAGGATGCGGTAGTCGCCATTGGCCACCTGGCGGCCATCGCGTGAACTGTCGGCCGAGCTGTTGCTGGAGCCATGCAACGAATCCGACACGCTGCCACTGGCCGAAGAGCCGGCGCTGGAGGCCGACGAGGCCAGGCTGTCGGCCCGGGCAGGACCGAAGGCGCAGCCGGCTGCAATCAGCGCTAGGGCGCTCAGGTAGCGAAGAGGTGTGGACTTGGGCGGCATGGTGATGGGGCTTGCTGTGGGCGTTAGCGGGTGGATGGGATTGGGGGCGACGCAACCTTCGGGCCGGGGGGCTCCAGCCGATTATCCATGGGGGCGTGTCGCGTGCGGGGCTTCAGAGCGGGGTGGCTCAGCGGACGCGGTTAAAGTCGGTGGCGGCCGCGCTGTCCGGCCTTGCTGACGATCAAGCCACCTGACATGGTCCACACCACCCAATTCGAACTGGCGCTGCATGGCACCGAGCTGCGCGGCAGCGTGCATCATCCTGGCCAGGCGGCCAAGGCGCCGCGCATCCTGGCACTGCATGGGGGCGGAACGTCGTCGCGCCGGGGCTTTCGGCCGTTGCTGTCTGCGCTGGCCGCCCACGGTCACACCAGCGCGGCGTTCGACTTTGCCGGCCACGGCGAAAGCGGCGGGCAGCTCATCGGCTCCAGCCTGGCACACCGCGCCGAGCAGGCACTGGCGGTGGCCGGCCACCTGGGCCTGCAGCCTCCGGTGGCGCTGCTGGGCAGCAGCATGGGGGGCCATGTGGCCTGCACATTGATCGACGCCCTGGCACCTCGGGCCCTGGTGCTGTTCGGCCCGGCGGCCTACGCGGCGGTGGCTCAGCGCCTGCCTTTTGGGCCTGCTTTCCAGGGCGCCCTGCGCGCCACGACATCGTTTGATTCGTCGCCTGCCTACGAGGCCCTGGGGCGGTTTACCGGGCGTTTGTTGCTGGTATTTGGCACCGAGGACGACGTGATCCCCGAGGCGGTTCAGCAGCAGTACCTCAGCCGGGCCGACCAGGCTCAAAGTGTCGAGTTGATGCGCTTGCAGGGCGCGGGCCACCGCCTGCACGACTGGCTGGCAGAGCGGCCAGACCGCTTTACCGACGTGCTGGGGCGGGTGCTGCGGGCCCTGAAAGACTGACCGGTTGCCACTGTTGTGCTCAAAAAGGAATCCTGTGCCGCCAACCCTCACTCTGTCATGGGCTTCAGCCTTGCGGTTCGGGCGGCGCTGCCCGGCAGGTCTGGCAGGGGCCATTGCGTTGACCCTGGCAGGATGCGCTGCCCCGGGCCCAGATGCGTCGCAGGTTCAGTCCCTGTCGGGGCACTTGAATGAATGGGCCGCTCGCAGCCATGTGTGCGCAGTCGCGCTGGCGCAGATCCGGAACCGGCAGCTTGATCGCGTGGACACGGCCAGCACCTGCGACGCCTCACAGGGCGTGCGGGCTGACACCCTCTTTCAGGCTGCTTCGCTGGGCAAACCTGTGTTTGCCTATGCAGTGCTGAAGCTGGTGCAACAGGGGCGGCTGGATTTGGATGCTCCCCTCATGCGTTACCTGCCGCAGGGCTACCGCCACCGATATCAGCCGCTGCAGGCGGAGCCCTCGGAATGGGTCACCGATGTGCGCATTCAGGGGCTCACGGCGCGCCAGGCACTCCAACACACCACGGGCTTGCCCAACTGGGCCTCCGGGCCGCTGCGTTTCGAGGCCGAGCCGGGCGCGCGCTGGTCTTACTCAGGTGAGGGCTTTGTGCTGTTACAGCGGGCGGTCGAAGCCATCACCGGCCAAGCCCTGGACCTCTTCATGAACGAGCAGGTGTTTGTGCCGTTGGGCATGCAGCACAGTGCCTATGCCTGGGATGAGGCGATGGCCCCCGACTTCCTGCCCGGCACCAAGGCCAACGGTTCGCCCCGCAAAACCTTGAAGCTGACCACGCCGTTTGCGGCGTTCACGCTTTACACCAGTGCGGCAGACTACGCTCGATTTCTCGTGGCACTGCTCAACGATCAACCCCTGCTCGTCACCTCGCTTGCCTCGCCCGTCGAGGTGGACCGCCACCTGAACCTGGCCTGGGGTCTGGGCTGGGGCCTGGAGCGCTCGGCGGAGGGGTTCACGCTTTGGCATTGGGGCAACAACCCAGGCTACCGGGCTTTTGTGATGGCCCGCCCCGCAAGCGGTGACGGCTTTGTGATGCTGACCAACAGCGAGAACGGACTGGCGCTGGCTGAACCCATCGCCCAGCAGGTTATGCCGGGTGAGCACCGGGTGTTCCGGTTCGCCATGCTGGAAGGGGATACCTTCCAATGGCTTTGCAAGCGGCTCGGGGTCTGCCTCTGAGTCGCGGCTTACAAGCGCTCCGAATGGTGCCCGTTGGTCAGTGTGGTTCTGTCAGTTCCTGATCGCACGGGGCGCCTCGCTGTATCACGGCGCCAGGTCCAAGCAGTGTGCCGGGCGCGAGCACTGAGTTGGCACCGATCTGGGCGCCATCGCCCACCAGGGCACCGAATTTGCTTTGCGGCAGCAAATGCAATGTTGAGCCCAGCCGCACTCGCAGTTCACGCCCGGGCCGTTCGTTGCGGTGGTTGCAGATGATGCTGCCGGCCTCCAGGTTCACACCCGATCCCAGCACGGAGTCGCCCACAAAATTGAAGTGCGCCAGGTGGGTATGCGCAAAGATGAACGAAGACTTCAACTCGGCGCCAGGGCCGATGCAACAGTCTCGGTCCAGCCAGTTGCCCCCTCGCAAATAGGCCCCTGAGGCCACGAAGCAGCGGGCCCCCACAATCAGGGGACCCTTGAGCGTGGCGCCTGGCTCAATGGTAGCGCTGCGGTGGATGGCGATCTGCCCCTGAATCAGGTAGTCGTCGGCTGGCAGCGCCACCAGCAGATTCGCGACGATGGGTGCTGCTGCGGCCGTCAGTTCCCAAGGTTGCAGATCGCTGAAACGTGCCAGGGGTGAGTCCGTGATGGCTGCAATGTCGTTGCGCAGGTCAATTCGTTGGGGCATGGCAGGGGTCCGAAGTAGGCGCAGCGTGAACTGTAGGGCCCAGTGTCCGTGACGGTGCCGGAACCAAGGCCACCCGGATCCCAACGGTGTTCCAAGACCGATGACCCCATTCAGCAGCCGAGTCTGCCTGGGCAGAAGGTCGTTGTGGCACCGCGTCTTGTACCCCTGATGGCATCTGCGGCCTTCGGGGGCAGCCGCAATAGGTCACCCGGGTGGGGCAAGGTTTGCATCGCAGCGCACAGGGGGGCGGTGTCGAGCCCAGGAGAGTTCCGCGGGAGCCCAACGGGTCTGCTGGCGCAACCCGCTGAGCGGACCGCCAACTTGGATGGCCTCAGGAATAGAAGCTGGGCGCCGGCGCTTGCTCATGGAGGGCCCACTGGCCCAGCTCATTGAGCTTGTAGTCGATCGGGTCGTGCAGGCTCTGGGTGCGCAGGTTGCGCCAGAAGCGGTCCAGGCGCAGGGCGCCGTGGGTGGCGCGGGCGCCTGTCACCTCGAACAGGCGGCTGCTCAGGTCCAGGCCGTAGCGGCTGCTGGCTACCTTGGCGGTGGATACGGCCACGGCCACCTGGCCACGCTGTTCGAGCGTGAGCTGGTCGCCCTGCTGCCAGGCCGCATCGAACAGAGCGGCGGCCCGCTCGGCCAGCAGGCGGCTGCTTTCCAGGCCGACCCAGAACTCGCCGTAATGGGCCAGCACATAAGGGTCCTGGCCGGCCTCGCTGACCCCCGACTTGAACCAGGGCCTCGACTCGGTGCGGGTGAAGCGGCGTGCTTCCTCAAATGCCCCCTCGGCCACTCCGAGGAACATGTGGCTGAAGATCAGCTGCGCCAGCAGGGGGCGCAGGCAGGCCTGGGGGGTGCTGAGCGGGCCAGGCTTGAGCAGCAACTCGCGCTCTTCCACCCGGACCTGGTCGAAGGTGACGCTGCCGCTGTCGGTCTGACGCTGGCCCATGTTGTCCCAGTCGCCATGCAGGGTGATGCCGGGGCGCGTGGTGGGCACGGCGGCGATCAACAGCTTGCCGGTGGCCTCGTCCAGGGCCGAGGCGATCAGCATGTCAGAGTCGGCCGAGCCCGAGCAAAAGCTCTTGCGCCCTGAGAACGCATGCCAGCCGTCGTGGTGCTGTACCGTGGTGCGTTTGTCCAGCGGGTTCAAGGCATTGCCCCAGAACCAGCGATGTTGCACGGTATCGGTCAACCAGGGCTGCCATTGGGCGGGCTCGGCGAACAGGCGCACGGTGGCCAGCATCAGGTGGTGAAAGCCAAACACGTGGGCCAGCGAGCTGTCGACCTGGGCCAGCCGTCGCACCACACCCAGCGTGGTGCGCCAGTCGGCGCCCAGGCCGCCGAGTTCGGGGGCCACCGACAGGGCGAGCAGACCGCTGGCGCGCAGTGCATCGCGCTCGGCCTTGGGGGTGCCTCCGGCCTGATCGCGTGCGGCCGCGGTGGTGGCGAACTGGCTGGCCAGGGTTTCGGCGCAGTGCAGGGCCTGGTTCAGGGCGGTGTGGTGGACCGTGTCGGCTGAGGGTTGGGGTTGGTGTTTCATGGCAATCGGTGCGAGGGCTGTGAGTCACTAACTGAGGGCGTCGAGTGAGGGTGTTGAAGGCGGCCGCCAGCCTAGCCCGGGCTGCGCCCACTGTCGATGCACACATGCCCGAGGTGGCCCGAAGTCGCCCGCAGCCTCGGGGCGCTGCTCAGCGCAGGTCCTTCGATGGGGTGGCTTGAACCCGTCCTGCGGCAAAGCGCGATGAGCGCAGGCCTCATTTTCATTGCGGTGGCTTCAACCGGGCCTGTTGCCCCAGGCCGCGGCCATGGCCTGCAGGCAGGTGGCTGCATTGCCCCGCACCAGTCGCACGCTGCAGGCCAGCATCAGGTTGAGGGGCAGGCCGAAATCTTCCACCTGGTAGCCCTGTGTGTCGAACCGACGCCCGTCCTGTCTCAGCTCATGGGGGACACGCTGCGGCAAGGGGCGGTCATCGTCCACATAGGCCCACACGGGCTTGCCCAGCGCGTGGGCATAGCCCACTTCGAACACCGTGCCCGAGTCGGGCTCCAGGCCGCGGAAAGGGTTGAGGTTGGCCATCAAGGCGTCAGCTTGCCGGATCGCGGCCAAGTTGCTTTGCAGGATCCAGTGGGCGAGGGCCGCGCCCGTCAGGGCAGGGGGTGGGCTGGGATCGGTGGGGTAGTGGCCCACAAAGCCGTGTCGCTGGCAAAGAAGCTGCAAGGCCTCGCCCTGTTGCCGGGCATCAGGGCGGAACACGTCAAAGCCGGCGAGGTAGAGGCGGAGTGGTGAAGGCATGGGGGGGAGCGTTGGCAGACGCAGTCTCGATGATCGCTTATTCAGATGCCTCAGGCAGGCCGTGGCATGCGAATTGCGCATGGAATTCGTTGAACGAACAAAAGAGAAGAAATGGTATTTCTCAATTGAGCGGCATGTTGTCTTGTGGATGCGCCGAAATATTGATTAAAAGTATCATTGAAATGATATTAATGCTTGTTTTTTGATGGAATTTGACTAAAATAAGAAGTGATTTTTTGAACAATTCACGGACGGATGGAGGTCATGATGAACGTATTGCGACAAGTCAAGATAGGCGCCCGCCTGGGCTGGGCGTTTGCAGCTGTGCTGCTGATGCTGGCCCTGCTCGGCGGCTTTGGCATGTACCAGATGAGCCGTGCCAACTTTTATGCCAATGACCTCGGCACGAATTGGCTACCCAGCGTGAAAGTGTTGGGCGACATTCGCACAACCTTCAATGAAGTGCGTCGAGTCAGCCTGCGGCACCTGCTTGAAAATACCCCGGAGGCCAAAGCCGAGCAGGTCAAGCTCTACGAGGCCGCTGTAGAGACGGCGGTGCCCAAATTATTTGCCGAATACGAACCCATGATCGCTTCGCCGGAAGAGCGCAAGGCCTATGAAGAGATCAGGAACGGTTGGACGGCCTTTTTGGAGATCGAGAAAAAGCAGATGGCTTTGGCCGCCGGCAATGAAGCCGATCGCGACGCAGCGCGTCAGCTGGCCGTGGGGCCTGCCGCGAGTGCTTTCACAGAGATCATGGCCGGCGTCACAAAAGATGTGAACATCAATCTGGCGGGCGCGGACAACGCAACAGCATCAGCCAAATCAAGCTACCAGCATTCATTGATCGTTTCGAGTGCCGTGATCGTCATCGCTCTGTTGATGGGCGCGGTGCTGGCAGTGCTGGTCACCCGCTCGATTGTGCAGCCCTTGAACACAGGTGTGACTGTGGCCGAGGCCGTGGCCCAAGGGGATTTGACAACCAAGTTCGATATTCAGGGCCACGATGAGCCGGCCGACCTGCTGCGCGCCCTGCAGCACATGAACGAACGCCTGGTCGACATCGTGGGCCAGGTGCGACTGAGCAGCGACAGCATCGCCACCGGTTCGGCAGAAATCGCCACCGGCAATGCCGACCTCAGCCAGCGCACCGAGCAGCAGGCCAGCAACCTCGAAGAGACGGCGGCCTCGATGGAGGAGCTCAACAGCACGGTCAAGACCAATGCCGACACAGCCCAGCAGGCCAACCGGCTGGCGTCGGAAGCCACCCAAGCCGCGGAACAGGGGGGTGCCGTGGTGGGCCGGGTGGTAGCGACCATGCAGGACATCTCGGCATCCTCGAAGAAGATCTCGGACATCATCGGTGTGATCGACGGGATTGCCTTTCAGACCAACATCCTGGCGCTGAACGCGGCGGTGGAAGCGGCCCGGGCCGGAGAGCAAGGCCGCGGCTTTGCCGTGGTGGCCAGCGAGGTGCGCAGCCTGGCCGGGCGTTCGGCCGAGGCAGCCAAAGAGATCAAGACCCTGATCGGCGCCAGTGTCGAAAAGGTGGAGGCCGGCACCACGCTGGTAGACGAGGCCGGCCAAAGCATGGAGGGCATCGTGACCCAGGTGAAGCGCGTGAGCGCGCTGATCAGCGAGATCTCCAGCGCCTCGATGGAGCAAAGCAGTGGCATCAGCCAGATTGGCGATGCGGTGAACCAGCTCGATCAGGTGACGCAGCAGAACGCGGCCCTGGTCGAAGAAAGTGCGGCCGCTGCCGACAGCCTGAAGAACCAGTCGCAGCGACTGGCCGAACTGGTGTCGGTGTTCAAGATCACTGGGCAGCCCGCCCGCCTGGGGCAGGCCAACCCGGCGCCACTGCCTTCGCGCCAGTTCGGCAAGGCGCCGGCAATGGCGCCCCTGACCCAGGCCGCTGCACCGAGTCGGCCCAGCCTGGGCAAGTCGCCCAGTCCGGCCTTGACCAACTCGGCCAAATCGGTGGTGGGTGGCAATGAAGACTGGGAATCTTTCTGATCCAAGACGCAAGCGCGGCTTGGTACCACCGGGCCCAGCCCGGTGGCCCACCCTCAACCTGGTCCGCAAAGGCTCAGGTGCTGCCCTGATCCAGCCCGTGCTTGCGGATTTTGTCGTGCAGCGTGGTCTTGGCCACGCCCAGGGCCTCGGCGCTGCGCGCGAGGCTGCCGCCGTGGCGGCGCAGGGCATCGGCAATGAGGGCGCGTTCAAAGGCCTCGACCGTGCTGGCCAGCGCTTGCGCGGGGGCGGGGCCGGTTGCCTCTGAAAACGGGGGCGACCCCCCTTCGATGCCCAGTACGCAGCGCTCGGCCACGTTGCGCAGTTCACGCACATTGCCGGGCCAGTGGTAGGCCATGAGCTGGCGCATGCGCTCGGCGCTGGTCTCGGGGGCGGTGCGCTGGTGGCGGGCGGCGCCCTGCAGCGCAAAGTGCTCGAACAACAAGGGGATGTCTTCGCGCCGTTCACGCAGCGGCGGCAGCGGCAGGGTGGCCACGCTCAGGCGGTAGTACAGGTCGGCCCGAAAGCCGCCTTGGTCCGACAGGGCCAGCAGGTCGGTCTTGGTGGCGGCGATCACGCGGCAGTCGATCGGGATCAGGGTGTTGGAGCCCAGGCGCTCCAGGGTGCGCTCCTGCAGCACGCGCAGCAGCTTGATCTGCATGCCCAGGGGCATGCTCTCGATCTCGTCGAGGAACAAGGTGCCGCCGTTGGCGTGTTCGATCTTGCCGATGCGTTTCTTGGCAGCGCCGGTGTAGGCACCTGCCTCGTGGCCGAACATTTCGCTGTCAAACAGGGTGTCGGGCAGGCCGCCGCAGTTGATGGCCACAAAGTGGCCCTGCCGGCGCGCGCTGGCCTCGTGCAGGCAGCGCGCCACCAGCTCTTTGCCGGTGCCGGTCTCGCCCTGGATCAGCACATCGGCCGCGCTGCTGGCCAGGCCCGCCAACCGCTGGCGCAGGCGCTGCATGCCGGGCGCCTGGCCCAGCAACTGGCCTTCGATGGTGTCGCGCTGGGCCAGTTGGCGCCGCAACTCGCGCACCTCCAGCACCAGGCGGCGTTTCTCCAGGGCACGGCGCACGGCACCCACCAGGTACTCGGGGGCGAAGGGCTTCTGGATGAAGTCGTGGGCGCCGTCCTTCATGGCCTGCACCGCCATGGCGATGTCGCCATGGCCGGTGATCAGCACCACGGGCAATTCGGGGTCCAGGGCCATCAGCTCGCGCATGAAGGTGAGCCCGTCGCAGCGTGGCAGGCGGATGTCGCTGACCACGATGCCTGCAAAGTCGGCCCCCAGACGCTTGCGTGCCGCCTCGGCACTGCCCACGCTGTCGCAGGCGATGCCTTCGAGTTGCAGCGCCTGCTCGCAGCCCAGCACAATGTCGGGGTCGTCTTCAATGATCAGAACTTTGAGGGCGTCAGTCATGGGGTGGGCTCGGTGGGTCGGTTGGCACGTCGAGGGCTCTTGGAAGCTCCAGCGTGAACAGGGCGCCGCCGTCGGGGTGGTTGGCGCCGCTGAGGCTTCCCTGGAACTCGCGCACGATGCCGGCCGACAGGGCCAGGCCCAGTCCCAGACCGACGCCGGCCTCTTTGGTGGTGAAGAAGGGCTCGAACAGGTGGGCCTGCGCGGCGTCGGCCAGCCCGGGGCCGTGGTCGCGTACCCGCACGCGCACCCGCTCGGCCTCCTGGCTGCAGGCGATCTCGATGCGGGGGCGCTGGGGCGGATGCACCGCGTCCAGCGCATTGCCGATCAGGTTGATCAGCACCTGCTCCAGCCGGTTGCCGTCGCACAGCGCCACAGGGCAGGGGCTGTTGGCCGCGCGCACGATGTCGGCGCGGCTTTCGGTGATCCGGCCCTCCAGCACGGCCAGGGCATTGTCCAGCGCCTGATCCAGCGGCACGGGGCGGCTGGTCGCGGGCGACTTGTGGGCAAACGAGCGCAGTTGTCCGGTGATGCGGCCCATGCGGTCGGCCAACTGGGCCATGCGTTCGAGATTGGTTCGGGTGGTGGCCAGGTCGCCCCGCTCCAGAAATCGCAGGCTGTTGCCCGAGAGGGTGCGCAGGGCGGTCAGGGGCTGGTTCAGCTCGTGCGCGATCCCGGTGGACAACTGACCGATCGCGGCCAGCTTGCCGGCCTGCACCAGTTCGTCCTGGGCGGCGCGCAGGTTGGCTTCGGTGCGGGTGCGCTCGGTCACCTCAGCCTGCAACCGGTGGTTGCTCGCCCACAGGTCGGCGGTGCGCTGGTCTACCTTGCGCTCTAGCTCGTCGTGGGCGGCCTGCAAGGCCTCGCGCGCGGCCAGCCGGTCTTTCAGGTGGCGGCGGCGCTCATTGAGCATCAGGCCCAGCACAAACAACAGGGCCGCACCGATCAAGGCGATCAGGGCACGGCTTTGGGCAATCTCATCCACCTGCTCCAGGTGCGACAGCACGGTCAAGGTCCAGGGCGTGCCGGGCAGGGCCCTGGACTGCGCCAGAAAGCGCCCCGCCACGGGGTAGACCGAGACCATCTCGGGGCGCTCCTTGGCGATGCTGACCAGGCGGGCGCCGTGTTCCAGCTCGCGCAGTTCACGCAGGCCCAGGGGCTTCAGGGCGCGACGGTTGTATTGCTGGGTCTGATCGAAGGCTTTGGCCGTGGCTTCGTCGAGCGGACGCAGGGTGGTGAACTTCCAGTCGGGCACCGAGCCCAGGATGACGACGCCGTTCTCGTCGCTGACCATGACTGGCGCCTCCACCGTGGTCCAGGACTGCTCCAACTGGTCCAGGCTGACCTTGATCACGGCAACGCCCTGGGTGCCACGCGGGTCCACCAGGGTGGAGGCCAGGTAGTAACCGGGCTCACCGCGGGTGGTGCCGATGCCGAAGAAACGGCCGCTGCCGTTGGCCACCGCATCGCGGAAATACGGGCGGAACGACAGGTTTTCGCCCAGGTAGCTGTCGGCACGGCGCCAGTTGCTGGTGGCCAGCACCTGGCCCTGGGGGTTGATCACGTAGATGGCCAGGGTGCCTGCGCGGTCGTTGAGCTGCTCCAGGTAGGCATTGACCCGGCCTGGCGATTTCTGACCGGCGGGATGGGCCAGCAAGTCCAGCACGTCGGCTTGCAGCTCCAGGGTGCCCGGAAGGAAAGCGTATTTGCCGATCTCGCGCTCCAGGCTGGCGGCATACAGATCGAGCCGGTGCAGCCCGGTGGTCTGCATCTCGGCCAGGCCCAGGCGTTGCGCCATCTGATACGCGCCCAGGCTGCTCAGGCCCATCAGGGCCAACAGCAGCAAGACAATGGGGGCGAAGCGCAGTACACGCGGCAGGTGGCGTGTGAGGGGTGGGCTGACGAGGCGCTTTGAAAGACGTGGGGACAGGCGTGGAGGCATGGGCGGCAGACGGGGATGGTAGCAGCGCCGCCAGCCCCCAGGGGGCTGGGGGGTCCTCAGGCTCGGGCGGCCACGGCGCTGTCGTCGCCTTCCACCGGCAGGGCTTCTTCAGCCTCGGCCAGGGCCGGATCGACGGGCGAGATGGCGCCTTCCCATTTGGCCACCACAGCGGTCGCAATGGCATTGCCCAGCACGTTGGTCATGGTGCGGCCCATGTCCAGAAAGTGGTCGATGCCCAGAATCAGCAGCACACCTGCCTCAGGCAGCTTGAACATCGGCAGCACGGCCGCCACCACCACTAGCGAGGCCCGCGGCACGCCGGCAATGCCCTTGCTCGACACCATCAGCACCAGCAGCATGGTGATCTGAGCGCTCAGCGGCATGTCGATGCCGTAGGCCTGGGAGATGAAAATCGCCGCAAAGGTGGTGTAGATCATCGAGCCGTCGAGGTTGAACGAATAGCCCAGCGGCAGCACAAAGCCGGTCACGCGCGGGCTCACGCCAAACTTCTCGAGCTGCTCCATCAACTTGGGGTAGACCGATTCGCTGCTGGCGGTCGAGAAGCCGATCAGCATCGGTGTGCGCACCAGCTTGACGAGCTTGAACACATCGCGGCCCAGCACCAGGAAGCCGGCGCCGATCAGCACCAGCCACAGGCAACCCAGAGCCAGGTAGAAGCTCAGCATGAAACGGCCGAACACGCTCAGCATGCCGATGCCCTGGGTGGTGATGGCCCCGGCCACGGCACCGAACACGCCCACGGGGGCGAAACGCATCACATAGTCCGTGACCTTGAGCATCACATGCACCACTTCATCGAGGGTGGCCACCAGCGAGCGGGCGGCCTGGTTGTGCAGGTGGCCCAGTGCCAGGCCGAAGAACAGCGAGAACACCAGGATCTGCAAGATCGAGTTGCTGGCCATCGATTCGACGATGCTCTTGGGGAACACCTGGGTGATGAACTCTTTCAGGTTGAGCGACCCGGTCTTGAGCTGGGTGCTGGTGCCCACGTCGGGCAGCGGCACGCTCAAGGCAGCCCCGGGCTGGAGCAGGTTGGCGATCACCAGACCCAGCAGCAGGGACATCAGCGAGGCCCCCAGGAACCAACCCACAGCGCGGGTGCCGATGCGGCCCACGGCTTTGGAGTCGCCCATGTTGGCCAACCCGGCAGCCAGCGTGGCAAAGACCAGTGGCGCAATGATCATCTTGATCATGCGCAGAAAGATGTCGGTCAGGATGCTGAAGTAGCCCGCGATGTCTTTCGCGGCTTCGGGGCTGGGAGCGAATTCATGGCAGGCGTAGCCGACCAGCACGCCCAGGACCATGGCCAGGATGACCAGGGTGGTCAAGCGATTGAGTTTCATGTTGTTTTCCGATGGATGCGATCTGTCGTCCGGAGGGGTAGAAATCCCTGGCGACCGGGCCCCACCCAGCCCACGCCAGCCCCTCTGCAGGGGCTTGGCGCGAGTCGGATCAGTTCTTGTCTCCAGGAAATCCAGGGCCACGCCAGGCGCAGCCGCCTTCTGTTTTGCACGGAGCGTGCCAGTCTTTGCCTGAGCGGAGAGGCTTGATTTGAAAGGAGAATTTCAAACCGGCGTGGCGGCTATGGTCGGTTTCCCGAACCTGTTGGCCCGCAGGCGTTCGGAAATCCGAATGACGTTGTGGCGCCTCGGGTGCTTGCCTCAGGGCAGGCAGGTGACCCGGTTTCGACCGGCGGCTTTGGCCTGGTACATGGCGCTGTCGGCGCGCTGCTGCAGGCTTGGCAAGTCGAGGCGGCCATCCGGGCTGTGCGCCACGCCGATGCTGGCCGTGATCTGCAGCGAATGCCCGCCCACGTCGATCGGCAACTGCTCGATGCTGCGCCGCAGGTGCTCGGCCACCCGCAGGGCCTGGCCCAGGTCGGTCTGCGGCAGCAGCACCCCGAACTCCTCGCCGCCGATGCGGCCCACGACATCGTTGTGTCGAACCCCTTTTTGCAATGCCCTGGCGGCGGCCTGAAGCACTTTGTCGCCTGCCGCGTGGCCGTGTTGGTCGTTGACGCGCTTGAAGTGGTCCAGGTCCACGAACAGCACGGAGTAGCCTCGTCCAGCGTCGGCGCCGGTCTGGATCAGGGCCTGGCTTTGGGCCTGGTACGCCCGGGCATTGAACACGCCGGTCAGCGCGTCATGGGAGGCGATCCGGATCAGCTTGAGGTTGTACTTGCGCATGCGCGAGAAGTACGACACCGAGCGATCGCCGAACACGTGGAACATCACGCTCATGTAAAGCACCGCCAGCAGCAAGGTGGCTTGTGCGTTGCCCGAATAAGGGTGGGCCAGTCTGGGGTTGAGGCCCAGGACGATCAGCAGCGACAGGCCCGTCATCGCCCACCCCGCACGGGGCCCCAGCAGAATGAAGACCCCTGGAATGTTCACCATGAACCAGAGCAGTCGCAGCTCGTCGGCCGGAACAAAGAGCAGGGCAGAGGTGTACTCCAGCATGCACAGCAGCTCGTAAGCCCAGGCGACACCAAGAAAGCGCTCAGGCCTCGATCGCAAAGCGGCCCAACAGCCCAGCGCCAGCACAGTGAAGCCCATCATGGAATAGATGTGCGGCCCATCCAGCACGTTGATCCCACTCAGGTGGGCAGCCACCAGCGCGGCAGTGAAGACGGCCCCGGCAAACATCAAGGCCAGCAGAAACTTGTACTGAAATTCGCGCAGCTCCTCCTTCTCCTCGAAGGAGACATCGCCAAAAAGGAGACGGATGAAAGCGGATTTCATGGCGTTCAACGGGGTCATGGTTTTAGCTGCATCGCACCTCTACCGACCTGCCTTGGATCGGAGCCGGAGCGCCAGCGGCGGCTGCTCCGTCCGGCTTTTCATCGGCCCTTGGCAAGCCCTTCAATATAGCCGGCCTGGGTCCGCAAGCCGCGGCTTGACCGCTTCAGTGGTGGGCATGGGCATTTGCGGGCCGTCAAAAAATAGCGAGATGCGGCAGGTGCTGTTGGCACTGGCCTGTACAGAGCGCCGTTCCACCGTGACAGCCTCAGTCAGTGCCTGGTTTTAAAAATACATTAGACATGCATGTTTATATTTTTTAAGATGTGCAAACAATGCATCTTAAAAAGGACCTTTGCATGAACACCGCCACGCTCGAACCCTCTGCCAACCAGGCCAGCGTCAATGGGCTGGCCGAACAGGCCTTGGGCCGTATCGCCGTGCAACTGCCCGGCGCAACGGCTGTCTTTCGGCGTCTGAAGCTTGATTTCTGCTGCGGGGGCCAGATCAGCCTGCGCCAGGCGGCACAGGACAAGAGCCTGGACCTGGCGGCCCTTTTGCGCGAACTGGAGAGCCTGCAGCGCGAAGACCAGCCGGCAGCCCCGCAACCCGCACCTGCCCTCGTCGACCACATCCTGGAGCGCTTTCATGCGGTGCACCGTCAACAGTTGCCCGAACTGATCCGCATGGCGCGGCGGGTCGAGGCCGTGCACCGCGATCACCCCGAGGCCCCGGCCGGCCTGGCCGATCACTTGGAGCACATGGAACAGGAGCTGCTGGACCACATGGCCAAGGAAGAGAACGTGCTGTTTCCGATGCTCAAGGCCGGTGGCAATCCCTTTGTGCCGCAACCGATCGCCATGATGCGCCACGAGCATGTGTCCCATGGCGCCGAGCTGGCACGCATGCTGGCGCTGGCCCATGACATGGTGCCGCCGGCTGGCGCCTGCAACACCTGGCAAGCACTGTATGCCGGCTTGCAGCAGTTTCATGACGACCTGATCCAGCACATTCACCTCGAAAACAACGTGCTGTTTCCGCAGTTTGAGCCGGCCGCCGCGCCGGTGGTCGCTGCATGCGAAGGGGCCTGTTCCTGCGCATGAGAGGGCTCATGCGGCCACGGTTTGCCGCATGATCGACTTTCCAGCCACCTGCCATGCCTGCCATGATCCCCACCGTCCGTATTGCCAACGCTTCTTTGCTGCCCGGCCGTCCCGCGCCCGAGGCCGGCTTTGCCGCCCCTTACGAGATGCTGGGGGCCTGCCATGACAAGGTGCAGCGCATGCTCGACCTGCTGGAGCGCTTGCAGGCCCACCTGCGTGAGCACGGGCCCGACGGCCAGGCGGCGCAGGCCGCTCGCGACGTGATGCGCTACTTTGACCTGGCCGCACCTTTGCATCATGAGGACGAGGAGCGTCATGTGTTCCCGCTGCTGCTGCATAGCGAAGATCCGGCCTGGGTGGCGTTGGCAGGGCGTTTGCAACAGGAGCACCGTGACATGGTGCCGGCCTGGGCGGGGCTGCGGCAACAGTTGGAACAGGTGGCCGCTGGCCAGGGCAGGGCATTGGAGTTGCAGGCCTTTGTGAGCCTGTACCGGGCCCACCTGCAGGCGGAAGACGAAGTGGCCTACCCTGCGGCGTGCCAACTGGGCAACGAGGCGTCAAACGCCGAAATGAGCCGGGACATGATGCGACGCCGCGGTTTGCACTCAGTGTGAAGAGCGCCTCACGAGTTGGCAAAAACAGGCCTGCCTCGCCGGGGTGGGTTCATGTCTGTCGGCCTTCAAGAAACTGAAAGAACAGGCCTTCGGGCATGGAGCGAGGCAGGCCCCTGAAATGGGTCCAACGGGTCCAACAGATCCGATGGGTGCGCTTGCGGGCTGGCCTACAGCCGTGTCAGGACCATGCCCAGTGCGGTCAGCACCGAGGCGCTGAAGATGCCCACCCCCAGGGCTCTTCGGCGGTTCATCTGCACCCACAGGATCACGCCTGAGATGGACAAAAAAACCATGCTGCCCGCAATCGTGTCCACCAGCAGGATCCAGGGCACGGTCATGCCTGTGCCCTTGTGCAGGTTGGTCAGAGCGGCGATGAAGCCGTGCTGCGTGGTGTTGATACCGACCGATCGATTGCCTTTCCAGTACTCCACCTGCACGGTTTCGCTCGGGCCACCGAAGTTGAACACCCAACGCTCCGGTTGACGCGGGGCATCGCTGTTCTTTTCGGCCCAGGGCAAGGCTTTGGCTGGGTCGATGCGCACGCTGTTCGGCGGCCCGGACAGGCCCAGTGCCGGGGCCAGCCACTGGCCCATGGCCTCGGGGGTACTGGGCGGCGGATCGGCCAGGGCCATCTGAGCATGGCTTTTCTGCTGGCTCAAGGGCAGCTTGAGCACGGTCCGGTGGTTCAGCCAGATGCCGCTCAAGCCGAAGACCAGGCCCAGCAAGGCGCCCCACAGGCCGATCCAGCCATGGGTCTTGCGCACCCAGTGGACAAAACGCGAATAGGTCTGGTGGCGGCGTTTGGCCCGGGCGGTGTCTGTCGACAAAAGGGGGGCGCTGGCGGCTGGCGTTTTCATGGCATTCGGGAGGGGCAGGCCGGTGCGGCGTGGAGTGGTCAAGGGGGTTATCAGATTCTGAATGATAACCATTGTCATTTGAAAAGATTCCGTGGAGAAAGATTGTCGACTTCAAATGTGTCGCAAATAAGAATTAATCCCATCTAGAATGCACACAACGCCGGAAGAATCGCCCGGCGTCCAGTCTTCGTCTCCCTTGCCCTCCGGGGCCAGACCCGTCGGCGAAGCTGCGAATCGTCTCACTCTCTGCACCAGCAAGCGCTTGCCAGCCAGTGCCTGAACTTCGTTTTAGGAACCACCATGCTGCGCAAGAAGAAGCTCGCGTTGGCGCTGGGCATGGTCTGGGGCACGGCCCCGACCCTGCTGCTGGCCCAGACTGCACCACCGACACCGGCCGAGGCCACCCGCCTCGATGAGATCACGGTCAGTGCCACCCGTTCGGAGCGGCGGGTGGACAAGGTGCCCGCCACCGTGACCGTCATTCCGGCCGCCCAAATAGAACAAGGCGGCGCCCGCGACCTCAAGGATGTGTTCCGTGACGAACTCGACGTGTCCGTGCGTGCCGCGCCCACCCGCTTCACCGCTGCGGGGGCTTCCACGGGTCGGGCTGGCAACGAGGGCATCAACATCCGCGGCCTCGAAGGCAATCAGGTGCTGATGCTGGTCGATGGCATCCGCGTGCCCAACAGCTTCTCGTTCGGCTCGTTTGCCTCCGGTCGGGGTGACTACCTCGACGTCGATGGCATCAAGACCGTCGAAGTGCTGCGGGGCCCTGCGTCCACCCAGTTCGGCAGCGATGGGCTGGCCGGCGCAGTCAGCTTTCGTACCCTCGACCCGGGTGACCTGCTCAAGCCGGGACAGACCGTGGGGGGCTTTGCGCGCTCCAGCTATGCGTCGATCGACCGGTCCTGGTCCAACACCCTGGGGGTGGCCGGCGCCAATGAGCGTTGGCAAGGCATGCTGCTGGGCAGTTACCGCCAGGGCCACGAGGTGGGCAACCAGGGCAGCAACGATGTCTTGAATGCCAACCGCACCACCCCCAACCCGGTGGATTACAACAACCGCTACCTGCTGGGCAAGGCGTTTTTGAAAATCGACCCGACCCAGCAACTGGGCTTTACCTTCGAAACCCAGAAGCGCCAGCAAGACACCGAGGTCTACTCGGCCCGGGGCGTGGCGCCACTGAGTTCGACCAGTGTCATCGATCTGGATGCGCGCGACCGCATCGAACGCAACCGAGTCTCACTGGAGCATCGCTTCAACGACCTCAATGCCTTGGCCATTCAGCGCGCCGAAACCCGCGTCTACTGGCAGGACGCCAAGGTCAGCCAATACGGCGCTGAAGACCGCTACACCGCAGCGGATCGAACCCGCGATACCACCTACCGCAGCAAGGTGGCCGGTTTCTCGACCCTGGCCGAAAGCAATCTGACGGGCTGGCTCAACCAGCGCCTGACCTACGGCGCGGATTGGAGCCGCAGCAAGATCAGCGGGGTGCGCGACGGCACGGTGCCACCCTACGGTGAAAGCTTTCCGACCAAGCCTTTCCCGGACACCGACCACGTGCTGGCTGGCGCCTTTGTGCAAAGCGAGATCCAGGCTGGGGCGTTCAGCATCATCCCTGGCCTGCGCTTCGATCACTACAAGCTTTCACCGTCCACCGCGGGCTACAGCGGCACGGCTGTCAGCCTGTCTGGCCAAGCCGTCACACCGCGCTTGGGGGTGGTGTGGCCATGGGCACCTGCCTTTGCGCCCTATGGCCAGTGGGCCAAGGGCTTTCGGGCCCCCACGCCAGACCAGGTCAACAACGGCTTCAGCAACCTGGCCTCGGGCTACACCACCGTCGGCAATGCCCAACTGAAGGCCGAGCACGCCGACAGCCTCGAGTTGGGCTTTCGCGGCCGGCTGGATCGGGTGCGCTATTCGGTGGCGGCCTATGACAACCGTTACCGCGACTTCATCAGCCAGCAGGCTGTGAGTGGCGCCGGCACAGCGGCCAACCCCACGGTGTTTCAGTACATCAACCTCGCCAACGCCCGCATCCATGGCCTGGAGGCGCGCTCGGAGTGGACGCTGAGCCGAAGCTGGACGGGCACCGCCGGCCTGGCCTATGCCAAGGGTCACAGCGAAGCCAACGGTGTGAAAACCCCGCTGGACACGGTGCAGCCCTTCAAGCTGGTCCTGGGCCTGCGCCACGAGCAGGCCACCTGGGGTGCCCGCGCGCATTTGACTCACAGCGCCGGCAAGGCCCGCAGTGACATCTCGACCGGTGCGGCCCAGTTTGCCCCACCCGCCTACAACGTGCTGGACCTGGGATGGCACTGGAAAGTGCGACCCCAGGTGACCCTGAATGCCAACCTGAACAACGTCTTCAACGCCAAGTATTGGCGTTGGTCTGATGTCAGCGGCCTGGCCGCCAGCAGCACGGTGGCCGAGGCCTATACCGCACCGGGGCGCAACGCCCAGGTCTCTGTTCGTTACGACTTCTGAAGAAAGGATCCGCCATGTCCCACCTCCCCGACCTCGTGGCCGTACTGGATGAATGCCGGCAGTTCCCAGGACTGTTCCAGAGCCTGCATCTGGCCACCTGCAATGCCGACGCCGAGCCTGAGGCCAGTTATGCGGCTTACGTCGAGCACCAGGGTAGCTACTACGTCTACACCAGCGAGTTGTCTGCCCACACCGCCAACCTGGCGGCCAGCGGCCGCTGCTCGGTGATGTTCATCGAGAGCGAGGACCAGGCCCGGCACCTGTTTGCGCGGCGTCGCCTGACCCTGCAGTGTGCTGTCACCGAGTGCCCCCGCGGCAGCGCCGAGTTTGACCGGACGCTGGATCAGTTTGTCGAGCAGTTCGGTGCCTTCATGGCGATGCTGCGCAAGCTGACCGACTTTCACCTGTATCGCCTGCGCCCCCTCAGTGGCGCCTATGTGGCGGGCTTTGCCCAGGCCTACACCCTGGCGGGTGTTGGCTTGGGCGAGATCCGGCATCGGCGCGAACAAGGCCACCGCAGCCCCGATCAGGCCACGGCCACGGCCTTGGGCGCCTCGGCGCACTGACGCCAGCCACCGACTCGGCACCTTGCCCCCCTCAATCAGGAGCACTCATGAACGCTTCCCCCCAGACCCTCCGCGACGCCTTTCGCCTGCTGCGGCACGACGGCAAGGCCCGCCACCGAGACATCGCCCAGCAACTGCGTGTGTCCGAGTGCGAGTTGATCGCGGCGCACACTGGCCTGCCGCACGCCGATCCGCAAGCCCTGTTGAGCGCCACCCGCCTGCGCCCCCAGTGGCCGGCCATCGTCGAGGCCTTGCCCACCCTGGGCGAGGTGATGGCCTTGACCCGCAATGCCTCCTGTGTGCACGAGAAAACGGGCACCTACCAGCCCCCCTCCCTGCACGAACAGGTCGGCCTGGTGCTGGGCCCCGACATCGACCTGCGCTTGTACTACCAGGCCTGGGTCCATGGTTTTGCGGTCCAGGAGCAGACCCCTCAGGGCGTGCAGCGCAGCCTGCAGTTCTTCGATGCCGCGGGCATGGCCTTGCACAAGGTATTTCTGCGCTCCGCCAGCGATCTGCCAGCCTACACCCGCCTGGTGCAGGGGCTGGCCGATCCCGACCAGACTGCCCGCCTGGGCATGCAGGCGCCGCCCCCATGCGAGCCTGAGCGGTCTGACGCAGACATCGATGTGGCCGGCCTGCGTCAGGCCTGGGGCCGCTTGCGCGACACCCACGATTTCGTGGGCCTGCTGAGGGCTTTTGGCACCACGCGCACCCAGGCCCTGCGCCTGGCTGACCCCCGGTTTGCCCAGGCCGTGCAGCCCGAAGATGCTCAAGGTCTGTTGCAGGCCGCTGCCGCGCAGGGCTTACCGATCATGGTCTTCGTGGGCAATCCCGGCGCCCTCCAGATCCACACCGGCCCGGTGCGTCAGGTGGTGCTGATGGGCCCCTGGCTCAATGTGCTGGACCCGGGCTTCAACCTGCACCTGCGCGAGGACCACATTGCCAGCGCCTGGGTGGTCAGAAAGCCCACGGTGGACGGGCTGGTCAGCTCGCTGGAGCTGTTCGACAGCCAGGGCGACAGCATCGCCATGCTGTTTGGCGCCCGCCAACCCGGGCAGGCCGAGCGTTGCGAGTGGCGGGCCCTGCTCGACACCCTGACCGAGGAGCGCCGCCCATGCCTGGTGTGATGTCCCCGATCACAGGCCTCGGTGGGTTACTCCCCCGACGCCGCCATTGTCTGCAAGGTGGTTTGCTGGCTGCCGCATGGTTCACATCATCGGCCCGTGCCGCGCCGGCCAGGCAGCGCATTGTCAGTGTGGGCGGGGCGCTGACCGAGATCGTGTTTGCCCTGCAGGCCCAGGCCGAGCTGGTGGGGGTCGATACCACCTCGTTGTTTCCGGAGGCGGCCCAGAAGCTGCCCAGTGTGGGCTACGCCCGCACGTTGTCGGCCGAAGGGGTGCTGGCGCTGGCGCCGACGCGGGTCATCGCCACCGAGGATGCAGGTCCCCCGGGCGTGATCCGGCAATTGACGAGCGCCGGTGTCGAGGTTTCGGTACTGCCGGCGAGGCACCGCTTCGAGGGCCTGTGTGAGCGAGTTCAGCGTCTGGGCGAGCTGACCGGCCGGGTGGCCGAAGCCCGGGCGCTGCAGCAAGCGCTGGTTCAGCAGTGGACCCGGGTCCAGGCACAGATCGCCGAGCGGGCTGGCAAGCCACCCCGCGTCTTGTTTGTGCTGGCCCATGCGCCCAACCAGATCCTGGTGGCTGGTGCCGACACCAGTGCCCAGGCCATGCTCGACTACGTGGGGGCCCGCAACGCCATCAACGGCGTCAGCGGCTACAAGCCCCTGACGCCCGAAGCTGTCATTGCGGCCCAGCCAGACCTCGTGCTGCTGACCGACCAGGGCCTGAGCACCGCAGGCGGGGTGGACGGCATTCTTCGGCTGCCCGGTCTGGCACAGACCCCGGCAGGGCAGCAGCGGCGGGTGCTGGCCCTGGAAGCCATGTTCCTGCTGGGCTTTGGGCCCCGTCTGCCTGCCGCCGTGGCGGCGCTGGACAAGGCCATCGGCCGGGCGATGAAGACATGAGTGCGCCAGTCACTTGGACGGCAAGGGGCGGATCGTGCTGGCGGGCGTCGCCTGCACGGGTGCTGGGGGCAGCCTTGCTGCTGGCTGGGGTACTGGCCGCCCAAGCCGGCGCCGTGCCTGTGAGTGGGCATGACTGGTGGGCTCTGCTGGCGCCCGCAGGCGCTGGCACCGACGCGCCGCCCCGTTTGGGCGGTGGGGCCTATGTGTTGTGGCACATCCGCCTGCCCAGGGCGGTGTTTGCCCTGTTGGTGGGCGCCAGCATGGGGCTGGCCGGGGCTTTGACCCAGGGCCTGTTCCGCAACCCCTTGGCCGATCCCGGTTTGCTGGGCGTCAGTGCAGGGGCCGCCTGCGCAGCGGCCCTCACCATCGTGCTGGTCTCGGGCCCGGTGCTGGCATTGCCGCTGGCGTGGCGAGTCTGGTGCCTGCCGGCGGCAGCCTTTGCGGGTGCGCTGGGGGTGTGTTTCACGTTGGACCGTGTGGCTCGCTGGATCACGCCAGGTTCCATCTCGGGCCTGCTGCTGACCGGCGTGGCCCTGAATGCCCTGGCTGCCGCCATCATCGGCCTGTGCACCTATCTGGCCACGGACGAGCAACTCCGCAGCCTGTCGTTCTGGACTCTGGGCTCACTGGCCGGGGCCCAGTGGGGGCTGGTGCTGCTGATGGGGGCCTTGTTGTTGGCCGCCGCCTGGCCTTTGCGCCAGATCGTTCGCGCCCTGAATGCCCTGGCCCTGGGCGAAGCCGCTGCGGCCCATGTCGGGGTGGATGTGCAGCGTCTGCGCAGCCGGGTCATTGTGCTGGTGGCCGTGCTGGCCGGGTTCTCGGTAGCCTGGTGCGGCATGATCGGTTTCATCGGCCTGATCGCCCCGCACCTGGTCCGGGTCTGGGTGGGGGGCGATCAGCACCGGGTCTTGCCGCTGTCTTTGCTGATGGGGGGCCTGCTGCTGCTGGTGGCCGACACGCTGGCGCGCACCGTGGTCATCCCGGCAGAGGTCCCGGTGGGCATCTTCACGGCCTTGCTGGGCAGCCCGTTCTTTCTGTTTTTGCTGCGCGGGGCGCGCGGGCGGATGGCATGAGCCGGCTGTTGACCCTGGAGGCCGCCACCTTCGTCGTGGGCGAGCAGCGCTTCGGGCCTTTTTCGCTGCAAGTGGCTGCGGGCGAACGCATCGCCGTGCTGGGGCCCAGCGGGGCGGGCAAATCCACCTTTCTCAAGCTCCTTTCGGGCGAGCGTCGGCCAGCCGGTGGGCAGGTGCTGTTCCTGGGCCGAGCCACGGCCGATTGGCCATTGGCCGAGCTGAGCCAGCACCGGGCCGTGCTGCCCCAGGCGGGCGACGTGGCCTTCGGCCTGCAGACCGAACTGGTGATCGGCCTGGGGCGGGTGGCTCGCACGCACGACCCGCAGCGGGCCCGCATCGTGGAGGATGCGGCCAGGCTGGCCCACGCCGGCCACCTGCTGGGGCGTCGTTTCGATACCTTGTCAGGGGGCGAGCAGGCGCGGGTTCAACTGGCGCGCATCTTTGCCCAGTTGTGGGACCGCCAGCAGGGCCTGGTGCTGGTGGATGAGCCCCTGGCGGCGCTGGACCCGGGCCTGCAGTGTGAGCTGCTTGACAGCCTGGACCGCTACGCCAGCGCACGACAGCACGCCCTGGTGGCCATTCTTCACGACATCAATCAGGCCCTGGCAGGCTTTGACCGTCTGCTGCTGATCCGCCAGGGCCGCCTGGTGGCCGATCTGCCCGCCACAGCACCGGCGCTGCCGGCGCTGGAGGCGCTGTACGGCGTCAGCCTGAGTTGCTTCACCGATCGCCATGGGGCACTGGTGGTGGCGCCCTTGCGCCAACCCCGGAGCAAGCGGCCAGCGCAAGGACCGGCCGGAGAGGTTCGGGCATGACGCCGAGGCGACGGCGTCGCGAGTGGGTGGCGGCGGGCATGGCCCTGCTGATGCATGGGCTGGCGCTGCTGGGCCTGCTTCAGCTTGGGGGCCGATTGGCGCCGGTCGATCGCGCACGGGGATCGGCGCCCTTGGCGCTGGTCTGGGTGGCGCCCCCACCGGCCCAGGTCAACCACGCTGCCTTGAATCCCGTGTCCAGCCCACCCAGGCCAGCGACCCGTCCCGCCCGGCCCTCCAGTGCTCCGCAGCGGCCATTCTGGCGCCAGGCGAACAGTGAGGCGCCCTGGCAGGTGGAGCCTGCCCCGGGTCCGCAGAGCCAGTCCATGCCCGAAGGCCCGCCCTCCAGCCCCCTGGTCTCGGCGGGGCAGGGCACGCCGGCCGCGTCGGCACCGGCACCCCGCATCGCCCCCACCGTCGCCACCGCCCCCGCGGCCGTTCAGACCACCGAGCCTCATGTGGGCGCGCGCCCCGACTACGCCTACAACCCGCCGCCCGATTACCCGCTGGCGATGCGCGAGCAGGGGATCGCTGGCGTGGTCTGGTTGCGTGTCTGGGTGGATGGCGAGGGCCGCCCCGGTGAGGTCCGCCTGGCCCGAGGCAGCGGCTACCGCTTGCTCGACGATGCGGCCATGCGGGCCGTCAGGGATTGGCGCTTTGTACCGGCCCGAAGCGGCGATCAGGCGATCGCCAGCTGGGTTGAGTTTCCGATCCGCTTTGCGCTGCGCGGTTGAGTGCCTCCGGGCCCTGTTTCTGCGGCCTTGCGAGATCGATACCTGAGCTTGTGCAAGTGTTAACGCCCAGGTAACACGCGGCCATTAAGCTTTGAACCCAGTACCTTTTCAGGGAGTTTGAAGATGTTGTCGATTCGAAAATCCAGCCCCCCGCTGCTGGCCCTGGGCACCGCCCTGCTGATGAACCTCACGCTGGCCCAGGCCCAGACGGCTCCTGCTCCCGCAGTGGGGCCCACCTTTGGCCCGACACCGGCCCTGCAGCCCCATCGCCATGATGAGCTGCAGCATGCGCAGTTCCGCTTGAGCGAGCTGCAGCGCAAGCTGAGCCTGTCCCCCGAGCAGAAGAGTGCATGGGACACCTGGTCTGCGGCTGAGCTGCAGGCCTTGAAGCAAGGCATGGAGCAACACCAGGCCTGGCAGGCCGCCCACGTGCCGCAGGGCCAGCCCCCTGTCGAGCTGAGCGCACCGGAGCGCATGGCCCGGGCCATTTCGCAACTGCGCGACCACAAATACCTGCTGGATCAGCATTTGCAACAACTCGAAGCCGGCCAGGTGCGCACCCAGGCCTTCTATGACACGCTGGACGCCAAGCAGAAAACCATTTTCGATCTGTTGACGCAGCCCGGCCCGCATGGCCCCGGTCCTCACGGCATGGGGGGGCCTCTGGGGCATGAATCTGGGGGCGGCTTTCGTGCGGGCCCAGGCCTCGGCGCCCCCATGAAGGCGCCGCGCCGCCCCTGAAGGGCGAAAGCGGCCCCGGGGCCGTCCGGGTCAGCGGGGCACCACGAAGGTGGTCTTCTCCGTGATGCTCGTGGCGGGCCCGTTCTGGCCACTTTCACGGGTGATGCGCAATTGCAGCGGCAGCACCTGCCCTCGATGGCTTTCGGCTTCACCGGCCTCCAGGTTGAGGCGCAGCGCCAGGGTGCCGATGCCGGTGGCCGGCACGCTGAGCCCGGGCTCGCTGGCCAGCGTCAGCCCGGGCTGGCCCAGCACCTCCACCTTGAATTCATGGGCTTGCTCGGTGCTGTTGATCACCTGCAGCCGGTACACGTTCTCGATGCCACCGCGCCCCACCTGGCGGGCCAGTGTGCCGCGGTCCTTGATCACGTTCACCGCAAAGTCGTGCCGCTGCACCAGGCTCAGCGCAAAGCCCAGGCAGGTCAGCGACAGCAGTCCGGCGTAGATCAGCACGCGGGGGCGCAACACCCGCCGCAACAGGGCCGAGCGGGGCAGTTGCTGCTCCATGGCGTGGCCCGAGCTGTAGCGGATCAGCCCGGGCTGGTAGCCCATCTTGCCCATCACGTCGTCGCACACGTCGATGCAGGCGGCACAGGCAATGCACTCGTTTTGCAGGCCTTGGCGGATGTCGATGCCCGTGGGGCAGACCTGCACGCACAGGGTGCAGTCGATGCAGCTGCCCAACCCCAGGCTGGCCGGGTCGGCCTTGCGTGGGCGTGAGCCACGGGGTTCGCCGCGCCGGGTGTCATAGGCGATCACCAGTGAATCCATGTCGATCAGCGCGCTCTGGAACCGGGCGTAGGGGCACATGTACTTGCAGATCTGCTCACGCATATAGCCCGCGTTGCCGTAGGTGGCCAGGCCATAGAACAGCACCCAGAACCATTCCCAGGGCGAGAACGCACCCAGCGCGAGCTCGCTGCTCAACACACGGACCGGCGTGAAGTAGCCCACAAAGCTGAAGCCCGTGAACAGCGCCACGCCCACCCACAAGGCCTGCTTGAGCGCCTTGCGGCCGAGCTTGTGGGCCGACCACGGTGCGGCGTCCAGGCGCATGCGGGCCTGGCGGTCACCCTCCACCCGGCGCTCAATCCACAGAAAGATCTCGGTGTACACCGTTTGCGGGCAGGCGTAGCCGCACCACAGCCGCCCAGCCACCGCCGTGAAGAAGAACAGCGAAAGCGCCGCGATCACCAGCAAGGCGGCCAGGTAGATGAAGTCTTGCGGCTGCATCACCAGCCCCAGGATGTAGAAGCGCCGCTCCCCCAGATCGAACAGCACGGCCTGGCGCCCATTCCAGTTCAGCCAGGGCAGGCCATAGAAGAACAACTGGGTCAGCCACACCATCACCCAGCGCCAGCGAGCAAAGCGTCCGCTGACGGAGCGCGGGTAGACCTTGGCCTGGCTGGCATAGAGCGAGACCATTTCCGGCTCTGGGTCTTGGGCCGTGTCTGGCTGGATGGGGATCACACGGGGGCTTGTCATCTGGGCACCTGATCGGTTGTGAAATTCAAATGCATCTTTTATGCAACTTAAAAGGCAAAAAAAGGGTCGGCCTCAGCCGCCCTGGTGGTCATTGAAGGCTGAAATATGGGCCACCTGGAACACCCCTGACAGCGATTGCAACTCGGCCCGATGGCGACCCGCCAGGCGCTCCAGGCATTGCTCGCCCGCCTCGCTCAAGTGCACCTGCACCTGGCGCCGGTCGGTGGCGCTGGGTTGGCGCTCCACCAGGCCAGCGGTCTCGCAGCGCGACACCAGGGCGACCACCGCGTGGTGCACGGTCTGCAGGCGTTCGGCCAGTTCACCCACGCTGGCCCAGTGGCGGCCGGGTGTGCCTTTCACGTGCAGCATCAGCAGGTATTGCTGGGGCGTGAGCCCTTCGGATTGGGCGGCGTCTTCGCTGAAGCGCAGAAAGCGCCTGAGCTGATAGCGAAATTCGGACAGTGCTTCGTAGTCGCGCTTGTGCAGTGGCTCAGGGGCGGGTGGTGCAGTCATGGGGCTTTTCAAGGCTTCTCAGGGCTTTTCAATCGGCTTGAAATTATATATCGCGCTGTGATGTAATCCGTCGCCCGGCGCTGGGCTTGTCGAAGCACGCCCGGGGCTTGAATCACTTGCCGACCCACGGTCGGCCTACTTTCCGCACCATGAACACGTCTCTCTTCAGCTGGCTGCAGCGCCAGTGGCCTGCCGCATCCCCTGTCGACCCCATGGAACGCCTGCGCGCCAGTGCTGGTGCCCTGATCGGAATCCTGCTCACGGGCCTGATCAGCGCCTGGGCCCTGGGCACCAACATGGGCGCCTTGTGGTTGGCCGCGCCCATGGGGGCCTCGGCCGTGCTGTTGTTCGCGGTGCCCTCCAGCCCCTTGGCACAGCCCTGGTCCATCGTGGGCGGTAACCTGGTGGGGGCCTTGGTCGGGGTGAGTTGTGCGCGCTTCGTCGATGCCCCGGTGCTGGCGGCGGCGCTGGCCATTGCCCTGGCCATTGCGGCCATGTTTGCGCTGCGCTGCATCCATCCGCCATCGGGTGCGGTGGCGCTCACGGCGGTGCTGGGCGGTGCGCCGGTGCATCAGGCTGGCTATGGCTTCGTGCTCACCCCCGTGGGCCTGAACACCGCTTTGCTGCTGCTCATCGCCGTGCTCTACAACAAGGCGGTGGGCCGTCGTTACCCCCACACCGCCTTGCCGGATGCCCGCAGCGTGCACCACACGGAGGACCTGCGCCCCTCAGCCCGGCTGGGGTTCCGGCCCGATGACCTGGCCCGTGTGATGCAGGACTACAACCAGGTGCTCGACATCAGCCGCGATGACCTGGAGGCGCTGTTCCTGCAGACCGAGATGAAAGCCTTTCGCCGTCGCTTCGGCTCGGTGACTTGCGGGCAGATCATGTCGCGCGACGTGGTGTCGGTGGTGTTTGCCACCGAGTTGAGCCAGGCCTGGCGCCTGATGGAGCGCCACGCCTTGCCGGCATTGCCGGTGCTCGACCGGGTGCGGCGGGTGCAGGGCATCGTCACCCGAGCCGACTTTCTGGCCCATGCCCAGGCCCGGCGCTACCCGGGTCTGAGCCGGCGCCTGCAACGCCTGCTGCAGGCTTCGCCCTTCAGCCACAGCACCAAGGCTGAGGTGGTCGGGCAGATCATGAGCACCCAGGTTCGGACCGTGCTGGACACGCAGCCCATGGTCGAGCTGGTCCCGCTGATGTCGGATCAGGGGCTGCACCAGGTCCCGGTGGTGAACGCCGAGCACCGCCTGGTGGGCATGGTCACGCAGAGCGACCTGGTGGCCGCGCTATACGAGGCCAGTCTGGCACACCTGGATGATGGGGCGCAGCACCCAGGCTCCTGAATCCAGGGTGTCATGTCTGGTGTGTCCGGTCTGCTCGGTGGACAGGTGCCGGGCCTTCAGGCCGGCACGGCCTGGAAAGCCCGTGAAAAGTCGCAGCACGACTGGGCCAGCATGATCAAGGCCGATGTGAGCGTGCTGCGCACCTCGCCCTTGTACATGGCGACGTAGGGCACAGGGGGCAGGGCGGGCTCCACCTCGATGACCGACAGCATGCCCAGCTCTACCAGTGGGGCCATGCATTGACGCGGCAGGTAGCTGGCACCAAAACCCGACAGGGTCAGGCTGGTGAGCGCGATCAGGTTGCTGACCACGATCGCGTCGGTGGTTTCGATGCCCTGATCACGCAGCCAGGTGTCATAAAGGCGGCCGGTGCCCGAGCTGTCGCCCTGCACCAGCAAAGGCACTTGTGCCAGTTGGTGCAGGCGGCTTGTGTCAGCGGGGACCAGGCCAGGCTTGGCCATCCAGGCGCTGTCGACGTGTCCCACCACCTTGGAGCGCAGGCGGGTGTCGGCAAACGCATCGGGCACCAGGATCAGGTCAAGCTCATCGGCCAGCAGCTTGTCGCGCAGCGGCAGGCTGCCGTCGACATCGGGCTCCAGCTTCACTTTGGGGTAGTGCTCTTGCACCAGGGCCACCAGGCGGGGTAGCCAGGTCATGGCGGTGAGCTCGGTCACGCCGATGCGCAGCCGCCGCTCAATCACTTCGGGCTTGGCAAACTGCTCCACCGCCAGGTCTCGCTCCCTCAGCAGCTTGCGCGCCAGCAAAAACATTTCTTCACCTTTCTCGGTCAGGCGGGCCGCGCGCTGGCTGCGGTCGAACAGGGGGGTGTCGAACACCTGCTCCAGCTCATGCACCCGTTTGGACACGGCCGACTGCGTGGTGTGCAGCTTCTGGGCGGCCTGGGCAAAGCCCCCCAGCTGAACGATCCAATACAGGGCCTCGAGTTGCTTGAAGGTCATCATGGTGCGGGCGCGTATTCAAATCTCTTTATGGAATGTTAAAGCAGAACAAAAAATCGCTTTTTTTGAATTGAGGGGCGCACCAGAATTCACTCAACCGCCGTCGTCACCGTTGGCGGAGACCGAATCAACCACCCCGCCTGTTCCCTCGAATGGAGTCTCAGCACCATGAACCGCCTTGCCAAATTGCCACGGGCCCTGCTGCTCGGCGCAGCCTTTGTGTCCCTGCTTGCGTCTCAGGCCGCTTCGGCGCAGGACATTGACACGCTGCGCAAGATCAAGGACAGCGGGGTCATCCGCATCGGCAGCCGCGACAGCTCCATTCCGTTTTCCTATGTGGCCAAGGGTGGCAGCGATCCGATCGGCTTTTCCAATGACATCTGTCTGAAAATCGTCGATGCGGTGAAAGCCAGGCTCGGGTTGCCCGCGCTGCGGGTTGAGTACACCACCCTGACTTCACTCAACCGCATGCCCCTGATGCAGAACGGCACGGTGGATCTGGACTGTGCCACCACCACCAACTCGGTGGCGCGCCAGCAGCTGGTGGCCTTTGCGCCCAGCCACTTCGTCGCGGGCATCACCGTGGCAGTCAAAAAAGACTCGGGCATCAACAGCCTGGCCGATCTGGCGGGCAAGACGGTGGCCACCGTGGCTGGCAGCACCTCGATCCAGCTGTTGCGGGCCTACAAACGGGCCGAGAACGTCGAAGTGCAAGAGATCACTGGCAAGGACACGGCCGACGCCTTCCTGCTGCTGGCCAGCGGACGTGCCGTCGCATATGTGCTGGACGATGTGCAGCTGGCCGGCCTGATCGCCACTGCGCCGCGGCCGGGCGACTTCCGCATGCTGCACGACGTGGTGTTGCGCCAGGAGCCCTACGGCATCATGTACCGCAAGAACGATCCGCAATTCCAGGCGGTGGTCGACGATACCGTCACCCAGTTGATGAAATCGGGCGAGATCGAGCGCCTGTACGCCCGCTGGTTTACCCAGCCGATCCCGCCCAGCAACATCAATCTGAACTTCCCGATGACCGAGGCCATCCGCGAGGCCTATCGCAACCCCAGCAAGAAGGGGGTCTGAACATGACAAGCACGGCCGCCGCGTACCCTCAGGGGCTGCTGTTCCCGCCCGCGCTGATGCAGGCGGTGCGCGAGCGCTTTCTGCAGATTGAGCACGATCACCTGGGCCGCCCGCGCCTGTACTTTGACAACGCCGGCGGCTCGTTCCGGCTCAAGGCGGCCGTCGAGCGCTTTGCGCTGATCGATGCCGTGCCCGACAACACCGAGCGCATCCACCCGGTGGCGCGTGAGCTGCAGGCCATTCAGGCCGCGGGCACGGATGACTTCCGCATGATGCTACAGGCCGAAGGCGGCACCGTCTTCGCCGCGTTGACGGCATCGGCTGCCATGTTCGACATGGTTCGGGCCATTGTGCAGAACGTGCCCGGCGGCAATCTGGTGACCACGGTGCTGGAGCATCCATCCTCCTACGACGCCATGGAACGCTATGCCCGAGAAACCGGGCGCGAACTGCGGGTGGCGCCCAGCAACCCGCTGACTGGCGGGGTGGATGTCGACGCCATCGTGGGCCTGGTGGACACCGACACGGTGTTGCTCAACGTGATCTATGCCTCCAACATTTCGGGGGCCAAGCTCGATCTTGAGCAGATCGTGGCCCGGGCGCGGGCCATCAAGCCCGAGCTCTACATCGTGGTCGATGCCGTGCAGCATGCGCCCCATGGGCTCATCGATTTGCGCAAAACCCCGGTGGATGGCATCAACCTGGCTCCTTACAAGTTTTTTGGCTGCCGCGGCTCGGGCCTGGCCTGGTTGTCTGATCGCGCCGCCTTGCTGCCCCACCACAAGCTGGCAGGCAAGAGCGCCAACTTCTGGGACCTGGGCAGCTCTTCGCCCTGGCAGTTTGCCGTGCTGAAGGAAGTGGCCGACTACGTGTGCTGGCTGGGCGAACAGGCCGCACAGGAACTGCCCGAGTGGCGGCCTGCGGCAGAGGCGACGCTGTCGCGTCGCGCGCTGTTCGAGGCCGGCATGGAGCGCATTGCGTTGCACGAGCGGGCCCTGCTGGCCCGACTGCTGCTGGGCAGCCAGGCGCAGCCCGGCTTGCGGGCCATGGCGGGCGTGCAGGTTTACCTGGACCATGACGACCTGACCCGCCGCGACCTCATCATTGCGTTGGGTGTGAACGGCCTGGACTGCACTCGTGCCGTGCACGAATACGGCTTGCGTGGCGTGACCGTCTACGAACGCAGTGTGGCCAGCCTGTATTCGCGCCGCATGCTGCAATCCCTCGGCCTGCAGGGCGCGGTGCGGGTCTCGCCTTTGCATTGCAACAGCCCTGCGGAGGTGGATGCGTTCTTGCGCATCACGCAAGAATTGGCGCAGAGCCAGCTTGGCGTGGGCTGAGGCCTCATGCCTGCTGTCTTGCACAGGCCTGAGCGCTTGATGGCTGGATGTCCTGAAATTTGATTTACATCAAATTTGGGGCCGACAGGGCTCGCCGTAGTTCCAATGGAGGAGGGGCAAATCGCCCGGTCTTGCCTACCATCCGTTGCATGTATGCGGGGTGTTCCGCATCGGCTCTGACAGGGGGATGGCATGGGCAAATTCAGTGACATGAAGATCGGGGTTCGCCTGAGCCTGGGCTTTGGCCTGCTCATGGTGATGATGATGGGCATGGCCCTGATCAGCGGATGGCGTTTCACGCAGGTGCGTGACATCAATCAACGCCTGGTCGACAAAGACTGGGCCAAGGTCGAGGCCATCCATGCGGTGGACGTGGGCACCCGGGCCAACGCGCGACGCACCATGGAACTGGTGCTTGGGGTCGAAGGGCCTCAGCGCGACATCCTCCGTGAGCGGATCGAGCACACCAAGCGCGACATCACCGAAGCCTTGGGAGCCCTGGATCGCCTGATCTACCGGGCTGAAGGTCGGGCCCTGATGCAGGCGTTGCAGCAGGCCCGCGAGCGCTATGTGGCTTCGTTTTCGCGCGTGATGCAATTGGTCGAAAGTGGCCAGCGCGAACAGGCCGCCACCTTGCTGCAACACGAGACGCTGCCGGCCCTTGATGCCCTGCAAGCCCCCATCAACCACCTCAATCGGCTGCAGAAGTCATTGGCTGACCTCAGCGCGCAGGAGGTACTGGAAGCCAGCAACGAGTCTCGCCTGCTGATGGCTGTGCTGGGCGGTTTGGGCTTGTTCTGCGGCGTCGGTCTGTCGGCTTGGCTGACGCGTGACATCACCGTTCCGATGGGACAGGCCCTGCTGCTGGCCCGGCATGTGGCTCAGGGTGACCTGAGCCGCCGCATCGAAACGACCCGCCGTGACGAGATCGGCCAGTTGCAGGCGGCACTGCACGAGATGAGCCGCAGCCTGCATCACGTGGTCAGTCAGGTCCGAGGTGGCACCGAGGCCATGGCCACGGCCACGCGCCAGATTGCCGCCGGCAACCTGGACCTGTCGTCGCGCACCGAAGAGCAGGCCAGCGCCCTGGAGCAGACCGCGGCCTCCATGGAGCAATTGGCTGCCGCCGTGCGGCAGAACGACGACAGCGGTTTGCGTGCCCACCGCCTGGCCGAGTCGGCTGCCAAGGTGGCGGTGCAGGGCGGCCAGGTGGTGGCCGAGGTGATTCAGACCATGGAGGCCATCGACAGCTCATCCAAGCGCATTGCCGACATCATCGGCGTGGTCGATGGCATCGCCTTCCAGACCAATCTGCTGGCACTCAATGCGGCGGTCGAGGCAGCCCGTGCCGGTGAGCAAGGGCGTGGCTTTGCCGTGGTGGCCAGCGAAGTGCGGCAACTGGCTGGCCGGGCAGCGGATGCGGCGCGCGAGATCCGGCACCTGATCGACACCTCGGTGGTCCATGTGGGCGCGGGCTGTGCCCAGGTTGAACGCGCCGGCAGCACGCTGGACGAAACCGTGGTCAGCGTGCGCCGGGTGGCGGACTTGATGCGTGAAATCTCGCTGGCCAGCCGCGAACAGAGCACCGGTATCGACCAGGTCTGCCAGGCGGTGGGCCAGATGGACCAGGTCACCCAGCAGAACGCCGCCCTGGTCGAAGAAGCGGCCGCGGCAACCCAGGCGCTGGAGCAGCAGGCCCAGTCCCTTGATGGCACGGTGCGGTTTTTCAAGCTCGCCTGAGGGCATGACACCGTCCGGCCCGCTTCAACCCAGGAGATCCTGAATGGCTTACTTTGAATGGGCCGACGATCTGGTGATCGACCACGGCCCCATCGACCGCGACCACCGGCATCTGGTCGATCTGGTCAATCAGTTGCACACCGCCACCAGCCAGGGGCGGGGGCGTGAGGTAGTGCAAGGGGTGCTTGATGCATTGCTGGCCTACACCCGAGATCACTTGAACCGTGAAGAGGCCCTGATGCGTAGCGTGGGGTTTCCGCACCTGGAGCAGCACCAGATCGGTCACGCCCATTTCATCGGCCAGCTCGAGGCATTGAAGCGGCAGTACGAGGCCGGCAGCATCACCGTGGCGTCGCAGCTGTCCAGTGTGCTGCGCGATTGGCTGTCGCTGCACATCCGGCGTTCTGACAAAGAGGCGCGGGCGTTTGTGCGGAAAAAGCCGGGGGCGTGAAGGCGTGAGCCGTGCAGAACGAGCTGGGGGCTCAATCCGCTGGGTGGTAGGGCGTGCCTCTCATCGCGGGCGTCCCCTGGCGTTGCGCTGAGTCAAGTCGTTGGCCGAGTCGGCCCGACGCGATTCATGCGGGCGCCCATGTTCCCGCCTTCTCAAGCCGCTGTGCAGCGGCTCTCAGAACACTCTCGAAGGTCTGGGCCTGTGCTTTGACCGCTGCGCCACGGCGAGTCACAACGAAGAGCTCAAGGTGCACGGCTGGCTCTTCCAGCAACTCGACAGTCAGGCCATGCCGCAGACACTCGGCCATCACGATGGAGGGCACGACGGCGTGCCCCATGCCGGCTTCGACCATGGCGATCAAAGAACCCAGAAAGTTCATCGTCATGCGCTCCCCCGTGCGGGCCAGACGGCGCGGCAGGTGGCTTTCGATCACCGCCTGGATCGGGTTGTCGGCAGGCAGGCTCAGCAAGTTCACGTCGGCCAGGCTGCGCCAGGTCCGGCGACCTCGTTGGCTGGCAGATCCCACCCCCGGTGGGCTGATGCAGACCAGCCGGAAACGGCACAATGGCTCGCGCAGAAGGCTGGGGGCGGCCTTGACGAAAAAGCCCAGACCCAGGTCGGCCTCCCCCTGGATGACCGCGTCATGGACCGCCCCCACGGGAAGATCGGCCAAACGCATCCTCACGCCAGGGTGGTCGCGGCTGAATTCACCAAGGACCTGGGGCAACAGACTCGCGGCGACGATGGGGGTGGCCGCGATGTCCAGGCGTGAACGCAAGGCCTCCTCGGTGCCGCGCACGGCCTCACCCAGGCCATGCAATTCCTCAAGAATGCGTTCGGCCACCGGCACCAGGCGCAGACCGGCCTCGGTCAATGCCACCGAACGCGTGGTGCGCTCAAAGAGCTGGGCCCCAACCTGGCGCTCCAGCTCCTTGACGAGCATGCTCACCCCAGACGGTGACAAGTGCACGCTGTGGGCTGCCTTGGCAAAGTTCTGATGGCGGGTGATTTCCAAAAACGCCATGAGCTGGCGGCTGTCGACATTGATCAAAATTTTTGAAGAATTAAGCAGAATATTTCGTTTGATTTATATCAAAAAAGCGTTTGGAATCCATCCCGTCGTCAACCTTTGTCACACCATGTCCTCAAGCCCCGTTGTATTCGGCGAACTGTCTCGTCGTCAGGCCCTGCTGGCCGGGGCCTCCGCCCTGTTCCTGCCCCGGGTGGCCGCTGCAGCCGAAGCCCCTGGCCCGTCCACGATTCGGTTGGTGGTGCCTTTCACCCCCGGCACGGGCATCGACCTGATCGCCCGCCAACTGGCCGCGCCCTTGTCGGCCCGGCTCAAGTGCCAGGTCTACGTCGACAACAAGCCTGGTGCCTCGGGCAACATTGGCACCCAGGAGGTGATCCGGGCCACACCCGACGGCAGCACCCTTCTGGTGACCGTCAACACCCTGGTGATCAACCCCTCGCTTTACCCGAAACTCGGCTTCAACCCCTTGCAGGATCTGGCGCCGATCACCCTGACCAGCCGTGGTCAACTGCTGTTGGTGGTGGGAAGCAGCAAGAAGGTGGACTCTTTGGCCGGCCTGATCAGCTACGCCAAAAGCCATCCAGGCGAGCTCAACTACGGCTCACCAGGTGCCGGCACGCCCCATCACCTGGCCATGGAACTGCTCAAGGCCCGGACGAAGATCGCGCTGACCCATGTGAGCTACCGCGGCACAGCGCCTGCCCTCACCGAACTGCTGGGGGGGCAGATCGACCTGATGTTCCTGCCCATTCATGTGGCACTGCAGCATGTCAAGAGCGGCAAGTTGCGCGCTTTGGCCATCAGCTCTGACCAATCCTCACGGTTGCTGCCCGAGGTGCCGCCCCTGCGCAGCCTCAACCTCGGCGACTTGAACGTGGACATGTGGTATGGGTTACTCGGGCCGGCCGCCACCCCTCCGGCCTTCATCCAGCGTGTCAACCAGGAGGTCAAGGCCATCCTGGCGCAGCCCGATGTCAGCACGGCCTTCGAAAGCCAGGGCATGACCCCTGAATCCAGCAGCCCCCAATCCCTGCAGCAGACCATGCAAGCCGACGCCCGGCGCTGGGGCGACCTGATCCGTGAGCAGGGCATCACCGCCGACTGAGCTGGCATCGACCCGCAACAGCCTGGCCTACCCAGCGCTGACCCACAGAAAAACGCCAATCGAGAACAAGGACAAGAACATGGACACCGACATCATCATCGTGGGGGGAGGGCCCGTCGGCATGGGCCTGGCCATCGAGCTGGGACAGCGCGGCGTGCCCTGCACCGTGGTGGAGCGCCACCTGCAACCTCAGCCCATCCCCAAAGGGCAGAACCTGACCCAGCGCACCCTGGAGCACTTCCATGCCTGGGGCGCCGAGCCGGCCCTGCGGGCTGCGCGAACCATCCCGCCCACCTATGGCATTGGAGGGTTGACGGCCTATGGCACCCTGCTCGGGCCCTATGCCTATGACTGGCTGCAACGCGATCTGGTCAAGCCTTTCTACTTCACGGCCAACGAACGGCTGCCGCAATACGCCACTGAGGCGGTCATGCGCAGCAGGGTGGCCGAGATCCCGGGCATCCGGACCCTGTATGGCTGGGACGCCGACAGCGTGCTGCAAGATGCGGATGGCGTCAGTGTCATCGTGCGGCCCCGCGATGGGGGCGCCAGTCAGCAACTTCGTGCCCCTTATCTCGTGGCCTGCGATGGCGCCCGATCCCGGGTTCGGGAGCAGGTGGGTATCCACCAGACCCGCACCGACCACGACAGCCTCATGGTGCTGCTCGTCTTTCGCTCGGCCCAGCTCAATCAGCGCATGCTGGAGCGCTACCCTGGCAAGTCCTATTTCAACGTGCTGCATCCTCAGTTGAAGGGCTACTGGAAGTTCTTCGGGCGTGTCGACTTGCAAGGTCAATGGTTCTTCCATGCCCCTGTGCCGGCCGGCACCACGGCGGACAACTTCGATTTCAAGGCCTATCTTCAGGAGGCCGTGGGCGAGTCCTTCGATGTCGATTTCGATCACATCGGCTTCTGGGATCTTCGATTCATGCTGGCCGATCAGTACCGCCAGGGGCGCGTTTTCGTGGCCGGTGATGCTGCGCACAGCCATCCGCCGTATGGGGGGTATGGCATCAATTCAGGTCTGGAAGACGCCCGCAATCTGGGCTGGAAGCTGGCCGCGCATCGGCAAGGCTGGGGCGGCGAGGCCCTGCTGGCGTCCTACGACGCGGAGCGTCGCCCCGTGTTCGCCTCCACGATCGAAGACTTCATTGCCCGCTCCATTGCCACCGACCGCGACTTTCTGGCCGCATTCGATCCTCAACAGGACCGGGCTGCCTTCGAGCAGGCTTGGCAGGCCCGCGCACAAGGGGCGGTGGGCGAGGTCCATGCCTTTGAGCCTCATTACGAAGGCTCCCCGCTCATCACGGGCGGGCCGAGCGCGGCCGCTTGCAGCGCCAAGGGCTCGCATCAATTCAAGGCCCGTGCAGGGCATCATCTGGCACCCGCTGCGCTGCCCGATGGGCGCAATGTGTTCGAGGCCCTGGGCAGCGGCTACACCTTGCTGGCCCTGGGGGCCGCCACCGAAGCCGTGCAGGCACTGCAAGACGCGGCCACCCGTGCAGGCCTGCCCCTGACGCTGATCGCAGCCCCGCGAGAGCAGGAGCTGATCCGCTACGAGGCGCCCCTGATCCTGGTGCGTCCCGATGCCTTTGTGGCCTGGGCTGGCGACAACGCCGAAGCACAGGCCCAGGCCGACGCCGTGATGACACGGTTGCGTGGCGCGTGAGCGCGCCCTCACTGCATCAGCGCTGACCCCGCTTGCTCCAGCGCCACGCCCTGCACCGGCCAGCGGGCGGCCAGCACCAGCAATTGCTGGCGCAGCGCTGTGATCCAGGCGCTTTGCCGCATGGCCTGGGCCACGGCGTCGCGCACCTGTTCGAACTCGGGGTGCTGGCCGGGCTCTCGGGCCAAGACCTCCACCACATGCAGGCCGAAGCGCGAATGCACCAGGCGTGGCAGCACCCCCACGTGGGCCCGGTCTGCGTCCTGGCCCAGCAGTTCGCGGGCCAGTTCGGGGGCGCAATCGGCTTCGCTCAGCCAACCCAATTCGCCCCCATGCTGTCCGCTGGGGCAATTCGACAGGGCGGCGGCCTGCTCGGCAAAGTGTTGCGGCTCTGCGCGCAGGCTCAGCAAGGCCTGCTCGGCGCGACCGCGCAGCGCCTTGACATCAGTGCCCGGGGTGACCGCAAACAGGATGTGGCGGGCCTGCACCCGCTCGCCCACGGCATAGCGGGCGCGGTGTGCGGCATGGTAGCGGCGGCAGGCCGCTTCGTCGGGGTCGGGTACTTGAAGGTTCTGCTCCAGCCACTGGTCGATGGCATCGGCCGCGGCCTCGCTGAGCACGCCGTCATGGGGGGCCGGGTCGCTGTCGGGCAACAGGCCGTCGGCCATGGCCGCGAGGCGCAGCAGGGCCAGGCGGGCACGCTGGTGCCGCTCGGCCTCGCTGAGGTCGTTGCGGTCCTGGTCCAGGCGCTGGCCGGCCACGCTCAGGGGGAGGGGCTGTGGGGTGGTGGGTGCCATGGGGCGTTCCTTGATCAAAAGCTCGCCGGCTCAAAGGCCGATCTTGCGGCTGCGCACGATCTGCCAGGGGCGGGCCACATAGCCGGCCGAGGCAAAGCCGCTCCACACATGCACCAGGCGGGTGAACGGGAAGAGGGCGAACAGGCTCATGCCCATGAACATGTGCAGCTTGAACACCGGCGATACGCCCGCGATCAGGCTGGCTGCATCGCCCTGGAACGTCACGATGTGCCGTGCCCAGGCCATCAGCAGCAGCATGGTGGCGCCATCGCTGTGTTGCAGCGACAGCGGCACGGTGGACAGGCCCAGCAGCAGGGTGGCCAGCAGCCAGAACAGCACCACGAAGTCGCGCTTGCGCGAGGTGGCGCGCACCCGGGTGTTGCCCAGGCGGCGGCGGATCAGCAGCAGCAGGCCCACCAGACCCAGGCTACCGAGGGTGCCCCCGGCCACCACGGCCAACAGCTGCTTCTGCGCCGGGCTCACGCCCAGGGCGTGCACGATCTCGGGCGGCGTCAGCATGCCGAACAGGTGACCGAAGAACAGGCCGATCACCCCCACGTGGAACAGGTTGGAGCCCCAGCGCAGGCTGCCTGAGGCCAGCATCTGGCTGGATTCACTGCGCCAGCTGTACTGCTCGCGGTCGAAGCGGATCAGGCTGCCCAGCAGAAAGATCACGCCACAGAGGTAGGGGTAGATGCCGAAGACGAATTGATGGCTGAGGCTCATGACAAGGCTCCTCGTGTGGGGGCAGCCCCGGTGCGGGGCATGAAATGGATGGGCTGGCTGTCGCCAGGCTTTTGCTGGCCCGGGCTGCTGCAGCCGGCAAAGGCTTCGGGCTCGGCCCAGCTGTCGTCCATGGCGGGTTCGGCCACCAGGGGGCGCGCCACCAGGGCTTGCCCTCCCAGCTCCAGCACAGCGGCCACAGCCTGGGCATAGGCGCTCTGGCGGCCCTCCAGGGCGTCGTGCACGCTGTTGAGGATGTGGGCAAACTCGCCAATGAAGTCGCAGCAGGCCTCTGGTGGCAGGGTGGAGGCGAACTCCAGGACCACCGGCAGGTAGTCAGGCAGCTCGCCGTCACTGCGGGCCGGGTCCAGGTAAAGGCCGCCTTGCTCGTAGGTCTGCAGCAGGTCGATCATGGCCGGGCCCCGGTCGCGCGAGTCACCGTGCACGTGCTCAAACAGGTGCAGCGAGGTGGCTCGCCCACGGTCGAACAGGTCGACATAATCGCCTTCAACCTCCAGCGGGTGGTTTTGCAGCAGGGCCTGGGTCAGGGCCAGCAGCCCGGCTCGGCGCTCGGTCGACAGCGCCGCATCAGTTTGCAGCGCAGCCTCGATCTCCGGCAACACCTGCCGCAAGGTGGCGTCGGGGTAGGTCAGCAGATGAGCCAGGGCGCGCAGGCTGCGGGCCCGGGGGTTGGACGCCGGGGTCGCAGGGGCCGTGGAGGCTGGATGATGGGGCGTGTTCATGCTCATTCCTCTGCCTTGATCGGGATGGTGCGCTTCTTCTTGGCACCGAACAGGCTGGTGTCGCTGGCGCCGTCCGAGCAGCCGTTGCCGAACGAGAAGCCGCAGCCGCCGCGCACATCGAAGGTGTTCTCGGCGTACTCGCGGTGGGTGCTGGGGATGACAAAGCGGTCTTCGTAGTTGGCGATGGCCATGATGTCGTACATGTCCTGCACCGTGGCGGCGTCCAGGCCGACCTGGTTCAGCACCGCGGTGTTCTCCACCTGGTCCACATGGCGCGAGCGCATGTAGGCCCGCATGGCCAGCATGCGTTCCAGCGCCCGCATCACGGGGCCGGTGTCGCCTGCGGTCAGCAGGTTGGCCAGGTACTGAACGGGGATGCGCAGCTGGTTCACATCCGGGATCTCGCCGTTCACACCCAGATCGCCCGAGTTGGCGGCGGCCTGGATGGGCGACAGCGGGGGCACATACCAGACCATGGGCAGGGTGCGGTATTCGGGGTGCAGGGGCAGGGCCACCTTCCAGTCGACGGCCATCTTGTAGACCGGGCTGTTGCGCGCCGCGGTCAGCCAGGCTTCGGGCACGCCGTCACGGCGGGCCTGCTCGATCACGGCCGGATCGTGCGGGTCGAGGAACACGTCGAGCTGGGCCTGGTACAGGTCGCGGTCGTGTTCGGTCTGGGCCGCCTGCTCGATGCGGTCGGCGTCATACAGCAGCACGCCCAGGTAGCGGATGCGGCCCACGCAGGTCTCGGAGCACACGGTGGGTTGACCGGCTTCGATGCGGGGGTAGCAGAAGATGCACTTTTCGGCCTTGCCGCTTTGCCAGTTGTAGTAGATCTTCTTGTACGGGCAGCCTGACACGCACATGCGCCAGCCGCGGCACTTGTCCTGGTCGATCAGCACGATGCCGTCTTCCTCGCGCTTGTAGATCGAGCCCGAGGGGCAGCTGGCCACGCAGGTCGGGTTCAGGCAGTGCTCGCACAGGCGCGGCAGGTACATCATGAAGGTGTTCTCGAACTGCCCGTAGATGTCCTTCTGGATCGCGTCGAAGTTCTTGTCCTTGCTGCGCTTGCTGAATTCGCCGCCCAGGATCTCCTCCCAGTTCGGGCCCCATTCGATCTTCTCCATGCGCTGCCCGGTGATCAGGCTGCGCGGGCGCGCCGTGGGCGGTGCCTTGGACTTGGGCGCGCTTTGCAGGTGCTCGTAGTCGAAGGTGAAAGGCTCGTAGTAGTCGTCGATCTCGGGCAGGTTGGGGTTGGCAAACAGGCGCATCAACAGCTTGAGCTTGCCGCCCTGGCGGGGCTCGATGCGGCCGTCGGCCTTGCGCACCCAGCCACCGTTCCATTTGTCCTGGTTTTCCCATTCCTTGGGGTAGCCGATGCCAGGCTTGGTCTCGACGTTGTTGAACCAGGCGTATTCCACGCCGGGGCGGTTGGTCCAGACGTTCTTGCAGGTCACCGAACAGGTGTGGCAACCGATGCATTTGTCCAGGTTCAGGACCATGCCGATTTGGGCTCGGATCTTCATGCGTGTGCTCCTTGGGTGGTTTCGCCGTCGAGCCAATCGACCCGGGCCATCTTGCGCACCACCACGAACTCGTCGCGGTTGGTGCCTATCGTTCCGTAGTAGTTGAAGCCGTAGCTGAGCTGGGCGTAGCCACCGATCATGTGGGTGGGCTTGAGCACGATGCGGGTCACCGAGTTGTGGATGCCGCCGCGCGTGCCCGTGATCTCCGAGCCCGGGGTGTTGATGATCTTTTCCTGGGCGTGGTACATCATCACCATGCCGTTCTTCACCCGCTGGCTGACCACCGCGCGGGCCGCGATGGCACCGTTGGCGTTGAACAGCTCGACCCAGTCGTTGTCCACGATGCCGGCGCTCCTGGCGTCGTCCTCACTGAGCCAGACCACTGGCCCGCCACGGTTCAGCGTGAGCATCAGCAGGTTGTCCGTGTAGGTCGAGTGGATGCCCCACTTCTGGTGCGGCGTGATGAAGTTCAGCGCGATCTCGCGGTGCCCGTTGGGCTTCAGGCCCTGCACTTCGGCCAGGGTCTTCAGGTCCACCGGCGGCCGGTAGCTGACAAAACCTTCCCCGAAGGCCCGCATCCAGGGGTGATCCTGGTAGAACTGCTGGCGACCGGTCAGGGTGCGCCATGGGATCAGTTCATGCACATTGGTGTAGCCGGCGTTGTAGCTGACCTTCTCGCTCTCCAGCCCCGACCAGGTGGGCGAGGAGATGATCTTGCGCGGTTGGGCCTGGATGTCGCGGAAGCGGATCTTCTCGTCCTCGCGGTGCAGGGCCAGGTGGGCGTGTTCACGCCCGGTCTGTTTGGACAGGGCCTCCCAGGCCTTCACGGCCACATGGCCGTTGGTCTCGGGGGCCAGCATCATCACCACCTCGGCCGCGTCGATGTCGGTGTCGATCGAGGGTCGGCCCTGGCTCACGCCGGCTTCACGCACCGTGCCGTTGAGCTCGCCCAACTGGCGCACCTCGTCCTGGGTGTTCCAGCCGATGCCCTTGCCGCCGTTGCCCAGCTTGTCCATCAGCGGGCCCAGGGCGGTGAAGCGGCGGTAGGTGTTGGGGTAGTCCCGTTCGACCACCGTGATCTGCGGGGCGGTCTTGCCGGGGATCAGCTCAACCTCGCCGCGCTTCCAGTCGCGCACATCGAAGGCTTGGGCCATCTCGCCCGGGGTGTCGTGCATGATGGGTGTCAGCACCACTTCTTTTTCCACCCCCAGGTGGCCCACGCACACTTCGGAGAACTTCTTGGCAAAGCCCTTGTAGATGTCCCAGTCCGAACGCGCCTCCCAGGCCGGGTCCACGGCGGTGGACAGCGGGTGGATGAAGGGGTGCATGTCGCTGGTGTTGAGGTCGTTCTTCTCGTACCAGGTGGCCGTGGGCAGCACGATGTCCGAGTACAGGCAGGTGGTGCTCATCCGGAAGTCCAGCGTCACCAGCAGGTCGAGCTTGCCCTGGGGAGCCTCGGCGTGCCAGCGCACCTCTTGCGGCCGCGCTTCATCGCTGCCCAAAGCTTTGCCCTGCACGCCGTGGGTGGTGCCCAGCAGGTGCTTGAGAAAATACTCATGCCCCTTGCCGCTCGATCCCAGGATGTTGGAGCGCCACACAAACATGTTGCGCGGCCAGTTGGCCGGGTCGTCCGGGTCTTCGCAAGACATCTGCAACGCGCCGTTCTTCAACGCGTCGACCACATGGTCCTTGGCGTCCAGCCCCTGGGCGCTGGCATCCCGGCACACCTGCAGCGGGTTGGTCTTGAGTTGGGGTGCGCTGGGCAGCCAGCCCATGCGTTCGGCGCGCACGTTGTAGTCGATCATGCTGCCGCCGAACTGGGTCTTGTCGGCCAGCGGCGACAGCACCTCTTCCACCCCCAGCTTTTCGTATCGCCACTGGTCGGTGTGCGCGTAGAAGAAGCTGGTCGAGTTTTGCTGCCGCGGCGGGCGTGACCAGTCCAGTGCGAAGGCCAGCGCCGTCCAGCCGGTCTGCGGGCGCAGCTTTTCCTGCCCCACATAGTGGGCCCAGCCTCCCCCGGATTGGCCGATGCAGCCGCACATCATCAGCATGTTGATGATGCCGCGGTAGTTCATGTCGCTGTGGTACCAGTGGTTCATGGCCGCGCCGATGATGACCATGGACTTGCCCCGGGTCTTGTCGGCGTTGTCGGCAAACTGGCGCGCCACGGTCAGCACCTGGTGGCGCGGCACGCCGGTGATCTGCTCCTGCCACGCCGGGGTGTAGGGCAGGTTGTCGTCGTACGAGGCAGCGCCGTCGTCCACCAGGTCGCCGGCCGCATTGCGCAGGCCCCGGTGCACGCCGTAGCTGGCCACCTGCAGGTCGAACACCGTGGCCACCCAGACTTCGCGTGGCACACCGTCTTGCTGCACCAGCACGCGTTGCATGGGCACGTTGCGCAGCAGCACGTCACCTTGTTTGTTGGCGGTGAACTGGGGCGACTCGATGCCGCCAAAGTAGGGGAAGGCCACCTTGTTCACGCTGCTCGTGGCTGGGGTGCTGCCACCGGCCCCTTCCAGCACCGAGAGCTTGAGCTGCACCGGCCGGCCCTCGGTGCCTTCGCGGCTCTCCAGGTTCCAGCGGCCCTGGTCGGGTCGGCCTTCGGCGCCCCAGCGGAAGCCGATCGAACCCTGCGGCTGCACCACCTGGCCTTCATCGTCCCAGGCCAGGGTCTTCCAGTCGGCGTTGGCCGTGGCGGCACTGGCGCTGAGGTCGCTGGCGCGCAGGTAACGGCCCGGCACCAGGGCGCGACCGGCCGGGGTGTCCTGCTCCTGCAGCATCACCAGCATGGGCAGATCGGTGTAGCGGCGCGCGTAGTCGTCAAAGTAGGCGCTGCGCTTGTCGAAGTAGAACTCTTTCAGGATCACATGGCCCATGGCCATGGCCACAGCGGCATCGGTGCCCTGCTTGGGGTGCATCCACAGGTCGGCGAGCTTGGAGATCTCGGCGTAGTCGGGCGTCACGGCCACGGTCTTGGCGCCCTTGTAGCGCACCTCGGTGAAGAAGTGCGCGTCGGGGGTGCGCGTCTGCGGCACATTGGAGCCCCAGGCGATGATGAAGGTCGAGTTGTACCAGTCGGCCGATTCGGGCACGTCGGTCTGCTCGCCCCAGACCTGCGGGCTGGCGGGCGGCAGGTCGCAGTACCAGTCGTAGAAGCTCATGCACACGCCCCCGATCAGGCTCAGGTAGCGGCTGCCGGCGGCATACGACACCATCGACATGGCCGGGATCGGCGAGAAGCCGATGATGCGGTCAGGGCCGTGGGCCTTGATGGTGTACACGTTGGCCGAGGCAATGATCTCGTTGACCTCGTCCCAGCTGCTGCGCACAAAGCCACCCAGGCCGCGCTGGGTCTGCCAGCTGCGGCGCACCTCGTCATTGGCCATCAGGGTCGCCCAGGCGTCCACCGGGCTCTTGGCCACGGTGCGGGCGGCACGCCAATGCTTGAGCAACTCGCCCCGCACCATGGGGTGCTTGACGCGGTTGGCGCTGTACAGGTACCACGAATAGCTGGCGCCGCGGGCGCAGCCGCGCGGCTCGTGGTTGGGCAGGTCGGGGCGGGTGCGCGGGTAGTCGGTCTGCTGGGTCTCCCAGGTCACGATGCCGCCTTTGACATAGATCTTCCACGAGCATGAGCCCGTGCAGTTCACGCCGTGGGTCGAGCGCACGATCTTGTCGTGTTGCCAGCGGTTGCGGTAGGCGTCCTCCCAGGTGCGGTCTTCACCGGTGGTGACGCCGTGGCCGTTGGAAAAGGGTTCGCGGGCCTGGGCAAAAAAGCTCAGTCGGTCCAGAAAATGACTCATGGAATGGCTCCGTTGGGGTCGGTTCGGGGGGCGTGCTCAGCAGGGCACATCGGCATCGCGGCGGGCGTAGAACCACCAGGTGGCCACGATGCACAGCAGGTAAAAGACGATGAAGGTCAGCAGCGCCAGCTCAGGGCCGCCGGTGCTGGCGATCGACGAGCCATAGCTCTTGGGGATGAAAAAGCCGCCATAGGCCGCCACGGCGGCGCTGAAGCCCAGCACGGCGGCCGATTCGGTGTTGCCTTCCTTGACGGCCTGGGCCTGGGCCACCTCATCGTTGCGCGGTGCGCGGCGGGTCTTCAGGTCGATGAAGATCACCGGGATCATGCGGAAGGTGGAGCCATTGCCGACCCCAGTGGTGAAGAACAGCACCAGGAACATCAGGAAAAAGCCCGTGAAGCTGCCCTCGGCCGGGCCCCAGGGCAGGGCCAGGCTGCTGCCCGTGCCCTTGGGCAGGAAGAACAGCACCCCGACCACCGCCAGGGCCATCACCACGAAGTTCCACAGCGTGACGCGGGCGCCGCCCAGTTTGTCGGCCAGCCAGCCGCCCACGGGGCGGATCAGGGCCCCCACCAGCGGTCCCATCCAGGCGTAGGCCAGCGGGTTCACGTCCTTGAACTGCGACTTGATGAGCAGCGGAAAGCCGGCGGCATAGCCGATGAACGAGCCGAAGGTGCCCAGGTACAGCAGGCACATCACCCAGTTGTGCGGGTTGCGGAAGATGGCCGCCTGTGCCGCGAACGAGGCCTTGGCGTCGGCGATGTCGTTCATGAAGAACCAGGCGGCCACGGCGGTCAGCGCAATCCACGGCACCCACACGAAGGCGGCATTCTGCGCCCACACGTCGATCACCTGGCCCGCCTTGCTGATGTGTTGGGGCTCGCCGCCGAGCACACCGAACACGCCCACCGAGATGATGATGGGGCTGAGAAACTGCACCACCGACACCCCCAGGTTGCCCAGGCCGGCGTTCACGCCCAGCGCCGAGCCCTTGCGCTCTTTCGGGAAAAAGAAACTGATGTTGGCCATCGACGACGAGAAATTGCCGCCGCCCAGGCCGCACAGCAGGGCCAGCATCAGCATGGTGGGGTAGGGCGTGTTGGGGTCTTGCACCGCGATGCCGATGCCGATGGCGGGCAACAGCAGCGAGGCGGTGGAGATCGCTGTCCAGCGCCGCCCGCCCACCAGGGGCACCATGAACGAGTAGAAGATGCGCAGCGTGGCGCCCGACAGGGCCGGTGCCGAGGCCAGCCAGAACAACTGGTTGGTGGAGTACTTGAAGCCCATCAGGGGCAGGTTCACGGCCACCACGCTCCACAGCTGCCAGATGGCAAAGGCCAGGAACAGGGCCGGCACCGACAGCCACAGATTGAGCTTGGCGATGGCCTGGCCCTGCGAGGCCCAGAAGGCCTTGTCTTCCGGGGTCCAGACCGCCAGGGTCTTGCCGGGGCGGGCGCGCTGGGGCGCCACGGTCTTGCTTGACATGGGGATTCCTTTTGAAGGGGTTGTCGGGGGGGGGCTGCTCAGGCCGGGTTGCCGCGCAGCACGTCGCGGCTGCGCACTTCGGTGAAGTACATCCAGATCAGCGAGACCCAGACCACGCCGTAGAGCAGCATGAAAGCGCTGGAGCGCACGCCCGTGAGGTCGAGCAGCACGCCGAACAGGATCGGCAGCACAAAGCCGCCCAGGCCACCGGCGAGGCCCACCACGCCCGAGATGGCGCCGATGTTGCCGGGGTAGTCATCGCTGATGTACTTGAACACGCTGGCCTTGCCGAAGGCAAACGCAATGCCCAGGGTGAACATCAGGGCCGTGAAGCTGTAGACGTTGAGCCCGATGTGGAAGCTGCGCACCCCGTTGACGGTGGTGATGCTGAAGTCGGTCTGCGGGTAGCTCAGCAGGAACAGGCAGATCCAGCTCACCCACAGCACCCACCAGGTGATCTGGTGCGCGCCGTGCTTGTCAGACAGGTAGCCACCGATGGCGCGCAGCACGCCCCCGGGCAGCGAGAAGCAGGCGGCCAGCAGGGCGGCCCAGCGGATGTCCAGGCCATACTCGCCCACGTAGTACTGCACCATCCACAGGCTCAGGCCCACATAGCCGCCGAACACGATGCTGTAGTACTGGCAGTACTTGAGCACGCGCGGGTCCTTCAGCGTCTTGAGCTGTTCGCCCCAGCTGGTCTTGCTGGCCACCAGGTGGCTGGGGTCGCTGGCGCTGCCGAACCAGAACAGCACGGCCACGCCAAGCATGATGGCGGCATACACCTGCGGCACCACCGCCCAGCCAAAGGCCACGATCAGGGCCGGGGCCACAAACTTGTTGACGGCGGCACCCGAGTTGCCGGCGCCGAACACGCCCATGGCAAAGCCCTGCTGGTGCTTGGGGAACCAGCGCGCCACGTAAGGGGTGCCCACCGAGAACACGCCACCGGCCAGGCCCACGAACAGGCCCAGCACCAGAAACTGCCAGTACTGGGTGGCGTAGCTCATGAGCCAGATCGGCAGCACGCAGGCCAGGAGGGTGCCCATCATCACGATGCGCCCGCCAAAGCGGTCGGTCCACACCCCCAGGGGCACACGAACCAGCGAACCCGTGAGCACCGGCATGGCCGTCAACAGGCCGAATTCGGTGGCGTTGAGGCCCAGGGTCTTGCGGATCGGGATGCCGATGACGCCGAACATCATCCAGACCATGAAGCACACCGTGAAGGCGAGCGTGCTGACGGTCAGTACCGAAAGCGCTTTGCCGCGTGAAGACATGGGGGAACCTCCTTTTGAGTGGTCCCCAGTGTCAAAAAATCAGTGCGCCGTGAACATCCTGCTTCCGGGCAGGCACCATCCTCCGAAAGGAGTAGCCCGAGCGTCAGCTTTGATCTGGATCAGTCACGGCGTACACCGCGGCCTGCACCCGCGAGCTCAGGTTGAGCTTGCGGAAGATGTGTTGCACGTGGATCTTGACCGTGGTCTCGGCGATCTTGAGGGTGCGGGCGATCTCTTTGTTGCTGGCGCCACGCGCGATCTCGCGCAGAATCTCGCGCTCGCGGGGCGACAGCTTGGACGCTGCCAGCGCCGATTCGGACGGGCGCACCTGCGGCTCAGGGGGGGGCGCCTCAGCAGGTTCAGCGTTGAAGTCTGGCGCCGGGGCTGCCGCCACGGCCTGCCGGTAGGCGGCAAACAATTTGCCCGTCATCTCGGGCGAGACCACCGACTGGCCCTCGCGCACCCGGCGGATCGAGGCCACCAGCTCGTCGCCATCCACCGTCTTGAGCAGGTAGCCGCTGGCGCCACGCGCCAGGGCCTGCGACAGGTCTTCGGCATCCTCGCTCACCGTGAGCATGATGACCTGGGGCGTGGGCGACAGCGCCATCAACTGGGGCAGCACATCGACCCCGTGCACGCCGGGCAGGTGGTTGTCCAGCAGCACCACCTCTGGCGCGTGCTGGGCGGCCAGCTTCAGGGCTTCGCCCGCATCGGTGGCTTCGGCCACCACCTGCAGGCTGGGCTGCTGAGACAGCAAGGCCACCAGGCCGCGACGGAACAGTTTGTGGTCGTCGACCACCAGCAGTCGGATCGGAGGAGGCAGGGTCATGTCACAGGGGCTTCGTGGGTCTGGGCCGCAGCAGGCTGCGGATTCTGAGGCAGGCGCAAGGTCACGCAGGTGCCCTGGTGGCCCGATTCGAGGGTCAGTTGCGCGCCGATGCGTTCGGCACGCTCGCGCATGATGCGCAGTCCCACATGGGTGCCATCGGGCGGGCCGCCCCGGGCGTCAAAGCCCAGGCCATCGTCGCGGATGGTGACTTGCCATTGCGGGTGGGTGTCGACACACACCTCGACCTGGCGGGCGTGGGCATGCTTGCGGATGTTGGACAACGCCTCCTGCACGATGTGCAGCACCTGCACCTGTACATCGGGCGCAATCGGCAGGCCTTCGCCGTGGATGGACAGGCTGGGCCGGATGCCGGCCTGCAGCTCGAACTTGGAGAGAGTCTCGCGCAGTGCGGGCTCCATGTCCTCGGCATGGGTGTTGGTGCGAAAGTGCAGCAGCAGTTCGCGCACATCGCTGTAGCTTTCGCGGATGCCGGCGTCCAGCTCATCGAGGGTGGCCTCGACGGCCGCCGGGCGCGAGTCGTTCATGGCGCTGCGCAGCAACTGCATCTGGATCTTCAGAAAGGCCAGTGACTGGGCGATGGAGTCGTGAAGCTCGCGGGCCAGCATCTGGCGCTCGTCGGCCACGGCCGATTCGCGCGCCAGTGCGGCGCTGCGCAGGTTTTCCATGGCCCCCGCCAGGTGGCTGGCAAGGGCTTCGAACAGGCTGCGCTCCTCAGGGCCCAGCACCGTGTCGTGGCGGTAGAAGAGTTCAATCTCGCCCAGCACCCGCTGGTGCCAGGTCAGGCTGACCGTCACCAGGGTTCTGAAGCCGGCGCGCTCGCAATGCTGCTGCACCCGCTGGCTGGCACCGTCGGGTGGGGTCAGCCGCGACGCATCCAGGATGGGGATCACCTTCAGTGGCTGGGCCATTGCGCGTTCGGACGATGCGCCACACAGGCAGTCCCCGGTGAGCACGCAGTGCTCTTCTTCCACCATCACCTTGGGCAGGCAATCGCTGGCCAGCAGCACATAGCGCTGGTTGGCCTCGTCTGACCAGCGAATGGCCACCGCGTCGGCCTCCGCAATGCTGCGCAACTGGCGTGAAAACCCCTGGGCCAGGGCTTGCAGGGTGTCCGCCTGGGCCACAAAGGTGGCGGTCTCGTACAGGGTGCGCAGGCGTTGCTGTTCCAGTTGCAGGCGGGCCGTTTTCTCTCGTACCTTGCCTTCCAGCCCGCTGTAAAGGTCTTGCAGGCGCTCAGCCATGCGGTTGAAGCCTTCGGCCAGGGCGCCCAGTTCGTCGTGGCTGGCCACCTGGACGCGGGTGCCGAAGTCGCCCTGCTCGATGCGGCCCAGGCTGCGCTGCAGTCGGCGCACCGGGTCCAGCACCAGCACATGGCCCACGTACAACAGCACCAGGGCACTGAGCAGGGCCAGCGACATCATCACCAGCTGCAGCGTGCGCAGCAGGGTGGTCCATTGCGCCAGGTGCAGCTCGATGGCCGAGACAAAGCTGTCCACCTCATGCACAAAGTCGTCCACCTGCAGGCTCAGCCCGGGGCCAGGTCGCTGGACGGCCAGTTCACCGGCCAGCTCGCGCAGGGGTTGCCAGCGCCGCTGCACCAGCTCGAAATGGGCCCTTGTGTCCTGGTCCCAGGGCACGGCCAGGGGGCGGGCGGGGTCACCATCGCGCAGCAGGCTCAGGCTGGCGTCAAAGTCCTGCAGTTGGCCTTGCACCTGCTGATTCAGCTCGGCCCGGCCCGTGTCGGGCACCGGGGTCTGCAGGCGCAGGGCCAGCCGGTAGCTTTGCATGCGCATGCGCCCGGCTTCGTTGACGGCGGCGGCACCGCCCTCCAATTGCCAGGTCACCCACAGCGTGAGCCCGACCGAGGCCAGCGCCAGCACCAGGCACAGCCCGCCGATGCCCATCAGCTTGGAAGCCAGGCCCAGGCCCGAGAGGCGGGCGCGCAGCCGGACCCGTGCCGGGTCTGAGGCTGGCGGCATCGGTTCTGGCTCCAAGGGCTCCGGCGGCAGGCTCAATCCATTCTCCAATCGTTTGCAGCATGAATTGTGCGCTTTGGTGATTTGGTGATGTCCTTCATCCGCCGGTTTGCGCCATGAATCGCATCACATGCTGGGGTTGCTCTTGAAACACATGGCGCTCGGGCTTTGCCGCGATGCCCGCATGAAGCGCCTTCAACAACTCGGCGTCGCTGGCACCGGCCCGCAGCATCGGGCCCAGCGGCACCCGGTCGTTCTGCCCCAGGCAAAGGTAAAGGGTGCCGTCCACCCCCAGGCGCACGCGGTTGCAGGTGGCGCAGAAGTGCTGCGACAGGGGCGTGATCACGCCCAGGCTGGCGCGACCGTCCGGGCTGGCCCAGTAGCGTGCGGGGCCCCCGCCCTGGCCCATCACGCAAGGCAGCAGGCCGTGCTGCTGCGCCAGGCTTTGGCCCAGGGCACTGAGGTCGGGCGGCGCCACAGCCTGGCCAGTGGTGCCCATGGGCATGGGCTCGATCAGCCGCAACACATGGCCATGGGCCATGGCGAAGGCCAGCACGCTCGCCACCTCGTCGAGGTTCACGCCCGGTTGCACCACCATGTTGAGTTTGATGGGGCTGAAGCCTGCGGCCTGGGCCGCCTGCAGGCCCTCCAGCACGCTGCCCAGCGCGTCACGTCCGGTGATGCGGGCAAAACAGCCCCGGTCCAGGGTGTCCAGGCTGATGTTGAGGCGCTGCAGGCCGGCTTCGCGCAATTCGCGGGCCAGCCGGGCCAGTTGGGTGCCGTTGCTGGACAAGGACAGATCGCGCAGGCCCGGCAAGGCCGCGATGCCGCGCACCAGCCCGGTCAGACCACCCCGCAGCAGCGGCTCACCGCCGGTGAGTCGCACCTTGGACACGCCGCTGCGCACAAACAGGCCCAGCAGGCGCAGCAGCTCGGGCGGGCGCAGCCAGTGGGCCGGCTCTTCGTAGCCTTTGAAGCCTTTGGGCAGGCAATAGGTGCAGCGCAGATCGCACCGGTCGGTGATGGAGACGCGCAAATAATCGATGCGCCGCCCGAAGGTATCGACCAGGGCCGGCAGGAGGGGATCAGACATGGTGCTTGACTGTAGGCATGACGGGGGCTGCGCGCCATTACCCGGAAGGAGGATGGTCTGGACCACTGCGCCCCGGGGCCTGGGGTATCACGCCACCAGGTCGGCGGGGCGAAGGGCGCCCAACATCCAACGCATCAGATCCTGCACCGGGCGGATGTGCGAGCCAAACGGCAGGTGTCCGGCACCTCTGAAAAACAAGCCCTTGCCCGGGTCCCCGCGCAAGGCATGACCCAGGGCCCGGTCGATGCAGAACTGGCCCACGCTGGCGTCGCCGTCGCGCAGGCCACAGTGGGCCAGGCAGTCAAAGGCCAGGGTGCAGCGTGGCTTGGGATGGGCCACCGCCTTCAGGCGGGGTTCGAGGCGCAGGTACTTGTCGAGCCAGGGCGTGCGCACGGCGCGGGCGGGCAGGCCGGCCACGCTGGTGAACTCCACCAGGTCTTCGGGCCGGGCCTGAGCCAGGATGTGCTTGAACGCGAGATCCGCATCGCACTCTTCGGTCACGGCAAAGGCGGTGCCCATTTGCACTGCGGCGGCGCCCATGGATTGCCAGCGACGCAGTTCCTCCTGACTGCCGATGCCCCCGGCCACGATCAGGGGAATGTCGCGCTCCAGGCCGGCACTCTGGAAAAAGGCCTGCACCTGGGGCAGCACCACGTCGAAGTCAAAGCGGGTGTCTTGCAGGTCGGCCACTCGGGCCGCGCCCAGGTGCCCACCCGCCAGCCGTGGGTGTTCGATGATGATGGCGTCAGGCAGGCGGCCCTTCTTGTCCCATTTGCGCACCAGCAACTGCACGCCCCGGGCGTCCGACAGGATGGGGATCAGGGCGGTCTGCGGGTGCTCGCGCGCCAGGTCGGGCAGGTCGAGCGGCAGCCCGGCGCCCACCACCAGGGCATCCACCCCGCAGGCCAGCGCCTGGCGGACGTAGGCCTCGTATTCGCTGAGGGCCTTCATGACATTGACGGCAATCACGCCCTGACCCCCGGCCACTTCGCGGGCCCGGCGGATTTCGCGCGCCAGCGCCTCCAGGTTGGCGGCATCGATGCGTTGCTTGGCATCGGGTTCGTGTTCAAGGTGCCGGGTCTGCTCAAACAGATCGGCATGTTTGCGCCGCAGATCGACCGATGAAATCGTGCCCATCGCGCCCAAGCGGGCCACGGCCCCCGCGAGGCCCCCGGCCGACACCCCCACGCCCATGCCCCCCTGTACCACGGGCAGCAGGCTGCGCCCCTTGAGTGACCAGGGCCGCAAATTGTTTTGATGGCACAAGGCCTGCATTGACTGACTGGGGCAGTCGCCCTCGGGCAGCGAAGAAATCCCGGACTCGAAGGTCGGGGCGGAAGAGACTGACGGTGCCATGGGCACTCCTTTACAACGAAAGCGGAAGCTCGGTCCGTGAAGGGCGGCGGTCTGTGCGACGGCGGCCCAGCACCTGGACGATGTGGACGCCTTGATCCGTATGAACCAGGCGGGGATGCACGCCCATGCCCCAGGCAGGTTCGCGCATTTCGAACAACTCATTGAGCATCTCGGGGGCGCAGTCCTGAGGGCGCACCCAGCCCAATTCACCGCCTCTGTGCGCCGATGGGCAGGCGGACCATTGGCGTGCCAGGCGGGCGAACTGGTCTGGCTCGGCCTGGGCGCTGGTGAGGGCCAGCAAGACCCGTTCGGCCTGCAGGCGCAGGGCATGGGCATCCTGCCCGGGGGCCTGGGCAAACAGGATGTGGCACAGGTACACGCTCGGGCCCGCTTGCGCCGGCAGGGCCTCAGGCGGTTCGTGCAAGGGGCGGTCAGGTCGGTGTGACATGGCGAAACACGCGGTTCAGTCACTGGCACAGGCGTCGGGTCTGCTGGCTGAGGTGCAGGCTTGGATGCCTGAACCTCGGAGCAGGTTCGAGACCTTTGCCAGTGGGGAGTCAACAAGGCTTCTCTGTAAAATGTATTTTTTGTGAATCATATGTGGCTTGCCGTTTCTGTCGACCGATTTTTGAAGACCCTGCGGCGAACAAGGCCTCAAGTGCGGCGCAGCTTCCTTGGCCCCGAGCTTCTGGGGTAAGCCCTGCGTGGCGCGGCTGACGCGAGGGTGGGGTGCACATCAGGTCGATTTGAGCCACCTGGGTTCGGGGTAAATTGCCAGGGTGAATCCGCAACCAACTCAGACCAAAACGCTGCCAGCGCAGCGAGTGCCTGGCCCAAGGTCCGTGCGGCCTGCTGTGGGCTGGGCGCGCTGGCTTCCGTGCCTTCAGAGGGTCCGCCACTACCCGATCGGATGGCTGGGGCATGACCTCGTGGCCGGTCTGGCGCTGACCGCGGTGTTGGTTCCGGTGGGCATTGCTTACGCGGTCGCCTCTGGGCTGCCCGGCATCTGCGGCTTGTATGCCACTCTGGCTGGCCTGCTGGCGTATGCCTTGTTCGGGCCGAGTCGCATCCTGGTGTTGGGCCCGGATTCCTCGCTGGCCGCCCTGATCCTGGCCGTGGTGTTGCCGCTTTCGGCGGGCGATCCCCAACGGGCGGTCGCGCTGGCCAGCATGATGGCGCTGGTGTCGGGCGCGCTGTGCATCGGTGCCGGCGCCCTGCGATTGGGCTTTGTCACCGAGTTGTTGTCCAAGCCGATCCGGTACGGTTACATGAACGGTATCGCACTGACCGTGATCGTCAGTCAGTTGCCGGGACTGTTCGGCTTCAGTGTCGATGGCCGCGGGCTGTTGGGCGAGGCCTGGCAATTCGGATGGGCCCTGGCGGCGGGCCAGTCGAACCCCAGAGCGCTGCTCATTGGTGCGGGTACCTTGCTGGCGCTTCTTCTGCTCAGGCGGTATCCACGCGCGCCAGGTGTCTTGATCGGCGTACTGGGGGCCACTCTGGTTGTCACCCTGCAGGACTTGGCGTTGACCGACGGCCAGGCAGGTGTGCCTGTACTCGGCGCATTGCCCCAGGGACTCCCCCACTTCTCGCTGCCATGGATCGGCTCCAACGACGTCGCGCCGGTGCTGCTGGGTGGGCTGGCGGTGGCGCTGATCTCGTTCGCCGACACCAGCGTGTTGTCGCGAACCTATGCCGGTCGTTCGGGCACCCATGTTGATCCCAATCAGGAGATGGTTGGCCTGGGGGCCGCCAATCTGGCTGCAGGGCTGTTCCAGGGCTTTCCGATCAGTGTCAGTGCCTCACGCACGCCGGTGGCCGAGGCCGCGGGGGCAAAAACGCAGCTGGCCGGTGTCGTCGGGGCCTGTGCGGTGGGCGCTCTGTTGTTGCTGGCACCCGGTCTGGTGCGCAACGTGCCGGTCGCGGCGCTGTCTGCCGTGGTGATCGCCTCTGCCATCGGACTCATCGAAATCAGTGACCTGCGCCGCATCTGGCGAATCCAGCGCTGGGAGTTCTGGTTGTCCATTGGCTGCCTGCTCGGCGTGGCACTGCTGGGAGCCATACCGGGCATTGGTTTGGCGATTGTCGCTGCGGTCATCGAATTCCTGTGGGATGGCTGGCGCCCCTACTCAGCCGTGCTGGGCAGGGTAGACGGCGTCAAGGGGTATCACGACATCATTCGCCACCCAGAGGCCCGGGTGGTGCCAGGGCTGGTGCTGTTCCGGTGGGATGCGCCGCTGTTCTTCGCCAACGCCGAGTTGTTTCGAGACCGCGTGCTGGAGGTGGTCGCCAACTCCCCCACGCCGGTTCGTTGGGTGGTTGTCGGTGCCGAGCCGATGACCAGTGTGGACGTGACCTCAGCCGATGTGCTTGACGAACTCGACCAGACGCTGCACCAGGCGGGCATTGAGCTGTGCTTTGCAGAAATGAAGGGCCCCGTCAAAGACAAGCTCAAGCGCTTTGGGCTGTTTTCCAGACTCGGCGAGCAACGCTTTTTTCCGACGCTCGGAGAAGCGGTGAAGCGCTATCTCGTGGCTGAGTCTGTGGCGTGGGAGGACTGGGAGGATCGCGCCGGGGAGGCCACGCCCGGGAGGCCGAACGAAGCCTCCACGGCCCTTTTGAGCGATCCATCGGCAGCAGCCCGATGATGAGCCAGGGGCCGCTTGGCAACGGTCGAGCCCCTTTTGACGCCAAGTCGCATGCACGCCTGGGCGAAATCCGTCTGCCGTGCGATGGCCCGGGTGGCTCGACAGCCTTCAAACGTGTTGTTGGTGGTGACGTTCATCCCGCGGGTTTGAGCAAAGCCTCACTGGGGCTGAATGCCCAGCTCCCGGAGCTTGCGGGTCACCACTTCGAACTCAGGCTTGAAATCATCTGCAAACTGCTCGGGCGTCGAGTTCATGACTTCAAAACCTCGGCCATTGAGCAACTGGCTCATCTCGGGGGTGCCCACGATGGCCCGCACCTCGCGCGCCAGGCGGTCAACGATGGGGGCCAGTGTCTTGGCCGGGCTCAGCAGACTGATCCAGATGCTGGTGTCGTAGATCGGGTCGGCCATGCCCAGTTCGCGCAGGGTGGGCACCTGAGGCAGCGAGGTGGATCGTTGACGCCCCATCACGGCCAGCGGGATCAGCTTGCCGGTCGGGGCATGCTGCATAGCACTGCCCACCGATGAGTAGCCCAGCTCCACCGTGCCAGCGAGCAGGTCCGAGATCACAGGTGCCTCGCCCCGTTGAGCCACATGCACCATGCCCGCCTTGAGGCTGCGGTTCAGCGTTTCGCCCTGCAAATGGCCCAGGCCGCCGATTCCCCACGACGCATAGCTCAGTGACAGGCCTCCACCGGCCACCTTGGCTTTCAAATCAGCCAGGCTCTTGATGCCCGAGCCGGGATGGGTCGAGAGCAGGGTCGGGCTGCGCACCAATAATCTTTGCCAGAAACTTGGGACTACGCGTTAAACACTGTATCGAGACTTGTCTACCTAGAAAGGGCTGCGTTCTGATGGGGCTAAACTACTTAATCGCGCTTGAGTGGTCTCTCGGGCTGATGAAGACCTCAAGGACTGTGATTGATATCGGGAGAAAATAAATGAATCTATTGAAATTATTTTTTGCGGCAACATTTGGCTGCACGATGTTTTTTGCTCATGCTGCTGGTTTCCGACTCATTGAGGTCCCAACTGATAATGACAGTCCAACTCTGAGGGGGGCGGTCTGGTTTCCATGTACACAACCTCTGGGCGATGTGAAAATTGGACCTTATGTCATGTCCGTCGCCAAGGATTGTCCAGTCGTTGGCAGCAAATTTCCTCTCGTTGTGATCTCTCATGGCTGGAGTGGAACTTTTCTCAGTCATCGTGACATTGCGGAAAAATTAGCGAATTCCGGTTTTGTCGTGGCCGCCATTAATCATGGTGATAACGCGATGGATCCGAGGCGTCTTGGAGATCTATCTGTGCTGATAGAGAGACCTGATGATATCAAGAGGGTAATCGACTTCATGCTGGGTACATGGCCAGATGCTCAGAAAATTGACCCTGAAAATATCGGTTTTTTTGGCTTCTCACGCGGAGGCTACACTGGGCTTGTCGTTGCCGGAGCCAACCCTCTCGGTGAGTTGTGTCGAGACAAAAACAAGCAAGTTTGCAAGCAAGTTAAAAGGCACGAATTCCTGGAACTTACCCATGATTCTCGAATAAAAGCCGCTGCGATAGCTGATCCGCTCAGTAACTTCTTCACTGCGGAGAGCTTCAAAAATGTGAGGATCCCGATACAACTCTGGCGTTCCGAGCATGGTGGAGATGGCGTGGAGCCGGCAAGCGTTGCCGCTATTGCTCACGCATTGCCAGCGGCAGTCGAATTTCATACAGTGCCAGCTTCCCAGCATTTCGATTTCCTGCCTCCTTGCCCGCCCGAAATGGTGAAGCGTGCTCCCGAGATTTGTTCAGATCGCCAAAGCTTTGATCGAGCCTCATTTCATAAGGAATTCGATGCCCAAGTCCTAGCGTTCTTTCGTAAAAATCTGATCACCCGGTAGTAGCCAATTTCTTGCCCCGACCCACGAAGACCACCTCTGAAAGGGGTGCAGTTGTCTTTCGAAAATGGCGGCTTGCTTCGCGAACTGATCAAATCGATGTTTGAAAATTACCCAGACGTGGTTTTTCGGGCGCCCGTGCTGGCTCGCGTGCCCAAGGCCTGAATGCACATTGGCGGCTTGAAACAGCGGAGCAGTTGGCTCAGAGAGCGTAAGCGGCCAGTCCTCCCATCTTGCCCCCCATTTCCGAGGTCCCGAAGATGCCCATTTCACTTCTAAATGGACATT